>CAWBAL010000036.1:0-10223 GCA_963786695.1 uncultured Actinomycetota bacterium
TCGCCTTAGGCACCCTGGCCGCCGAAGCCGGCTACCGAGTCCGCTACACCCTAGCCTCCAAGCTAGTCAACGAACTGGTCGAGGCCGCCGACGACAAGCAGCTGACCAAGCTGATCAACCGCTACGGCCGCGTCGATCTGATCCTGGTTGATGAACTGGGATACCTTCAACTGGACCGGCGTGGTGCGGAACTGTTGTTTCAAGTTCTCACCGAACGCGAAGAACGCTCAGCCATCGCGATCGCCTCTAACGAGCCATTCTCTTCCTGGACAAAGACATTCACCTCGATCCGCGGCTATGCGCCGCCATCGTCGACAGGTTGACGTTCGCCGGCCAGATCATCGAAACCGGCACCACCTCCGACCGGCTCGCCCACGCCCGCACCATCAAGGCGACGCCGAAAGCCTCCACCGCGACCACCACCACGCACAAGCGATGAACAACCTTGTACTCCAACGTCATTGACAGCGAGGCGAGGCTTCACGGTCAAAGTTCCTCACCGTTTACCGCATAGCCCAACAACATGCCAGCGAAACGGTTCACCTCAGCGCGCAGTTCCTCGCTGTGCACACCCGGCCGACATAGTCCGGCACGCTCGACGAACTCATACAACGACGCATCCAACCGGTTCGGGTCGCTGGCCAGCCAAGTCGCTGATGAACGCAAGCAACTCGCCCAGCTCCACCGCATCGCCCAGCATCAAGACCCTGAAAACGACCGACCCCAGGCTCCTGCACCATGACAGCCGAGCCTAATCCCCATTCGCCGCGAGCCTCGGGCCAACTCGACTGTTCAGCTTGAAATCACATGGGGCCACTTCGAACCGTCCCCCTGGGGCCACTTCAAGTTGACATAGCCAGACTAGGACTTCATCGAGCTCAGCTATCGCCTTGCGCATTTCAGGACGAGACCTTTCATAGCGCCACCAGGCCTCTCGGCTTTGGTTGCTCCGATTCTGCTCCCGTTCGGGCTTGACCCGTTCCTCCACACGTGCCATAGGTCGCTTGTAGGAGCGCGCTTCTGCAAGGCTGCGCTGATTGAAGTCGATCACCCATCGCGAGGCGGAGCAATCGGGTCGCGAGTTCAGATCCTCACCGTTGAGGTACGGAAACAGAGACTTCAGCATTGCGTGGGCTTTCGGCGATCCATGCGTGTCGCTTCTGCGGGTTCAAGGATGAAGCCCATGCCAAGCACAGTGCAGCCGTGGAAGGCGATCTTCGCGTTCTCGTTGAGCCGTACCGGGTTGCCTTCGACCGCGCCCACCGGGTTCGAGGAGTGTGGTGATTCGCTTTACCGGCTCGTCATCACTGATGCGCGGCACGTCGTCCGCCACTCGCCCGACGACTGCCCCATACTGCTGCGAACTCCAGGTTGACAGTCGATGCAGGCCATGACCGGCTCTGGATGGCACGTGTGATCGTGAATCCCGCTTCGACCATTTGGTCGAGCCCGACCTCCCGGGTGTCGCCTTGGGCGATGGTGTTGGTGGCGATGAGTCCCAACGTTCCGCGAGAGGACAGCAGGGACTGCGCGCGCAGGAAGAAGTAGGCCACCTGGTCGGCGCTTCCCTTCGTGCCCGCGGCAAGAACGTTGACAAGCCAGTCGCGAATGTTCGTCCCAAACGCACCCGTAAGCTTCTTGCCCGCCAAGGAACGGCGGGTTTCCGATGATTGCGTCGAAGCCGCCGCGTTCGGCGATCACGTCGGGCGCTTCGATGACCCAGTGGAGTGGCTGCCATCGCCGGTAGTCGGTGGGAACTTCTGGGGTAAGTCCACGGTCAATGATCGACGTCGAGATGCGATGGGTCGGGTTGGCCGGAGTCGGGGTGTGCGGCTTTGACGGCGCTGCGCAGGTTCTCGTATGCCTCGTCGAGTGCCCGGCCGGGGTTCCCGCCGAGTCGAAGGCCGGCAGCCACGACCCCGTCGGCGATCTTGCGCAGTTCGGCGGTCACTCGCCGCAGCTCGCCCAGTTGCCGGTGTTTGGCGGCGCTGTTGCGGGCCGGGTCGTTTTCGTCGATCTCGGTGGCGAGCTTGCGGCGCAGTTCGACGGCCTTGCGGATGATCGCGTCGATGTCGACGTCGAAGATGTCGAACATGTCCCCGGCTGGCCGACTCGCCGGGTCGATGTGCAGCTTGCGGAGCTGGTCGAGACTGGTCAGGCCGAGCAGGGAGTTGCCGAGGAAGATCTTGTCGTCGACGAACGAGAACGGCAGGTCGCGGTCGAGCGAGACCAGCCACAGTGAGAGCTTGCACATCTCGACGGCCATGTCGTTGATGTCGGCGCCGTAGAGGCAGTTGGCGACGACCTCGCGGATCGCCCGCAGGTGCAGGTCGCGGCGCTGGGCGTTCGCGGGGTCTTCGGCGATCCAGGCCTCGACCACGCGGTCGGCGAGATAGCGCGCCGCCGCCGACCAGGAATGCTCCTGAGCCGCAGGCGATGTCGGCGACCTTCAGGCTCAGGATGTCGTCGGAGGACTTGAGCTTCCACTGTGATTCGTCGGCGGTCTGGTACGGGCCGGGTGAGTAGCACAGCGGTTGCAGGGCATGCAGGACGACTTCTTCCGCCAGCGACTTCGGCGTGTAGTGGGTGCCGGAGTTCCTGCGGGACGGGGTCTCCTTGACCATCAGTCCGCCCTCGACCACGACCAACGGGCTGACCGCGCAGATCCAGGCGCACCAGGCCCAGCCATGGCAGTGCCCGCTCACGAAGCGCGGTGTCGTCGCCGACAGCTTGGGTCAGCGCGCTGATGACACTCGGTTCGACCTCGGCACCAATGGCTTTGGCGATCGCGGCGGCCGACTGTGGCTTCGCCGCCGGCTGGTCTTTCTCGACCCAGTCACGGATTGCTGGCGGCGAGCTTCTTCGGGTCAGCGGTTGGCTGCGGCGAGATCTTCGAGGATCGACAGCGGGATCTCGGGTTCTTCACCCTGGGTGCCGCGCAGGCCGAGGTAGGGCTCGTCGACCGTGATGGCGGTGTAGCCGAGCAGACCCTCGTAGATGTAGCCGATCTGTTCGACGTCGATGTCGCGGAACGAGATACGGCGTGCATCGCCACCTCGAAGCACGGCCTGCTGAACCGAGCGCAGCACGTGCAGCATCACCCGGTCGGAGACGGTGAGCGCGAGGGTGCCGTGCTCGGTGGTCGCGGTGAGGAACGCGAACCGCGCCGGGTCGAACAGCGAGCCGCCGTAGGCAGGCATCCGCATGTTCTCGAAGGACGCGCCCCGGTAGAGCGCCTGGCTGGTGGCCAGCAGCCGGTGCCAGGTCAACGAGGTGGCGTCGAGCGCTTCCTCGCTTTCCTCGGTCTTCGCGTGCCTGCAGCCGGTCCAGTTCGCGGGAGATGCCGTAGCCCTGCTCGAACAGCTCTCCTGACGGCAGCAGCCCGCGCTCCTCGGCGAACAGCAGGAACACGATCCGCATCATGATCGTGACCGCGGCCTCATAGGTCTGATGGGTGTCGGCCGGCAGCGGGTCAGGCACGCCGCGCCGCTTGGCGTCCAGCGCGGATTCGGAGAACGACTGGATGAGCAGTTCGACCGCGCGCCGCACCTGAGCGCCGAGGGCTTCGGTGATCTCTTCGGCAGCGGTGACGGACTCCTCGAACAACGCCGGGAGGCGCTCGGCGGGATCACCGCCGATGATGTACTGGCGGCCGATGATGGTCAGGAACGCGTCCCGGGTTCGCGGCTCCTCGATCCAGGTCAGCGCGTCGACGACGCCGGATGCGGCCATGCTGCCCGGCCGGGCGCACACCAGCCCCCACCAGCGACCGTCGGTGACGATGCCGATCTCGACGTTGTTGTCGCGCAGCAAGCGCTTCCATCCGGTCGACCGGCGTCGCGGCCCACAGATCGTTCGGGGTCTGGCGCAGCGACTCCACCGGGTCCACCACATGCACCAAGGCGCCGATGCCGTCGGGTCCGGTGAGGGCAGCCTGCGCGGTGACGGTGACTACCCGGTTGGGCGACTGAGCCTGCACACCGGGCACTGTCACCCCACGACAGCGATTCGGCCCATCCGGCCACGTCCCGCAGACCGTTTCGACCCACTTGTCGCGGGCGACCCGATACGCATCGACTGCGGCCACCTGGTCGGCGGCGCGATCCAACGTCTCCCAGGCGGCCTCGAAGTCCTTGCGCGCGTCGACCAAAGCCTCTTTGCGTTCGTCCGGAAGGCTCGGCATGCCCTGCGGCCATACACGTTTCAGCGGTGGAATGGCCAGGAACGGACCGTCGGTGTCGACGAGTTCCAGCCAGTGCGCGGTGCAACTCCGAGGCACTTGGCAACCGATGGGCGGCGTGCTTGCCGGGCCATCAGGTCAGCCCTCCCTTGGCGTCCTCATGGGTCAGCGCGAACACCACAGCGGCCGCGGTGGTGTGCGGCTTCACCTCCGCATACCGTTCGGTGATCGCCTCGATTTCGCGGGCCTCTTCGTCGTCGAGCTCGTCGAGCCGACGCTCGCATCGCTTCGATGTCACGCCGGCGCTGCTTCTGCTGATCGTCGGGCCAGAGCATCGCCTCGGCCTCGGCCTCCTCGGAACGCAGACGAGCCAGCGAGTCGCGCAGGTTCGCCCGAAACGCCGCGAAGATATCGTGCGCCCGCTGCGTATCGGAGTCTTGCCGCTGAACCAGCTGCCCCATCACCGAGCTCGTGTCGGCGGGCCGCCCGCGCCTTCATGGACTCCTCCAGCCGGGCGCGCAACGGAGCATCCGGGACGTTCCACATGTCACACAACAGTGCTAGTACGCGTTTACTGGCAAGGCGCAGATCGTCGCCGTCCAGCGCCTGGTCGAGGAAGGCCTCGGCCTTCTCCTCTGCCATCGCGCGCCGACCCTTCAGCCGAACACCGGCAAGAAAGACTTCCTCGTGCAGGCGCAGCCCACCGCGGCCGACGAGCACCATGCGAGTCACGGCCGCGACGAACGACTCCGCCAGGTCGTCGACCACCACGGCCGTCACCCGGTTCAGCGGTGCAGTCGACGCTCCACAACGAGCTGCGCAATAGCCGCTGCGACTTCTGCACGATCGGGTGGCCGAGGTGAACATAGACCAGATCGCTGCGGCCTTGGGCTGCAACGGGATCGAAGGTGATCGGGCGTAGCACACCGGGATTCGAGCCGGGTGTCCAGGCCCTTGCAGGGAGTCATGCCATCCGGAGGTCAGCGTCGGCATCTCGAATACCTCGGCGTCGGTGTCCTCGTCGCCGACCGGAATCAGCGGTGACTGGTGATTGATCCGCAGCGCGGTATCGACCACCCGACGCAGGTTGCGCTGGCTCCAGGTGAAGGTCGGAGCGCGATTCGTCGTAGCCCTGCTCGAGCTGGGTAAGCCGGGCGTTGAGTTCCATGCTCGCCGGCCAGTGCGGTGTTGATCACCTCGTTGGCGTCGACACCTTTGCTCTTGCGTTTGGCCGGTGCGCGGCGGGCGAAGTGCTGCTGGATTTCCTCGCCGATCACCTGGTTGACCGAGCCGAGGTCCTGCTCGACCTGCGCGACCTTCTTGGCGATCCGGGCCATGAAATCCGCATCTGCGGCGTAGGTCGACGAAGTGGTGTCGGGCACGAAGTGAAAGACCTGGGGTTCCTCGGTCTGGCCGTAGCGGTCGATGCGGCCGATGCGCTGCTCCAGCCGTGACGGGTTGAACGGGATGTCGAAGTTCACCAGCCGGTGACAGTGCGTTTGAAGATCGATGCCCTCACCGGCGGCATCGGTGGCCAGCAGCACCCGCACCTGTTCCTTGGACGGGTCCGCGGTGAACTGCGAGCGGATGTACTCGCGTTCCTCGGTTGGGGTGGATCCCTCGATCACCGCCAACCGGTCGCCGTACCCGCGCTGGGTGAGCACCCGCTGCAAGCCAGTCGACGGTGTGGGCGTACTCGGTGAACACGACGACCCGTTCGTTGGTCCAGTGGCTGACCGTCCGGGCGGCACACCGCATCCAGGAATCTGAGCAACGCTTCGAGCCGAGAGTCGGGGCGGCTTTCATAGCCCAGCCCCCACTGCGCGAGCTTGTCCAGCTGACCCGGGTTCGGCCGCGCTCAGCGGATCGGACACCTTCGACTCGCGGAGGCGCTCAGCTTCGTCGTGCTCCCACAGGCCCTCCTCTTCGTCGGACTGGCCCTCACCGAAGATGTCGTCGTAGTCGTCGTCGCTGAGCCCTCGACCTGCCTTGGAACTCAGGTAGTGGCTGAGCGTCATGCCGAACGAGAACGGGCTCGATAGGAAGCGCTTCTTGAGCAGCATCGCCACGATGTCGCCGCCGGGCTTGGTGCCGTTCTGCTTGGCGCTGCGGGTGACGATCTCATCGAGCAGCGAAAACATCTCCTGCTCGCTGTCGTCCGGCGTGAACGGCAGCGCCTTGACCTTTCGGTCCTTGAACCCCTTGCGCTTTCAGGTCGCTCTTGAGCCGGCGGACCGTGACTTCCTTCAGCGCCTTCGAATCCAAGATCGCCCCGCGGGAGAACCGGCGCGGGTCGATCATCTCCATCAGCGCGGTGAACGACTCCGGGTGACCGTTGTGCGGGGTCGCGCTCAGGAACAGCCGGTGCTCACACTTGTCCGCGAGCTGGCGCACCGCGACGGTGCGCTGGGTGTCCACCGCGTAGCCGCGGCCACTGGCCACTGCCGACGGGCTCGCCGGCGCGACATGATGAGCCTCGTCGACGATCAAGCACGTCGAAGGCGAACCGCTTACCCGACTTGGGGCTCGTGGACTGGGCGTACACGTCCCGCAGGAGCCGTTGTGCGCGCACCTGCGGTAGCCACGCCATGCTGACGATCACCCGCGGATACAGCAGGAACGGGTTCGCATGCAGGCCGTGAGCTGCGACGCACCTGCGCCATCAGCTCGCTGTTGACGATCGTGAACTGCAGCCCGAACTTGTCGCGCATCTCGTCCTGCCACTTCAGCGCCAGGCTGGGCGGGCAGACGATCACCGCGGTGCGTGCCCGGTGCCGCAGGAACAGTTCCTGCAGGACCAGGCCCGCCTCGATGGTCTTGCCCAGGCCGACGTCGTCGGCCAGCAGCAGGTTGGCGCGCGGGCTGGCAAGAGCGCGGCGCAGCGGCTCGAGCTGGTAGGCCTCGACAACGACACCGGACCAGAACGGCGCCTGGTAGCGGTTCGGGTCCGCCGAGGTCACCGCACCCCATCGCATGGCGTCGACGAACCCCGCCAAGGTCACCGGGTCGTCGAAACCCTCCGGGTAGATCGTGCTCCGGCAGCCCCTGTGCCGGGGTGACGGTCTGGCCGACCTCCAGCTCCCAGACCACCGACAGCTGTTCGCCGAGCCGGTCCTCGTCCAGTGACTGCAGGTCCACGACGTGGTTCAGGTGAGCGGTCGCTTCGTCGGCCGGGCTGCGCGGCAGTCCTTGCGCCTGGACGTTCGCCACCGCCCACGTCGACCCGCGAACTTCGACTACCTGGCCTGGTTCTGGCGGAGAGGTCACGACAGGCACTCGGGGCTTTACTCCAACTGATTCGGCATCTCGGCGGACACTATCGCACTCCGGGCCGACAATCGCCCCCGACGAGTCACTCGCGAAAGGCCGTACAAAGCCTCGTATCGTCGACAGACCTCTTCAATCGCCCGGTCGCGCGCTGAATTGTCGGCGATCGATTTGGCGTTGCGAAAGTCCCTCCGAAACCTTGACTGTTGGCTGGTGGTGAGATGGTCGGGTTCGAGCAATGCCTCCAACTCCCCATCTATAAGGTGTTGAAGGGCATTGTGGGATAGTCCGTATTTCTGCTGGTAGGAGTCACATACCTTGCGCAATGTCGGGCCGGTCGGTTGGTCTGCGAGAGCGTCGCGAATGCCCCTTCGGATGGTGGATCGCTGCGAGGCGGTCAGCTGGCGGACCTCTTTCTCGGCAGCGGGCGCTTCATGACGGAACGGTGCTTCCCAAGCTGAATACGCGGGTTCGAATCCCGCCCTCAGCTCGCACGAACGCCATTTGCCGACGAGAGGAAACCGGCCCGCGGTAGTCCATTTCAGCGCAGCGGTGCGAGTCCCGACCGCACCAGATTCACACTGTCCGCGACGATCTGGCCGAGGTCGCCGGTGCAGCCGCCGCGGCCCCAATTCTCCACCGCCACAACAAGTGCCGCCGCCAGCGCGGCACCCGCCACTTCCGCCTTCAGGTCGATGTCGGGCACGTCGGGGTAGCGCGACCGGACGAACTCGGTGATCACCGCCGCGAACGACGCCTGCACCACCCGCAGGTGACCCGCGGCCCGCTCTCCGCCGATCAGCTCCGCCCGCACCAGCGCCGCCTGGCGCACCACCTCCAGGTCGTGCGGGAAGCTCACCACGCTCGCCAGCACCGCGTCGAACAGCGACTCATCCGGCGGCCGTTTCGCGAGCGCCTCGGCCAGCCACTCCAGATGCGTCTCGTAGTCGCCGAACAGCACCGCTTCCTTGGTCGGGAAGTGCCGGAAGAACGTGCGCTCGGTGACGCCGGCCTCCGCGGCCAGCTGCGTCACCGTCACATTGGCGAACCCGTCCCGCGCGAACCGCTCCAGCGCTACTCGCCGCAGCGCCTCGTGCGTCGCCTGGCGACGCTGCTGGTGCAGGTTGACGGGCATGGCCATGGTGCCGACGATCGTATCCCAGAAATTTGTCAGTACCGACACAATTGCGTCAGTACTGACATAAAGTGCCGATCCATGAGTGACTATGACGCGATCGTCGTCGGCGCCGGACACAACGGATTGACCGCCGCCGCGCTGCTCCAACGCGCCGGACTGCGCACCCTCTGCCTCGAGGCCAACACCTACGCCGGCGGCATGGCCGCCACCGTCGAGCTGATCGACGGCTTCCGCTACGAGATCGCCGGGTCGGTGCAGTTCCCCACCCCCAGCGAGATCACCAAGGACCTCGGCCTGGACACCCTGCCCACCGTCGACGCCGACGTCATGTCGGTCAACATCGGCGAGGCCGGCGAAGAAGCGATGATCTTCTACCGCGACCCCATGGAACTCATGACCCACCTCTCCGAGAAGCACGGCAACGACGCCGTCATGGGCATGGCCGAACTCATCGCCTGGAGCCAGGGCCCCGCCACGCGCGCTCGGCCGCTTCGACGTGCGCAAGCCACCCAAGACCATCGACGAGATGTACGCCTGCGCCACAAACGAATCCGAGCGCCGCGCCATCCACGAGACACTGTTCGGCTCGGCGATGGACGTCATCGACCGCTACCTGCCGAACAAGGAGAAGCACGCCGTCATGCGCGGCATGCTCGCGTTCCTCGCCATCAACTCCACCTACCGCGGGCCCTACACCCCCGGCAGCGCGACCTGCCTGGCCTTCGCCCTCGCCGTCCCCGACGAGGGCGGGCAGATGATGACCAAACTCGAGGGCGGCATCGGCGCGCTCACCGAGCACCTGCGCGAGATGTTCGAGAGCCGCGGCGGCGAGATCCGCTACCGCACCAAGGTCGAGCAGATCCTCGTCGACGGCAACAAGGTCACCGGTGTCCGCTGCCGCGACGGCGAGGTCATCACCGCGCCCGTCGTCGTCTCCAACCTCTCACCCGACACCACCCTCACCGAACTCGTTGGCGCCGATCACCTCTCGGCCGAACTGGCCGCCCGACTGCAAGGGCGCGACCACCGCGCCTCCTTCGTCCAGATGCACTTCGCGCTGGACGGGCTGCCCGAATTCGCCCCGCCGTACGACTTCCTCAACGAGCCCGGCATGCAGCCGTCCGTCGGCATCTTCGGCTCCCCCGAAGAGCAGCAACGGCAATGGGAGAACGCGTGCCGCGGCATCGTCCCCGACAACCCGTCGCTGGGCATGCAGATCCCGTCGGTGCACGACCCGAGCATGGCGCCGCCCGGCATGCACGCCGCCAGCGCCTACGCCTACGCCTTCCCGGTGGAAACCCCGCGCGACCAACACGGCCACCTGAAGAACGAGATGGCCGACCGGGTCGTCGACAAGATCAGCCGATACGCCCCCAACTTCAAGGACATCCAGATCCGCCACATCACCTTCGCGCCGTACCACATGAACACCATGTTCGGCGCCCCCGCCGGCGACTTCTGCCACGGGCTGCTGCACCCGGACCTGATGGGCCCGAACCGACCCGGGCCCAAGGGCTTCCGCGACCTGCCGATCGGCATCGACGGGCTCTACCTCGGCGGCGCCGGCTGCCACGGCGGCCCCGGCATCACCTTCATCCCCGGCTACAACGCCGCATATCAGGTGCTCGACGACCTCGG
>CAWBAL010000037.1:0-334713 GCA_963786695.1 uncultured Actinomycetota bacterium
GCGGCGGCTGGCAGGCCACCGGCGCGACCGTCATCGGCGGCGGCAAGTTCAACGGCCTGCGCACCGACTTTGCCAGCGGCGATATCGACGAGGTCCGCTTCTTCAACTCGCCGCTCAGCTGCCGGAGCCGCCGCATTCATCGGCACCGACGGCGCGCCACCGTCAACATTGCGACGGGCACCACCGGCGTCACCGTTTCGCCGGACCTGTTCGGCGCCTTCATGGAAGACATCAACTACGGCGGTGAAGGCGGCATCTACAACAACGAGATCCGCAACAGCGGCTTCAACGATTCGACAAACGCTCTGAGACAGCTTGGGCGGCCGTTGCGGGCAGCCGGCGTGGCTCGTCACGCTCTCGCTTCCGACACGACCACCGGCCCGACCGCCGCCCTGACGCAGGTCCGGCAAGCTCACGATCAACTCCGGCGTCTCCGCCTCGGCCCGCGCCGGCATCTCCAACTCCGGCTACTTCGGCGTGGCGGTCGCTCCCCCACCGCGTACACCGTCGATCTTCTACGCCAAGGCCAGCGCCGGTTTCACCGGCCCGCTCACCGTGAACCTGGAGTCGACAGGCGGCACAGTCTACGCGACCGCAACGATCCCCGCGATTACCACGTCGTGGGCCAAATACACGGTCAACGCTAACCACCGACGCGGCCACGCCCACCGCCTCCGACGAATCGGTTTGTCATCTCGACGAACAGCCCCACCGCCAACGGTGCGACCATCTGGTTCGGCGCCACCTACCTCTATCCGCCCTCGTACAAAGATGCCCCGAACCACCTCCGCGCCGATCTGATGCAGAAGCTCGCGGACCTCGCACCTGCCATCTTCCGCGTGCCAGGCGGCAACTACCTCGAAGGCAACGTTTACGCCGATCGATTCCAGTGGTCCCAAACCATCGGGCCAGTCGAGAATCGACCCGGGCACTACAATTCGGCCTGGGGCTATTGGTCCACCGACGGTATGGGCCTTGACGAATACCTCCAAATGGCCGAGGAAGTTGGCGCCGAGCCAATCCTCGCCGTCTACGCCGGCTACACGCTCAACGGATCATCGGACACCGGCTCAACGCTCACTGCCGACGTCACCGATGCCATCAATGAACTCCACTACGTGCTCGATCCGGTTTCCACCTCGTGGGGAGCCCTCCGCGCGGCAAATGGCCACCCGGATCCGTACGACGTCAACTTCGTCGAAGTCGGCAACGAAGATGGCGCCTCGTCGACCTACTCCACGCGCTACCCGCTCTTCTACAACGCCATTCGTGCCGCCTTCCCGTCGCTTAAGATCATCGCCACCAGCTCGAGCACGGGTGGCAAACCCTACGACGTCCTCGACGACCATTTCTATAACAGCCCATCGTGGTTCGCGTCGAACTCGGGGTTCTATAACAACGCGACCCGCGGCGCGAACAAAGTCTTCATCGGTGAATATGCCTCGCTCGAAGGTTCGCCGACCAATGACTTGGCCTCGGCGCTCGGCGACGCCAGTTGGCTTTTGGGGCTCGAGCAGCAACTCCGACCTCGTGACCATGTCGTCGTACGCGCCGATCTGGGCCAACGTCAATGGCATCCAATGGGTGCCAGACTTGATCGGCTTCAACGGCACCTCTAGCTACGGCTCGCCAAGTTACTACGCCCAAGTCATGCTGGCTCACAACCACGGCACAAACGTTGTGCCCGATACGGCGATCGGCGCAGCCGGTCTCCAAGTTTTGGTAACACGGACCGGCTCGACATATTACCTGACGGCCGTCAACACGCTGGGAACGGCGAAGCCAGCTACGTTCAACCTCACGGGCGCCACAACGGTTTCCTCGGCGGCAATCGCGACAGTTCTCACCGGCACATCGGGCTCCGCCACCAATTCCATCTCCAACCCTACCAATATCGTGCCAACGACGTTCGTCGTCTCCGGCCTCGACACCAGTTTTGACTACACTTTCCCAGCAAATTCGATCACCATCCTGAAATTCAGCACACTGCCCGGCGACTACAACTTCAACGGCACCGTCGATGCCGCCGACTACACCGTCTGGCGCGATACACTCGGCAGCACGACCGATTTACGTGCCAACGGCGACAACACTGGCGCGAGCGCCGGCGTCACCGACCAAGCCGACTACGACATCTGGAAGGCGCATTTCGGAGAGACCGTGCCGGCGCCAGGCGCCGGCAGCGGTGCAGCGGCACCGGCGTTAAACGCGATAGTGAATCAGGCTAGCGAATCGATCATCCCACTGACCACGGATGAGATTGCGGTTAGAACCGAGCTGAAACCGGCTGCCGCACAATTGGCGAGCTTCGCCGTGTTCAATACTTTATCCGGCTGTCAAGATTCGGTCTTTTGGACAAAGGGACAACTCCATAGATCCCTGGTCACCGAGCCCATCGGCAACGATCTGCTTTTGCTGGCAGTTGACCGCGTCGGGCGAGCTTCACAACAAAACGCTTCCGAGGCTGACAACTCACGCGAGGACAACCAACGCAAAATCGACGAGCAGGAAACGCAGAGTCTAATCGACACACCGCTGGCGTTGGTACTTGCAGAATGGTGATACGTGTGCTCTTGATGTTCTCTGGCCATCCCGCGACAGAATCGTAAACACGTTAAAGGGTGACACTCGTCAAAAACCGACCCCTGCTGAACACCATTCGGTGAGCCTCACCCTCATCATGACGCGTCAAGATTGACGCCGACATGTTCGGCCGCGAAACTGCGGTCATGTTTTACCGCACTTCGGCGGTCGAATGCCTGTTCGGCGGCATTGAGCATCACGACGAGATTCTTCACACCAAACAACGGATGGACGTTTCATGAGACAAACGGTCAGACATTGGATCCCGGCGGCATTCTGCGCCTTCATCTCACTCATCGCACTATTTGCATCGGTTGGATCGGATGCAGGTTGGTGGCGTCCCACCTTCTTCGCGTTCCTGCCGATGTGCTTTTTCTTCGTGGGAGCAGTCACGTCCCAGATGCAGGGTGAGATTCGTGAGCTAAGAAAGCAGCTTGCCGAGCTGCAGGAGAAGCGAATTGGTTGACCATGATGCTGCCGAACCAGGCGCTGCACCTGACCGGGGCCGCACGATTGGTTTCTGGTACTACGTAGCCACCTGATCCGGCCCAGGCAGGTGAGCTGGGTCGTTCGGCGACGCGGAGGGCACATGACGACGCAGCAAATCCACTTGTTTAACTGCTTGTACCTGGCCGTCTTGGTCGTTGTCGCCTTCTTCACGCGCGCGACGGCGCGGCGCATCGCGGGGGCCCTGGCTGGCGGGGTAGCCTTCGGTGTGGTGGCCCTGGGCATCATCGCCCTCGGTGAGGAGGTGGGATGGTGGCACATGGCGATCACCTGGGAGCCGTACTTCCTGACGCTACTGCTGATCGACTTCGCCCTGTGTGCGTTCATCTACCTCATCACCTGGCGGATCGCCCGCCGGTTCGGCTGGCGCGGGCTGGCGGTGGTAGTGATCGTCGCGGCGGTCATCGGCCCGCCGCGGGACTACTGGTACATGGCGAGGTTCCCGGAGTGGGGCGCCTACGGGCCAGGGGTCGCACCCGTCCTGGCGATCGCCGCGACCTACGTCGTGATGGTGGTCCTGGGGCACGGGGTGATGCGTCTGGTCGCCGGTCCCGCCCGAGGGTCCCCGTTGGCGCGACGGCCGTGGGAGACCGCCGAACCATCCGCTGCAGCTGACCCGGCCCGCCATGTTGCTTTCTGGGACTTCAAGGCTCCCCGAGGCGGGCCGGGCAGTTGAGCTTGGCCGTTACATCTGCCGTGTGGTCAGCTCACCTAATCTCGGATGCGCTATCAAACCACCCCTTTTCTGACACATTCGGCGCGTGCCGGAAACTCATCCCTTTTCTAGGAATGAGACTTCGGATCGTGCTGGCCGCAACGGATGGCCCATCAAACCATCGGGCCTGTTGAAAAAGTGCGAATGGATTTTTGGTTTAGCAGTTGGTTGTTGGGCGAGATTGGTTGGATGGCAATGCAGGCGCGGTGTTGGTCGAATAAGACCAGCGATGCGCTAACAGCCAGCAATAAAGTGGGAAGAGCAGGCGCTTGAGGTTCTGCACGATCGCGCAGAGGTAGGCCTGGATCTGCACTTTGGAACGCCCGCGGTACTTCGCTCGCGCGAGGCAGTGGTATTGCTTCGACTCGGCGAACAACCCCTCACACTTCCACATCCGCTCGGACGCTCGTTCGATGAAAGTCGATTCTTGCATGTATGCCAGCACCTCCTCGAACAGGTCTTGGTCGAGACTCCTCTTCACCAGACGCTGGTGCGACGTACTCGTGCGCCGCTTCGCAGGACATGTCGACGCCAGCGAGCAAGCACGGCAGTCTTCCGAGGAACTGACGTATCGCTTGTGGTTGCCGCAGATGGCCGGGTTGGGCGTCAGGTACTTGCCAGCCGGGCAACGAAAGCGATCGTGT
The DNA here is from genome assembly GCA_963786695.1 of uncultured Actinomycetota bacterium. GTDB lineage: Bacteria > Actinomycetota > Actinomycetes > Mycobacteriales > Mycobacteriaceae > Mycobacterium. Next base: position 4,450 of record CAWBAL010000037.1, read on the forward strand.
TCCCGCTCGTAAACTAACTCTGACTTCAGGTACTTGCCGTTTCCAACACGGCCGCTCCACAGAGGAATGTAAGGGGTTACTGCTTGCTCCTGCAGCGTGCGAATGATGGCCGCCGAGCCATAGCCGCGATCGGCGGTCGCTTCGTAAATCGTGACCTGGTGCTGATCTTTCACTCGCTGGAGCTGTGCGAGGTAGGGTTGATTGTCGTGCCGCGCTCCCGTCGTGACCTCCGTATCTAAAATCACCCGGCTGTCGGCGTCGATCGTCTGATGCACTTTATACTTGAGTTGCCGCGGGGTTCCCTGCTTCTGGGCCAACGTGGCATCGGGGTCGGTGCGACTGCGGTGGGTTTGGTTCGATAGCTTGCGTTGCGCTCGACCATCGATCGATCCTCGGCGCTCGTGCTGGGCCTCTTCTTCCCGCTGCGCCTGTTCGGGGTCGTTGTGCACGAGCGAGTTGAGCGACGCATCCGCGGCGATCAACGTCGCGTCGGTCATCACCCGACACGGGTCTTTGACCAACCCCTTCTGCTGGCACTGCGCGACGATCCGGCGGAACACGGCCTCGAAGACCTCTTCGCCGAGGCGGTCGCGGATCCGCGTGAGCGACGAGTGGTCCGGAATGTCGTCTTCGAGCGACAGCCGACAGAACCAGCGGTAGGCGAGGTTGTAGCGGACTTCCTCGCAGAGGCGGCGGTCCTTCGCGATCCCGTAGAAGTACGCCACCAGTTGCATGCGGAAGTAGACTTCCGGATCGATCGACGGCCGACCCTGCTCCGTCGGCGTAGCGCGGAGCCGTCAGTTCCCGGACGAATGACAGGTCGAGGATGCGGTCGATCCGGCGGAGGAAGTGGTCCTCGGCGACGAACGACTCCAAGTCGATGCTCGCCTTGGCCTTCGGCTCGAATGCATGCACTCCTTGCATGGCGGCCTCCCTCCTGGAGAACGGCGGAGTTCCGAACGCAACGACTCCAGAGACCCGAATCAATGCAAAAAATCAAGCCGAATCCAAGCCGACCAAAGTGCTCTTTTTCAACAGGCCCGACCGTTTTTGAAACTGTCCGAAGATCCTCAAAGTCGGCTGCTCGTAGGAACGTTGCGGTTGTGTGGATCGTGGAACGCTTAAAGATCATCGACAAGGGGATTTAATCTCGTTGCGGCCTCGACTGCCTTGGCCCGCTTCTCGGCTTCCCTCGCCTTGAAATCCAGGTCGTACATCAAGTCGCCAAGATGCTCGCACGCTTCACCAGTCGCTTCCACTGCACTCCGCCAGGACGTGCCGAGTGCGTCATGGTGGGTTCAAGGTATTGCCGGGGCATCAAGTCGTGTAGCTCTCTGCCCAAGGCGGAGTTGCCGCTCCCAAAGCTGTTGCACACGTCGGGCCATCGTTCGTGGTCTTCCGGCCAATTATGTCACTCTCCATTTCCAGGGTCATGCAGGAGCGGAATAATTAAGATTCCAAAATCACAATCGGTTCAGACGAGATAGATCAGCACCGTCGCACAATTGGGGTGGGGGGCGTGGTAAAGATTCTCGACCCCGTGGGGCCCCCCCGCCGTGTCGTCACCCGTTCGTCGCTTCGCTGGCCATCGCCACGATGCGTTGCCGCACGTCGGCCGGCAACGTCGGCCAAGCGCTCACGACGGCCGCCAAGTCGGCGTCAACGGGTCAGAATCGGATGGAAATGCAAGGCTGGGTGCAAGTCCCAATTCGGGCGAAGTGTGTAAGTCGTTGCTGTCCTTGGTATTTATGCCTCCTTGTTCGAATCCCCTTGGGGGTATTCTGTATTTGGCACACGCCTCGTCGCGCCTCAAAGTCTCTTCTCATTTGCCGTGGCACTTTCTCGCCGAGCGTCTTTGGGCGACGCTTCACCTCGCGATTGGCGTCGCCGCGGTACCGTTGTTATGATAACGGTATCTGGCAGGCTTTTTGCAAGCGTCGGCACGTGTCGGCATGTCTTCTCCTACGTCGGTTACCGTTTGGCTGTCCCAGTTGCGCGGCGGCGAATACGACGCTCTGCAGAATCTATGGGATCGGTACTCGGATCGCCTCGTCGAGCTCGCCCGCATTCGTCTGGACAACGCGCCGCGACAGCTCGCCGACGAACAGGATATCGTCAACAGCGTCTTTCACAGCTTGTGTCGCGGTGCCCAAGCGGGGCGATTTCAAGAGTTGCAGAACCGCGACGAACTGTGGTGGCTGCTGCTGGCGATCACCAGGCGAAAAATCGTCGACCATGTCCGCCGCGAAACGGCCCAGAAACGTGGCGCCGGATACGTCGAGACCGAAGGCCAATCTCGCCGGCAGCGGCCGGGAGTCGATCGGTTTTCGCCTGGATCAACTCGTGGGGACCACGCCCACGCCCGACCTGCTGGTCGCGCTGGATGAAGAGCATGAGCGGTTGCTGGGCTTGTTGCGAGACGATCAACTACGGAGTATCGCCACCGCGCGGATCGAGGGCTATTCAGTTCAGGAGATTGCCGAACAAATGGGAATCGCCAAACGTTCTGTCGAACGAAAACTCGACCTGATCCGCAAGCGTTGGGGGGAGGAGATGAGCGATGGCGCTCCGACGGATCCGCGTGAGACTGGACTCAATGCGTTGTCGTCGGATGACCTGATCGACGTCACCTGCGATGAATTTGAGGCGGCGATACGCACCGGCCAACCGGCGGATCTGCGCGAATACTTGGGGCACGTTGCCGAGTCGCAACGCTGTCGGCTGTTTACCGAATTGCTCTACGTGGAGTTCGAGTTCCGGCCGCCGGCTGCCGGCGTGGATCCACGAGAATTCTATTTGGGCAAGTTTCCGACGCATGCCGAGGAGATCCGCGGAATGTCTTTCGATTCGCTGGTGGACACGGTGCATTTCGACCGGCCGTCCCCATAGCGCAAACGCGGCCGCGCTGCGTTTGCGCAGTTTCAACTCGAGAAGCACTTCCGGCGCCGGTGCCGTGGGCGAAGTCTGGATGGCCTACGATCCGCAGCTCGACCGGCACGTCGCGGTGAAAATCCCGCGCAATTCCTTCTCTTCCGACGAGGAGGCCCATCGCTTCCTCCGCGAAGGGCGCCACGGCGGCCCAACTGCGGCACCCGAACATCGTGCCGGTCCACGAAGTCGCCCATGCGGCCGATGCGGTCTACATCGTCTCCGAATATATCGAGGGCGGTGATCTTCGCACTTACCTTGACTCGACCTCATTGACCTATCGCAACGTCGCGGAGCTCTGCGCGACGATTGCCGGTGCCTTGCACTACGCCCACAACCGTGGCATCGTCCACCGCGATCTCAAGCCGGCCAACGTGCTGATGGACGCGGATCACCAGCCCCACATTGCCGACTTCGGGCTCGCCAAGTGGACCAAGGACGCCGCGGAGATGACCGCCACCGGACAAGTGCTGGGCACGCCCGCGTACATGTCGCCCGAACAGGCCCGCGGGCGAGCCGCCGACGTCGATCGCCGCAGCGACGTCTACTCGGTCGGTGTGATGCTCTACGAAATGATTACTGGCCGGCTGCCATTCTCCGGCGAACTCACCGAAGTGCTCCGCGCCGTCGCGCGTCGATCCGCCGGTCCACCCGCGCTCTATTCGTCACGACGTTCCGCGCGACCTGGCCACGATTTGCCTCAAGGCGATGGAAAAGGATCCGGCGCGGCGGTACCCAACCGCATCCACCTGGCCGACGACCTGCAGCGCTTCCTCGCCGGCGAACCGATCCTGGCCCGGCCGGCGGGACTGCCGGAAAAGTGCTGGAGGTGGTGCAAGCGGCGACCGGCGGTGGCGGTGTCGCTCCTGCTGCTCATGTTTCTGGTCTGCGCGGGATGATTGCAGCCCGCGAACGTGCCGAGTACCGCGCAGCGGCCGACGTCCGCGACATCGTGATGGACACCGAGCCGCAAGGGGCCGAAGTCGTATTCGTGCCGCTCAATGATCGCACCGGAATGCCGGAGCCGACGCGGCTCGTCCACGGGGGGCAAAGTCCTGTTTCCATGGGCCTGGCGGCCGGTGATTATCTGGTGGTGGCGGCGCACCCGAACGGCAAGTTTCACGAGGTCTTTCGTCACGTTCCTCGCAGCGACGAGGGGCAGGCCGGGGGCGCTGACCCCTATTTTTCAGACTTCAGCCCGACGGCACAATTCGACTCTACACGGTGACGCTCTGGTCGAATGACGAGCTCCGCGACATGCAAAGCGTCGCGATCTCATCCTCGCAGAATGGAAGCGGTGAAAGCTTATTGGTCGGCACGCATGAAATGAAAGGTGGCGAACTGGAGAGTGGTTTCGCGAAGTACTACGAATTGAAGCCGGAGAAGCCGTTTCTCGGCGATTTCTACCTGGCAACTTATCTTGCGGAGAAGGCGGGAAAGCGATTGCCAACCGACTCGGAGTTTCGACGGATACTTGCCAGCGTCGACATTGATCAGCCGGGGGTATTTAAGGGAATGTTCAGCGAGCCCTGGGAGTGGACGTCCACTTCCCCCATGAGCGTCGCGCAAGCATCGGAGACGGACATTTTCCGTGCGACCTTGCGAGACTCGTCACTTCTTTATGGCGGAAGTCCGACGAAGAAAGGCCGCATCGTCAGGAAAATCAATGACGAACCTGCCGCTATCCGCGCAGTACGCAGTGCCCGTCCTCGGCTGCGCGCGGAGGAACTTCACCCCCGAACCGGACGCCAGCCTCGAAATCGAAGACGACGTACACGACTTCGTTGAGCCGGTTCCCAAATAGCATTCGCAATGCCTGGTCAATTCGGTCCGCGCAACAAGTAAACGTGTCGTCCCCCCATCGCCTCGAGCAAATCGTCATCCGCTATCTTGAGCATCAAAATTCGATCGCCGTCATGCGGATTGTAGCGAATGTTGGTGATGCCGTCCGCGTCGATGGTCTTCGGCGGAGCCGTTTCGCGTCTGCATTCATAGGCGATGTAGTGGCTCGCTTATTTTGTGGAAGCTCGACACGGAAAATCTTGACTTCAATGTCTTTTCGCACGGGCGCCATCGAATCGGACTCGATGTTTGTGGCGATCTTGTTCTTTGTCTTCAGCAGGAAAAAGCCGAGCGAAGTGGCGGTGGTTCCTGAGCCGACTCGCTCTTCTTTGACTGGATCGAAGTCTTCAGCTACAGGCAACCCTTCGATCTGGACCGGTCCGGATTGTCGCTCGTTCTTGTCCGTTTCCTGGGCAGCTTCGCCGGCGACGCCAGGAACCAATTGTCCCTGGCCTGCCGTTATCGATCGATACGGTCGACAGGTAGGACAAGTTTCTACGCTCGTTTGTCCGCGCGGCCGGTATTCGCTGCATTCCGTTGGAAATTTGCACTGTTTATTGACACAGTCGGGGGTTTCGTACCGCCGACACTGACAAATCGCGGCACCACTGGGGTACCGGTAGATGATGCCCGTGACGCAGACGCAGGCTCCAGTCGCTTCGACAGGCACGGCGAGCACCAGGAACAGCAAAAACCATCGTTTCATCGCAACCTCCCTTTCATGTTTGTGGCGGAACTGCGGAAACGAATGAGCATTACCGCAAGTTCGCGCCGTCGTCTCGTGTGGCGAGCTGCTTCAACACTCTTAACTCGACGTCGTCGTGCACCATGACGACAGCACCATCCAGATTCAGCGCCATTCACGCCGCCCGGGTGGGGCGACAGTAGTGGGTTGTTGGCACCGTGGTCGTTGAAAATTCCCGGCAGGTAGTACTCGTGGATATTCGGCGGGTACCGGATCGTGGTAATGTTCCAACTCGAGGGATGCGTGCCACCCGTGTAACGATAGTCGGGTGGAGTACCTTGGGCACGTGTGCCGGCTAGCCACCCCAATGGAAACGCTCCGTCGATGCGGTGATCGACGTCTTCGTTCGTCTGCAAATAGCCGGTCGCCTCACCGACCGCCAAAGTCTTCGACAGTCCGTCTTGCACTTCCTTGAGACGAATCGCCCGATTGGGTATCAGGGTGCCGCCGGCGCCGATCTCGCCCGCGTCGGCGTCGACCTCGCAGCAAGGCGTCACCCGTTGTTCATCGAAGTCTCCGTCGCTTGTCGCGCGGCGATGCCGACGTACGACGGGCAGGCGACCATCGACTGTCCGGCGACCCACAATTGCGGCAATTCCGATGATGGACAAAACCACCAGCTGGGTGCGAAGTTGTTGATCAACCGGCCATTGCCGCCGTGGATTGCGACCCAGCCAATGTGGGGCGAAGTCTTGCGGCGATCGAGCTCGGCAATAAGCCGATCGTCTTCCGCGTACATCGCCACTCCCACCCACCAGGAAATTGCACGCCACGGTCGACGCCCTTCTCAAGCGGCATACCCGCCGCTCCGGTGGTACAGCCGCCCGACGTGATCGACAACCCCGCCCTTCGGTCGACGCCCTTCTCGATGCGGGCGTTCCCGCCGCTCCGGTGGTGCAACCGCCCGACGTGATCGACAACCCCGCGCTCGTGGCACGCGGCTTCTTCCAGACCGCGAACCACCCGCTGTGCGGGCCGCTGCCCTATCCCCGCCCGCCGATCACCGGCCACTTCGTCGACAGTCCGGCTCCGCTGCTCGGGCAGCACAACGACGATGTGCTCGGCGGATCGCTCGGGCTCAGCCCTCAGGAGTTGGGCCGCCTGGCGGCCGACGACGTGATCGGAACCTGGCCGTTGGGCTTGTAGCCGTCGTGCGTCCAGTCCTTCGGCCGCAGCCGCCAGGTGCGCCGGGCGTAGGCGAGTTCGTTGTACGGCCACTGGGTGACGATCCGTCCGCTCGGTGCCCGAAAGTAGCTGCCGCACTGGGTCCAGACCGTTTGTTCCAGTTCGGCCCCGATCTCGTCGTTGAACCGCCGCTCGGCCTCGGGCCGCACGTCCAGGTATCCACCCCTGCGGGCGATCCGGGCCACCGCGTCGGCCACCAGGCGGGCACCGGCCTCCAGGATGTAGACGATCGAGTTGCCGCCCTGGTTGGTGTTGGGCCCGTACAACATGAAGAAGTTCGGGAACCCGGTGACGGCCACGCCGAGATAGGCACTCGGGTCCTCACCCCAGCGGTCGTGCAGCGACTGCCCACCCACGCCGACCACATCGATACCGGACAGATAGTGGTTGGTCTGAAATCCGGTGGCCAGCACGATGACGTCGACGTCGACGGTGCCCGCGGCGGTGCGGACGGCGGTCTCGGTGACCTCCCGGATCGGATCGCTCACCAGGGTGACGTTGTCACGTTGCAGCGCAGCGTAATAGTCACCGCCAAGCAGCACCCGCTTGCAGCGGAACGGGTAGTCCGGGGTCAGCGCCGCCCGCAGCGCCTCGTCGGAGACGTGGCGGCGCAGATATTCCTCGGCGATGCCCTGCCTGCCCGCGACCAGCGGGTCGTCGAGTCGCAGCGCGGTGTTGTCGTGCTGTTCCTTCCACAGCCGCCAGCGCTCGCGCCGTGCGGCCCAGGGACTTCGGCGGAACCGGGCCAGCTCCTCGGCCGTGAACGGGCGGTCGTCCTTGGGCACCATCCACGGCGGAGTCCGCTGGAAGACGGTCACTTCGGCGGCGATCTCGGCCAGTTCGGGCACCACCTGGACCGCGCTGGCCCCCGTTCCGATGACGGCCACCCGGCAGCCCGCCAGTGCGGCGCGCGAATCCCACCGCGAGGTGTGCATCACCCGGCCGGTGAAGCGGTCGAGTCCGGAGATGTCGGGCAGCTTCGGTTCGCCGAACAGGCCGACCGCGCTGATCACCACGTCGGCCGGGAAGCCGAACCCGCCTCCGCTGGAGACGGATTCGAGATCGAGGTCCCACTGCTGGACCTTCGGATTCCACCGGACGCTGCACACCTTGGTGTCGGTCAGCAGATGCCGGTTCAGGTCGAAGGTCTCGGCGACCGATTCCAGGTAGGCCAGGATCTCCGGTTGGTGGGCGTACGTGCGGCTCCAGTTCCGGTTGGGGGCGAAGGAGAACGAATAGAGATGGCTCTGGATGTCGCAGGCCGCCCCGGGGTAGGTGTTCTGCCGCCAGGTGCCGCCGACACCGTCGCCGCGTTCGATGATGAAGATGTCGTCCACGCCGATCCTGCGCAACGCGACGGCGGCGGCCAGGCCGCCGAAGCCCGCCCCGATGATGGCCACCCGCGGCTGGCGGCCGCGGCGCAGGGCCGCCCTGATGCGGCCCATCACGTAGGGCTTCGTCACGCCGTGTCACCGCGGCGGATGTCGAGCCCGTCGAGGCGGCCGTCGTCTCGCCAGTGCCGGAGGATGTCCGCGTATTCGGTTGGGCCGCCGAAGAAGAAGCTGCCCTGCCGGGTCGTCGCGTTCGCCTGACCCTCACGGTTGTAGTAGCCCGGTGTGCAGGAGCGGGCGCGGTCGGCGGTCCCGGCCGACCGGACGATGACGGTCTGCACCCAGGCCTCCTCGGCGGCCGGCGTCGCCTCGAGTTCGGTCACACCGTCGGACAACGCCCTGGCGATGACCCAGGCGACATGCGACGCCTGCACGTCGAGCAGATACGGGAAGTTCACGGTGAACCCCGACTGGGCGATGCTCTCGACGAACAGGTTGGGGAAGCCGGCAACGCACAGGCCGTGCAGTGTGCGCACCCCGTCGCGCCAGGTGTCGCTGAGAGTCATGCCATCTCGGCCGATCACCTCGAAGCCGGTGCGGCGGGTGTAGTCGGTGCCCACCTCGAAGCCGGTCGCGAAGATCAGGCAGTCCAGTTCGTATTCGGTCCCGTCGACCACGACACCGCGTTCGGTGATGCACTGCACGCCGCGGCCGTGGGTGTCGACCAGAGTCACGTTGGGGCGGTTGAACGTTGCCAGGTAGTCGTCGTGGAAGCAGGGACGTTTGCAGAAGTAGCCGTACCACGGCTTGAGCGCCTCGGCGGTGTCGCGATCGGCCACGATCGCGTCGACCCGGGCGCGGACCTCCTCCATCTTGGCGAAGTCGGCGAGCTCACCGTCCCGCATCACCAGAAGCGTCTTGACGATCGAGGTCCACGCGTCGGCCACCAGGTCCTCCTCGGCGTCGCCGCCGGCGGTGAGTTGCTGGAAGTTCTCGATGCGCCGGCGCTGCCAGCCGGGCGTCAGCCCGGCCACCCACTGCGGATCGGTCGGCCGGTTGTCGCGGACGTCGACCGACGACGGGGTGCGCTGGAACACGAACAGCTGACCGGCCGCGCGGGCCAGGTGCGGGACGCACTGCACCGCGGTGGCCCCGGTGCCGATGATGCCGATTCGCTTGCCGGCCAACCGCTCCAGGTCTGCCCCGGTGTAGTCGTAGTCCCATCTGCTGGTGTGGAAGGTGTGACCCTGGAACGACGAGATGCCGGGAATGCCGGGGAGCTTGGGCTTCTGCAGGTACCCGTTGGCCATCGAGACGAACCGGGCGCGAATGGCGTCGCCGCGGTCGGTGTGGATGATCCAGCGTGACTGCGCTGTGTCCCAGCGGATCTCGCGGACCTCGGTGTGCAGGCATGCGTCGCGGTAGAGGTCGTAGTGCTCGGCGATGCGCCGGCAGTGCGCGAAGATCTCCGGGCCCTTGGCGTACTTCTCGGTCGGGATGTACCCGACCTCCTCGAGCAGCGGCAGGTAGACGTAGGACTCGACGTCACAGGCGATGCCGGGATACCGGTTCCAGTACCAGGTGCCGCCGACGTCGGCGGCCTTGTCGATCAGCCGGATGCTCTGGACTCCGAGCTCGCGCAGGCGCGCCGCGGTCAGCAGGCCACCGAAGCCGGCGCCGATGACCGCGACGTCCACCTCGTCGGTCAGCGGCTCTCTGGCGGGCGGCGGGCCGGACCAGGGGTCCTCGGCGAATCCGGCGAACTCGCCGGCGACCTCGACGTACTGCGCGATCCCGTCCGGGCGCAGCCGCCGATCGCGCTCCTGCGCGTAGCGGGCGCGCAGCGCGTCGGGATCGAACGGCAGGGATGTCACGATGACCGCACTATAAATCCACGGCGGTGGCGATCACTTTGGTCTCCAGGTATTCGGAGAACCCGGCCAGGCCCATCTCGCGGCCGACGCCGGAGTGCTTGTAGCCACCGAACGGCGCGTCGGCCGAGTACCAGACCCCGCCGTTGACGTTGACCGTGCCGGTCCGCAGCCGCGCGGCCACCCGCGCCGCCCGCTCCGGCGGACCCCAGACGGTGGCCGAGAGCCCGTAGGGCGAGTCGTTGGCGATCCGCACCGCATCGTCGTCGCCGTCATGGGCCAGCACGACCAGGACCGGGCCGAAGATCTCCTCCCGTGCCACCCGGGCGTCGTTGGTCAGTCCCGCGATGACCGTCGGCTCGATGTAGTAGCCGATGTCCAGTCCCGCCGGGCGCCCACCGCCGCAGGCGAACGAACCGCCCTCGGCGACAGCCAGATCGAGATAGCCCTGCACCCGGTCGCGTTGTCGCGCGGAGATCAGCGGGCCGCAGACCGTGGCCGGGTCGGTGGGATCGCCGACCGGGACGCGGCGCATCGCGTCGGCCGCGGCGGTGACGGCGTCGTCGTAGCGGTGCCGGGGCACCACCAGCCGGGTGGTGAACGCGCAGCCCTGCCCGGCGTGCCGGGCCACCGCCACCGCCGCCGCCCCGCACGCCCGCTCCAGGTCGGCGCCGTCGAGCACCAGGAACGCCGACTTGCCGCCGAGTTCGAGGAACACCTTCTTGATGGTCGCGGCGGCGACGGCCATCACCGCGGCTCCGGTGGCGGTGGATCCGGTGAAGGACACCATGTCCACCCGCGGGTCCTGGCTCAGCACCGCACCCAGACGCGGGTCGCTGGAGGTGACGATGTTGACCACGCCGGGCGGGAAGTCGGTGCGTTCGGCGATGATCCGCCCGACGTGGGCGGCACACCAGGGCGTCTCCGGCGCGGCCTTGAGGACGACGGTGTTGCCTGCCGCCAGTGCGGAGCCCAGCTTGGCGAGGTTGAGCTGGTGCGGAAAGTTGAACGGTGTGATCGCGCCGACCACGCCGTACGGCTCCCGCAGGAGTTGACGGTGCGACGGGATGCCCATCGGTGAGGCGATTCCGAGATCCGTTGACCATGAATAGTTTTCGGCGACGCCGGCCGGGAAATCAAGGTCGTTGACAGGGCCCTGCAGATGAGGTCCGGCGGTGAACGCGATCGGCGCGCCGACCTCGGCGACGGTGATCGCGCGCAACTCCTCGATCTCGGCGTTCAGCGCGTCACGAAGCTGTCGCAGGCAGTGCACCCGCAGCGCGACGTCCCGAGACCAGTCGGTGTCGTCGAACGCGGTGCGGGCCGCGGCGATGGCGCGGTCCATGTCGGCGGTGTCGGCGTCGGCCGCGGTTCCGATCGGCTCCTCGGTCGCCGGGTTGACCGTGGCGAAGGTCCCCGAGCCGCCGGTTACCAGCGTCCCGTCGATGAGCAGTTCGGTCACAGCGGGTCCCGGGCGACCGGGCACGACATGCATCGCGGCCCGCCGCGCCCGGTACCGAGCTCGGACGCCGCGATCGGCAGCACCTCGATGCCCGAATCCTGCAGCCGCGCATTGGTTTCGGCGTTGCGCTCGTAGGCAACCACCACGCCGGGAGCCAGCGCCAGGGTGTTGTTGCCGTCGTCCCACTGCTCGCGTTCGGCGGTCACCGGGTCCAGTCCGGTGTCGATGACGCGCAGCCGTTCGATCCCCATCGCCTCGGCGGCGGCCTTGACGAACGGTGCCTCGTCGAGGATCTTGACACCGCCCGCGGCCTTCTTGATGGTGAAGGCCGACAGCGTGTCCTGGATGGCCGGGTACATCACCACCGCGTCGACGTCGACCATCGTGCACACGGTGTCGAGGTGCATCTGCGCGCGTTCCTGGGCGATGGGCACCGCCAGCACGGTGTGGGCCAGGTCGTCGTCGAACAGGCTGCGCGCCAACGCCTCCGCGCCCGCCGGAGTGGTGCGCTCCCCCACCCCGACGGCCACCACGCCCGGTGCGAGCAGCAGCACGTCGCCGCCCTCGACCGGCGCGGTGTGCGACTCATAGGCCCGCCGCACCCCGAGGAAGCGCGGATGGTGGGCATAGATCATGTCGGTCAGCGACGTCTCCCGGATCCGGGCGGGCAGCGCCAGCGACGTGATCGCCACGCGGGGACCGATCCAGAACGACGAGTCGCGGGTGAACAGCAGATTGGGCAGCGGCTCGATGACGAAGTCGCCGCCGTGATGCATGCGGCGCACCAGCGAGGTGTCGGCCTTGGCGCTCGACGGCAGTTCGGTGAAGGTCATACCCGCGGTGAGCACATGGGCCAGATCGGCCGGCTCGAGCCCGCGCAGATAAGCCGAAAGCTCCTGCGCCAGCGGCAGTCCCAGGCGGCGGGCGTCGACCGCCGCGGCGATCCCCTGGATCCGGGCGGCCCCGCTGGCGAGCGCCTCGGTCAGCAGTTCGGCCATCAACAGCACTTCCACGCCGCGCGAACGCAGCAGGTCGGCGAATGCGTCGTGCTCCTCCTGGGCGCGTGACACCCACGGCAGTCCGTCGAACAGCAGCTTGTCGTTGTTGCGCGGGGTCAGCCGCTGCAGCTCGGCGCCGGGCCGGTGCAGGATGACGACCCGCAGCGTTCCGACCTCGGAGTTGGAGCCCAGCACGGTGGCAGTCACAGCTAGCACGGTAGCCGCTCGGCCGACCTCAACTATCGTTGCGGTGTGACCGAGCACGAGCTGACGCCCGGTGAACTCGCCCACCGCGCCGGGGTGGCCATCTCGGCACTGCACTTCTACGAGCGCGAGGGCCTGATCACCAGCCGCCGCACCTCGGGCAACCAGCGCCGCTACGCCCGCGAGACACTGCGGCGGGTGGCCTTCATCAGGATGTCGCAGCGGCTGGGCATTCCGCTGGCCCGGGTGGCCGAGGCGCTGGCCACGCTGCCCACCGACCGGGTGCCGACCGCCCGCGACTGGGCGAAGCTGTCGGCCGGCTGGCGGGAGGACCTCGACGAGCGGATCCTGCACCTGCAGCGGCTGCGCGACAACCTCGCCGACTGCATCGGCTGCGGCTGCCTCAGCCTGCGCACGTGCGCGCTGACCAATCCCGCGGACGTGCTCGCCGGACAGGGACCCGGCGCGGCCAAGCTCTAGCATCGTCGAACACACGTGCGATAACCTTGGTCCGTGTCGGTGACGGTTCAGGGCGCCTTGTTCGAGCACAGCGAGCGCCGCGATCTGGGCGCCGGCGCCTGGGTCGACCTGCGGTCATCCTGGGTGGACGACGCCCAGACGATCTTCGACGAACTGCTGACGGCCGTCCCCTGGCGGGCCGAGCGCAGACAGATGTACGACCGCGTGCTCGACGTGCCCCGGCTGGTCAGCTTCCACGACCTGACCGCCGAACCGCCGCCGCACCCGGCGATCACCAAGCTGCGCCGCCGCCTGAACGACATCTACGCCGGCGAACTCGGCGAGCCGTTCACCTCCGCCGGCCTGTGTCTGTACCGCGACGGCTCCGACAGCGTCGCCTGGCACGGCGACACCGTCGGCCGCAGCAGCACCGAGGACACCATGGTGGCCATCGTCAGCCTGGGCGCCACCCGGGTGCTGGCCCTGCGACCGCGCGGCGGCGGCCCGTCGCTGCGCCTGCCGCAGCAACACGGCGACCTGTTGGTGATGGGCGGTTCGTGCCAGCGCACCTGGGAGCACGCCGTGCCCAAGACCGCGACGCCGAAGGGGCCGCGGATCAGCATCCAGTTCCGCCCGCGCGACGTGCGCTGAGCTCAGCCGCGGATGGCGCCGACCCCGGCGACCAGAAGTTCGGCCGCGCGTTGGGTGTTCACCGGAGCCACCGGTTTGTCGGGCACCACCAACGGATTCGCGGTGACGATCACCTGATAGTCGCCGAAGTGCGCGGAGTAGTTGTACACCTCGCCGGTGCGCGGCTGGCCGTTGATGACGGTCTGCAGGATGCGGTGGACACCCAGGGTCTGCGCGCCGTCGATCTTCGGGGCGTCGACGGATTCGACCGAACCGCGCAGCGCGCCCCCGCTGAAGGTGACCTTCTTGCAGTCCGCCCCGGGGTCGGTCACCGGCACCGGTTCGTTGGTCTCGACGGCGATGACGATGAAGCGGTTGCCCTGTCCCTCGGCGGAGACCGCCGCCATGTTGCCCTTGGTGCCGGGCGGCACGAGTTGTCCGGTCGCGAACTTGGCGCACCCCGGCGGGTCGAACTTCAATCCGTCCGGCAGCTTCTGCCCGGCCAGCAGCTTGGGATCGATACCGGTCCTGGGCACCTCGGTGACCTTGTAATCCGGGCCGAAGCTCGCCTTCAGCTCCGACACCTTGGCGATGTCGGCGCTCTGCGATCCACCCGATCCACACCCGGCCAGCACGCCTGCGCACATCAGCGCGACCACGGTTCTCGGGTTCGACATCGTCGCCAATGTACCCAACGCCGGTCGGCTCAGCCGCGCAACGCGGTCACCGTTGCGGTCAGCAGATCGGTGATGAACTGCGAGTTGAGCGGCGGGTAGGGCGATCCCGGGTCACTGACGAGAGTGACGAACACGACGTGGCCGTCGAGGTAGGCCTGCACGGTCGACGCTTGTCCGTCGGTCTCGCGGCCGGACTCGACGACGGTGCGGGTGCTTGCCGTCAGCGCAACAGTGTCCGCGCCGTCGATGCGTGGGGGCTCGACGACGGTGACGTCGCCGGTGGTGTGCGCGAACGTCATCGTCCACTGGGCGCAGTCGGCGACGAGTCCGGCATCCGGCGCGGACGGCGCCGCGGCGACCACGACGTACACCGTGCCGCCCTGGCCGGAGGCCGAGTAGCCCCGCGCCCCCGCGTCGCCGGGCGCCGGGTCGGCCAGCACCGCGCAGCGGGCGGGATCGGCGCTCCAGCCCGGCCCGAAGCCCCACACCCCGGCGATACTGACCGGCCCGGCCACATCGGCGATCTCGTAGCCGGACGGCAGCGCCGACCGAATTCGCTTGATGTTGGCCGGATTCACCGTGACCCGCGCTGTCGGGGCGCTCGACGTCGACGAGGCCGGCGGCGACTCCTGCGCTGCGCACGCGGACAGGCAGAGGGCCATCCCCAGGCCGAGCGTCAGCCGCCGCACGTGGCCTTGATACCACTGATTCCCACCTCGATGGGCACGCCTCGCGGGCTAGCCTGTTCGACATGTGCACTCGTGTCTTGTGGAACACCAACGATCTCGCAGTCCTCACCGGCCGGACCATGGACTGGCCGGAGTCGACGCAGCCGTTGATCGTCGGCTTTCCCCGGGGCCGCGAGCGAAACGGGATCGCCCCCGCGGGGCTGATCGACGACCCGAATCCGCTGCGGTGGACCAGCCGATACTCGAGCCTCGTCACGTCCATCTACGGCATCGGCAGTGTCGACGGTCTCAACGAGGCGGGCCTGGCCGGACACGGCCTGTACCTGGAGGCGACCGACTACGGGCCCCGCGATCCGTCCAAGCCCGCGGTGCAGGCCGGCCTGTGGCTGCAGTACCTGCTGGACCAGGCCGCCACGGTCGCCGAGGCACTGGCGTTGATGGACGACGTCCAGCTGCTGAAGATCCACGTCCGCGGACACGACGCGAACATCCACGTCGCCCTCGAGGACGTCGGCGGCGACTCGGCGATCATCGAGTTCGTCGACGGACTTCCGGTGGTCCACCACGGCAGGCAGTACACCTTGATGACCAACGATCCGACCTACGACGAGCAGCTGAAATTGCTTGCCGCACAGGACTTCTCGCATCCCACCCGGGAGATGCCGCTGCCGGGGAACGTCAATGCGGTCGACCGGTTCCAGCGGGCCGCCTACTATTCGGCGCTGCTGCCGAAGCCCAACTCCGAGCGGGAGGCGATCGCCGGGGTCATGGCGATCATGCGCAACGTCTCCGTTCCGTTCGGTGCCCCCTACGCCGAATTCGGGGTGTACAACACCGAGTACCGGACGGTCACCGACCTGACGAACCGGATGTACTTCTTCGAGCTGACCACCAGCCCCAGCATCATCTGGACCGACTTCGACCGGCTGAAGCTCGACGAGGCGACGGGCCCGATCTGCGTTGACCCGTACGACGATTCGCTGGTCGGCGATGTCACCGACCGCTTCGCGCCGGTGACGCTTGCCGTTCTAGCGGTTGAGGCGCCAGATGTCGGCGGACAGCAGCGTCGCGAACGAGCACCACAGCGGATAGGGCGCCAGGGCGGCCCCGAACTTCGGGTCGGCGGCGCCGGCCCGACGGGCCAGGTCTGCGCTGCTGGCCGCCAGCGCGCCCGCCGCGATCACCGACGGTCCCAGCTTGTGCATCTTGAAGAACACCCAGCTCCAGCCGGCGTTGAGCGCGAGGTTGGCGCCGAGTGCGGCGATGTAGGCATTGGCCTTGCCGCCCTCGCCGTCGGCGCGGAACCGGTCGATGGTGGCGGCCGAGGTCACCGCGATGTCGGCGTACAGCGTCGTCCACGCGATCGGGAACACCACGTTCGGAGGGTTGTAGGGCGGCTTGCGGAGCGTCGGGTACCAGGTCTCGACGCCCTGGCGGCTGGCGACGCTTCCGGCGACAGCTGCTGCGGCGGTGGCCAGTGCGGTTCCCAGGATCGACTTGCGCATGAGGCCAACCTACCGGAGCGGGCGAGAGTCCCCGTGAATTCGGCGTCGGCAAAAGGCGCGATGTTAGCCGTCCCCTTTTGATCAATTCCGGAAAATCTGCGGCTGTTCGTCATAAAGGGGCACTAAGCTGCTCAATCGAATTCGGTCGCTGGTTGCGGTCGGTCGGGACAACAAGGAGAAACTCGTCCAATGAAGAAAATGACGGCGGTTGCGACAGCGGGTCTGGCCGCCGTCTCGCTCAGTGTCGCGCTCGTTGGCTGCGGCTCCAAGACCGAGACGAAGACGTCCACCTCCACGTCGACGTCCACCTCGACGTCGACCTCCACGTCGACCAAGACCAGCGCTTCGTCGAGCCCGACTCAGGCCGCCGGACCGAACCAGACGATCCAGGACTACCTGACGGAGAACAAGATTCAGGAGACCGCGGTGCACCGCGGCGATCCGGGGGCACCGACCATCGACCTGCCCTTCCCGCCCGACTGGTCGGACGCCGGACAGCAGACCCCCGAGTGGGCCTACGGGGCGATCGTCTACGACAAGCCCGAGGATCCGAGCGACCCGCCGAGCATCATCGCGCTGGTCTCGAAGCTCACCGGCAACGTCGACCCGGCCAAGATCCTGGAACTCGCGCCGGGCGAGCTGAAGAACCTGCCGCAGTTCGAGGCGCTCGGCGACGGCAGCGAGAGCACGCTGAGCGGCTTCGACGCCTTCCAGTTCGGCGGCAACTACGTCAAGGACGGCAAGAAGCGCATCATCGCGCAGAAGACCGTCGTCATCCCCGGCTCCGACGGTCTCTACGTGCTGCAGATGAACGCCGACGCCCTCGACGGCCAGGAAGGCCCGTTGATGGACGCCACCAGCGTGATCGACGAGAAGACGACGATCACTCCCTGATCCGTCTCGCGGCTGTCGGCGCCACTCGGCGCCGGCAGCCGCACCCAGTCCCGGGAGGCTCACTGTGAGCTCTGCACAACCGCCGTACCCCGACGAGCCACCACCCCCGGTGCGGGGCCTCACCCGCGAGGAACGTGGCCGCGACGTCAGTGAGGCACAGGCCGAGGCGGAGGCCGAGACGTCGACGGGCAAGCGAATGCTCAAGTCGATGAGCCCGCGGTTCGTGCTGTCGATGGCCGACGGCTATCCGGTGGTGCTCAAGCAGTTCATCCAGTTCTGTCTGATCCTGATCTATCCGGCGTGGCTGTTCGGCGTGCTCGCGGGCGCCGTCATGTACTACTCCGTCTACGGCGTGCTGTGGGTGGTGTTATCGCCGATTCGGTTGTGGATGAAGAAGAACCGGCCCGACGACTACGCGGCAAGCCAGAGGAAGTAGTGGGCCTGTTCCGTCGCTCGACGGCGATCGACCTGACTGTGTCGCCGGCGGTCGCGGTCCCGCGCCAGACGGTCACCGCCACGATCTCCGGTTCGCTCGACAAGGTCCGGTCGGCGAAGCTGGACTGGGGTTACAGCAACTTCTTCCGCTACCACTGGGCCGGCCATGCCGATTCGGCGGCCGCGCAAGCCAACGACGACATGTGGCTGCTCGGCGAGGTCGGCACGAACTACGGGGGCGACCGCGACAGCGAGGAGTGGGTGAGCGTGACGGCCGCCGACCTGCCGATCGCGACCGGCGAATTGTCCGGTGGCTCTTTCGATTTCAGAGTTCCTTCGTGGGCGCCCCCATCCTCTGAGGAGATCGCGCGGTGGTCGTGCCGGTTGACGGTGGACCGCGAGGGACGTGACGTGGACGCGCGCGGCGACTTCACCGTCGTGGTACGGCCCGAGGACGCCTATGCCGGGGACGAGCCGATGGAGCGCTACGACGGTTCGGGCGAGACGGTCATCGACATCGCGCTGCCCTCACCGGTGTACGCCGCGGGTGAGGTAGTGCGCGGCCAGGTCACGTTGACGCCGGCCGCCGACCTCCCGGACGGGGATCTGCGGGTGTCGTGGCAGCGCCATCGCGAGTCCCACCCGTTGACCCGCAATCCGTGCGCGACGGCACCGGTCAATGGCCCGGTCGTGAAGTTGGGCAAGGGAATTCCGCTGCGGGCAGGTAGCCCGATCGTCGTGCCGTTCGAGTTGACGCTGCCGGCGGATGCGGCACCGACGGCGGCGGCGGTGCATTCGTCGATGTCGTGGTTCATCCGTGCCGAGTTGTTCTACGCCGGGTTCGACCGGCCCATTGGCCGAGCGGGTGCGTAAGCCGATCGTCGTGGTGAATTCGACCGGTTAGCCCACAACACGGCCTTCTCGGCTACGCCGAGCCTTCCGGCCAGGGCGGCGCGGTTCCTCAGCGATCTGCTGCTCCAGCTTTTGCCGCGCGACAGCGATCACGTCATCGGTCGGGTCGGGAAACGCAAGCGTGATTCTGTCGAGCGCATCTACCACGTACCAGCGAAAGGGCTCATCGACCGCGACGAATTTCCCGTTCAGGACGACATCCTGAAGCACCTATTCAAAGTGGACGCGAAGGCCATCTGGACCGCCGACACCACCCCAGATCATGGCCACCCTCCCCTGTCCTGGCTGGCCGGACTTCGATACCCCTAAGGGTAACGCCGGCTGCCATCGGGAGCAACAGATCTTGAATTCATTGACGTTGCAGTTGATTCCAGGCAGTCGACAGTGGGTGTCCCGGGTCGACCTAAGCGCGGGAGAACGCCGAAGCGGCAGCGACCTGGTCGGCGGAGGGCCGCACGCCGGTGTAGCGCTCGAACTGTTCGGCGGCCTGCAGGGCGATCACTTCCGCGCCGGTGATCACCTGCTTGCCGGCCGCACGGGCCGCGCCGATCAGCGGTGTCTCGGACGGCAGTGCGACGACGTCGAAAACCACTCGCGCCGAGGCGATCACATCGTCGTCGAAGGACAGCTCGTGCTCCTCGGGGCCGGCGCTCATCCCGATCGGGGTGACGTTGACGATCACCGGTGCGCGCCGGTCGCCCACATCCGCGCACCAGTCGTACCCGAGCCGACCGGCCAGCTCGGACCCCGCCTCGGCGTTGCGCGCGACGATCGTTCCGTCACCGAAGCCGTTGTCGCGGAACGCGGTTGCCACCGCGCTCGCCATCCCGCCGCTTCCCCGGATCAGCACACCGTCGCGCGGGTCGAGGCCGTGCTCGGCGATCAGCCGCTGCACCGCGATGTAGTCGGTGTTGGAGGCCGTCAGCGCGCCATCGTCGTTGACGATGGTGTTGACCGCGTTGATGGCCCGCGCCGACTCCTCGACGTGGTCCACCAATGCCAGCACGTCCTGCTTGAACGGCATCGACACCGAGCAGCCGCGGATCCCCAGCGCCCGCACCCCGCCGATCGCGGCGGTGATATCGGTTGTCGTGAAGGCCTTGTAGATGAAGTCCAGGCCGAGTTGTTCGTAGAGATAGTTGTGGAAGCGGGTGCCGATGTTGCTCGGCCTGGCAGCCAGCGAGATGCACAGCCTGGTGTCCTTGTTCAGCGCGGGCCTGGCCATGTCAGCTGACCGCCCGGATCACCTGACGCGCCGAGTCGCGGATCGCGCCGACCAGCGCCGGGTCGAGTTGCAGGGCATCCAGTTTCGGAACATCGAACACCGTGGTGACGACACCGGGCTCTTCGCGTTCCCATTGCGCGCCGAAGCGGTCCAGGATCGTGCGCATCGGCAGGTTGTCGGTCAGCACTCGCGCCGAGAACCGCTCGACTCCCCCGACGTGCGCGGCGATGATCAGCGCATCCATCAGGAAGTTGCCGATGCCGCGGCCCTGGTAGGCGTCGCCGACGATGAACGCGATCTCGGCCTCCGTGGGATCGGTCTCGTCCCGGACGAACCGCACGTCGGCGACCACCGGGCCGTCCGCCCCGTCGACCAGCACCCAGACGAAGTGGTCCACGTAGTCGACCTGGAACAGGTAGTTCATCAGCGCCATGCTCGGTGCCCGCATCGACATGAACCGCCGGTAGAGCGTCTCGCTGGAGAACTCGACGGGCCCGTGCGACGCTGCGTTCGCTGTCACCGGGCAGCACCGGTCGCAGGATCAGCTCGGTGCCGTCCTTGAGCACCACCGGGATCGGCACGACGAACGCGGCCAGCCGCTGGCGGGCCGTGCGCACCAACCGCTCGGTGATGCCGGGCAGCTCCGCCATCATCGCGAAGGCCGCCTGGTCGCCGATGTACCCGACCAGCGGTTCGGTGGTGGTGACCGTCGCCGTGCGCGGCTTGTCGCGCAACAACGCGATCTCGCCGACGATCACACCGGCGGAGACCTCGTCGAGGATCTCCACGCCGTCGTCGCCGACGTGCCGCACCTCCGCCCGGCCCGACTGGATCAGCAGGAAGGACACCGCCCGCTCGCCCTGCCGCATCAGGACCTGCCCGGCGGCAGCGCGCAACGGACGTAGCAGCTCGGCCAGCGGCAACAGCTCCTCGGCCGAACATCCGTCGAACACGTCCATCTCGGCCAGCGCTTCGGCGCGCAGTGCTACCACCTCGGGCGCCGCGCCCAGTGCCGACGCCAGGCCGTGATCGTCGCCCTCCGCCGTGATGCGCCTACTCATTGACGTCGAGGTTACCGACGGCCCGGAAACACCCGCGCCGGTTTCGCGTGAACTGCACATTCCCACCCGAAGGTGACGGCAGGCACAGGAAGGCCCGCCAGCTCCTCACAGGTGCTTGGAGCGATTGACGAACCGGCCGGCCCGCGGTGAAAACAGCCAGCCACCACCGGCTTTCGTTCCACCGTCGACCGGGATGTTGTGTCCGGTGACGAACCCGGACTGGTCGGATGCCAGAAACAGCGCCACCCGGGCCTGGTCCTCGGGCCAGCCGACGCGGCCCACCGGCGCCCACGACTGCCAGAGTTCCTCGACGTCCTCGTAGCCGGTCAGGTAATCGACCTGTGGCGTCTGGGTGAGGTCGGTGCCGATGCCGTTGACCCGGACGCCGTGGCGCCCGACGTCGACGGCCAGGCAGGTGGTGAAGTGCGCGACGGCGGCCTTCATCGCGCCGTACACCGGGTCGCGGGGAAACCCGCGCATGCCTTCCACCGAGTGGACGTTGACGATGCTGCCGTGGTGGGCCTCGATCATCGCCGGCAGGAATGCCCTGGTCACGGCGAAAACGTGGCGAAGGTTGATGTCGTACATCCGCTGCCAGGTCGCCGGCGTCGACTCGTCGAACGCCACCAGCGGCCGGTAGTCCCCGACGTTGTTCACCAGCACGTCGATCCGCCCGTGTTCGGTGAGCACCGCATCGGCCAGTCGCCGCGACGTCGTCATCGACCGTGACGTCGACGACGTGGCTGCGGATGGTGCCGCCCGCATCGGTCACCTCGCGCTGAATCCGCGCGGCCCGGCCGGGGTCGATCTCGGCCACCTCGACGTGTGCCCCGTGCGCGGCGAACAAGCGCCGATATCGCCCCGCCGATGCCGTCGCCGCCACCGGTGACGACCGCAACCCGGCCGTCCAGCAGTCGATTCCAGTCGGCGATGGGCGCTACACCCGACGGGCCCCGTGCTCATAGCGGCGGAGCCTACGCCCGTCAGTATGCGAGCAGGTTCACAATCCCGGTGAAGGCCGCGGGCAGCGCCGACGCCGCCGGCACGATCCGCGAGCGCACCGACGGATAGCGGCTGGCATTCAACAACCCGGCGGTCAGCATCCGGTAGCGCCGCGACATCCGCCGCCACTGCCGGTCGTAGTCGGCGGGCCGGTCGGCCAGCACGGACTGCACCAGCAGCTCGGCTCCGCCGAACGCGATGCCCAGCCCTTCACCGGTGAGCGCGTCGACGTAGCCGGCGGCATCGCCGACCAGCAGCACCCGGCCCGCCGTCAGTCCCGAAACCCGTTGCTGCAGTGGGCCTGCCGCGCGGTCGCGGTCGTGCGGATGACCGTGCACCCGATCCCGCAGTTCCGGGAACTCGCTGAGGTGGCTGTCGAACGACCCCTGCCGCGTGGTCAGGATCGCGATCCCCACGCAGTCGTCGGCGACCGGCGTCACGTAGGCCTCGGCTCCTTCGCCCCAGTACACCTCGACGGTGTCGCTCCACGGTGCGATCCGGACGTGGCGGCGCATGCCCCACCGCCGCGGTCCGGGACTCGGGCGGGACAGGCCCAGCGATCGGCGAATCGGCGAGTGCAGGCCGTCGGCGGCAGCCAGGTAGCGAGCCCGCAGCTCGCCGCACCGAACCGAGTCCGAGTCCTGGCTGACTTCGCCGACGTCGCCGGTCGAGCACCTTCACCCCGGCCGCCGACGTGGCGTCCAGCAGCGCCGAATGCAGAGCGGTGCGGCGCACGCCCATCCCGAGGCCGGACCGGAACGGCGCCTCCACCCGACGCTGCGGATCCAGGTAGGTGATGCCGCGAAACTGTCTGCCGTGCAGCGTGATACCGAGACCCTCGAGCTGGCGCACGGTGTGCGGCATCAGGCCCTCGCCGCAGGCCTTGTCGATCGGACCGGTGCGGCGCTCCACAACGGTGACGTTGAGGCCGGCGCGCGCCGCGTGCAGGGCGGTGACCAGACCCGCCGGGCCGCCGCCTGCCACCAGGAGATCGATCATGTCAGGCTCGCCAGCGCGTTGTTCTCGGTGGCGATCCTGGTGCGCAGCAGTGCCGCGTTGAGGATCGTGAAGACCAGTGCGGTGATCCACGCGCTGTGCACCAGCGGCAGTGCGATGCCTTCGGCGACGACCGCCACGTAGTTCGGGTGCGGCATGAACCCGTAGGGGCCGCCGGTCGACTCGCCGCGCGCCGGGGATGACCACCACCCGGGTGTTCCACTGCCGCCCCAGGGTGGTGATGCACCACCACCGCAGTCCTTGCGCGGCAACCACTATCGCCAGCATCGGCCAGCCGAGCGCGGGCAGGAAGGGCCGGTGCAGCCAGAACACCTCGGCCAGGCAGCCGACCAGCAGCCCGGTGTGCAGAACCACCATCAGCGGGTAGTGGCTCGCGCCGAACTCCACGCCGCCCTGCGTCCTGCTCCACGCCAGATTGCGCTGCGCGACAACCAGTTCGGCGACCCGCTCCAGCGCGACGGCGGCGATCAGCAGGACGTACCAGGACATCAGTGCCAGCGCAGCAGCAACAGTTCGGAGCAGAATCCGGGACCCATCGCCATCATCAGACCGGGGCTTCCACTCGGCGGGCGTTTGGCGATGGTGTCGCGCAGCACGTGCAGCACCGACGACGACGAGATGTTGCCGACCTCGGCCAGCGAACGCCAGGTCAACTCGAGCGCGTCGTCGGGCAGGTCCAGGCTGGACACGATCGCCTCGATGATCTTCGGGCCGCCGGGATGACTCACCCAGCCGCCGATGTCGTCGATCGTAAGGTCATGGGCGCCAAGGAATCCGGTGACGTCGTCGTGCAGGTACCGTTCGATGACGCTCGGGCAGGTCCGCGGACAGAACCAGCTCGCAGTCCGGAGGCACCGACATCCCAGCCCATGGTGCGCAGCGAGTCCGGGTAGAGATGGCTGCGGGAATCGAGGACGTCGGGACCGCAGGCACCGATCTTCTCGGCGCGGCGTTCGCCGACCGCGACCACCGCGGCCGCGCCGTCGGCGAACAGCGCGCTGCCGACCAGGCTCGCCATCGCGGCCTTGGCACCGGGGAACGTCAGCGAGCACAGCTCGACCGACACCAGCACCGCCACCTCGTCGGGCGCGCCACGCAGGTAGTCGTGCATCCGAGCGACGCCCGCCGCGCCGGCCACGCAGCCGAGGCCGAAGAGCGGCACCCGCCGCACGTCGGGCCGCATGCCGAGACGTCCGGCGATGCGCGCGTCCAGCGACGGGACCATCACACCGGTGACCGTGGTCGAGATGATGAGGTCGACATCCTCGGGGCGCAGGCCCGCGTCGTCGAGCGCGCCGGAGACCGCCGCGCAGCCCAGCTCGACGGCATGCTCGATGAACAGGTCGTTCGCCTCGCCGAAGTCGGTCAGCGCCGCGTACTGCTCCAGCGGCAGGACGAAGTTCCGGTTGTCCACCTTGGCGCTGCGGTGCAGGCTGCGAACGATCTCCTCGTACTCGCGGTAGTCCTGGAGATCCAGGAAGGCTTCGGTGATCTCTGCCTGGGTGTAGCGGTGCGTGGGCAGTTCGCCGCGTACGCCCGCGATTACGCTTTTAGGGGCCATGCCCTGGATACGGTCCCGGGCCGCGGCTGGTTCAGCCGTCCGGCGCTGTGGCAGTTTGCTCGACACCCCTTTTATTATCCGGGCTGTTATTTGTGTTTCCTAAGAAAGGCCCTCCGCCGTCATGGATCTGTAAGCGGTGATGGACCCTGACCAGGGGCTTAGGTGCCCACCAGTTCCATTTGCCCATCACGTGCATGAACGCCGGCACCAGGATCAGGCGCACCAGAGTGGCGTCGGCCAGCACCGCCAGGGTGAGTCCGAGCCCGAACATCCGCATGAACGACACGTGGGCGGCGATCAGGGCGGCGAAGGAGATCGCCATGATCAACGCGGCCGCGGTGATCACCCGGCCGGTGTGCGCCACGCCCGAGCGCCACGCTCTCGTCGTTGTCCGCGGCGGTTTGCGGGGACGCGAGCCAGAACTCGCGGATGCGGGACACCAGGAAGACCTCGTAGTCCATCGACAGCCCGAAGGCTATGCAGAACAACAGCACCGGCATGTTGGCCACCAGAGTGCCGGTGGACGTCGTGCCGAGCGCGCCGAGGTTGCCGTCCTGGAAGATCCACACCATCGCGCCGAACGCGGCCGACAGCGACAGGATGTTGAGCACCAGCGCCTTGACGGGAAGCACCACGCTGCCGGTCAGCAGGAACAGCAGCACCAGCATGATCACGGCGATCAGCCCCAGCACCAGCGGCAGCCGGGAGGTGATCGCGTGCACGCTGTCGCGGTTGATCTGGGCGGTCCCGGTGAACTCGACCGTTCGGCCGCCGGGTGCGGCGACGGCGTGCAGCAGGTCGAGCTGATGCTCGGAGCGGTCCGAGAACAGCGGGGCGGCGCTGTCGACGTCAGCAGGGTGCTGCCGGAGGCCTGACCGGTGGCCGCCGTCGGCGGCCCGACCAGGTCGCCGTCGACGAAGGTGCCGGTGGGCGCGGACACCGCCGTCACGTCGGGCACCCGGGAGAGGTCGGCGGCGTAGCGGGCGATCTCCCCGCCGGCCAGCCCGTCGGAGTCGGGGATGACGACCGGCACCTGCGTTTCGAAGTTGGTGGAGAAGTCGCTGCGCAGCTGGTCGCCCACCTGGTGCGCCGAGGCCGACGCTCGGCAGCACGCGGTCGTCGGGGAAACCGGGCCGCACGCCGAAGAACGGCGCGCCGAGCACGGCGAGCAGCGCCACCCCGACCAGGCCGATCGGGATGGCGCGCTTCATCACGAATTTCGTTGAGCGGTACCAGAATTGCTCTTCCACCGGCTTCGCCACCGGTTCCGGACGACTCAGCAGCGCGACGGAACAGGCGCCGGACGTCCAGGGCGTCGAGCCGGTCGCCGAGCAGCATGATCGCCGCCGGCGTCACGACGATCGCGGCCAGCGCGGCGAACGCGACGGTGGCCACCCCGGCGTAGGCGAACGACTGCAGGAAGTGCATCGGGAACAGCACCATCACCGCCATCGACAGCGCGACGGTGGTCGCCGAGAACAGCACCGTGCGGCCGGCCGATGACCATGGTTCGGGTCAGCGCCTCCTCGCGCTCGGCGCCTGTCGGCGAGTTCGTCGCGGTAGCGGCTGATCATCAGCAGGGTGTAGTCGATCGCCAGTGCCAGACCCATCGCGGTGGTGAGGTTCAGCGCGAAGATCGAGACGTCGGTGAAGAACGTGGTCACCCGCAGCACGGCCAGGGATCCGAGGATCGCCATCACGCCGACCGCGATCGGCAGCGCGGCGGCGAACAGACCGCCGAACACCCAGACCAGCACCAGGAAGCTCAGCGGGACGACGATCGACTCCATCAGCAGCAGGTCGTGCTGCGACTGCTCGGTGACCTGGAGGTTGACCATCGCGGTGCCGCCGGATCGGATCACGATCCCGTCGCTGTCACGGGCGATCTGCTCGGACAGCGACTTGGTGTAGCTCTGCTGCTTGCTCTCCTCGCCGACGATGCCGGCGACGATCAGGCCCGACTTCTGGTCCTGGCTGACCAGTGCGGTGGCCGCCTGCGGCGGCGATGTCCACGGCGAGGTGATGGTGGCGACGTGCCCGGACCGTTGCAGCTTGTCGATGACGTCGGTGGCCGCCGCGCGGGCCTGCGGACTGTCGAAGCGGTCAGGCGCGGTGACGACGACCAGCAGCTGGACGTCGCCCTGACCGAACTTCTCGGTCAGCAGCTTGGCCGCCCTGGCCGATTCGGAGGTGGGGTCCTGGAAGCCGCTCGGCGACAGGCTCTTGGCGACGGGCACCCCGAAGATGCCGATCGGCCACCATGACGAGCGCCGCGACGACGATCACCCGCCGCGGCGCCGCAGATGGCTAGCCGGGCGATCCCTCGCAGCAATGTTTCGTCCTTCGGTCCTCAGCACGTCCTCTGAGGGTACGTGGCCCGCTGGTGGCCGGTTCACTGTTGCGTCCGCTGCGCCGGCAACCTGCAGTGCACCGAGACCGAGCGTCACGGCGGGCACACCGTCGAGCACCGCACCCGCATGGGGTACCAGAGCCGGCCTTCTCAGGCCGCCGCCTTCTCGGCGGAAGGCCGGCCCGAGCCGGCGCGCTTCTTGACGGTGTCGCCGCCCTTGTCCGCGGTGGACGACGACTTTGCGGCCTGGTCAGCCACGGCCTGGAGTGAACCGGTGCGGCTCTTGGCGGCAACCCCGGACCGGCCCGGCTCGGCCTTGTTGCCGTCGCTAAGATCCGTTGCACCGTTGTCTGTTTCGGCGACAGACGGCTTGGAATCGTTAGCTTCGGACTGCACGGCGGTCGCCGCGGTCGCCGGCGCCTTGGCGGCCACCGTGGTCGTCGCGGTCGACTGAGCCGAACCGGGCAACGCGCCGACAACGGCATGGGCGATGTCGGTGACCGTGTTCTTGGCGAAGTCGACGCCGGCCTTGGCCACCGCGACCACACCGTCGCGGACGGCGGCCACGACCTTGCTGAGGTCGCCGGTCTTGATGGCCTGGACCACGTCGTAGAGCGCCGTCTGCGGCGCCACGATCAGGTCGCGGGTGTTGACGAACAACTGGGTGAGCAGTCCCGGATTGGGATCGACCGCCTTGCCGTCGTAGCTGACCAGGGTCCAGCCGTCCTCTGCGTTGCCGGTCACCACGACGACGCCGGTGTTGGGCAGTGGGTCGCTCAGGAGGAGACCGATGTCGGGGTTCTTCACGTTCATCATCGTCCAGATCATGATCGTGGCGCCGTGCGAGAAGACCACCGGTTCGCTCGAGCCGTCCACCTGCACCTGTGGCGATCGAGTCGTTGACCCGCGCCTCGAAGCCATTGCCGTTCTCCCCGCCGGGAATGGGCATCGAACGCAGTCCGAGCGTCCACGTCAGCGGGATCAGGAAGTAGCCGACGCGGCCCAGACCGGAGTCCACCGGCTGACCCTCGAAGATGCCGGCGCTGATCTCCCGGAAACCGCCGATCTCGTGGGCCGCGAGTGCCGGCCGCAATGTCTCGAGATAGCTGGCGGTCTGCTGGGTGCGGACCATGTCGGAGTAGTAGATGCCGTCGTAGGCCACGCCGTTGTTCGCGAGCACCTGTGCGATCGCCGCTGCTTGCCCGGTACCGATCGGGTTGGTCAAGTCCGGTCCCGGCACCTTGGTGTCGAGGGGCGCCCCCGCGACGTTGCCCTCGGACTCCGCGTGACGCACGAACGTCAGGGTCATCGACGCGGCGGCCCAGGCGGGCAGCACCGAGACGAAGAGAAGGGCGACCGCCGCGAAGAGGGTCGTCATTGCCTTGAGGGCCCGGCGCGACGTCAGCCGTTCACCCGTGTCGGTCTCGCATTCAGGCTCCATCTGTGACCCCCATGTGTTGGCACTCACAGCCGCACCCCCCTGTGCGCTACGACACTGTACAAGATGACAAATGTGTCTACAAATACTCGATGCGAGCGCCCCGGGTTTCGCTTGACTAACGATCTCGCAGTTATCCGGCATCGACGCTCGCATCCCACGAAAGGCCGTGGTGTCGTGGATGGAGTGATGTCACGTTTCTGGATCCGTACCGGTCAGGTGGCGGCGGTCGCGGCAGGTTCGACGCTGCTCGTCTTCGGCCTGCCGTCGGCGGCCGCCGCGCCTTCCTTCGATTCGCAGGGTTACCTGGACTCGACGGCACGCTGCTCCGGCAGTGCCGTTCTGTTCGGCAGCACCGACACCTCGCGGGTGGCCATCTGCACGTCCTCTGGTGGCGGGTACGAGTACCGGGGCGTTCGGGTCCGCGACGGCGCCAAGCTGATCCTGACGGCCACCCAGTCCGGCAGCGGCACCTTCGTCGCCGAGAACGACGGGATCACCTACACGGTCAGTTCCAACGGGCTGACCGTCGAGCTCGGGCCGGACCACGATTCGCACCGAGTCGTGGGAGGACTTCCACGGGGCCCCGAAGTCGCCCGGCGGATCGACCGACGACGACCACCACGACGTCCGGAACGGCCACGTCGGCACCGACATCGACCACCCCGACGTCGACGACCCCGCTGCCGCCGCCGATGCCCGCCGAGGTGGGTGGCAGCAGCCGCTAGGGGGTACCCGCCATGCATGGCGGCCGGAGGGACCCGACGTGTCATCCGTTCGACACCAGCCCGGGCGGCGCTCACCGCGGCGCCGCGTCGACAGGTTCGAAGCGATGGCTACGGCGCACACGGCGCAGCCTGGGACATTGAAATCGGTCACCGACCATGTCAAGGCCGCAGTCGCAAAGGCCACCGAGTTCGAAGGAGGCTCAAGGCGGGATCGGCTGCGATCGCTACCGAACCACCAGCACCGGGCATTCGGCGTGATGGATCAGGTTCTGGCTGACCGATCCGAGGATCGATTCGGCGAGTTTCCCGCGGCCGTGACTGCCGACGACCACCAGCTGGGCCTCCCGGGACAGGTCGGTGAGCCCCTTGGCCGGGCTGATGTCCTGAAAGATCTTGCTGACGTGGGCATTCCGGTACTTGGCGGCGAACGGCGCGATCATCTCGTCCATCCGCTGGCGCTGCTGGGACTGCAGCAGTTCGAGCAGCTGCCAGTCCATGGCGCCCTGGCCGCCGAGATCGCCCATGCCGACCGCCGCACCGATCTCCCACATGTGCACCACCATCAGCGGTGCGTGCAGCGTGCCGGCGACGTCGAACGCTTCGGCGAGCGCGCGGGTCGAGTCCTCGGACTCGTCGACGCCGACGACGACGGGCAGCGGCTTGCCGGTCCGCGTGGCGACCGGCTGCCGCCAGACCACGACGGGGCAGTGCGTCCGGTTCGCGACCCGCACGGCGTGCGCGCCCAGCACGCGATGGTCCGCCGCACCGGTGCCCACCACCACGAAGCCGGGCGGATTGCGAGGCGTCCGCCAGAGCTGTCGCGACCGCACCCTTGACGACCGCCGTGCGGATCGCGAGGTCCGGATGCGTCGACCGCACGGCCGTCTCCGCCGCGGCGAGCACCGCGTCGCGGTCAGGTGCTCGGTCGAGTTCGGCGGGCGGGTCGGCGCTGACGAAATGCCAGTCCAGCTTGGGGACCGCGTGCAGCAGCGTCAGCGGCAGCGCGTGTCCGGCGGCAAACTCCGCGGCCCACTGGGCGGCGCCGAGCGCGGTGTCCGATCCGTCGATACCCACGACAACGGCCGGCTGGTTGGCTTCGGTAGCTCATGCCTGGACACTATTCGGCATCAGGGCCCGGGATTGACAAGGAGAGGCGAGTGAGCTATCGGATGACGCGGTAGCGCAGGTGGGCGACACCCGGGGCTTCGAGCACCCGGACCAGCTCGAGTGCGGGCTTGCCCGCCTCGAAGCCGTCGAAGAGGCGCTCACCCGAACCGAGGATCACCGGAGCGATCTGGAGATCGATCTCGTCGACCAGCCCCGCTGCGATCGCCTGCCGGGCGCATGAGGCTCCTCCTGCGATCGAGATGGCGCGCCCACCTGAAGCCTCCTTGGCCTGGGCGTAGGCGGACTCGATCCCGTCGGTGACGAAGTGAAAGGTGGTGCCGCCCGCCATCTCGATCGGATGCCGTGCGGGTAGTGAGTCAGGACGAACACCGGGCAGTGGTACGGCGGCTCGTCGCCCCACCAGCCCTTCCAGTCCGAGTCGGCCCACTCGCCGCGAAATGGGCCAAACATGTTGCGGCCCATGATCGTTGCCCCCATGCCGTCCAACATCTCTGAGGCCACCTGCCGGTTGACCGGATGGTCCTTGACGGGCCCCAGGTGCCAGTCGTGAAGCGCCTCGCCGCCGACGCCGAGCGGATGTTCCTCGCTCTGGTCGGGCCCGGCGACATAGCCGTCGGCAGAGATCGACATCGAAAGATTGGTTCTGGACACGTAGCCTCCATCCGGCGGTGATCACGTCGGTTGCCGTAAATGAAGACCAGCGGGGCCCGAAACTCATCGTGGGCGAACTCGTGCCGTCTGAACTGCTGAACTCGTTGAAGCTGGAGACCATCGAATTCCCGACCTACTCGATGCGAACGAATCTACGTGGGCGTCAAGAGACGTTGGCGCGTTGGTTAAGTTAACAGTGGGCAGTTTAGAGGGCTGCCCACAGCCTTCACACCGATCGACGGGATGTCGATTTCCGTACGGGTAAACGCAGCAGTCTCAACCGGAATGTCAGCGGCCCGTCGGCCCAATCCGGTTTAGCCCAAGCCGATCCGGGCGGCTAGTCACCAATCCTCGCGTGCATCACGGGAACATTGCTGGATCGACCAAACCCGTCGGCGCTTGCACCGGGTAGTCCGCGACCCCACCTGGGCCGGTAGTGGATTCGGGCACCGCACCGAGACTCGGATAAACCTCAACCGGGATGGCGCCACCACCGCTGGGCGTTCCCGGGGTCGGTCCAGCCCCAGGAACGGGTATCCCGGGGATCGCCTGAACACCGGCCGGCGCCAACGGGCTCCCAGAAATCTGCCCGGGCGCGAGCGCTACCTGACCGGGAGTCGCGCCTGCCGCGGCGGGCGGTGACCCGGCACCGAGAGCGTTGCCCGCCTGGTGTCACAGCGGGCGGCATCTGAGCGGGTGGTAACCCTCCAGCAGGGGGCAACCAAGCCGGTGTCACACCCTCGGGGGTCGCCCCACCCGGATTAAGGCCGACGAGTGTCAGGCCACCACCGGGTCCCGTAGGCACGACCGAGCAGGGTCCGCCCCTCCGCCCGGCGTTGGCACGTTCAACGGCGTCGCTCCGCCGCCGCCACAGCCGGCTGGCAATGGAGCTTCAGGAGTCGGGACGCACAAATTCAGCTGCGGCGTAACGACATTCGGCTGCGGCGGGACCACCAGCTGCTGCAACGGTGGCTCCAGCAGTGGGGTCGGCCCGGTCTGGGCAGGCGGCACCAAGCTCAAGGCTGCGCGCCGGGCACCATCGGCGGCACGAGCGGCGGCATCAGCTGGGGCTGCGCGCCCGGTATCGACGGCGGGGTTAGCGGCGGCGTGATCTCCGGCTGGTTCGGCGCGACCAGCGGCTGAGTTGGCGGCACCAATGGCGGGGTCGTCTCACCGCCAGTGCCCACAGGGATCGACTCGGGGGAACTTCCTTGGCCGCACCACGACGCATGCCCACGGTCACATGCATGTCCGCCAGGCCCGTGGCCGCCGATCCCGTCGCGATTCGGAGGCGGTGCCGGCGCAGGGACGTTTGCCGCGGCTACCGGGCCGTGGATCATTTCTATGAGGCCATCCCGACCGACGATCACTGACCAGCCTGGTGTATCGACCCCCACCGGCGTCGTCCCGTGATAGACCAGCGACCCATCGGAATTCTGGGACAGCATGGTGGGGTCCATTCCGGACACCAAAGCCGCGGCAGCTACATCGGCAGGCGCCGGCACGATCAGAATGAGGCCGAACTGAGCCGTCTGCCGTCCGCACCGAGATTCCTGAAGGCGGACGAAATCGTCGTGGCGGACCAACCGGCGGCACGCGTCCGTCGGACCAGTGCAGCCTTGGAATCACGGGGCGGACCGTCTTGACGGGGCAATCCGCGCTACTGCGGACGGACTGCGGACGGAATCGGAAGGCTTGCGGGGTAATACCCCCTGAACTGCTCAAACTCTGTGGAGCTAGGGAGAATCGAACTCCCGACCTACTCGATGCGAACGAGTCGCGCTACCAACTGCGCCATAGCCCCTTGGTCGCTAGCAGGCTACCAGTCGGGGCCCGCTGGCTGAAACCGACGGCCTACTGACCGGCCGCCCGCGGCAGGTCGTAGTGCCGCGCGAAGGGCACCTCGTCGAGGTGCTCGAAGATCGGGTCCTCGTCGTCGATGTCGAGCACGTCGGCACCCGGCCGGCGCAGCCGGGACGGCACCAGGTCGAAATCGCGGTCCTCGGTGTTCTCCACCCCGAGCCGCGAGCGCGCCATCCGCTGCTGACGACGACGGCGCACCTGCTCCTCGATGCGGGTCTGGCGGCGCAGATAGGCCAGGTACAGGATCGTCACCACGGCGCTGCTGCCGCAGGCCCACCACAGGTCGGCGCTCACGGTGAAGGCCAGCACGGCGGTGAGGATCATGACCGCCGACATACCCATCAACACCCGCTTGCGGAAGCGGTACTTGCGCGCGGTCACGGCGGCCGCGGTGGACGACTCCAGGCGCCGCGACCGGCCCGCGCCCGGCGTCAGGGTCGTCGGCGGCTCCTCCTCGGCCTCCAAACCCGAAGTGTCCTCGATGTATTCGTACTCGTCGGCAGTGCCGTCCTGATTGCCGGTCGGCTGATGTCGCGGCTCGTCGGCTCGGCGATCGCCTCGAACTGGTCGGTGGCGTCACCCTCGGCGATGGTCTCTTCCTCGTCGGTGTCCACCGCGACGGGAGCCGCGACCTCGACGGGCGCCTCCGCGACCACCGGGACGACGGTCTCGTCGAACAACGTCGGCTGGACGCTGGCCGCGCGGGCCGCGCCGCCACCGACCGGAAGCGCCCCGGAATCCTCGTCGACCACGTCGACGTCGAGGTAGTCCGGTTCGGCGGCGATCTCCTCGGTCACCGCGGTGACGACGACGACCGAACGGGTCCGCACCGGCTGGACCTCGTCGTCCTCGTCAGATCGTCGAGGTCGTCGAACTCGTCCTCGTCGCGCTGCCAGTCCGGATCGTGCCGATGTCCAGCCGCCGGGCGGCCCTTGCGCTTGAGCAGCCGCGACTTGTCGCCGCCGTTGAGCACGCGGGTGGCCAGGGCGACGTCACTCGTCCGGCGCACAGCGTCGCGCTTGCTGATGAGCATGGGGACCAACACGAACAACCAGAGCACCACAAGTGAGATCCAGAGCAATGACTGGGGGATGCTTGGCATGGTGGCCTGCTCCTTTCCCGTTCAGGCTAGGTCCGTGACCTACGCAACCCGAGACGGCGCGCCGCAGACAATTACACACTTGTAATTAGGGGTTGACAAGCACCAACAGCCACAAAAGTCACATTAGTAACAGGCGACGTGCAATTCAGGACCAGCGCGCGAGCCCCCGCTGCACCAGCCGGGCCGCCACCGAGCCCTCGATCTCCTCGATCGTCATGGCCACCAGAAGGTGGTCGCGCCAGGCTCCGTCGACGTCGAGGTAGCGCTTGAGCAGGCCTTCCTCCCGGAAGCCCACCTTGGACAGCACCGCCCGGCTGGCCGCGTTCTCCGGCCGCACGGTCGCCTCGACCCGGTGCAGCGTCACCGGCCCGAAGCAGTGGTCGAGCCCGAGCGCCAACGCGCCGGTGGCCACGCCGCCTCCGGTCACCGCGCTGGACACCCAGTAGCCGATCCACGCCGAGCGCAGCGCGCCGTGAGTCACGTTGCCGATGGTGAGCTGGCCGCAGAACTGCCCGTCGAGTTCGATCACATACGGCAGCATGCGGCCTTTTCGCGCCTCGCCGCGCAACCCCGAGCACACCGGCGGCCACGACGAAAGGGCATGCCGCACAGTCCAATCCACCTCGGCAGTCGGTTCCCACGGCTCGAGGTGCGACTGGTCGGCGAGCCGGATGCGGCTCCACTGGGTGGCATCGCGCATCCGGATCGGCCGCAACCGGACGACACCGGCGGCGACCCGCAGCGGGCCGATCGGAGTCGGCCACCCCGGATGAAGTGCGTTGTTGCGCCAGAAGTTCACTGCGCTCAGCCGCGCTGAGCCAGGAACGCGACGTCGACCACCTCGCCGGTGCGCACCTGATCGACCTCGGTGGGCACCACCACCAGGCAGTTGGCCTCGGCCAGGGTCGCCAGCAGGTGCGACGACGCGCCCGGCGCGCCACCGAGCGCCTGCACCAGGTAGTCGCCGGTGTCCTGGTCGCGCATCAGCTGCCCGCGCAGGAAACCCTTGCGACCGGCCACCGACTCGATCGGTGAGAGCGCGCGCGCCTGCACGACGCGCCGCATCGGCTGGCGCTTGCCCAGCGAGAGCCGGATCAGCGGCCGGACCATCACCTCGAACACCACCAGCGCACTGACCGGGTTGGCCGGCAGCAGGAACGTCGGCACCGCGTCACGGCCGAGCTGACCGAACCCCTGCACCGACCCCGGATGCATCGCGATCCGCGAGACCTCCATCTCGCCGAGCTCGGAGAGCACGTTGCGCACGCCCTCGGCGGCCGCTCCGCCGACCGCGCCGGCGATCACCACCACCTCGGCGCGGCTGAGCTGGCCCTCGACCACCTCGCGCAGTTCCTTCGGGTTCGGTGCTGACGATGCCGATCCGGTTGACCTCGGCGCCGGCGTCGCGCGCCGCGGCCGCCAGCGCGTAGGAGTTCACGTCGTACACCTGGCCGTTGCCCGGGGTGCGGCTGATGTCGACCAGCTCGCCGCCGACGCTCATGATCGTCACGCGCGGCCGCGGGTGCACCAGCACCCGCTCGCGCCCGACCGCGGCCAGCAGGCCGACCTGCGCGGCACCGATGATCGCCCCGGCGCGCACCGCGACGTCACCCGGCTGCACGTCGTCCCCGGCGCGGCGCACGTAGGCCCCCGACCGAACCCCGCGCAGCACCCGGACCCGGGTCTGCCCGCCGTCGGTCCACCGCAACGGCAGGACCGCATCGGCCAGCGTCGGCATCGGCGCACCGGTCTGGACCCGCGCGGCCTGCTTGGGCTGCAGCCGGCTCGGGGTGCGGGCGCCGGCCTCGATGACGCCCATCACGGGCAGGCTGATGTCGCCGCCGCCGTCCTCGTCGTCACCACTGACTCCCAGAACGTCGACGCTGCGCACGGCGTAGCCGTCGATCGCGGCCTGGTCGAAGCCGGGCAGCGGGTGCTCGTTGATGACTTCTTCGGCGCACATCAGTCCCTGCGCCTCGGCGATCGCGACCCGAACCGGCCGCGGTGCCACCGCCGCAGCGGCCACCTTGGCCTGCTGTTCCTCTACCGAACGCACCGCGCGCCTTTCTGCCTCGAGCCCCGTCGCGCGGACCCGCCGCAGCTCCTACTGTTCGTGCTTTTCGGTCAGGCCCAGTCGCGCCACCAACCATCGCCGCAGTTCCGGGCCATAGTCGTCACGATCCAACGCAAAGTCAACCGCAGCCTTGAGGTAGCCGCCGGGATTTCCCAAGTCGTGTCGAGATCCGCGATGGACGACCACGTGCACCGGATGGCCCTCCTTGATCAGCAACTCGATGGCGTCGGTCAGCTGAATCTCGCCACCGACACCGCGCTCCACCCGGCGCAGCGCGTCGAAGATCGCCCGGTCCAGGATGTAGCGCCCGGCCGCCGCATACAGCGACGGGGCGTCCTCGGCCTTCGGCTTCTCCACCATGCCCTTGACCCGCAGCACGTTGGGGTTGACCGCGTCCGGCACCTTCTCGACGTCGAACACGCCGTAGGCGCTGACCTCGTCGGGGGTCACCTCGATGGCGCACAGCACCGTGCCGCCGCGCTTGGCGCGCACCTTGGCCATCGTCTCCAGCACCCCGGTGGGCAGCACCAGGTCGTCGGGCAACAACACCGACACGGCGTCCTCGTCGGGCGACAGCACCGACTCGACGCAGCTGACCGCGTGACCCAGCCCCAGCGGCTCGTGCTGCACCACCGACTCGACCTTGATCAGCGCGGGAGCCCGGCGCACCTTGGCCAGCATCGCCTTCTTGCCGCGGGCCTCCAGCGTGCCCTCCAGCACCAAGTCCTCGACGAAGTGGGCGACCACGCTGTCCTTGCCCTCGGAGGTGACGATGACCAGCCGCTCCGCGCCGGCCTCGGCCGCCTCGGCGGCGACCAGTTCGATGCCCGGGGTGTCCACCACGGGCAGCAGTTCCTTGGGCACCGTCTTGGTGGCCGGCAGGAAGCGCGTTCCCAGGCCCGCCGCGGGCACGATCGCCGTGCGCGGAAACGGAACCTGTGACGGCGTCATTTTTCACACCCTAACCGCAACATGATGGCCCTTCACTCTGGCGCAATCGAGGCGCTCGCTGACATGGTGGACGACGTGCTCGCCGGTACCAAGACCCAACTGCAGGACCGCGCTTCTGGCGGCCCGGCGCGCCGTTCCCGACGCGGTCCGCGCGACCGAGGCGCGGGCGCTGTGCGACCACTGCGCCGATGCCGTCGGTCCGGACGAGATCGTCTGCGCCTATGTACCCGTCGGAGCCGAGCCCGGAACACTGGCGATGGTGGATCGCCTGCGTGAGCTGTGCGCCCGGGTGCTCCTGCCGGTGACCCGAACCGGCGCCGACGGCCAACCCCTGCCGTTGCTGTGGGGCGAGTACGTTCCCGGCGCCCTGGTTGCCGGACGTTTCGGTCTGCTGGAGCCGGCCGAGCCGCTGCTGGACTCCGACGCCGTGGGCCTGGCGTCGGTGGTCCTGGTGCCCGCGCTCGCGGTCGACCGGCGCGGAGTCGCGACTGGGTCGCGGCGGCGGGTACTACGACCGCTCGCTGCCGCTCTGCAGGCCCGACGCCCGACTGATCGCCGTGGTCCGCGACGACGAGATCCTCGACGAACTGCCCAGCGAAGCGCATGACGTCCGGATGACGCACGCGCTGACCCCGCGACAAGGCGTGGTCGCGCTCGGCGACGTGCAGTGAGGCCACCGGCCTACCATGCACCTGCGCGGTTCCCCCCGAACCGCTTTTACGGCATTTCACCGCTGCCCTCCCCCAGTTCACGGCATTAGGGGAATGATACGCACGACATGGCGGTTCTGGCACTTAACACGGTAGAGTGCTAACAAGCTTTTGTTTCCTTCCGGAGGTTCATGTGCCGACCTACAGCTACGCCTGCACCGAGTGCGACAACCGCTTCGATGCGGTGCAGGCGTTCACTGACGACGCGCTGACCACCTGCCCCGAGTGCTCCGGTCGGCTGCGCAAGCTGTTCAACTCGGTGGGCGTGGTGTTCAAGGGCAGCGGCTTCTACCGCACCGACAGCCGCGAAGCGGCGAAGAGTTCCGTCAAGGCGGATTCGTCGTCGTCGAGTTCGTCGAGTCGTCGAGTTCGGAGAAGACCGCCAGCTCGAGTGACTCGTCGTCGAGCTCCTCGAGTTCGTCGCAGCTCGTCGAGTTCTCCGAGCACCTCGACCCCGGCCGCCGCGGCCTCCAGCTAGCAGTTATCAACAGGCAGACGTCGCCGCGAACCCCTGATCCGCACCGCCCTCCTACCGTGGCGGCATGGGCGAATCGCTCAATCCGACTCTGCTGAGCCGCTTTTCGCGCGCCCTGCGCCCGGATTTCACCCGCACGGTGCTGGCCCGGCGCATCGCCGCCGGCGGCCTCGTCGTACTCGCCGGTGTCGCCGCGCTCCGGCCCGACCCGGCCGACGCAGACACCGACGTGGTGATCGCAGCCCATGACCTCAGTCCGGGGGTGACCCTGACCGCCGACGACGTGCGGCATTGAAAGACGTTCCGCCACAACAGTTCCCGACGGCGCGTTAGGTGCCGTCGATCTGGTGGTGGGCGCGACGCTGGCGGGCCCGGCGCGCCGCGGTGAGGTCATCACCGACGCCCGTGTGCTCGGCTCACGACTGGCCGGGCTTGCGGCCGGGCCGGACGCCCGCGTCGTTCCGCTTCACCTGGCCGACGCCGCGGTGCTGGACCTGATCCGCCCCGGCGACGTGGTCGACGTGCTCGGCGCGGTGTCCGCCGAGACCGACGCCGAGCCCCGGGTGGTGGCCACCAACGCGATCGTCGTCCTGGTCTCGGCCAGACAGAAGTCGGCCGGCGCCGGTGACGACCGGGTGGTCCTCGTCGCCCTGCCGGCCGCGGCCGCCAACGCTCTGGCCGGCGCCACGCTGGTGCAGACCGTCACGCTGACCATCCACTAGCCGGGACCGACTACTCTTCGGGGTCATCGGAAGAAAGCCGAACTAGAAAGGGCATCACCTGTGTTGAAGGGCTTCAAGGAGTTTCTCTCCCGCGGCAACATCGTCGACCTCTCGGTCGCTGTCGTCATCGGTACCGCGTTCACCGCGCTGGTCACCAAGTTCACCGACAGCATCCTGCAGCCGCTGATCAACCGCATCGGGGCGGACAAGAACACCGAGTACGGCATCCTGCAGATCGACATCGGCGGCGGCCAGACCATCGACCTGAACGTCGTGCTGTCGGCGTTGATCAACTTCATCCTGGTCGCCGCGGTGGTCTACTTCCTCGTCGTCATGCCGTACAACCGGCTGCGCAAGAAGGGCGAGGTCGAGCAGGCCGACGACACCGAGCTGGCCATCTTGACCGAGATCCGCGACCTGCTCGCCGATCAGAGCGGCACGGCCAAGCAGGTGACCGGGCCCGGCACCGGGCCCAGCCCGGACACCGCCAAGCACACCAGCGGCGACAGAGACTGACGCGCACCACAAAATGGCCCCCGGCGGAAGCCGGGGGCCATTTTGTTGTCGTGCTCAGGGAGTCAGTTCATGTTCCAGGGTTCGCCGTAGGTGGTGACGCTGTCACCGGCCCCGGAGATCAGCCGGGCGAACGGGCGCAGCAGCACGCCGCCGGCCGCACCGGTCACGGTGCCGTGGGCGTTGGCCACTGCCACCGAGCCGTTGGGGCCCTCGACGTCCACCGAGAAGGTGGCGACTTCCTGGATGCCGGGGCCGTTGCCCAGGTCGGCGCTGATCGACACACCCGGGAACAGGTTCGGGGTGATGACCGAGCCCAGCGGGTTGAAGCCCGCCGGGGCTGATGTCGGCGTCGTCGAGCAGGATGTTGGGCGTGGTGTAGCTGAAGTTGATGCCCACACCCAGCGACCACGGGAAGCCGACCTGGTAGCCCAGCTCCAAGGTGCCCGCGAACTCGTCGGCACCCTCGCCGACCACGCTGTAGACGGCCTTGCCGGAGTGGAACCACTCACGGGTCAGCCGGTTGCGGTCCAGCGGGAACACGCCGTCGAGGAAGGTGTCCCACTGCTGAATCGTCATCGTCCGGCCACCGCCGTCGACCAGACTCAGCTCGATTGTCCAAACCTGCGTGCGAGGTACCCGTCCCGACGAACAACGCCGCGACGGCGGCGATCATCGCCACGAGTACCCGACCGATTACCTTCATGTTCTCCCTAGCTATGTCGACGGTGACCCGCGGGCTCACCGATTTGTGGTTCGTGCCCGGGTCCCAACATGCTGACACCGCACACCGCGTTCGGCAGATCAAATGAGAGACCTCACACTCTGCTCTTACGCTTCGCTCATCGTTGACACGAGGAACATAACGGCATGGCATCGCGGCGGCAACGCGTAGCGGTCGCGGTGAGGCGAACTAATAGTTGCCGGCGATAGTTTGCTGGAAGCTGAACTCCGGGCCACCGGATTCCGAACGCCGCCCCGGCCATCGCGCTTGCCGACGTCCGCACCCGGGAAGCCAGCAGCCCGCAGGCGCGTGACGGCACGCGACACCCGCCTACCCGGTCACCACCTGCTCAATCGTCAATGGTGATGCGGCGGAACGTTATCCCGTAGCCACTCGTCGCGGTCCGAGTCTTCGCGACCGGCATTCGGATCCCGTTCGTCCGAGGACTCCTGCGGCAGCTCGGTACCGAAGATCTTGTTAACTGTGTCGCGATCGCGGGGCGCGGCGGCCATCACAGGCCGCCCATTTTGTGACAAAGATCACATTTCTCCTGTTTGCGCAGTTCACAGACTTGTAACACAAGAACTCCCGATGAATTTGCGGCGCTCTTAGCAAACGGTACGCCGCACACGGCGCACGTCGGACCAGCAG
This sequence comes from uncultured Actinomycetota bacterium, assembly GCA_963786695.1. Lineage (GTDB taxonomy): Bacteria > Actinomycetota > Actinomycetes > Mycobacteriales > Mycobacteriaceae > Mycobacterium. The sequence continues at coordinate 45,163 of CAWBAL010000037.1, forward strand.
GCGGAGCGGCTAGATCTCGAGGCTGGAGAGCTGGCCGATGACGTGGGCGGCCAGCGGGTTCAGCGTCGCCATGCCGTCCCGGACGGCATAGCGCGACCCGGCGATGTTGACCACCAGTGTGCTGCCGGAGATACCGGCCAGGCCGCGGGACAGACCGGCGTCGGTGATGCCCGCCGACAACCCGGAGGCACGCAGCGCCTCGGCGATGCCCAGCAGTTCGCGGTCGAGGATGGTGCGGGTGGCCTCCGGGGTCACGTCGCGCGGTGTCACACCGGTGCCGCCGACCGACACGACCAGGTCCACACCGCCGATGACCGCGGTGTTGAGCGCGTTGCGGATCTCGATCTCGTCGGCCGAGACCACGACCACACCGTCGACCACGAACCCCGCCTCGGCGAGCAGCTCGGTGACCAGCGGCCCGCTGTGGTCCTCCTCATCGCCGTGCGCCGTGCGGTCGTCGACGACGACGACCAGAGCACGACCCACCAACTCCCCAGGCTGTTCCATGGATGTCACCGTATATCCGGCGACGGACAGCGGCCCAGCCGCACCGGTCACGGTCACGGGATGTTCACCGGCGACCCGCATCACTGGGTCGCCTTGCCGAGCGTGACCTGCACGGTCTTGGGCGCGCCGGACGGGTCCTTGTAGGTCAGCGTCACCTTCTCACCCGGCGCCCGCGAACGGACCGCGGCGACCAGGGCGTCGGCGCTGCCGATCACCCGGTCGTCGACCTTGGTGACGACCACGCCGCTGGGCAGGCCCGCGGTGTCGGCCGCGCCGCCCTTGGTGACGTCGACGATCTTGGCGCCGTGGGTGGTGGTGTCGTTGCTCACCTGCACGCCCAGCGACGCGTGCGACGCGGTGCCGGTGCTGATGAGCTCGTCGGCGATGCGCTTGGCCTGATCCACCGGGATCGCGAAGCCCAGCCCGATGGAGCCGCTCTGCGCATCCGGTGAATCGCCGCCGATGGTGGCGATCGCGGAGTTGACGCCCACCAGCTCGCCGTTCATGTTCACCAGCGCGCCGCCGGAGTTACCCGGGTTGATCGCGGCGTCGGTCTGAATGGCGTCGAGCACGGTGTTCTGGTTCCTGCACGTCGCCGCCGGTGGCGACCGGGCGGTTGAGCGCACTGACGATGCCGGTGGTGACGGTGCCCTCCAGGCCCAGCGGCGAGCCGACGGCCACGACGTCCTGGCCCACCCGCAGGTTGGCCGACGAGCCCAGGGTGATCGGGGTCAGGTCCGACACGCCCTGCGCGCGGACGACGGCGATGTCACTGGCCGGGTCGGTGCCCACCACCGTGAAGGTTGCGGTGCGGCCGTCGGCGAAGGTGACGGTGGTGGTCGGCGGTCCGCCGGTCGGCGCGCCGTCCACCCGGGCCGCCCGGCCCGTCGGGCCGTTCGGTGGGGTCGGGCCGCCGGGCAAGCCGGGCAGGCCGGGATGGTGGGCGGCGGCGCGGCGGGAGCATTGCCCGGGCCCTTGTCGGCGGCCGCGGCGACGACGTGGTTGTTGGTCAGGATCAGACCGTCGGAGGACAGGATGATTCCCGAGCCCTCCTCGGACTGGCGGCCCAACTCGGTCTCGAGCTTGACGACGCTGGGCACCACCTTGGCCGCGACCTGTTCGACCGAGCCGACCGGCAGGTTCGCGGCGGGGACGTTGGCCGGCCCGTTCGGGCCCCGCCGAATTGATGGTGGTCACACGCTGGTGGTCCGGGTGGGCGAGCAGACACCACCCCGCCGCCGATACCGGCGGACACGACAGCGATGGCCAAGGGCGCCCGCCGTCAACGCGCCCGCGCGCGAACGCCTGCGCGGCGGGACAGGTGACACGTTCTGCGGATTGCCTTGGCGCGCAGCCTGATACGGGTCATAGGCCGGACGGTACTGCGGCGGCAACTGCTGAGTGGCGTAGCGCCAGTCGTAGGGCTGCTGGTAACCGGCCTGGGGCGCTTGCGGATAGCCCGGTGCCGCATGCTGATTCGGCCCTGGCTGGCCGGGTTGCTGCGGCGAGGAGTACCTCGGGTGGTCGGTCATGTTGTCAGATCGCTCTTTCTCTGGACGAGACGTGCAGAAAAGTGTTGTGACCAGCTTGCCTTGTGCTACTGAGAATCGACTGAGATAACACTCGGGCACAGGTGACGGTCTTGGTTCGGAAACCCCCGCGCCACCGTTGATTTTGCGGATTTTCGGCGGTGATTTCGCTCTGGGCGGAATCCTCGTAGCGCGTGGGGCTGATCGGCCGGCCGGGCAGCAACACGAAGAACGACGTCCCGGGCGGCTGCCCGCCGGGAACGGTGTCGGCGATGCGGATCATGCCGCCGTGCTTGACGACAACCTGTTTGACGATCGCCAGGCCGAGGCCCGACCCCGGCATCGCACGCGCGGACGTCGACCGGTAGAACCGCTCGAACACCAGACCCCGTTCCTGGGGCGGAATTCCGGGCCCATGGTCGGAGACCACGAGTTCGGCATGCGCGGCGTCGAGCTGGCGCAGCCGGACGCCGACATGGCCGCCGGACGGGCTCCACTTGGCGGCGTTGTCGAGCAGGTTGAGCACCGCCCGGGACAATCCGGCGGCGTCGCCGAACACCTCCCAGCCGACGACGTCGACGTCGAACTGGACATCGTTGCGGCGGCGGCGAGCCCGCTCCAGGCTGCGGTCGATGACCTCGCTCATGTCGATCGCCTCGTAAACGACGCCGCCGGCGTCCTCACGGGTGAGATCGACGAGATCGCCCACCAGAGTGGACAATTCCTCGATCTGCGCGATCACATCGGTGCGCAGTTCGGCCATCTCGTCCTCGGGCAGCCGCGGCGCACCCGGTTGCATCGACGCCATCAGCAGTTCGACGTTGGTGCGCAGCGACGTCAGCGGCGTCCGCAGCTCGTGCCCGGCGTCGGCGACGAGCCGGGCCTGCCGCTCCCGTGACTCGGTCAGCGCGCGAAGCATCGTGTTGAACGTTTCGGTGAGCCTGGCCAGCTCGTCGCTGCCGAACACCGGGATGGGCCGCAGATCGTCGGTGCGCGCCACCCGCTCGGCGGCCTCGGTGAGCCGCCCCACCGGTCTCAGACCGGTGCGGGCCACCATTCCACCCGCGATCGCCGCGATCACCACGCCGATCCCGCCGACCGCGAGCAGCACCCACTTCAGCTTGGTCATCACCGCGTTGGTGGGAGCCAGGCTCTTCGAGATCAGCAGCGAGCTGCCGTTGGGCAGGTGGACCGCCAGCACCCGCTGGTTGGACACCGTCCGGCGGGACATGAACAGCTCACCGCGGATGACCGCCTTCTCCGGCTGGCCGAGCGGCAGTGTCTGGCCCTGCTGGTTGGCGGTGTAGATGGACCGCCCCGGATTGACCAGCATGGCGTTGACGTCGGAGTAGGCCGTGCCCTCGATGGCCTTGCCCGGGTCGGCGGCCAGCGAGCCGCTGGCGATCAGCAGCTGTGCGCGGCTCTGCAGCTGGTTGTCGATGTCGGTGTAGAGCGCGGCGGACACCACCGCGTAGACGGCGACGGCCATCAGCACGACGACCATCGCCACCATCGACATGGCCAGCAACATCACTCGCCATCGCAGCGACAGCGATGTTGTGGGTTGTTCGGGCGCCCGCGCTTTCCGCGAGCGCCGCCTCAATCGCGACATCAGGGCGGTGTTTCACGCAGCACATAACCCACACCACGCACGGTGTGGATCAGCCGCGGCTCTCCTTCAGCTTCGGTCTTACGGCGTAGGTAGCCGACGTACACCTCCAGCGCATTACCTGAGGTCGGGAAGTCGAAACCCCACACCTCCTCGAGAATGCGGCTGCGGGTCAGCACGCGGCGGGGATTGGCGATGAGCATCTCCAGCAGGGCGAACTCGGTGCGGGTGAGGCTGATCGGGCGCTTGCCGCGGTGCACCTCGCGGGTCACCGGATCCAGCGTCAGGTCCGAGAACGTCATCACCGCCGAGTCGGACTGCTCTTCGGGGGTGGTGCGACGCAACAGTGCGCGCATCCGGGCGAGCAGCTCTTCGAGCGCGAACGGCTTGGGCAGGTAGTCGTCGGCTCCGGCGTCGAGGCCGGCCACCCGCTCGGATACCGAGTCGCGGGCGGTCAGAACCAGGATCGGCAGGTCGTCGCCGGTGCTGCGCAGCTGACGGCACACCTCGAGGCCGTCGAGCCGGGGCATCATCACGTCGAGCACCACGGCATCGGGCCGTTCGTTGGCGATCGCATCCAGCGCCTCGACGCCGTCCTGCGCCAGATCGACCGAGTAGCCGTTGAACGACAGGGACCGGCGCAGCGACTCGCGCACGGCGCGATCGTCATCGACGACAAGAATTCGCACGGCCACCAGTGTCGACCCAACGCCTGAGATTGGGCTGAGAGGCACGCCGTGCTAGCAGGCAATTCGCTGCCGGCGAACGGTGATCAGCGCTTGTCGAGATCGATCAGGCCGAGCCGAGCGGCCTTGAGCAACCGACGCGGAACCTTGTGCTGGCGGCCGGCGACGGAAACGTTGACCAGGCCGGTGGCCTCGGTCTTCCACTGCGAACGCCGACTGCGGGTGTTCGAGCGCGACATTCTGCGCTTGGGCACAGCCATGACGTACATCTCCTTGATCAGGGGTGTCGCCGCGCAGGGACATCTGGGATGCCGGCGGCCAACAGTTGCGCTTCAGGATAGCCGCTCACCTGGGTCGGCTCCAAAACAGGCCGCGAAGACCGCGCACGCATACCGGTCGGACCGATTCGTATGATCTGGCTCACACGGGGGTTACCAGCACTACCCAGGCAACCACAAGGAGACCCGCCATGAAACTCCTCGCAGCAGCAACCCTGCTGGTCCTGGTCCTCGCCGGCTGTGGCGGCGGCAGCAAGACCGAGAGCTCGACCACGGCCTCGCCGGCGTCGGCGGCCACGTCGTCGTCCGCGTCGGCGAGTGCCACGGCGTCCGGCTGTACGGCCAGCGGGCTGGACGCCATGACCGCGCTCTCGGATTTCCAGCTCGAGATGGACGACGCGCAGAAGGCCGGCAAGCTCACCGTCGACCAGCTGACCGCCGCGCGCGACAAGTTGTTCAACCAGACCGAGGCGGCCGCCGACAAGGACGATTGGGCGGCGTACTGCAAGGCCATCGACGACATGCGGTCCGAGCTGGGGCTCTGACTCAGTCGCCGGCCTACCCCTTGACTGCGCACCCGCGCCGGCAAGTAACCTACCGGTTGGTTGGCCCGTCGAGGGGAGACAGCGCGCGTGACGAATGCGGTGCGGATCGGCAACTGTTCGGGCTTCTACGGCGACCGCATCGCCGCGATGCGCGAGATGCTCACCGGTGGCGAGCTGGACTTCCTGACCGGCGACTACCTGGCCGAGCTGACCATGCTGATCCTGGGCCGGGACAAGATGAAGAGCCCCGACCGCGGCTACGCCAAGACCTTCCTCAGCCAGCTCGAGGAGTGCCTCGGCCTCGCGCACGACAAGGGCGTGCGGATCGTCGCCAACGCCGGCGGCCTCAACCCGGCCGGGCTGGCCGACGCGGTGCGCGCGCTGGCCGAGCGGCTCGGCGTGCCGGCGACGGTCGCCCACGTCGAGGGCGACGACCTGCTCCCCCGGGCCGACGAGCTCGGGCCTGGGGTCGCCGCTGACGGCCAACGCCTACCTGGGGGCGTGGGGCATCGTCGACTGCCTGAACGCCGGCGCCGACGTCGTCGTCACCGGCCGGGTCACCGACGCCTCGGTGGTGGTCGGCCCGGCCGCGGCGCACTTCGGCTGGAGCCGGGACGACTACGACCGGCTGGCCGGCGCGGTGGTGGCCGGCCACGTCATCGAATGCGGGACGCAGGCCACCGGCGGCAACTACTCGTTCTTCACCGAGATCCCCGACCTGGGCCATGCCGGGTTCCCGCTCGCCGAGGTCTACGCCGACGGCTCCTCGGTGATCACCAAGCACCCCGGCACCGGCGGCCAGGTCAGCGTCGGCACCGTGACCGCCCAGCTGCTCTACGAGATCGGCGGCGCGCGCTACGCCAACCCCGACGTGACGGCCCGATTCGACAGCATCGACCTTGCCGCCGACGGCCCCGACCGGGTGCGGATCAGCGGCGTGCGGGGCGAGCCGCCGCCACCGACGCTGAAGGTGTCGCTCAACAGCATCGGCGGCTTCCGCAACTCGGCGACCTTCGTGCTGACCGGCCTGGACATCGAGGCCAAGGCCGACCTGGTGCGCAGCCAGCTGGAGTCGGCGCTCACCGCGAGCACCGGCCGAGCTGGGCTGGACGCTGGCCCGCACCGACCATGTCGACGCCGACACCGAGGAGGCGGCCAGCGCGCTGCTGACGTGCGTGGTGCGCGACCCCGACCCGAAGACGGTCGGTCGCCAGTTCTCCTCGGCGGCAGTCGAACTCGCGCTCGCCAGCTATCCCGGCTTCACCTCCACCTCGCCGCCCGGCGACGGCCAGGTGTACGGGGTGTTCACCCCGGGCTACGTGCCGGCCACCGAGGTGCAGCACGTCGCCGTGCGGCCCGACGGCAGCCGAACCGCCATTGCGCCGGCCACCGAGACCCTGGAACTGGCCGACGCCGAGCCGCCGCCCTGCCCGAACCCCTGCCGGCCGGACCGACTCGGCGGGTGCCGCTGGGCACCATCGCCGGCGCCCGAAGCGGCGACAAGGGCGGTTCGGCCAACATCGGCGTGTGGGTGCGCACCGACGAGCAGTGGCGCTGGCTGGCCCACCACCTCACCGCCGACGCACTTCGCGAATTGCTGCCCGAGACAAAGGATTTGCCGATCTCCCGCCACCTGCTGCCCAAGCTGCGCGCGGTGAACTTCGTCATCGAGGGAATTCTCGGCAAGGGCGTCGCCTACAACGCACGGTTCGACCCGCAGGCCAAGGGCCTGGGCGAATGGCTGCGCAGCCGTCACGTCGACATCCCGGAGGCGATCCTGCCGTGAGCATCTGGACCACACCTGAGCGCCAGCAGCTGCGCAAGACGGTGCGCAGCTTCGCCGAACGCGAGATCCTGCCCGCACGTCGACGGAGTGGGAGCACGCCGGCGAGCTGCCCCGCGACCTGCACCGGCGCGGCCGCCGACACGGGCCTGCTCGGCGTCGGCTTGCCGCGAGTCGGTCGGCGGTGACGGCGGCGACGCCGTCGACGTCGGTGATCATCTGCGAGGAACTGCACGAGGCCGGCACGCCCGGCGGGGTTTTCGCCTCGCTGTTCACCTGCGGCATCGCGGTGCCGCACATGGTCGCCTCGGGCGACGCGCGGCTGATCGAGAAGTTCGTCAAGCCCACCCTGCGCGGCGAGCTGATCGGTTCGCTGGCCATCACCGAACCCGGCGGCGGCTCCGACGTCGGCCATCTGCGCACCACCGCCGTGCGCGACGGCGACCACTACGTCGTCAACGGCGCCAAGACCTACATCACCTCCGGCGGTCCGCGCCGACTTCGTGGTCACCGCCGTGCGCACCGGCGGCGCCGGGTGCCGGCCGGCGTCTCGCTGCTGGTCGTCGAGAAGGGCACACCCGGGTTCGAGGTGAGCCGCAGGCTGGACAAGATGGGCTGGCGCTCCTCGGACACCGCCGAGCTGTCCTTCGCCGACGTCCGGGTGCCGGCGGCCAACCTGGTCGGCGCCGAGAACACCGGCTTCGCCCAGATCGCCCAGGCCTTCGTGTCCGAACGCATCGGCCTTGCCGTGCAGGCATATTCGACGTGCGCAGCGCTGCCTCGACCTGACCGTGCAGTGGTGCCGCGACCGCGAGACGTTCGGCCGGCCGCTGATCTCCCGGCAGGCGGTGCAGAACACGCTGGCCGAGATGGCCCGGCGCATCGACGTCGCGCGGGTGTACTCCCGCCACGTGGTCGAGCGGCAACTGGCGGGCGACGCCGAATCTGATCGCCGAGGTGTGCTTCGCCAAGAACACCGCCGTGGAGGCCGGCGAATGGGTGGCCAACCAGGCCGTGCAACTGTTCGGCGGGATGGGCTACATGACCGAGTCGCGAGGTCGAACGCCAGTACCGCGACATGCGGATCCTCGGCATCGGCGGCGGAACCACCGAGATCCTGACCGGCCTGGCCGCCAAAGTCCTGGGCTACCAGTCATGACGGCCCTGCGCAGCACCCTGGACCCGACACTCACCGGCCTACGTCGAAGCGGCCGAGGCCATGGCGGCCAAGCTGGCCGACATCGACGTCGAGCTCGCCAAGGCGCTGGGCGGCGGCGGCCCGAAGTACGTCGAGCGCCACCACGCCCGCGGCAAGCTGACCGCCCGCGAACGCATCGAGCTGCTGGTCGACGCCGACTCGCCGTTCCTGGAGCTGTGCCCGCTGGCCGCCTACGGCAGCGACTTCCAGGTCGGCGCCAGCGTGGTGATCGGCATCGGCGTGGTCGAGGGCGTCGAATGCCTGCTCGTCGCCAACGACCCGACCGTCAAGGGTGGCACCAGCAACCCGTGGACGCTGAAGAAGAGTCCTGCGCGCCAACCAGATCGCGCATGGAGAACCGGCTGCCGATGATCTCCCTGGTCGAGTCCGGCGGCGCCGACCTGCCCACCCAGAAGGAGATCTTCATCCCGGGCGGGCAGATGTTCCGCGACCTGACCCGGCTGTCGGCGGCGGGCATCCCGACCATCGCGCTGGTGTTCGGCAACTCCACCGCCGGCGGCGCCTACGTGCCCGGGATGTCCGACCACGTGGTGATGATCAAGGAACGCTCGAAGGTGTTCCTGGCCGGCCCGCCGCTGGTGAAGATGGCCACCGGCGAGGAGTCCGACGACGAGTCGCTGGGCGGCGCCGAGATGCACGCCCGGATCTCGGGTCTGGCCGACTACTTCGCCGTCGACGAGCTCGACGCCATCCGCATCGGCCGCCGCATCGTGGCCCGGCTGAACTGGCGCAAGCAGGGCCCCGAGCCGCGAGCGACCGTGACCGCGCCGCTGGCCGACCCCGACGAACTGCTCGGCATCGTGCCCGACCGACCTGCGCATCCCGTTCGATCCCCGCGAGGTGATCGCCCGCATCGTCGACGGCTCCGACTTCGACGAGTTCAAGGCGATGTACGGCGTCCTCGCTGGTGACCGGCTGGGCCGACCGTGCACGGCTACCCGCTGGGCATCCTGGCCAACGCCCGCGGCGTGCTGTTCAGCGAGGAGTCGCAGAAGGCCACCCAGTTCATCCAGCTGGCCAACCGGTCCAACACGCCACTGCTGTTCCTGCACAACACCACCGGCTACATGGTCGGCAAGGCCTACGAGGAAGGCGGGATGATCAAGCACGGCGCGATGATGATCAACGCCGTGTCCAACTCGACGGTGCCGCACATCTCGCTGCTGATCGGCGCCTCCTACGGCGCGGGCCACTACGGCATGTGCGGACGCGCGTACGACCCGCGGTTCCTGTTCGCCTGGCCGAGCGCGAAGTCCGCGGTGATGGGCGGCGCCCAGCTCGCCGGCGTGCTGTCGATCGTGAACCGGGCCGCCACCGAGGCGCGCGGCGGCACCGTCGACGAGGACGCCGACGCGGCACTGCGCGCCGCCGTCGAGGCCCAGATCGAAGCCGAGTCGCTGCCGATGTTCCTGTCCGGCCGGCTCTACGACGACGGGGTGATCGACCCCCGCGACACCCGCACGGTGCTGGGAATCTGCCTGTCCGCCATCGCCAATGGCCCGATCGAGGGGACGTCGAACTTCGGCGTCTTCCGGATGTGAGCAGCCCATGATCACTCGCGTACTCGTCGCCAACCGGGGTGAGATCGCCCGCCGGGTCTTCGCCACCTGCCGCCGGCTCGGCATCGGCACCGTCGCGGTCTACACCGACCCCGACGCCGGGTCGCCGCATGTCGCCGAGGCCGATGTCCGGGTGCCGCGCTGCGACGCGGCGTCGACCGGCTACCTCGACGCGGCTCAGCTGATCGCGGCCGCCAAGTCCTCCGGCGCCGACGCCGTCCACCCCGGCTACGGATTCCTCTCGGAGAACGCCGATTTCGCGGCGGCGGTGATCGACGCCGGGCCTGACCTGGATCGGCCCGCCGGTGGCTGCGGTGCGGGCGATGGGCTCCAAGATCGAGGCCAAGAAGATGATGGCCGCCGCCGGCGTCCCGGTGCTCGCCGAACTCGACCCCGACACCGTGACCGCGGCCGAACTGCCCGTCCTGGTGAAGGCCTCCGCGGGCGGCGGCGGGCGCGGCATGCGGGTGGTCACGCGACCTCGCCGAGCTGCCCGCCCAGGTGCAGGCCGCGCAGCGAGAAGCCAAGTCCGCCTTCGGCGACGCGACGGTGTTCTGCGAGCGCTACCTGCCCACCGGCCACCACGTCGAGGTGCAGGTGCTGGCCGACGAGCACGGCACCGTGTGGGCCGTCGGCGAGCGGGAGTGCTCCATCCAGCGCCGCCACCAGAAGATCATCGAGGAGGCGCCCGTCTCCTCTGGTCGAACGCGTTCCCGGCATGCGGGAGCGGCTGTTCGAGGCCGCCCGGCTGGCCGCCGGCGCCATCGGCTACGCCGGCGCGGGCACGGTGGAGTTCCTCGCCGACGACGACGGCGAGTTCTACTTCCTGGAGATGAACACCCGCCTGCAGGTCGAGCACCCCGTCACCGAACTCACCACCGGCCTGGACCTGGTGGAGCTGCAGCTGTCGGTCGCCGACGGCGACCGGCTGGGCTGCGCAGCCGCCCGCCGCCCGCGGGCATTCCATCGAAGCGCGGATCTACGCCGAGGACCCCGCGCGCAACTGGCAGCCGCAGGCCGGTCAGGTGCATCGCTTCGACGTGCCCGGCGTGGCAAGGGAATTCGGCCTCTTCCACGGCACCGGGGTGCGGCTGGACTCCGGCATCGTGGACTCGGCCACCGTGTCGATCCACTACGACCCGATGCTGGCCAAGGTGATCTCCTACGCCCCCACCCGGCGGCGGGCTGCGCAGGTGCTCGCCGGCGCGCTGGCCCGGGCCCGGCTGCACGGCGTCCGGACCAACCGCGATCTGCTGGTGAACGTGCTGCGGCACACCGGACTTTCTCGACGGCGCCACCGACACCGCCTTCTTCGACAACCGGCTGGCCGAGTTGGCCCGCCCGCTGGCCGACGACCGGGCCGTGCGACTCTCGGCGGTGGCCGCGGCGCTCGCCGACGCCGCCCACAACCGGGCGACGGCCACCGTACAGGCCGAGATTCCCAGCGGCTGGCGCAATCTGGTGTCGGGCGACCAGCACAAGACCTACCGGGATGCCGCCGAGCAGGAGCACCGGGTGTCCTATCGGTACACCCGCGCCGGCGTGGTGCTGCCCGGCGACGACGGTGTACAGCGTGGTGTCGGCCTCGCCCGGCGAGGTGGTGCTGGCCGACGCCAACGGAGTGGCCACCCCGTTCGCGGTGAGCCGTTACGGCACCGAGGTTTTCGTCGACTCCGCGCTCGGCGCGGTCGCCCTGTCGGTGGTCCCGCGGTTCCCGGAGCCCGGCTCCGTCGTCGAGAAGGGCTCGCTGCTGGCGCCGATGCCCGGCGCGGTGATCCGGCTCGGCGCCGCACTCGGCGACACCGTCGACCGCCGGACAGCCCCTGGTCTGGCTGGAGGCGATGAAGATGGAGCACACCATCACCGCGCCATCGGACGGCGTCCTGGCGCAACTCGACGTCAGCGTCGGCCAGCAGGTCGAAGTGGGAACCGTTCTGGCTCGGGTGGAAAGCCCGGCATCTGCAGAAGGAGAGTCATGACCGACACCAGCTTCATCGAGAGCGAGGAACGCCAGGCGCTGCGCAAGGCCGTGGCGGCGCTGGGCGCCAACTACGGCCAGGACTACTACCTGGAGAAGGCCCGCTCCGGCGAGCACACCGACGAATTGTGGCGCGAGGCAGGCAAACTCGGCTTCATCGGGGTGAACCTGCCCGAGGAGTACGGCGGCGGCGGCGCCGGCATGTACGAGCTGTCCCTGGTGATGGAGGAGCTGGCCGCCGCCGGCTGCGCGCTGCTGATGATGGTGGTCTCCCCGGCCATCAACGGCACGATCATCGCCAAGTTCGGCACCGACGAGCAGAAGAAGCGCTGGCTGCCGGGGATCGCCGACGGTTCGATCACCATGGCGTTCGCCATCACCGAACCCGACGCCGGGTCGAACTCGCACCGCATCACCACCACCGCCCGCCGCGACGGCAGCGACTGGATCCTGTCGGGCCAGAAGGTGTGCATCTCCGGGGTCGACCAGGCGCAGGCGGTGCTGGTCGTCGGCCGCACCGAGGAAGCCAAGACCGGCAACCTCCGCCCGGCGCTGTTCGTCGTGCCCACCGACACCCCCGGGTTCACCTTCACCAAGATCCCGATGGAGATGATCAGCCCGGAGAAGCCAGTTCCAGGTGTTCATCGACGACGTCCGGCTGCCCGCCGACGCGCTCGTCGGCTCCGAGGACGCCGCGATCGCGCAGCTGTTCGCCGGGCTGAACCCGGAGCGGATCATGGGCGCGGCCAGTGCGGTCGGGATGGGCCGCCTCGCCCTCGAACAAGGCCGCCGAGTACGTCAAGACGCGGCAGGTGTGGAAGACCCCGATCGGCGCGCACCAGGGCATCGCACACCCGCTGGCGCAGACCCACATCGAGCTCGAGCTGGCCAAGCTGATGATGCAGAAGGCGGCCACGCTCTACGACGCCGGCGACGACGCCGGCGCGGCCGAGGCGGCGAACATGGCCAAGTACGCCGCCGGGGAGGCGTCGACCCGCGCCGTCGACCAGGCCGTGCAGTCCCACGGCGGCAACGGCCTGACCAAGGAGTACGGCATCGGCCGCGATGCTCACCGCGTCGCGGCTGGCGCGCATCGCCCCGGTCAGCCGGGAGATGATCCTCAACTTCGTCGCGCAGACGTCGCTGGGTCTGCCGCGGTCGTACTGATGGACGCGCTGGTCTCCTACGCGGTCGACGGTCACGTCGCCCGCCTGACGCTGGACTCGCCGCACAACCGCAACGCGCTGTCGGCGCGGCTGGTCGAGCAGCTGCACGACGGCCTGCGCGATGCGGCCGCCGACCCGGCCGTGCGGGTGCTGGTGCTCGGCCACACCGGCGGGACGTTCTGCGCCGGTGCCGATCTGAGCGAAGCCTCCGGTGGCGACCCGTTCGAGACCACGGCGCGAGCGCGCCCGGGAGTTGACCGGCGTGCTGCGCGCGATCGTGGCGTCACCGCTGCCGGTGGTCGCGGCCGTCGACGGTCACGTCCGGGCCGGCGGCATGGGCCTGGTCGGCGCCTGCGACATCGCGGTCGCCGGGCCGCGCAGCACCTTCGCGCTGACCGAGGCGCGGATCGGCGTCGCCCCGGCGATCATCTCGCTGACGCTGCTGCCGAAGATGTCGGCGCGCGCGGCCGCCCGCTACTACCTGACCGGCGAGACGTTCACCGCCGCGCGGGCCGCCGAGATCGGTCTCGTCACGGTGGCCGCCGACGACCTCGACGCCGACGCTCGCCGGTCTGCTCGCCGATCTGGGCAAGGGCTCGCCGCAGGGCCTGGCGGCGTCGAAGGCGCTGACGACGGCGGAGATCCTGGCCGGGTTCGACCGCGATGCCGAGCGGTTGGCGGCCGAGTCGGCGCGGCTGTTCGTCTCCGACGAGGCCCGCGAAGGGATGCTGGCGTTTCTGCAGAAGCGGCCGCCGGATTGGCTGCGATAGAACGCTCCTGTGACAGTTCAGCGAACGCCCTTGCGGTTGCGAACCAGAGTCGTACCCTCATAACCGATGAGCAACTTGACGCCGCGGGACGCATCGACGCGGGCCGCTGACACCGACCGCATCCAGGTCGCGCAGTTGCTCAGCGAAGCCGCTGCTCAGGGCCGTTTGAATCTGAGCGAGTACGAGCGCCGGCTGGCCCAGGCCTATGCCGCCAAGACCTACGAGGAACTCGACCGGCTCACCGACGACCTGCCGGGTGCGGCAGAGCCGTCCCGCCGGCGGGGCTCCGGCAAACCGGCTCCCTCGACGCTGCTGCTGGCCATCCTGAGCGGGTTCGAGCGGCGCGGCCGCTGGAACGTGCCCGGGCGGATGACGACGTTCACGCTGTTCGGCGGCGGCGTCGTCGACCTGCGCTACGCCGACTTCACCTCGGCCGACGTGGAGATCCACGCCTACTCGATCATGGGCGGGCAGACCATCCTGCTGCCGCCGGAGGTCAACGTCGAGGTCCACGGCGTCGGCGTGATGGGCGGCTTCGACCACGACGTCGACGCCGAGGGCGCGCCCGGCGCGCCGAAGGTCACCATCCGCGGTTTCTCGCTGTGGGGCGGCGTCGGCATCAAGCGCAAGAAGCGCAAGACCGGCGGCACCGAGCCGCTCGCGAGTAGCCGACCCCGCAGAAACACTTCGGCCCCCTCCCGAAGGAGGGGGCCGAACTGTTGTCTGCGCGCGACTGTCAGCTGTCGCTGCTCGGAACCGGATGTCCGAACTCGCGGCGATGCTATCGCTCGCTGGCTCTCCCGCTTCTTGGTGGGCGCAGGAGTCGAAGAGCCGGACTCGTCGTCGGCCTTCGGAGTAGCCGACGGCTTGGTGTCCTCGGTGCCGGTCTTGGGCGTGTCCGTCGGATCTGCCGTCTCGACCTTGGCCGCGTCGAGCGCCGGCGCGGACCTCGGTGCTCGTCGAGTTGGTTGCCCCCGTGGTGCCGGAGCGTGCCGCCGGTCGGGGCGACCTCGGTCGCGCCCGTGTCCGTGCTCGGTGTCCGCCGCGGCGGAGCTCGGTTTCGGTGTCCGTGGCGACGGTCTCGGTGGCGGTAACCGGCGCATCAAGCGTGGTGACCTCCGCCGCCGCCGTCTTGGCGGCGACCGGAACGGCAGCGCCGGGTAGAGCATTAGCGAGGCTGAACGTGAAGTAGTCGAGCAGCCCCGGGATTCCGGACGAGGCAGCCGAAGCTGGCCGACAGCCGGGGTGGTCGCGGTCGGAGTCGGGCTGGTGACGTAGTCGGGATCTGACCGTAGTAGTAGATGCTCGGCCAGGATAGCCGCCGCCGACGGTGATCGGGCCGAGGTCAATCTCGGAGCAGCGTGCTCGCCGCGGAAACGATCAGTGCATTGATGGTCGCGGGAATGTTGAACAAGGTCGGTGATCGCGGCCGAGATGGCTGGGTTGAGCGGGAGCCGATCGTCTGTTGCAGGACCACCTGGATGGCTGCGCTGGTGCCGAGCTCGTAGAGGTAGTTCAGCGGCTTATTGACATCCGGATGGGACTGGTCCGGTCCGTTGCCATTGACCAGGCGTCGAGAGCCAGGTACACAACCCCGGGGATCTGGGGCGCCGAGTAGAGCGGATAGTGCACTCGGGTCGTACGGGAAGTACGGGTTGTCGGGAGTGACGCCGCCGCCGTGGCCGAAGAAGTACGCGTCCTGGTAGTCGGCTGCGGTGAGTCCGAGCAGTGTCTGCAGGTCGGTCAGTTCGTACTGCGCCGTCGACAGGGCGTGCGGGCTGGGCATGGCCACCGACATGTCGCCGGGCGCGAATGCCGGCGTGGCGGCAACAATCGCGGCAGCACTGACCAGCGCCGCGTCGCCGTCATGACAAACGGCCGAGTGCGTGACGCCATTGCTAATTTCCCCTCGTAGTGCGAGTTCGCCACACGTGGGTCGTGACGAACTCGACGATTTGCTGATGCGAATCTTAGAAGATCCTGATGAATCCTAAGGGGAAGTTTGCCCCCCAGCAAGTGGAACCGCGAAAACTCACGTGACTCCATCACTTCGGTATCGCCGCGCAGCATCCGGCTCGGAGCCATCGACATGTGCTGCCAGAGTTTCGCAACATGTGCTGCCAGAGTCTGGTCAGCAGGCGATGCGTCCCTGGTCGCGGCGCCCGCTCACCGTGCAAGTCAACGCGGCGGGACGGCCGCTCAAGAATGTTTGCCATGCGACGCTCCGGAATGCCCGGCCGGCGGGCCGATGCCGACTGTCGGCTCGCGAGATCTGTTCGCTCGCTCAGCGGCGGCGTCGGCGCGACCGCAGGTAGTCGCCGACCACGGCCGCGCCGAGTCCGTCGAGGTCCGGAACGACGACCCGGCCTTCCACCCGGCGAGCCACCTGATCGATGAATCGGGCCAGGCCGGGGTCATTGCCCAGCCGGAAGATCGTCACCTGCGCGCCGAGCCGGGCGACCTCGTCGAAACCGCGCACGGTGTGCGCGATCGTCCGCGGATGCGGCGGGTAGTCGAAGAAGACCGACGACCCCTGTCCGTCGAAGTCCTCCAGGTGCGCGGTCGGCTCACCGTCGGTGACCACCAGCACCACCGGCTGGGCGTTCGGATGCCGCCGCAGGTGGCGGACCGCCAGCGCCAGCGCGTGGTGCAGGTTGGTGCCCTGCTCGTAGACACCTTCGAGCCCGGTCAGCTCGGCGGCGGTGACGGTCCTGGCGTAGCGGCCGAACGCGATGATCTGCAGCGCGTCCGATCGGAACCGCGTGCTGACCAGTTGGTTGAGCGCCAGCGCCGTCTGCTTCATCGGCAGCCACCGGTTCTCCATCACCATCGAGAACGAGGTGTCGACCAGCAGCGCCACCGCGGCCTGGGTGCGGGTCTCGGTCTCCGACACCTCGACGTCCTCGACCGCGAGTCTGCAGCGGCCCGTCGGTGGTGTCGCGTGCCGGCCCGGCGCAGCACGGCGTTGGTCAGCGTGCGGGTGACGTTCCACGGCTCGGTGTCGCCGAACGCCCACGGCCGCGTCGCGCCGGTGAGCTCGCCGGCCGCGCCCGCGCGACGGGTGTCCCGCTCGCCGTGTCGGCCCGAAAGCTGTTGTGCCACATCGCGAAGCGCGGCCTGACCGAGCTGGCGCATGGCCTTGGGCGAAAGCCGCCACTGGCCGTCGGAACCCCGGTCCAGGAAGCCCTGGTTCATCAGCGCGCGTTCGAGCTCGGCCAGCGTGCGGGCGTCGATGGCGGCCTGGTCGCCGAGCTGCCGGGCCAGCGCGTCGAGGTCGACGTCGTCCATGGTGGCACCCGCGTAGCTCTGCGACAGCTGTTCGGCGAGCTGCTCGAGTTCGGCGATGTCGGACAGCGCCTGGGCGCCTTCGCCCATGCCCAGCGGGTTGTCGCCGGAGAACTCCGAGGAGCCGTCCCAGTCCTCCCCCGGCCGTGCCGCCTGCAGGTGGGAGTCGAGCCGGTTGAGCGCGTTCATCAGCTGCGGCGAGCCGAATGCCTGCTGCGCCAAGGCATCCAGTTCGGCGCGCTGGTCGGCGGTCAGGCTGTTGCGGAACCGCTGAGCCGCCGCGGCCCGCTGGGCCAGCGAGTCGAGCAGCTCATCGACGTTCTTCGGGTTCTCCGGAAAGTACTGGCCGTGCTTGCGCATGAAGTCCTGGAAGTCTTCCGGGGTGTCCTCCCCGCGAGAATGCTTGTCCAGCAAGTCGTTCAGGTCGTCGAGCATTTCGTTGACGGCCTGGCGGTCCTCGTCGGTGGCGTTCTCCAGCGCCTGCTTCATCCCGGCGAAACGCTGGTCGAGCATCTCCCGGCCGAGCAGATCCTTGATCTGGTCGTACTTCTGCCGCGCCTCGGGGCTGCGCCAGTCGTAGTCCGACAGCTCCTGCGACGGCCTTGGCCGGCGACGGCGACAGCGACTCGATCTGCAGCTCCTGGAACCGGGCGTCGTCGTCGAGCGCGCGGGCCAGCTCCTTGCGCTCGGCCAGCACGGCCTCGTCGAGCAGCTTCTTGATCTCCTGCAGGGTACCGTCAAGGTTGTTGCGGTTCAACAACTCCCGGCGTCGCCGGTTGGCCTCGGCGGCGAGCCGGTCCGCCCCGCGCATGTTCTTGGTGCCGCGGCGCAACAGCTCGGACAGCGCCCGGCGCGGCGAGGTGCCCTCCATGACGTCCTGGCCGATCTGCTCGAGCGCCTCCCGCAGGTCCACCGGCGGCGCCAGCGGATCCGGGCCCCCGGTGTAGGCCGAGTACCGGGAGTCGTGCGCGTGCCCGCGAGGCTTTAGCCATAGACGGTTTCGCCCTCTCCGATGACCTTGTCGATGCGCTTGGCCAGATACAGCGCCTCCAGCGCCAGTTCCAGCGCGGCGGCGCGCTCGCCGTCGGACTCGGCGCCGAGCCGCTCGGCGATCGCGTCGATCACCGGCAGGTCGGGCAGCGCGGCCAGCACGTCCTTGGCCGACACCTGCTCGCCCGTCGTCACCGCCGAGCCGCCCTCGACGGCGGCCACCAGCGGACCGACGTCGATGCCGCCGAGCGCCCGCTGCGCGGTGTCGGCGGTGGCGCGCCGCAGCAGGTGCTCGAGCACCGCCTGCTCGCGGCCCTCCTCGCCGGACTCGAACTCCAGCTTGCCGCGCAGCACGTCGATCACGGTGCCGAGGTCGACCACCCGGGCCACCGGCTCGTCCTCGCCGAGCACCGCGCCGCGATGGCGGGCCGAGGCGGCGACGGTCTCGGCCGCCGCGATGGCGAACCGCGCCGACACACCCGAGCGCTGGTCGACGGAGCTGGACTCGCGAAGGTAGCGGGCGAAGCGGGCGATGATCTGCATCAGATAGGTCGGAACCTGCGCCGACAGGTGCGCCTCCTGGCCGATCACGCCGACCTCGGCGTCGAGCTCACGCGGGTAGTGGGTGCGGATCTCGGCGCCGAAGCGGTCCTTCAGCGGGGTGATGATGCGTCCGCGGTTGGTGTAGTCCTCCGGGTTGGCGCTGGCCACCACGAGCACGTCCAGCGGCAGCCGCAGCGTGTAGCCGCGGACCTGGATGTCGCGCTCCTCCATCACGTTGAGCATCGAGACCTGGATGCGCTCGGCCAGGTCGGGCAGCTCGTTGACGGCGACGATGCCGCGGTGCGCCCGCGGGATCAGGCCGTAGGCGATGGTCTCCGGGTCACCCAGGCTGCGTCCCTCGGCGACCTTGATGGGGTCGATGTCGCCGACGAGGTCGGCCACGCTGGTGTCGGGTGTGGCGAGCTTCTCGTAGTAGCGCTCGCTGCGGTGTCTCCACGCGACCGGCAGCTCGTCGCCGAGTTCGGCGGCCCGCCGGATCGACTCCGGGGTGATCGGCGTGTAGGGGTGCTCGCCGAGCTCCGCCCCGGCGATCACCGGAGTCCACTCGTCGAGCAGGTTCTGCAGCGAGCGCAGCAGACGGGTCTTGCCCTGGCCGCGCTCGCCCAGCAGGACGAAGTCGTGGCCGGCGATCAGCGCGCGCTCCAGCTGCGGCAAAACGGTGTCCTCGAAGCCGAAAATGCCTGGCCAGACACTCTTTCCTTCGGCCAGCGCGGCGAGCAGGTTCTCCCGCAGCTCCTCCTTGACGCCGCGCTCCCGATGGCCGGATGCGCGCAGTTCACCAAGGGTGCGGGGAAGGGTGTCAGCTGAGGTCACCTCTCCACGCTACGACTGCTGTCGACCTGCCGCCCCGCCGAGTGTGGACTTGACCCACGTTCGTCACGTTTTCGCGTGGGGGTAATCCACGTTCGGCGCGGAACGACTAGTGGGCGAAGTGGCGTGCCCCGGTCAGGTACAGCGTGATGCCGGCCTTGGCCGCGGCCTCGGTCACCACGTCGTCGCGCATGGACCCGCCCGGGTGCACGATCGCCTTCACCCCGGCGGCGGTCAACGTCTCCAGGCCGTCCGGGAACGGGAAGAACGCATCGGAGGCGGCCACGGCGCCGCGGACCCGCTCACCGCCGCGCTCGACGGCCAGCCGTGCGGCATCGACGCGGTTGACCTGACCCATGCCCACGCCCACGGTGGCGCCGTCGGCGGCGATGACGATCGCGTTGGACTTCACCGCGCGGCAGGTGCGCCAGGCGAACGCCAGGTCGGCCAGTGTCGCGGCGTCGGCGGGCTCGCCGGTGGCCAGCGTCCAGTTCGCCGGGTCGTCGCCGGGCGCGTTGATGCTGTCCCGCTCCTGCATCAGCAGCCCGCCGCTGATCTGGCGGATCTCCACTCCGTCGACCGGCGGCTCGGCGGCGACCAGCACGCGGATGTTCTTCTTGCGCGCCAACACCTCCACCGCACCGGGCTGGTAGGCGGGGGCGATGATCACCTCGGTGAAGATCTCCGAGACGAACTCGGCCATCTCCACCGTCACCTCGGTGTTGGCCGCGATCACGCCGCCGAACGCGGACAGCGGATCGCACTCGTGGGCCTTGCGGTGGGCGTCGGCCACCGACACCGACGAGATCGCGATGCCGCAGGGGTTGGCGTGCTTGATGATCGCCACGCAGATCTGCTCGTGGTCGAACGCCGCCCGCCAGGCCGCGTCGGCGTCGGTGAAGTTGTTGTAGGACATCTCTTTTCCGTGCAGTTGCTCGGCCTGCGCCAGGCCCGGCCAGCCGACGTCGTCGCTGTAGAGCGCGGCCTGCTGATGCGGGTTCTCGCCGTAGCGCAGCTGCGAGGTGCGCCGCCAGGTCCGGCCCAGCCACGGCGGCAGGAACGCCGGCGCGTCACCGTCCTCGGGCGCCAGGGTGAACTCCATCCAGCTGGCCACGGCCACGTCGTACTCGGCGGTGTGCCGGAACGCCAGCGAGGCCAGCTTCGCGCGCTCGCCGAGCGTGAACCCGCCGCGCCCGGACCGCGGCGAGCACGCCGTCGTAGCCCAGCGGGTCCACCACCACCGCGACGCTGGCGTGGTTCTTGGCGGCCGCGCGCACCATCGAGGGACCGCCGATGTCGATCTGCTCGACGCACTCGTCGATCTCCGCGCCGGAGTCGACCGTCTCGCTGAACGGGTAGAGGTTGACCACGACGAGGTCGAACGGCTCGATCTTGAGCCGTTCCAGCGCCTGCATGTGCTCGGCGTTGCGGGTGTCGGCCAGCAAGCCGGCGTGGATGTGCGGGTGCAGCGTCTTGACCCGGCCGTCGAGCACCTCGGGGAAACCGGTCACCAGCTCGACGGGCGTCACCGGAATGCCTTTGTCGGCAATGGTTTTCGCGGTCGATCCGGTCGAGACGATGTCGACGCCGGCGTCGTGCAGGCCTTGGGCGAGCGGAATCAGGCCGCTCTTGTCGTACACGCTTATCAGCGCCCGCCGAATCGGCCGCTTGCCGATCAATGTCCCCGACGTCATCCTATGGTCGCCTTTCTGCCACTCCAGGTCACACCGCGGTTCGCCACCGCGGCAAGCACGTCCACCAGCAGTCGTCGCTCGACGACCTTGATGCGTTCGTGCAACGTCTCTTCGTCGTCGCCGTCGAGGACGTCGACCGCCTCCTGAGCCAGGATCGGGCCGGTGTCCATCCCGGCGTCCACCAGGTGAACCGTGCACCCGGTGACCTTCACCCCGTAGGTCAGCGCGTCCGGGACCGCGTGCGCGCCGGGAAACGACGGCAGCAGCGCGGGATGGGTGTTGACCACCCGCCCGATGAAGCGCGAAAGGAACTCGGGGCCAAGTATTTTCATGAAGCCGGCCGAGACGATCAGGTCCGGGCGGTGCAGTGCGGTGGCGTCGGCGATCGCGGTGTCCCAGGCGGGACGGTCGGGATGGTCACCAAGACGCACGCAGTAGGTGGGGAGTGCCGGCGGCCTGCGCGATCTGCACCGCGCGGCAGTCCCGGTCCACGCCGACCGCGACGATGCGGGCGGGATAGTCCCCCACCGCGGCGTCGAGCAGCGACTGCAGCAGCGACCCGGTCCCCGACGCAAGCACCACGACGCGAGCCGGCGCGCTGGGTGGGACGCTGAGCGGATGCTGCACGGCGATGAGCCTAACCGTGGTTTGTCGCCGGCGAGACCGGGCGTGGGCTGACGGGCTGCGCGAGCTCAGTCTCGCGGCGGTGCGGGTGCGTCCGGCTCCTCGGCCGCGATGTCGTCGTCGACGACCATCAGGTCCTCGAGATCCTCGAGGTCGGGCGCGGGCCGCACCGGGCGCGGCGGCGGCGCGGGCTCCGGTTCTGGCTCCGGTTCCGGTTCTGGCTGCGGTTCCTCGACCGCGACGTCGACCGGCTCAGGCTCGGCCGACGGCTCAGGAAGCGACGAGGGGCTGGGTGAACGGCTCGGAGTCGAGATCGGAGAGTCGGCTCAGCAGGCGCGGGCACCCGCTTCGGGCGACGGGCCACGCCGCCGGACATCACGACCGTCAGACCGCCGACGACGAAGAACCAGAAGAACACTCCCGGGGCGAACGTCGTCTGATCCACCCCGACGTCGCCGAAGTTGCCCAGCTGACCCCCACTGGCATAGCCCAGCAGCGCCATGGTCGCGGCCGACAGCCCGGCTGCGACCGCCAGCTTGGCCAGCGCGGCAGGCAGCGGAAGCGGCCGCCGCGCGCACTGCTGACCCACCGCGACGCCCGAGGCGGCACCGACGATCAGCAGGGCGACCCACACCGGCCCGAGCGGTGGTGTGGGCACCGCCGCCAGGATCGGCAGCGCCGGGATGTCGCCGCCGAACACCGTGAAGGAACTGAACGTCGCGAAACCGATGTGCGCGCTGGAGCCGACGGCGACCGCCGAGGTGCCGACGATGACGTTCGGGGCGTACAGCCCGGACAGCACCGTGAGGCTGAGCTGACCGAACAGCGAGTCGGTGATCCCGTACAGGTCGTGCATGGTGCCCCAGTGCACGACCAGAGAAGCCGCGGTCACCGCCCCGGACAGACCGAACAGCGCGAGCAGCCCTGCCTTGGCCGCGGGGACGGCGTCGGCCAGCCAGCCGGGCAGCCGCAGCGACCTGACCCCGCGGCGCCCCACGCGTGAGCCCACACCGATCAGCGCACCGACGGCATGCACCGCCAGCACACCCGAAAACGCCCGCAGCGCATTGGGTGTCTGCAACTCGGTGATCACCGAGGAGGCGTCGTGAATGACCGCGAGCGCGATCGCCGCGATCAGCAGCGGGCCGCCCAGCGCCGAGGCGACGATCCAGCGGACCACGAACCACGACGTCTGCGGTGAGGTGGCCTGCGCGGTGGTGCGCGCCGTTCCCCACACCATCAGCAGTACCGGCAGCAGGGGCAGGACGGCCAGCTGATGGCCGGCGATCGCGATCGGCACCTGATGAACGGCCAGCCACATGCTGGCGATGGCACCCAGGGTGCCGGTCATGTCGCTGTTGGCGATGACGAGCTGCAGCAGCGTCACCGCCGCGATCACGACGAGCGCAACCAGGGACGGGCCGAACGCAACCCGAACCAGGTCACGCGCCTGGCGCGCGCCGACCGCCCGCTGGTCCTCCATCCGTGTCACTCGTCGCGCTGTTTATTCGAGGTGCGCGAAGAGCGGCTCAGGACGGGTTCGGGCCCGACGGCGGCGACGATGACGGCGCCTGCGACTGCTGGCCGGGCTGCCCGTGCTCCGGCTGCTGCTGACCAGATCCGACCGACGGTGGCGGACTGAAGCTGGGGAACCCGGTGGGCGGCGTGGGAGGTCCGTTCTGCGGACCGGCCGAGCCGAAGCCGCCGGTGGACGGCCCGGACGAGTAGCCGCCGTACTGCGGTGACGGATAGTTCGGCCGCTGAGCCGGCCCCTGACCGTAGTAGCCGCCGGGAGGCGGGACCGTACTGGCCGTACTGGTCGTACCGGGGTCGAGGCGCGGGCGCCGTGATGACTCCCGACTCGAACAGCAGCACAGCCACCGCGGCCAGCGCTTCCAGCAGGGTGAACGCCAGCACCAGCCACAGCGCCCAGCCGACCGAGAAGCCGGCCGGCTTGCTCACCAACTGGGCGATGACCAGCAGCACCGCGAGCACCGCGACCGCGGCGACCACGGCGCTGTAGCCCTTGGCCTTGGGCACCAGGCTCACCGCGGCCAGCAGAGCGGCCAGGGTCGCGGCGATGATCGGGTAACCGCCGCCGCTGCCGGTGAGCTCTGCGCCGCCGAACGGGCCGAGCTCGGCGCTGACGGTGAACACCGGCCCGAAGCTGGCCAGGTAGGCCGCCAGGCCCAGCACCACCACCGCGATGGTCAGGTACAGCGGCAGCTTGCTCGGTCCGGCCTCGGCCGGCGCGAACGACGGTCCTGGCGCCCCGTACGGACCGGGTGGCTGTGTCTGTGGGTAGCCCGGGTTGGTGGGCGGGTAACTCATGGCCTCTCCTTCAGCCTTGTGTGCCGCGCTCCCCTGCGGCGCTGCGTCGGTTATGGCTCGCGAATGGACCGATGGGCCCAGTTCGATCACCCACGCTAGCGCACAGCCCGGCGGGGACGGCGACCATCGGCGTGTCACACAGCCGGTTGCCAACCAGCCCGCGTGGCTCAGGCGGATGCCAGCAGCGGCGCACCGATCGAATCGCTGTCGGCAGCTTCGATTTCGCGCACCAGAGGTAGCACGCGCGCGCCGAAGTATTCGATCTCCTCCTGGAAGTGCAGGAAGCCGCCGAGAATCAGGTCCACCCCCCGTTTGCGGTAGGCGGCGATGCGCTCGGCGATCTGCTCGGGCGTTCCGATGAGCTGGGTCCGGAAGCCGTCGTTGTACTGCACCAGATCCTCGAAGGTGGAGTCCGCCCACATGCCGCGCTTGTCGCCGGTGGAGCTGCCGGCCTGCCGGACCGCGGCGCCGAAGCCCTCGACCGCCGGCCGGTTGGCCTTGGCGATGATCTCGCGCAGCGTCTCCTTCGCTTCTTTTTCTGTGTCGCGGGCGATGATGAAGCCGTTGAGACCGAACTTGACCTCCCGGCCGGCATCCCGCGCGTGGTCGCGGACCTCGACGACCTGCTCGGTGACCCCGTCGAAGTCCTTGCCGTTGGAGAAGTACCAGTCCGAGTAGTAGCCGCCGTTGCGGCGCGCGGCCGTGGAGTTACCGCCTTGGAACAGTTCGGGATTCGGGCGCTCGGCGGTGTTGAGCGGCTTGGGCTTGAGGGTGAAGTCGTGGATGCGGTAGAAGTCGCCGCGGAAGTCGACGGTTGTCCTCGGTCCAGATCTTGCGGATCACCTGCAGGAATTCCGCGCTGCGCCGGTAGCGCTCGTCATGCTCGAGCCACGGCTCACCGAGGTGGGTGAACTCGTCCTTGAACCAGCCGGAGACGACGTTGATCGCGAACCGGCCGCCGGAGAGGTGGTCGGCGGTGGCACCGAGTTTGGCCAGGACGGCCGGATGCCACAGCCCGGGGTGGACGGCGGCGATGACCTTCAGCCGCTGGGTCGCCAGCAGCAGCGCCAGCGAGAAACTGGTCGACTCGTGTTGGAACTCGGCGCCGTAGCTGGCCTCGTAGCGGACCTGACTCAGCGCGTACTCGAAACTGTGTTCTCAGCGGCTGCGCAGGTCGGTCCGGCCAGCGTGACGGATTCGAAGCTGTGCTCGTCCGGCCCGTTGTCGAGCACCTCGCGCAGCGCGAGGATCGGCGGGTGCACGTCCTCGGTCAGCACGTTGGAGTAGCTGCCGTACACCCCGTCGTCGAGGTAGTGCCAGGTGCGGCCATCCCGCAGCGCGGTGCCGACCACACTGGTGAGCAGCGTCATCGCGTCCGCGGCCAGGAACCGGCCGGGCTCGGCCATCAGGGCGAACTCGCGCCGCCGCTCGCCGAGAACCTCGTCGACGATGGCGCCGACCGAGTCGATGCCGGGCATCGACTCGCGGTAGTCGACCGGGAATCCGCCGCCGATGTCGATCACCCTGGCGCGCACGTCGAGCGTGCGCTCGACATGGTCGACCAGCTCGAGCGTCTCGCGCAGCGCGGTTCGGTAGGGCTCGACGGACGCGCTCTGGCTTCCCACGTGGAAACTGAAGCCCGCGAAGCGAACTCCGGCAGCGACGAACGTGCTTGACGATCAGGTCCGCCTCGGCGCGGCGGGACGCCGAACTTGGTCGACAGGTCGGATTTCGCGGCCGGATTGGGGAACGCGAGGCGCACCAGTACCTCGATGTCGGCGGGCATCCCGGCGAACTTCTGCGCCTCGACGGCGTTTTCCACCACGAAGGTCCGCACCCCCGCGCGGTAGGCATGCTCGATGTCGGCGAGCTTCTTGATCGGGTGGGTATGTACGCAGCGGTCCATCGGCAGGCGCATGGTCCGCAGCAGGTCGACCTCGGCGTTGGTGGCCACGTCGAATCCGCCGCCCCACGCCGCGACCGTCATCAGGACGGCGGGATGGGGCAGGGCCTTGACCGCGTAGTGCAGCCGGAACCCGCGCAGGTGCTTGGCCAGCAAGCGGAAGCGGGCGGCGACCCGGTCGGGATCGAGCACCAGCAGTGGCGTGCCGTGTTCGGCGACGAGGTCCTGCCAGGCGTTGCGCCGGGCCTCGGCGTGCAGATCGTTACGCAGCGCGAGCCGTCGTGACCGGTTCATCATCCACCTTCTCTCCGTGTTCCCCCCGCAGTGCCAGCAATCGGTTGAAGCGCTCGTAGCTGAAGACGGCGCAGGCGTAGAAAGCCAAGTCCGAGAACAACTTCGCGCCGATCCAGCCGAGCATTGCGGTGTCCACCAGGACGGGGCCGAGGTAGTAGGCCAGCGGGCGGACGGCCAGCGAGTCCACCAGCTCGGCCGGTCCGAACTCGATCGCCACGCTGCGCAGCGCCAGACCGTTGGCGGCCGCGAACCGCACCGGCCACCGGCGGTGCGTCTGCGTGGCGTACGACAACCGCGCCGCGCTGCCGAACGCGATCGCGTAGAAGCCGACCGACGCCCCGATGGTGCCGCCCACCGCCGCGGCGGCGAACGATTCGGTCAGCACGAACAGCAGGCCGGCGCCACCCAACTCCCCGACGGTCCCGGCGATTTCGCACGGCAGATAGCGCCGAACCCATTCTGCGAGCTTGCGCCGAGCCGACGAGCCGTTGTCCATGCGATGACGGTGATCCGCGGGCGGACCAGCGTCACGAGTGGAGGCCTACCTGTGTCGGGCGACACAACACGCGCACAGTGGGACCGGCCCTTGCCCGCCCGAGGAGGAACACGTTCTAATTCTCGGCATGGACTATGGGCTCGTTCTGTTCACCAGCGACCGCGGCATCACCCCCGCCGCGGCGGCCAAGCTCGCCGACGACCACGGCTTCCGCACGTTCTACGTGCCCGAGCACACCCACATCCCGGTCAAGCGCGACGCCGCCCACCCCACCACCGGCGACGAGACCCTGCCCGACGACCGCTACATGCGCACCCTGGATCCGTGGGTGAGTCTCGGCACCGCCTGCGCCGTCACCTCCCGGGTGCGGCTGTCCACCGCGGTCGCACTGCCCGTCGAGCATGACCCGATCACGTTGGCGAAATCCATTGCCACCCTTGATCATCTGTCCGGCGGCCGGGTGAGCCTCGGCGTCGGGTTCGGCTGGAACACCGACGAGCTCGCCGACCACAACGTGCCCCCGGGCCGGCGGCGCACCATGCTGCGCGAGTACATCGAGGCCATGCGCGAGCTGTGGACCAAGGAAGAAGCCGCCTACGACGGCGAGTTCGTCAACTTCGGTCCCAGCTGGGCGTGGCCCAAGCCGATCCAGTCGCACATCCCGGTCCTGGTCGGGGCGGCGGGCACCGAGAAGAACTTCAAGTGGATCGCCCGCAGCGCCGACGGCTGGATCACCACCCCGCGCGACTTCGACATCGACGAGCCGGTGAAGCTGCTGCAGGACACCTGGGCGGCGGCCGGGCCGCGACGGCGCCCCGCAGATCGTCGCGCTGGACTTCAAGCCGGTGCCCGAGAAGCTGGCGCACTGGCGCGAGATCGGCGTCACCGAGGTGCTGTTCGGGTTGCCGGACAAGCCGGCCGACGAGGTCGCGGCCTACGTCGAGCGGCTGGCCGGCAAGCTCGCCGCGATGGTCTGCAGGCTAGGTCAGCGTCTGCGCGGTTGACGCCGTCGCCGTCGGACTTCACGGTGATGCGCCGCGCCGATCGGGTCCCCGTCGCTCATCAGCGCCACCAGGTTCTCGTCGGTGGTCAGCGCCATGAACCGGCTGTCGTCCGCGTCCAGCCGGCCGATGATGACACCGGTGCGCTCCGGCCAGTCGTAGCGCACCGAGTAGGTCTCGATGACGCCGGAGCCGTCGACGTTACGGGTGACCGCCACCGTCGGCAGGGCGGCGATGTCGGCCTGCAGCTCCTTGCTGCGGTCCGGCACCCAGTCGGCGGGTTCGGTCGAGTACACCCCGACCGAGTACTTGCTCATGATGCCGCCGTTGGCGCCGACGAGCCCGAATGCGCCTGGGTTGTCCCGCATTCGGGCGACGGTCTCGGCGATGCCGTGCAGCGAGTAGCTGTTGCCCGGGCCGCCGAAGTACGGCAGACCGCCGGTGAGGGTCAGTCCGCGCGGATCGTCGGTCGCCAGTCCGAACGTCGTCGCACACCGCGAACACCGGAAACGGGAAGCAGCTGTAGAGGTCGAAGGTGGCGACGTCGTCGACGCCGATGCCGGCGACCCGAAGTGCCTCTGCCACAGCACTGTTTCGCCGAATAGCTGACGCTGCAGGTCGACACGGTCCAACAGGGCCTGCTCGGTCTGGTCGGCGTGCCCGTGCAGGTACACCCACTTCTCCTCGGGCACACCGAGCCGCCGGGCCGCCTCGACCGACATCATCAGCAGCGGCCGCGCCCTGGTTGACGGTGTCGCGGGCCACCATCAGCCGCGGATACGGGTCGCAGATCATCCGGTTCTCGTCGGTGACCGTCATCAGCTCCGTCGACCGAACGCTCCACCGGCGACGACGAGAACGGGTTCTTGGCAGCGACTTTCGAGAACGGCGCGAACAGCTCCGCCATCTCGCGCCGGTACTCGTCGACGCTGCAGGCCCAGCCGCGCGCGGCGCGCGTTGTCCAGCAGCCCGTACTGCACCGGCGCGCCGGTCAGCCCGTGCGTCGCGGTGTACTCGCTCATGTACTGCTCGAAGCCGTAGCCGCGGTCCTCGAGCTGGCCGCCGACATGTCTCGGTGAAGTCCGGCTTGTCGTCACGGTCGGCGAAGTACTTCGCGCGTGGAACCCGGTCTCGGAGCCGAGGATCAGCACCACCTCGGCGTCGCCGGCGGCGATCGCCCCGGCGAACTCGGTGACCAGCTTCTGCGGGCCGTTGCCGCCGATGGGCTCGAGCACCGCACGCGCGGGGTCGGCGCCGACGCGGTTGAGCCACCGATCGCAGGTAGTTGTCCGAGCAGCCCAGCGGCGGCGTCGGCGAACGGTGTGCAGATCTCGAACTGCCGCAAGCCCGGCGAACACCTCGATGGCCTTGCGCGACGGCGGCGACGTCCGCACCGGTGTCGGCCAGGGCGGCCGCGCGACCGCCTCGGTGGCCAGTTCGACCGACGACATGCCCCGGTAGTCCGGGGTCGTCGATGCGCTCGGTGAACTGACCCGACGCCGACGATGACGGGAGTACGCGGATCGACCATAGTTCGACAGGCTAACCAGTACGGCGAGCAGACGCAAAAGCCCCCGACACGCCGGGCGTGCGGGGGCTTTCGCTGGGGGACCCCCGCTTGCGGGGGACTGCTCGGCCAGGGGCTACAGGCTCTGCGAGGATCTCCCGGGCCAGCGCGGCGGTCTCCGACGGCGTCTTGCCGACCTTGACCCCGGCGGCCTCGAGGGCTTCCTTCTTGGCCGCGGCGGTGCCCGACGAGCCGGACACGATGGCGCCGGCGTGGCCCATGGTCTTGCCTTCGGGGGCGGTGAAGCCGGCGACGTAGCCGACGACCGGCTTGGAGACGTTGGCCTTGATGTAGTCGGCCGCCCGCTCCTCGGCGTCGCCGCCGATCTCGCCGATCATCACGATGACCTTGGTCTCGGGGTCCTTCTCGAACGCCTCGATGGCGTCGATGTGGGTGGTGCCGATGACCGGGTCGCCGCCGATGCCGATGGCGGTGGAGAAGCCGAGATCGCGCAGCTCGTACATCATCTGGTAGGTCAGCGTGCCGGACTTGGACACCAGGCCGATCGGGCCCTTGCCGGTGATGTTGTTCGGCGTGATGCCGACCAGCGACTCGCCCGGGGTGATGATGCCGGGGCAGTTCGGCCCGATGATGCGGGTCTTGCGCGCCCTTGTCGACGTTGTAGGCCCACGCATAGGCGGTGTCCTGCACCGGGATTCCCTCGGTGATGACGACCAGCAGCGGGATCTCGGCGTCGATGGCCTCGATGATGGCGTCCTTGGAGAAGGCCGGCGGCACGAAGGCGATCGACACGTCGGCGCCGGTCTCCTTCATGGCCTCGGCGACGGTGCCGAACACCGGCAGTTCGACGTCGTTGCCGTCTTTGTCCTTGTGGCGACCGGTGGTGCCGGCCTTGCGGGCGTTGACGCCGCCGACCACCTGGGTGCCGGCCTTGAGCATCAGCGCGGTGTGCTTGGTGCCCTCGCCGCCGGTGATGCCCTGGACGATGACCTTGGAGTCCTTGTTCAGAAAAATAGACATTGGTCATGTGTCCCCTTACTTGTTCGCCAGCTCGGCGGCCTTGTCGGCACCGGCGTCCATGGTCTCGGCCTGGATGACCAGCGGGTGGTTGGCCTCGGCGAGGATGCGGCGGCCCTCGTCGACGTTGTTGCCGTCCAGGCGGACGACGAGCGGCTTGTTGGCGTCGTCGCCGAGCATCTGCAGCGCCTCGACGATGCCGTTGGCCACCGCGTCGCAGGCGGTGATGCCGCCGAAGACGTTGACGAACACGCTCTTGACCTGCTTGTCGCCCAGGATGACGTCCAGACCGGCGGCCATCACCTCGGCCGAGGCGCCGCCGCCGATGTCGAGGAAGTTGGCGGGCTTGACGCCGCCGTGCTTCTCGCCGGCGTAGGCGACGACGTCCAGGGTCGACATGACCAGGCCCGCGCCGTTGCCGATGATGCCGACCTCGCCGTCGAGCTTGACGTAGTTGAGGTCGTTCTCCTTGGCCTTGAGCTCGAGCGGGTCGGTGGCGTCCTTGTCCTCGAACTCGGCGTGGTCGGGATGACGGAAGTCGGCGTTGTCGTCCAGGGTGACCTTGCCGTCCAGCGCCAGGATCTGATCGTCCGGGGTGCGCACCAGCGGGTTGACCTCGACCAGGGTGGCGTCCTCGTCGACGAAGACCTCCCACAGCTTCTGGATGGTCACCGCGGCCGCGTCGAGCACCTCGGCGGGCAGGTGGCCCTGCTCGGCGATCGAGCGGGCGAACGCCAGGTCGACACCGCTGACGGCGTCGACGGGAACCTTGGCCAGCCGCTCGGGCTTGGTGGCGGCGACCTCCTCGATCTCCATGCCGCCCTCGACCGAGCACATGGCCAGGTAGGTGCGGTTGGAGCGGTCGAGCAGGAAGGAGATGTAGTACTCCTCGGCGATGTCGCTGGCCTCGGCGACCAGCAGCTTCTTGACGATGTGGCCCTTGATGTCCAGGCCGAGGATGTTCGTGGCGTGGGTGAAGGCGTCCTCGGGGGTGGCGGCGTACTTGACGCCACCGGCCTTGCCGCGGCCACCGGCCTTCACCTGCGCCTTGACCATCACGGGCTTGCCGATCTCCTCGGCGATGGCCTTGGCGTCCTCCGGCGAGTCGGTGACCCGGCCCGGAGTGGTGGGAACGTTGTGCTTGGCGAACAGTTCCTTCGCCTGATACTCGAAAAGATCCATGGGCTCACTGTCTGGTCGGCGCTGACAATTGATTGAGGAAGTCGCTCCGGGGGGAACTGTATCTAGACCCGATGCGGGCGCCTCCTCCGCCCACCACTCATGTGGTCCATCTCACCGGGCACCCGAAGTGATTCAACTCACAATCACCCGTGGAATAACGGCATCGGTTGCCACTTACTGCCCAATTTGGTTACGGTCTCTTCGGTCTAGATAACGCTTTGGTCACGACTAGAGGGACTTTGGGTTTTGCGGCAGCAGCGGTCGGACGCGAATCTCCCCGGAGAAACCACGGACCACACACGCCACAGCCAGGGCTTTTGATCCCCGAGCGGGTCGACGTCACCGACATCATCCCCTTCAACGAGTTCGGCGATCTGGGCGACGTAGACTTCCGCGAGCACACCGCGTTCGACTCCGAGGCGCAGGTGGTGCACTGCCCCGGAACTCGATGACCTGCATGACGCCGACGACCTGACACCGCTGCGACTCGTGGTCCCCACCGAGTTCGCCTCGAAACGAGACGCCAAGCGCGCCGAGCAACCGCGGTTCGTCGACACCGAGATCACCGACATGCTGCCGCGCACGCCGCAGCACCGCAGGCAGCCGACCAGTGCCGCCAAGGGCCGCGTGATGATCGTCGCGATGGCCGCCGGCGCCGCGGCCGCCGCCGCCTACACCGCGATCAAGCCGGCCGCCGAGACGACCACCCGGACCGTGCTGGCCGCCGAGAAGACGTCTATCGACGGCAGCTGCGGCCACGCCGCGCGGCATGCAGATCATCGCCGTCCAGCCGGCGGCCAACGCCGCGCGTGCACAGCGAGGAACTCGCCAAGGGCGCGGCGTTCGCCCAGGAGCGCGCCGAGCGCGAGGCACGGTTGCAGCGGCCGCTGTTCGTCATGCCCACCAAGGGCGTCTTCACCTCCGGCTTCGGCTACCGCTGGGGCGCCCTGCACGCCGGCATCGACCTGGCCGGACCGATCGGCACCCCGATCTACGCCGTCGCCGACGGCGTCGTCGTCGACGCCGGGCCGACCGCCGGTTACGGCGCCTGGGTCAAGATCCGGCATTCCGACGGCACCGTGACGCTGTACGGCCACGTCAACACCTGGACGGTCCAGATCGGCCAGCGGGTGTTCGCCGGCGACCAGATCGCCACCATCGGCAACCGGGGCAACTCGACCGGCCCGCACCTGCACTTCGAGGTTCTGCCAGAACGGCACCAACTGCATCGATCCGGTGCCGTGGCTTGCCGCGCGGGGTATCTCCGTCGGCCCCTACGTCGGCTGAGCCGTTGTCTCACCCCACCGACCCGACCCAACGTGCCGCACCGCCGATCATCCGGCGGCAACCCACCACGCCCGTTCCCCAGCCCGATGACTCCCGCACCGGCATCATCCGCCGCGCGCCGACCGGGCCCATCCCGCCGATCGCCGAGGGACGAACCACGAACATTCCGGCGCCACCGCCCGAGGATGCACCGACCGGTCTGATCCGCCGTGCCGACACCGGTGGCGGTGCCGGCCAGGACGCCCGTCGACATCGACATCTCCACCGGCCGCTCCGCGATCGCCGCCAGCGCCGTGAGCATCGTCAGCGGCTGGGCGACGGCCGTGGTGGCCACCGACCTGATCACCGGGTGGTGGCACACCGACCGATTGTTCTGCGTCGCGGTCGGTTTCCTCGCCCTGCTGTTCGCGGCCAGCACGATCGCCGGGGTGATCCTGCTGCTGCTGCGGCGCTCGGTCGGCCGCTACCTGATCACCTTCGGCGCGGTGGTCGCGCTGCTGACATTCGGCAGCGTGTTCATCGCCGGAGCGCGAATCCCGTGGCCGGTCTACCTGATTCCGGTGTTACCGCTGGCGAGTCTGGTTCTGGCACTGCACTCGTCGACCCGGCGATGGTGCCGGCTGCGCTAGTAGCGCCGGCTGCTCTCCCACCACGCACCCGACGAGCGATGACGGTGACGGCCCAGGCCGCGCCCGAGAGCCAGCCCGGCCAGCACGTCACTGACGTAGTGCACGCCGAGGTAGATCCGGGAGAACCCGACAGCGCCGGTCACGCCGACGAGCAGATCGCCCACAGCCGCCACCCGGCGCCGGCCAGCTCCGGATCACCCACCGGCTGATCATCCAGGCGCACGAGCACCGCCACTGCGACCGTGCCGGTGGCGTGGCCGGACGGGAACGAGAAGCCGTCTTCGGTGATCACCGCGATCGGCGACGCCGGCCGGCTGCGGCCGACCACCGCTTTGGCGACGACGATCACGAGCCGCGATCCCGCCAGCCCGCGATCACCACGAGCACCGCGGGCAACCAGGTCCGGACCGCCACACCACGAACTGCGGTCACCAGCACGCGAGCGACCGCCAGCGTCGGTGCATCACCAAGGAGGGTAAGGACTTTCAACGCCGCGGTCAGCCACAGGTCACGATGGGCGGCGACCCAGCGCGCTGACCGGCTCGATCGACATACCGTTGATCCGCGTCGCCGTCCAGGACGTCGTCGAGCAGCTCGGTGAACCCGGCGGCCAGACCGCGCGACGACGAACGAACCCCGACAGCAGCGCCAGTCGCGGCGGCGACGTCGACCGAGAGCCACCGCGCCAGGGCCGTCGGCGGAGCCGCCGAGATCGCCGGTCGACCCACGGCCAGCGTCGGCCGAGGCGGCGGTGCGCGCAGCCAGGTCCCGCGACGACCAGGCGCGGCGATGACGCGCGACCCAGATGGCGAGCCCACTCGCACACCGCAAGCAGCGACCAGCACGATGACACTGACGGATCCCGAAGCCATCGGCGCCCGGCCCGTAAGGCTGTTGCACCGCTAGAGCTTCTGCAGCGGCGCGTGGTTGTGCATCAGCTTGACCCGCCCGGCGCTGCCGAAGTCGATCAGTGACATCGCCGACTCCCCCATACCGGACACCTCCTCGACGCGGCCGAGACCGTACTTGTCGTGGTTGACCCGGTCGCCGGCTTCGAGCACCATCAGCGGCCGCTTGCCGCCGCCCGCCGAGCCCCGCGTGGGCGACGGCCGCGGGGTGCCGAACCGGCCCGCGCCGCTGACCGGCGCACTGAACGACGGTGTCGGGATCGGTGCGGCGCCAGTCGACAAGATGCTCGGGAATCTCGCGCAGGAAGCGGGATTCGGGGTTGAGCATCGGCTGGCCCCACGACGAGCGGACCTTGGCGCGGGTGAGGTAGAGCCGTTGGCGCGCACGGGTGATGCCGACGTAGGCCAACCGGCGTTCCTCGGAAAGCTCGGCGGGATCGCCCAGCGCCCGCATGTGCGGGAACATGCCGTCCTCCCAGCCGGTGACGAAGACGACCGGGAACTCCAGCCCCTTGGCGGTGTGCAGGGTCATCAGGGTGACCACGCCGGAGTCGTGCTCGGGCAGCTCGTCGGAGTCGGCCACCAGCGACACCCGTTCCAGGAACTCGGCGAGCACACCGGTCTCCGGGACGTCCTCGTCGTCGTCGGCGTCGGCGTCCTCCTGAAGCGCGGCGGCGTTGGCCCGGTCGATGCTGAATTCGTGTGCGACGCTGACCAATTCGTTGAGGTTGTCCAGCCGGGCCAGGTCCTGCGGATCGCTGGACGATTCCAGCTCGTTGCGGTAGCCGGTGCGGTCCAGGACCGCCTCGACCAGGTCGCCGAGTTCGTCGTCGAGCCGGCCGCGCAGGTCGTCGAGCAGGTTGACGAAGCTGGCGATCGCCTTCTCCGAGCGGGTGTTGAGCATCGGCACCTTGCCCTGCGGCCGCGGCGGTCAGCGCGTCGGCGAAGGTCGCACCGGTGTTCTCGGCGTACACCGCGACGCAGGCCTCGGCGCGGTCGCCGATGCCGCGCCGCGGGGTGTTGAGGATGCGCCGCAGGCTGACCGCGTCGCCGGGGTTGTCCAGCACCCGCAGGTAGGCGACGATGTCGCGAATCTCCTTGCGCTCGTAGAACCGAACGCCGCCGACGACCTTGTACGGGATGCCGGCGCGGATGAACACCTCTTCCAGCGAGCGCGACGAGTTGTTGGTGCGGTAGAACACCGCGACGTCGTTGTAGGTGATGTCGCCGCCCGGGTCGGCCAGCGCGTCGATCTCCCCGGCGACGAATCTGGCCTCGTCGTGCTCGTTGTCGGCGACGTAGCCGACGATCAGTTCGCCGTCACCGTCGTCGGTCCACAGCCGCTTCTCGCGCCGGTTGGCGTTGCGCGAGATGACCGAGTTGGCCGCCGACAGGATGTTCTGGGTGGACCGGTAGTTCTGCTCGAGCAGGATCGTGGTGGCGTTCGGGAAGTCGCGCTCGAAGTCCTCGATGTTGCGGATCGTCGCGCCGCGGAACGCATAGATCGACTGGTCGGCGTCGCCGACGACGCACAGCTCGCTGGGCGGCACCGCGTCGGTGTCCGGGGCGCCATACTCCGACGAGCTCGCGCACCAGGACGTACTGGGCGTGGTTGGTGTCCTGGTACTCGTCGACCAGGATGTGCCGGAACCGCCGGCGGTAGTACTGGGCGATCTGCGGGAAGTTCTGCAGCACCGCGACGGTCTCGCCGATGAGGTCGTCGAAGTCCAGCGCGTTGGCCGCGCGCAGCCGCCGCTGGTACTCGCCGTAGACACTGGCGACGGTGCGGGCCAGATCGTCGGATCCCGGCTCCAGTGCCGCGACCGCGTCCTCGGGCGCGATCAGCTCGTTCTTCAGGTTGGAGATCGAGTTGGCCAGCAGCCGCGGCGAGTACCGCTTGACGTCCAGGCCCATGTCCTTGCCGATCATCAGCAGCAGGCGGCGGGAGTCGTCGGCGTCGTAGATCGAGAAGTTGGAGTTGCAGCCCGGGCAGCAGCGAGGCCTGGTTGCGCAGGATCCGCACGCAGGTGGAGTGGAACGTCGAGACCCACATGTTGCGGGCCCGCGGCCCCACCAGGGCCACGACCCGCTCGCGCATCTCGGCGGCGGCCTTGTTGGTGAACGTGATGGCCAGCATCTGGCCGGGCCCGACGTCGCGGGCGGCCAGCAGGTAGGCGATCCGGCGGGTCAGCACGGCCGTCTTGCCCGACCCGGCACCGGCCACGATGAGCAACGGCGCGCCCTCGTGCAGCACCGCCTGGCGCTGCTGCGGGTTGAGACCGTCGAGGAGTTCGGCCGCGTCAGCCGGTGGTTTGAAATCCGTCACGTGCACAGTCATGTCTGACCCAACTTACCGCTGTATGGCGACAGTTTTTTGCACAAGAGCGGCGCGTGGTGGCACACTCATTTCCGTGCTCACTGCACCGCGGCGATTTTTCTACGGGTACCGGATCGCGGTACCCGTGGTGGCATAGCTGCTCGAACCCGAGAGCCCCGCGGTCCGCATCCGGATCCGGGGCTCGTCTCTTGTGTGAGGTCCGGAACCGAATGAGACCAGAACACACACGAGGAGAGCGAAGCAATGACTGTAGAGACCGAACAGATGCCTGATATCGACGCGCTGCGCCTGGAGATCGACCGCCTCGACGCGGAGATCCTGGCCGCGGTCAAGCGCCGCACCGAAGTCTCGCAGGAGATCGGCCGGGCCCGGATGGCCTCCGGCGGCACCCGGCTGGTGCACAGCCGCGAGATGAAGGTCATCGAGCGCTACAGCGAGCTCGGTCCGGACGGCAAGGACCTGGCGATGCTGCTGCTGCGCATGGGCAGGGGCCGGCTCGGGCACTGACGCCGGTACTAGCTCACCGCGTCGACCAGCCAGGGCGTCAGCCACTTCACCGCGTTCGGAGTGGGATGCACGCCGTCGCTGCGCACCAGCACGCCGTTGATCTTGTTGGTGTAGGTGCCGTTGGGCGCCAGCTTCTTGTTGAGGTCCAGGACGTCGACACCGTCGCGCTCCGCGGCGACACTTCGCAGCAGCGAGTTCCACTGCTTGACGCGACTCGGCTGGTCCTCGGGATAGAGACTGCCGTCGGCGCGCTCGCCGTGCCGGTTGAACGGCTCGGTGGTCATCACGATGCGTGCGCCGGTCGACTGCAGGATGTCCAGCGCCCGCTTCAACTCGCCCACCAGGTACTTGTCGAAGTCGGGGTCGCCGATGTGCGTCCACTGCCCGTGCCACATCCGGTCCACGATCTCCCAGCGCCCGATCGTCAGCAGCACGACGTCGGGGCGGTCGTGGGCGATGCGCTGCGATCCAGCGCTCCGGCCAGGTGTCGCACTCGGGCTTCTGGTCCAGGCGCTGGCCCGAGTAGCGGTACGGACCTCCGCGCACCACGCCGCAGCCGATGGTGGTGCGGTCCAGGAAGCTGATGCCCGGCGTGGGCGGCAGATACCGCATCAGCGTCCACGCCACCGAGTCGCCGAACACCGACACCGTGTGCGGCCGAACGCCGGCACGCTGTGGCGTGGCCGGCCGGACCGTTTCGACGGGTGAGACCATCGCGGCGGCGGACACATCCGGCCCCGACCCGGCCCGCATTCCGATCGGGACCACCAGCATCGTCACCGCGACCGCGGTGGCCACCGTCGCGCCGGCGAACCGCAGCAGCGGGACATGCACCGGCCGCCAGCGGCGGATCGGCTGCTCGATCAGCCACCAGGACAGGCCGGCCGCCGCCAGCGTCGCAACGCAGCGGACGGCGAACAGGCCGTAGCCGGACCAGCCGGTGCGTTCTCCGTTGAGCACCAAGAAGATCGGCCAGTGCCAGAGGTAGACGCCGTAGGAGATGACGCCCAGCCACACCAGCGGTCGCAACGCCAGCACGCGCGCCACCGGGCCGCCCTGATCGAGTGCCACCGGCACGATCACCGCGACCGCGGCAACCGCGACGATGCTCAACAGACCGCGGCGGAACTCGGTGGCGCTGCCCGTCGCAACATGGGTGACCGCTGCCAGCACGGCCAGGCCGACGATCGGCACGATGCGGGCGGCCCACTTCACCCACCGCGAGCGGATCAGCGACCACCCGGCCATGACGGCCGACCAGTCGCGGACCAGCAGCGCGGCCGCCGCCGCGCCGATCAGCAGCGCCTGTGCGCGGGTATCGGTGGCGAAGTAGACGCGATTCAGTGCGGCGTCCGATGACAGCAGGACCGCCTCGGCCGCGGACGCCAGCGCGCCGAGAGTGGCCAGGACGAACACCGCCATGCGCACCCGGGCCAGCGTCGGGACCGTGCCGTTGCGGCGCCGTGCGATCGCGGCGAGCAGCAGCGCCACCGCGGCCAGCAGTAGCGGCCACACCAGGTAGTACTGCTCCTCCACCCCGAGCGACCAGGTGTGCTGCAGCGGCGAGGGGGTGGCGCCCTGGCTGAAGTAGTCGGCCTTGTGTGCGATGAAGGCCCAGTTCGCGCTCCACAGGAACGCCGCGACCGCGTCGGTGCGAAGGGTCGCCACGGATTCCGGCGGAAAAACGGCGCGGACGAACACCACGGCCAGAACCATCAGCAGCAGCGCCGGCAGCAGCCGGCGGGCGCGGCGGGTCCAGAAGCCGCGGAGATCGAGCCGGCCGGTCCGGCCCAGCTCGTCGAGCAGCAGCGAGGTGATCAGGAACCCGCTGAGGACGAAGAAGACGTCGACGCCGATGAACCCGCCTGCGACGCCGGGTATGCCGCCGTGGCCCACCACCACCAGCGCGACCGCGATGCCGCGGATGCCGTTGAGGGCCGGTACGCCGGAGGATGGCGCGGGCACCGGATTCCGCCGGGCCCCGCGCTCAGGGCTGGGGGTGACCCATCGACGTTGCGCAGCTGAGCGCGCCGGCGCCGCGGTCACGTTGAGCCCTCCCTAGGTCCGGGATTGTGACTCTAGGTGCGAACGGCCGGGGTTTGGTGGCGGCGCGCGGCTAGCAGCGCGTCAGATCTCTGTCGACGATCGGGTACCGCTTAGGCGTCGGCGCGACCAGCCCGTCCACGGCGAGCTTCAGTCCACCGACCACCCCGAGAAGCTGGGCGACAACCAGGTCCGGAACTCCACGACGCACCGGTCGTCTCGAGACGTCGTCGCTCTTGCCGCTGGTGGTATTCATGGCGGACTCCCATCGCTGACACCAAGAACAACCACGGAGTTGCCGTTGCTTGCGTTTGCAAGCGTGACGCCTGCCACAGTTAGGGAATCGCCTGGTCAGGCAGTGCTCGGCCTACTTCGTCAGCGCGATGTACTTGGTGTCGAGGTACTCCTCGATGCCCTCGTAGCCGCCCTCGCGGCCGAACCCGGACTCCTTGACGCCGCCGAACGGCGCGGCCGGATCGGAGATCACGCCGCGGTTCACCCCGACCATGCCCGCCTCGAGCGCCTCGGCCACCCGCAGCGCCCGGTCCAGCGACTCGGTGAAGATGTAGGCGGCCAGGCCGTACTCGGTGTCGTTGGCGGCGGCGATGCCGTCGGCCTCGGTGTCGAATCCGATGATCGGGGCGACGGGACCGAACACCTCCTCCTTGAGGATGCGGGCGTCGAGCGGCACGTCGACCAGCACCGTCGCCGGGTAGAAGTTGCCCGGGCCGCCGGGGGCCTGCCCGCCGAGCGCCGCGGTGGCGCCCTTCTCGACGGCGTCGTCGACGAGTTCCTGCACGCTGGACACCTGCTTGGCGTTGACCAGCGGGCCCAGCTTGGCGCTCGGGTCCAGGCCGTTGCCGAGGTTGATCTCGCCCATCCGCTTGACGAACTTGTCGGTGAACTCCTCGATCACCGCGTTGGCGACGTGGATGCGGTTGGCGGCGGTGCACGCCTCGCCGCCGTTGCGCATCTTGGCCAGCATCGCGCCGTCGACGGCGGCGTCGACGTCGGCGTCGTCGAACACCACGAACGGCGCGTTGCCGCCGAGCTCCATCGAGGTGCGCAGCACCTTGTCCGCCGACTGCTTCAACAGCGCCTTGCCGACTCCGGTCGAGCCGGTGAAGGTCAGCTTGCGCAGCCTGCCGTCGTCGATCAGCGCGGTGGTGACCTCGCGCGGCTGGTTGGTCGGCAGCACCGAGAGCACGCCCTCGGGCAAGCCGGCCTCGGCCATCAGCTTGGCCAGCAGCAGCATGCTCAGCGGGGTCTCCTGGGCCGGCTTGACGATCATGGTGCAGCCGGCGGCCATCGCGGGCCCGATCTTGCGGGTGCCCATGGCCAGCGGGAAGTTCCACGGCGTGATCGCGTAGCACGGGCCGACGGGCTGCTTGGTGACGATGATGCGCCCGTTGCCGGCCGGGCTGGGGACGAAGCGGCCACCGATGCGGACCGCCTCCTCGGCGAACCAGCGGAAGAACTCCGCGCCGTACTTCACCTCGCCCATGCTCTCGGCGACGACCTTGCCCATCTCCAGCGTCATCGAGCGCGGCCAGGTCGTCGGCGCGGGCGATGATCGTCTCGAAGACCGAGCGCAGGATCTCGCCCCGCTCACGCCCCGGCGTGGCGGCCCACTCGGCCTGCACCGCGCAGGCGGCGTCCAGTGCGGCGATCGCGTCGTCCGCGGTGGCGTTGGCCACCGAGATCAGGACTTGGTCGTTCGACGGGTCGAGGACGTCGAACGTCGACGAGCCGGGCCGCTCCTGTCCGCCGATCCACAATCCGGTCGGAACCGACGACAACAGCCGTTCAATGTCTGGGGTGCTCATACCTCAATGATGTACACCCTCGGGCCCCCGGCCCGCACTAGGGTCGGTGGAATGACCGCAGACATTTCCGCCAGTCCCGCATGGACCGCGCTGCGCCGCCACCACGACCAGATCGCCAAGACCACCCTGCGCGAGTTGTTCGCCGAAGATCCCGACCGCGGCCGCGAACTGACCATGACCGTCGGCGACCTCTACATCGACTACAGCAAGCACCGCGTCACCCGGGAAACGTTGTCGCTGCTCGTCGACCTGGCCCGCGCCGCACACCTCGAGGAACGCCGGGACGCGATGTTGTCCGGCGAACACATCAACACCTCGGAGAACCGCGCGGTGCTGCACACCGCGCTGCGCCTGCCGCGTGACGCCCAGCTGGTGGTCGACGGCCAGGACGTGGTCGCCGACGTACACGAGGTGCTCGACGCGATGGGCGAGTTCACCGATCGGCTGCGCAACGGCGAGTGGACCGGGGCCACCGGCGAGCGGATCAAGACGCGTGGTCAACATCGGCATCGGCGGCTCCGATCTGGGTCCGGTGATGGTGTACCAGGCGTTGCGCCACTACGCCGACGCCGGGATATCGGCCCGGTTCGTGTCCAACGTCGACCCGGCGGACCTGGTGGCCAAGCTCGACGGGTTCGACCCCGCCACAACGCTTTTCATCATCGCGTCCAAGACGTTCTCGACGTTGGAGACGCTGACCAACGCGACCGCCGCGCGGCGCTGGCTCACCGACGCGCTCGGCGACGCCGCGGTGTCCAAGCACTTCGTCGCGGTGTCGACGAACAAGAAGCTGGTCGACGCCTTCGGGATCAACACCGACAACATGTTCGGCTTCTGGGACTGGGTGGGCGGCCGCTATTCGGTGGACTCGGCCATCGGCCTGTCGGTGATGGCGGTGATCGGCAAGGAGGCGTTCGCCGACTTCCTGTCCGGATTCCACATCGTGGACCGCCATTTCGCGACGGCGCCACTGGAGGAGAACGCGCCGGTTCTGCTCGGGCTGATCGGCTTGTGGTACTCCGACTTCTTCGGCGCCGAGACGCGTGCGGTGCTGCCGTACTCCAACGACCTGTCGCGCTTCGCGGCCTACCTGCAGCAGCTGACGATGGAGTCCAACGGCAAGTCGGTGCGCGCCGACGGCACACCGGTGACCACCGGCACCGGCGAGATCTTCTGGGGCGAACCGGGAACCAACGGCCAGCATGCGTTCTATCAGCTGCTGCACCAGGGCACCCGGCTGGTGCCCGCCGACTTCATCGGCTTCTCCGAGCCCACCGACGACCTGCCCACCGCCGACGGCACCGGCAGCATGCACGACCTGCTGATGAGCAACTTCTTCGCCCAGACCCAGGTGCTGGCATTCGGCAAGACCGCCGAGGAGATCGCCTCAGAGGGCACACCGGCAGATGTGGTGCCGCACAAGGTGATGCCGGGCAATCGGCCGACGACGTCGATCCTGGCGAACCGGCTGACGCCGTCGGTGGTCGGCCAGCTGATCGCGCTCTACGAGCACCAGGTGTTCACCGAGGGTGTCATCTGGGGCATCGACTCGTTCGACCAGTGGGGTGTGGAGCTGGGCAAGACGCAGGCCAAGGCGCTGCTGCCGGTGATCACCAGTGACGGTTCGCCGGCGCAGCAGACCGACAGCTCGACCGACGAGCTGGTGCGCCGCTACCGCGAGGAGCGCGGCCGGGTTCGCTGAGCTCCGGCGGCTGTCCCGGCGAGTCGCTGAGCCCGCGAGCTGACGCACGAGTCGCACGAATTCAGCGACTCGCAGCGTGAGTTCCAGTCTGCTCGACGCCCGATCGTCGCAGATCGGCGGAATGATGATCAGCGCGCCGCGCGGCTGCAGAACGGCGTGCCCGGAGGTGGCCCCGGCGGCGGCGGTATCGGGGTCGGGAACTGGTTCGGCCCCTCCCAGTAGGCCGCCGAGTGGGTGAACACGTCCCAGTCGTAGTAGTACGTTGGCAGACGCTCATGTCCCAGTTCAGCTGACCGTCCGGCCGGGCGGATCGTTGGGCGGGCTGACCGGGACACCACTGGAACGGGCCATAGGTGTAGGCATGCGCCGGGCCGGAGCCGACGGCGACGGCGGCCAGGCAGGAACCAGCGAACACCGCGGCGGCCGTCGCCACTCGTGCGGAATTACCTTCATCGGCGGATATTAGGACTGCCGTGCCGCGGTACGGCGATATGGCAATCTTCTCAGGCGAAGGGCTTGGTGAAGCCGCGGCGGCAACAGCTTGAGCAGCGCCACCAGCGGCACCCACGGCCAGCCGGGAACGATCGCGCGGCCGGTCTCGCGCTCGATGGCTTTCACCATCTGCCGCACACCGGTCTCGTTGTCGACCATCAGCATGGTGGAGTTCGACTTCGCCGTCATCTCCGACTCGATGTAGCCCGGCTCGACAACCGTGACTTTGATTGGGCCCGAGGCATATTCGGCGCGCAGCGACTCGCCCAGCGACGACACCCCGGCCTTGCTGGCCGCATAGGCGGCCTTGACTCCCGGCACACCCTTGTTGCCCAGCACGCTGGAGATCAGCACGAGGTGTCCGGAGCCGGCCTTCTTGAACATCTCCAGCGCGGTCTCGACCTGAACCAGCGCCGCGACGAGATTGGTCTCGATGGTGGCCTTGTTCGCCCACAGCTTGCCCGACCCCAGCGGGGCGCCCTTGCCGATGCCGGCGTTGACGATGACGCGGTCGATGCCGCCGAGTTCGTCGGACAGCGCGGCGAACACCTTGGGCACCTGCTCGTGGTCGTTGACGTCGAGTTCGGCGACGGCCACCGTGATGTTCGGGTAGCGCTGAGTCAGCTCGGCCTTGAGCTCGTCGAGCCGGTCGACGCGGCGGGCGCACAGCGCCAGGTCGCGTCCCATGGCCGCGAACGCCCGGGCCATGCCGGCCCCGAGACCGGAGCTGGCGCCGGTGATGAGGATCTTCTGCCGGGTCATGGTGGCAGCCTAGCGATCACTTCAGTAGCCGCGACATCCGGCGGTCGGCCAGCACCTTGCCGCCGGTCTGGCATGTCGCGCAGTACTGAAACGACTTGTCGGCGAACGACACTTCGCGCACGGTGTCCCCGCACACCGGACACGGCATCCCGGTCCTGGCGTGCACCCGAAGGCCGGATCGCTTCTCACCCTTCAGCGTCGCCGCCTGCTGGCCGACCGATCGCTGCACCGCGTCGGTGAGCACCGAGACCATCGCGTCGTGCAGAGCCGAAATCTGGGCGCGCGTCAGCTTTCCCGCCGTCGCGAACGGCGACAACTTGGCGACGTGCAGGATCTCGTCGCTGTAGGCGTTGCCGATTCCGGCGATGACCTTCTGGTCGGTGATCACCGTCTTGATCCGGCCCGACTGCGGCGCCAGGACCGCGGCCAGTTGCTCGTCGGTGAGCTCGAGCGCGTCGGGACCCAGCGTCGCGATACCGGGAACCTCCGCCGGGTCGCGCACGATCCACACCGCCAGCCGCTTCTGGGTGCCTGCCTCGGTGAGGTCGAAACCTGCCGACTCGCCCGGTGTTCCGAGGTGGACGCGCAGCGCGATCGGACCCTTGCCGGGCTTCAACGGTGCAGCGGCGAGCTTGTCCGACCACCGCAGCCATCCCGCCCGGGACAGGTGGGTGATCAGGTAGAGCTCGCCGGCCCGCAGGCCGAGATACTTGCCCCAGCGGTGCGCGTCGGCGACGGTCTGGCCGTGCAGGGCGGTCGGCGGCGGGTCGAAGGTCTTGAGCACCGACAGCGCGGCGACGTCG
Organism: uncultured Actinomycetota bacterium; assembly: GCA_963786695.1. Taxonomy (GTDB): domain Bacteria; phylum Actinomycetota; class Actinomycetes; order Mycobacteriales; family Mycobacteriaceae; genus Mycobacterium. The sequence continues at coordinate 89,808 of CAWBAL010000037.1, forward strand.
ATCGCGTCCGATCGTCGCACCGACGGCATGCCGGCGCAGGTGGTCGGCAAGGGCCTCGACTTCTGGCAGTTCGGGCATGACTCCAGTGTGCCGGTCAGCCGCCGACGGCGCGTTCGGCGCTGCGGAAGGGCAGCGAGAACAGCCAGCCGACGATGGACAGCACGATCGCGGCCCAGATCGCGGTCCACCAGAAGTGGTTGATCTGCAGTCCCCAGTGCGTGGTGTGCTCGGTGATCCAGGCGGTGATCCACAGCATCAGCGCATTGATGACGACGTGGAACAAGCCCAGAGTCAGGATGTAGAGCGGGATCGACAGCAGTTGCACGACGGGCTTGATGAACGCGTTCACCAGGCCGAAGATCACCGCGACCACCAGGACGATGCCGACACGCTGCAAGTGTCGTCTGTCCGCCGACGAAGTTGATGCCCGGCACGATCAGCGTGACGACCCACAGCGCCAGGCCGGTGACCGCGGCGCGCAGCAGAAATGGACCCATGCGGTGATCCTCCCAGAATCTGTGTCCACGCTCTCGAAGATCGCGATGTCCAGATCATGTGTCGATCAGATGGGCCTTCAGCTCTTTGCGCAGGATCTTGCCCACGGCATTGCGGGGCAGTTCGCCGAGGAACACGATGTCGCGGGGCACCTTGTAGTTCGCAAGCTGCTCGCGGACGTAGTCCTTGAGCACGTCGGCCGCGACCGACTCTTCCGGTTTGAGCACCACGAAGGCTGCCAGCCGCTGCCCGAACTTCTCGTCGTCGACGCCGAGAACGGTGGCATCCTCGACGGCGGGATGGCCAGTCAGCACCTTCTCCACCTCGATCGGGTACACGTTCTCTCCGCCCGAGACGATCATCTCGTCATCGCGTCCCACCACGAACAGCCGGCCGGAGTCGTCCAGATAGCCGATGTCGCCCGTGGCCATGAAGCCGTCCAGGACCTCCTTCGTCTGTCCGGACGTGTATTCCTCGAACTGCGTTGTGGTGCAGGCGAATATGGCACCGATCTCGCCTCGCGGCACCTCGCGATGATGCTCGTCGACGATACGAATCTGCGTGCCCGGCATCGGCCTGCCGGCAGTGTCGGGGGCCGCGCGAAGATCCTCGGGGCCGGCGAGTGCGATCACACCGACCTCGGTGGCGTTGTAGTTGTTGTAGATCACCTCACCGAACCGATCCATGAACTTGATCACCACGTCGGGACGCATCCGCGATCCCGCAGCGGTGACGAACCGCAGTGTCCGCCCGCTGAAGCCACTGAGCACCTCGTCCGGCAGTTCCATGATCCGGTCCAGCATCACCGGGACGACGCTGAGGCCGGTCGCGCGATATCGGTCGACGAGTTCCATTGTGGCAGCGGGGTCGAAAGTGCGTCGCAACACCAACGCACACGACAGCATCGTTCCCATGATCAGCTGGCCGAACCCCCAGGCATGGAACAGCGGCGCCGCCACGACCGTGGTTTCCTCGGCGCGCCAAGGCAATCGGCCCAGGATCGCCGGACCGCCCGAACCGCCGCCCACCCCGCGTTTGGCTCCCTTGGGTGTGCCGGTGGTGCCCGAGGTCAACAGGATGATCGCGGACTTGCGGTCGGTCCGGACCGGCCGCTCCCCGGCATGCCGGGCGATCAGCGTCTCGATGGTGACCACATCCGCCGCGGGTTGATCCGTCCACGCGACAACGCGGGCGATCTCCGGAAGGTCGGTCAGAGCGGAATCCACCACACCGCTGAACTCGTCGTCGTAGACGATGACGCCGGGACGTTCCCTCGCCACCACCTCGGCAAGGGCCGGACCGGCAAACGACGTGTTGAGCAGCAACACGTCGGCGCCGATACGTTCGCTCGCGGCCAGCGCATCGACGAAACCGCGATGATTGCGGCACATGATGCCCACCACCTGCGGCGCCCCACCGGGAAACTGCTGCAAAGCGGCCGCCAATGCGTTGGCCCGGTTGTCGAGTTCCCGGTAGCTCAGCACGCCGCGCTCATCGATCACCGCCGGCCGGTCCGGGCAGCGTTGCGCCGACACCGCGATCCCGACGGTGTTCGTGAAGCCGTTGCGCGCCAAGGCCGCACCCATCCGCAGGTACTTGTCCGGACGCAGCCCAACGAGCAGCCGGGCGTTCACCAGGGAGCGAAGGGCTTCGCGACCCTGCGCGATCTTCGGAACACCGCGGCTTTTCCGGCACGGGCCTCACCCCAGGACCGGGAATCGGCGCTGGGCGGCCAGCTGGTCCAGTGCGGCCTGCATCGACCTTGCGGACGTAGGTGTCGACCTCGGCGACATCGGGTTTCTTGCCGAATGTGGTCGGTGATGTCGATCGGTTCCAACACCTGGGTGACGAGCTTGGAAGGAAGCGGGAAGTTGTAGACGCCGATATTCATGCCGAACGGAAAGCCGAACGCGACCGGGAACTGCTCGACACCGGGTGAATCGCGTGATGAAGCCGAGTCGCTGCGCCAGCCACCTCGCCGCGGGTCAGGAACAGCTGAGTCTCCTGGCCGCCGATCGACACGACGGGCACGATCGGCACGCCCGCCTCGAGAGCCGTGCTCGACGTAGCCGCTGCGGCCGCTGAAGTCGATCACGCCCTGCTGGCTGGTGGGGCGCATCGAGTCGTTGTCACCGCCGGGGAACACGACCACGCACCGCACCGGATCGCAGCGCCTCGGCGGCATTGTCGCGACTGGCCCGGATCATGCCGAGCTGCGTCATGGCTGCCGCCAGCGGTCCCTTGAAGAGGATGTCGTGGCCGAGCGTGTAGATCGGGCGGTCCCAGCCGAACGTCTCGAAGAACTTCAGCCACAAGGTGGGCACGTCGACGGTGAACGGACCGCCGGAGTGGTTCGAGACGACGAGCGCGCCGCCCGGCGGGATCCTGTCGATGTCGCGCACCTCCGAACGGAAGTACAGCTTGAACAACGGGCCGCCGAAGGACATCAGACGTCGGATCAACGACGGGTCCCATTCGCCGGTGAACTCCCGCCAGGTCGGGCGTCGGATCGCTGCCGCTCACCGGTACCTCCCATCGCCGGGCGGGACCTGGCGTCCCGCCAGGATTCACAGCACCCGCACACAGACTCGGAGATTCGCCCAACTGGCGATGGACGGCTCCGACGTGCGATAGCTCTAGGCGTCCGACGGCTCAGGTGTGGGGCTCATCGGCGGTATACGTTTCCACCGAGGACCACCGCTGATGCGAGCCGGGCGAGGAGTTGACGAGACGATGACCAATCGATCAGCCGACGTCACGTTCGCGCTCTCGGGCAGCGACACCACCTTCATCCTCGACGAGCCAGTCGAGCCGCAGCACACGCTGAAGGTGGCGGTGTTCGACGAGGAATCAGCAGGACCTTCGACTTCGACCGTGCCGTCGACGCGCTCACCGGTGCCGTCGACGTCCTGCCCCAGATGCAGTGGCGGCCGCGGCCGATGCCCTTCGGGCTCGGCCGCCCGGTATGGGTCACCGACCCCGGGTTCGACATCCGCAACCACGTGCGTCGCACCCGCATCCCGGAGCCGGGCACGCAAAGCGCAACTGTGCCGCAGGATCAGCGAGATCGACCAGCGAACCGGTACCGCCCGGACCGGCCGCCCTGGGAGCTGTGGTTCATCGAGGGATACCAAGGCGAACAAGGTCGTCGCCGCACTGAAGATGAACCACGCGCTGGCCGACGGCGGTCGGCTGGTCGACTTGCTCGACCTGCTGTCGGTCCCGACTCGGGGCGCCAAGCCCAGTGCCGTGCCGGTGCCACATGCCCCCGAGGCGCTCACGGGCGTCGACGCGCTACTGGCCAGCGACCGCCGAACTGGCGCGAGCAGGTCCGCCACGCCGTACCGCGGCGCCTGCGCACCATGTGGCGGGCCCGCGGCGGCGGATGCGGCTCCGCGCCCGCCGTCGCTGGTGCGCGGAACAACCGAAACTGCCGTGGCGAGGCCCGCTGACCCCGGGCCGATCCTTCTCGCTGGGTGTCGGTCCCCCTCGACGACGTCAAGGCAATCGCCCACGCGGTGTCCGGAACCGTGAACGCCGTCGTGTTCGCCACCGCCGCCGGCGCGATTCGCGAGCTACCTCCTCGCCGAGGGCATGGCGACCGACCGACCCGTGGTGGGCAACGCCGCGGCGAAGATCCGCGGCGACGGCGACGGCCGACTGTGGGGGACCAGCGCCACCAACCGGACCTTCGCCCTCCCCACGCACCTCGCCGATCCGCTTGCTCGGCTGCGTGAAGCACAGGTGCAGACCAAGGCGGTGCGGGCCAGCGTGGACAGCCGTCCCGTGCAGCGAGAGGAGTGGTTCGACCTCGCGCCGGCCGTCATGCTGCGTTCCGATGCTGCGGTTCGACCCGCCTGATGGGCCACCACGTGAACGGGGACGTGATCGTGTCGAACGTCATGGGCCCGCACGAGAAGCGCTACATCGGCCCGATGGGCGTCGAGAACTTCATCTCCTGCGGTCATCTGAAATACGTTGCGGGCCTGAACATAACCGTGTGGAGCTATGACACGATGCTCAACTTCGCCGTGTACGGCTGTTCGCGCACTCTGCACGACGCGGAGCAGTTCACCCAGCGGCTCCAGACCGCGTTCGACGAGTTGCGGGACGCACCGCGCACCGGGGATTCGGTCCTCGGCGCAGGGTGACGACTTCTGAATGCCAACGGGACGCGAACCGGTTGTCACCCATGCACCGGGCAAGCCGAAGCTGATACTGGGCGCCTATGACCTCGCCGACCTCGGCTACACCGACGACGAGTTCTTCGTCGCCGGAACGGCATCGGCTTACGCTGCGGCCGGTCGAGTTCGGGCGCGACGGTCACTGGGCGGCAGAGCCTTCCGGATCGGCCGACTACACCATCCGCATCGTCGTCCTGAAGCCGGTCGACGTCTGCGTCGTTCAACGGCACCGTCATCGTCGAGTGGCTCAACGTCAGCGGCGGTATCGATGCTCCCGCCGTCTGGATGATGGCGCACCGCGAAATCATCCGCCGCGGCTACGGCTATGTGGCGGTGTCGGCTCAGCAGGTGGGCATCGAGGGCGGCGGCTCGAGCCTGGGCATGGACCTGTCGCTGAAGAAGCAGGACCCCGAGCGGTACTGGCACCTGAACCACCCCGAAGACTCCTACTCCTACGACATCTTCACCCAGGCGGGCCGGCTGGTCCGGGAACGTCTACGAGACTGCTAGGACTGCCGGAGCCCGAAACATATTGTTGCCGTTGGTGAATCGCAGTCCGCGATGTTCCTGACCACGTACGTCAACGCCGTCGATCCGCTGGTCGCGGTCTACGAAGGGTTCCTGATTCACTCCCGGTTCGGGCCCGCGGCCGCGCTGGACGGACAATCCATCTTCGCGCCGCCGGCGGAATCGGCGCCCCAGGCGGTCAGGTTCCGTACCGATCTGCGGGTGCCACTGTTCACCGTCCTCACCGAGACCGATGTCATCGGCGGGGTGCGCCCGGGCTACCACTTGGCGAGGCAGCCGGACACCGAACTGTTGCGGGCCTGGGAGATACCCGGCACGGCCCACGCCGACAACTACACGATCAGGGTCAGTCACATCGACAACGGATTGAGGCCGTTGGAGGAACTCGTGGCCGCTTACACCCCGACCGACTCGCTGATGGGACAGCGCCTGTCGCATTTCATCAACTTTGCGCCGCAGCACCACTACGTCCTGCAGGCGGCAATTGCCGCTCTGGACAGCTGGATTCGCACCGGCATTGCTCCGGCGAGCGCGTACCCCCATCGAACTGGGTAACGCCGATCCACCCCGGCCGGCCCTCGACGGCAACGGGTCTGGCGAAGGCCGGAGTGCGCACGCCCTGGGTCGACGTGCCCATCGCGCGGACATCGGGCATCGGCTCGGGTGAGACCCGCTGTCCCACCTGTTCGGTTCCGGCGAGCCGTTCGATGCCGCCACCGTCGCCCGGCTCTATCCGGGTGGCGCGCCCGAGTATCTGGACCGCTTCGCGACGGCACTCGACGCGGCTATCCGGGCCGGGTTCCTGCTGCCGGCCGATCGGGACGAAATTCTCGCGCTGGCGGCGGCGATCTACCCGCGCTGAAGTCACGCCTTGGCCGGCACCGAACCGACCAGACCCGACTGAACGAGCGCGCCGTCGATGAACTCCTGCACCGGGCCGGAGCGAAAGAAGCTCATGTGCCCGCCGTGGTACCAATGCACATCGGGTCGGCCCCAGTGCTCCCAGATTCGCACGGCGTGGGCGCGCGGATGCACGACCTGGTCGGCGAGCCCGGAGTAGACGAAGCGGCCCTGCAGTGGCACGCGGGGGGACAGCGACACCGGCGAGAGCATCCGGCCAATCGGCGTTGCGAGGTCGAGCACGCGCTTGCGGGGGTCATCGGCAGCCAAACCCGCGTGGTACCCGAAGACCTGGATCAGGTCGATCACCGGAACGCCGAGGATGGCGCAGGTCAATCCGTCTTCGAGACTGGCGACCAGCGAGGCGATATAGCCGCCGAGCGACATGCTGTTGAGCCCGATCGCCGATCCCGGTTCCTGCGATCGGATCCACGACAGCAGCCGCCGGATGTCCCAGACCGCCTGAGCGGTGGCGTGCACGTTGTCGATCAGGTTCTCGGCGGGGAAGCCCACACCTTTGGGCAGTCCGCGCTTGCGGGGGCCGTGGAGAGGCAGCACCGGAAGGGCGACGTTGAGGCCGAGGTTTTCGTGCAGATGCCACGCCCGGAACAGCCGGAGGTCGATGTCAGCGCGGCCCATCTCGCTTCCGTGCACGCACACCAGCCATGGCCGTGGCTCGTCGTGGCGCAGCACCAGAGCGAATTCACGGTCGTTGCCGGTAGTAGCTTCGCCAGCGCTCGCCGCCGGGGGCGCCGGGATAGGGGGTGTACCCGCTGTCGAAGGAGATGCGTTCGTGGCAGCGCTCACCTTGCTCGACCCGGCGGATGCTGACCTCCGTCAACGGCGGCGGCGTGGCGAAGAACGCTTCCGGGTTGTCGAGCCAGCCGTTCTGCTCGTAGAACTCGAGAGCCACGATGACTTCACGCTCGATCGCTTCGAACACCTCGACGTCGGGCAGCCCGCGAATCACGCGGAAGACCGAGACCAGAACTTGGTCCATCAGCGCATGCGCGGCCAGTGAGGGGTTCGGGAACACGACCGGCAGGTCGGCCGATTCTTCGCCGAGATAGCGCGACCACGTCTGCGCGTAGAAGCGGCCCGCCTTGGCGAATGGACTGACCACATGGCCGAACGGCCCCAGAGGTGCCATACCGGAACGCTAGGCTCGTCTCGAGCACGAACACCAGAGTATTTATCCCTCGAATACAGGGACCGGAGGCGTCGCGAGTCAGGGCACGCGCAGCAGGTAGATGTCCATGATCCAGCCGTGCCGCGCGCGGGCTTCGGCGCGCAGCTCGGCGATGCGCTCGCCGTCCTCACCGACCGTGCCGGCCACCAGGATCTCGTCGGGCGTGCCGAGGTAGGCACCCCACCAGATCCGGGTCTGCGGCGGGCAGCCGAGGAACGAGCATTCGCCGTCGAGCATCACCACCGCCGAGCCGGTGAGCCCGCTGTTGCGCAGCTGTCGTCCGGTGGTGATCAGGACCGGTTCGCCGACGTCGTTGAGCGGGATACGGTGCCGCGCCGTCAGCGCCTGCACGGCGGTGATCCCGGGAATGACGTCGTAGCTGAACTCGACGTGCTCGGCGACCTGGTCGAGGATCCGCAGCGTGCTGTCGTACAGCGACGGATCCCCCCACGCCAGGAATGCGCCGACGCCGTCGGGTCCGAGTTCGGTTCGGATGGCGTTGGCCCACAGCCGCGCCCGCGCGGTGTGCCATTCGGCGACGGCTTGCGCATAGTCGCCGTCGGCGGCGCGCTTGGGGTCGGTCAGTTCGACGAACCGGTACCCGGGGTCGGTGATGAAGCGCGCGCAGATCTCCCGGCGCAGCGCGACGAGGTCGCTCTTGGCGTCGCCCTTGTCCATCGCGAAGAACACGTCGGTGTCGTTGAGCGCGCGGACGGCCTGCGCCGTCACGTACTCGGGATCGCCGGCGCCGATGCCGATGACGTGGATGCAGCGCATACCGGCGAGCCTAACGAGCGCGCCGGACCAGCCACGGCAGCAGGAGTACCGCCGCGAAGCAGGCGCCGGCCACGCCGGACACCAGCAGCGGCAACCGGCCGTCGGCGCCCCACAGCAATCCGGCCCACAGCCCGGCCACCAGCACGGCCAGTCCGCTGGCGCCCTGGAACACGCCCTGCGCGCTGGCCTGACGGTCCGAGCCGACCAGTGAGGAGATCCACGCCTTGCCGACGCCGTCGGTGCACGCCGTGAACAATCCGTAGGCCCCGATCAACAGCCACGCCGCGAGGTGACTTCTGGTCAGCCCGAGACCGATGTAGCCGATTGCGAAGAACACCAGCCCGAACCCGAACACCGCCGATCGCGGAAGCCGGTCGGCCAGCACACCGGCCGGGAAGCTGCCCAGCGCGTAGACCAGGTTGTAGCCGACATAGGCGAGGATCACCCCGACGACGCCGAACCCGATCTCGTTGAGCCGCAACAGACAGCAGCGCATCCGGGAAGTTGACGACGCCGAAGCCCACCAGCAGGGTGGTCACCCGCCAGTAGCGCCGCGGCAGCTCCCGCAGCCCGCGAAAGATGGGCTGGCGTGGCGGTCGCGGTCCGGTACGCCGTTGTTCTCGCACCAGGAACACGAGCAGCACCGACAGCACGGCGGGCACGATCGCGATGTACAGCAGCGGCGCGTATGCGATGGTCCAGCAGCTCGTAACCGGCCAGCCCGAGCAGCGGGCCGACCACCGCACCGAGGGTGTCCATCGTGCGGTGGAAGCCGAAAACCCTTCCCCGCTGCGAGGTTTCGATTCCGTCGACCAGCAGGGCGTCGCGCGGTGCGCCGCGGATGCCCTTGCCCAGCCGGTCGACCACCCGTCCGGCCAGCACCCCGGGCCAGGCCGCGGCGACCGCGATGATCACCTTTCCGAGCGCCGCCATCCCGTAACCCGTTGCGATCAGAGGACGTTTGGCGAAGCGGTCACCGAGCGGGCCGACCGCGAGTTTGGTCAGCGACGCCGCACCTTCGGCCGACGCCCTCGATCGGCGCCCACCACCGACGGCGGCGCGCCCAGCACGGCGGTCAGGTAGATCGGCAGCAGCGGGTACAGCAGTTCGCTGGCGGCGTCCTGCAGAAAGGACACCGCCGAGAGGACCCGGACGTTGCGGGTGAGCCAGCCGCGGTCGCTCACGACTGCTCGGCGGGGTTGAGGAAGGCGGGTGCCAACACGAAGAAGTTCTCCTCCTCCTGCACGAAGTGCAGGCACAGAAGGGCGTACAGGCCGTAGAGGCAGGCCAGCAGGTCGTCGCACTGTTCCGGCCGCTACCGCCCCGGCCTCGTCGGCCAGTCTCACGGTGGCTGTGCAGGCGCTGGGCCAGCCGGTGGATCTCGGCGTGCATGCGGCTCATCGTCGCGGTGGCCTCGGCGCTGCCCAGCGGCCGGGCCAGTGCGGGATACAGCGTGCTGTCCTCGGCGTCCTCGTGCGGCAGCAGGGTGTCCTGCAGGAAGGCGTCGGCGGCGCGCAGCGACACCAGCGCGGCATCGAGATCGCCCGCGGCGATCTGGTGGGCGGTGTCGCGCAGGATCGACAGGTCGTCGCGCATCCGGTCGTGCTCGGCGGAGAACCGCCGCACCAGCTCTTCGGCGTCGTGGCGTCAGCGGCGGCGGGCCCGGCGTGGTCACCGCCGCAGCGCCCGCAGGGCATTGAGGATCACCGCCAGGTCGATGCCCTCCTGCAGCAGCGCGCCCACCGCGGGCGGCAGCCAGCCGAAGGCCGCAAACCCCATGGCCACCAACGACAATCCCATTCCCACTCCGGCGCTCTGCACCGCGATCCGGCGCGACCGCCGGGCGATCAGCTTGGCGTCGGCGACCCGGTCGAGCCGGTCGGCGGTCAGCACGATGTCGGCGGCCTCCGAACTCGCGGTAGAGCCGCGGGCACCCATCGCGATCCCGACGTCGGCGGCGGCCAGCGCGGGAGCGTCGTTGACGCCGTCGCCGACCATCGCCGTCACCGCCTTCTCGCGTTCGGCGCGAACCCGGGCCACCTTGTCGGCCGGGGTCTGCTGGGCCGCGACCTCGTCGAGGCCGAGGACGGTGCCGATCTGCTGGGCCGGCGCGGGGCGGTCGCCGGTCAGCATCACCAGGCGGGTCATCCCGGCGGCGCGCAACCGCCGGATGGTGCGCGGTGCATCCGGACGCAGCGGATCGGTCAGCAGGATCGCGCCGACGAGGTCGTCGTCCACCCGCACCCAGGCCACCACCGCGCCGTCGAACGAGGCTCGGGACAGCACGGTGGCCGCCCAGTCGGGCAGTTGACTGTCGAGATCGAGGTTGCCGACGGCGACGCGGCGTCCGTCGACCACCGCCGCCACCCCGGTGCCGGCCTCTTCACTGACCGCGCTCGGGCACGATCAGCGGCAGGCCGCGCAACCGGGCTTCGGCGACGATCGCGGCGGCCAGGATGTGCGGGGACAGCTGGTCGGCGGATGCCGCCAGGCCGAGGACTCGGTCGACTGTCCAGCCCGGCGCCACCGCGATGTCGGTGCCACGCGGCCGGCCCGAGGTCAGCGTGCCCGTCTTGTCCACCACCAAAGTGGTTGCACGGCCCAGTGTTTCGAGTGCACCGCCACCGCGGACCAGCACCCCGATCCGCGATGTCCGCGACAGCCCCGACACGATCGCGACGGGCGCGGCCAGCAGCAGCGGGCACGGTGTGGCCACCACCAGAACGGCGACGGCACGTTCGGCCGTCCCGCTCAGCAGCCAGGCAAGGCCCGCGACAGCCAGCGCGACGGGGACGAACCACGCCGCGATCCGGTCGGCCAGACGGACCACCGGCGCCGTCTCGGCCGCGGCCTGCTGCGCCAGCGTGACGATGCCCGCATAGGTGCTGTCGGCCGCGGTCGCGGTGGCGCGCATCTCCAGACTCCCGCCGGCGTTCAACGCACCGCTGCGCAAGGCTTCACCGCGTTCTCGCCGCACGTGCACCGACTCGCCGGTCAGCGCGGACTCGTCGAGCGTTGCGGCCTCGGAGAGCACCAGCCCGTCGACGGGCAGCACCTCACCCGGCCCGACGATCACCACGTCGTCGACCCCGACCGCGTCCACCGCGACCACCTCGACGCTGTCGCCGATGCGTCGCCGCGCCGTATGCGGCACCCGGTCCAGCAGGGCCCGCAGGTCCTTGGTGGCGCGCCGTTCGGCGGCGGCGTCCAGGGCCTGGCCGGTCGCGAGCATCACGCCGATCAACGCCCCGGCCAGGTACTCCCCGACCGCCAGCGCACCGCCGAGCGACAACACCGCCAGGACGTCGACCCCGAGCCGGCCCGCCCCGAGCGCGGCGATCAGCCACCACAGCGCCGGGATCAGCGCGGCGACCGTACCGGCGATCCAGCAGCCGTCGGCCACGGCGGGCGCATGCAGCAGCCAGGCGACGCCCCCGGCCACCAGCGCGGTGAGCGTGACCGCCAGCAGCGTCCAGCGGGTCGCGTCCTTCACAGATCTCATGATCCCCCTACCGCTGTAGTATCCGCCGCGTGTCGACTTTCAACGGACTACCCGCCCATGCGCTGTTGGTGCACTTCATCGTGGTGCTGGCACCGCTGACAGCGATCCTGGCGATCCTGTGCGCGGTGTGGCCCGCCGCGCGGCAGCGGCTGGTCTGGCTGGTGCTCGGCGCTCGCGATCGTGACCGGCATCCTGACGCCGCTGACCACCGAGGCCGGCGAATGGCTGCAGCACCGGGTGGCGCGGTCGCCGCTGGTGCACACCCACGCCGAGGTGGGCGACACGATGATCTTCTTCTCGGGCGCACTGTTCATCGCCGCGGCCCTGCTCGCGGTGCAGCACGTTCAGGCCGGCCGCGGCAAGGCGCTGTCGACGGTGCTGTCCGGCGGTGGTGGCCGTCTTCGTGGTGCTCGCGAGCGTGGCGCACGATCGTGCAGGTGTACCGGATCGGCGACTCCGGCGCGAAGGCTACCTGGAGCGAGAAGCAGTTGACGCCGGTGTCGTCCAACGGCGGCGACGACGACGGCTGACAGTCTCAGCCGCGCAGCGTGACACTCGGTGACTGGCCGAACTCGGAGCGGTAGACCTGGCTGAACCGTCCGGTGTGGGCGAACCCCCAGCGAATCGCGATCTCCGCGACAGTGTCCCGGGTCGGGTCGCCGGCCAGCAGATCGCGGTGCGCTCGACGCAGCCGGATCTGCCGCAGGTAGGTCATCGGACTCATGTCGAGATGCCGTCGGAACATGTACTGCACCGCCCTCGGCGTGACGTTCAGCGCCTTGGCGACCTCGCCCATCCCGATGTCGCGGGTGCAGTTGGCGTGCATGAACTCGATGGCCCTCCGCAGCATCGGCGGCGAGGTGTCCATGCTCTCGAACGGGTCGTCTTCGACGTCGGCGTAGGTGTTGGGGAAGACGTGCAGCATCGTGGTCGCCAGCAGTCGGACGGCACCGCCGACCACCAGTTCGGAGTTCGCGATCCCGGTCCGCGCCTCCAGGGTCGCGGTGACGTAGTCGACCGCCGTCGTCCACTGGGAGGCCGCCGCGGCCGACCGGGGACGGCCGGAGAGGAACCGGACGGGACCTCGGCTGTCGTCCTGGTCGCCGGTGATGTCGGCCAGCGCGCCGGGTGTCAGCGCAGCCAGTGCCACGTCGGCGTCGACCAGGTGTGCCCGGCAGGGCCGGCCCGGGCGCAGCGCAAGCACGATGTCGCCGGCGGCGCAGGTCTCGGCGCGGGTCTCGCGACCGAGCCGCATGTCGCCCGACTTCAGGTGACTGACGACGAACGAGGGCGACGACTCGGATTCGAACTCCACCGAGCACGGAAGGTGTGCGGTGCCGAGGCTGACCGGACCGATGACCACGTGTGACAGCGTCACCGGCTGGTCGCTGCGCAGGCCCGCGACGCGACTCTCGATACCGTGTGCGCTGCGGATGAAGGCCGCGGCGGCCTCGGGGTCCGACGTCGTGCACGTGACACTCTGCGGCGGTGCTGCGGTTACTGGCGGTGCTGCGATTACTGAGGTCACTGTCGCCTCCTGAGTTCGAGCGCTGGCAATCAGCGCACAGGAGGCGGTCGGATGGACGTCGAATGAGAACCTCGGCGACCGAACAGCCCCCCAGTGGGGAGATTGCGGTGCACGCACCCGGCAGACGCGCGGGCGCTTCGAGCGTTGTTCTCAACTCTGCAAAGAGGATAGCGCGGTTCTCGCTGATCGCGAAGGTTGATGCCGGATCGCCGCAGCGGTCCGAACAATGACGTAATTGCGACGTGATCCGTCCATCACCGCAGGTTGGCAACCAGCGGGTGAATCTCCAACTAGAACACGTTCTACTATCGCGGTATGCGATTCACCTACGCCGAGGCCATGACCGATCCCACGTTCTACATCCCGTTGGCCCAGGCGGCCGAAGCCGCGGGTTATGACGCGATGACCATCCCCGACAGCGTCGCCTACCCCTTCGAGTCCGACTCGAAGTACCCCTACACCCCGGACGGAAATCGCGAGTTCCTGGACGGCAAGTCGTTCATCGAGACGTTCGTGCTCACCGCGGCGCTCGGTGCGGTGACCAAGACCCTCAAGTTCAACTTCTTCGTCCTCAAACTGCCGATCCGGCCGCCGGCCCTGGTGGCCAAGCAGGCCGGCTCGCTGGCCGCACTGATCGGGAACCGGGTCGGGCTTGGCGTCGGCACCAGCCCGTGGCCGGAGGACTACGAGCTGATGGGTGTTCCGTTCGCCAAGCGCGGCAAGCGCATGGACGAGTGCATCGACATCATCCGCGGGCTCACCAGCGGCGACTACTTCGAGTATCACGGCGAGTTCTACGACATCCCGAAGACCAAGATGACGCCCGCCCCCACCGAGCCGATCCCGATCCTGATCGGCGGGCACGCCGACGCGGCACTGCGCCGGGCGGCCCGCAACGACGGCTGGATGCACGGCGGCGGCAACGAGGACCTCGACGAACTGCTGGCCAAGCTCAACCGCTACCGCGAGGAGGAGGGCACGGCCGACAAGGACTTCCAGGTCCATGTCATCTCGATCGACGGCTTCACCGTCGACGGCGTGAAGCGCCTCGAGGACAAGGGCGTCACCGACGTCATCGTCGGATTCCGGGTTCCCTACGTCGAGGGACCCGACACCGAGCCGCTGGACTCCAAGATCCGCAACCTGGAGTGGTTCGCCGAGAACGTCATCGCGAAGGTCTAGCCGTCACAGCGGATCCCACGTCGGGGCCCGCTTCTCGCGGTGGGCCATCGCGGCCTCCATCGGATTCTTGGTGAATCCGGTCAGCACCTGGGTGCGGTTCTCGATCTCCTTGGCGTGCCGCAGGCTCGGTGCGTCGAGGGCGGCGTTGAGCCCGGTCTTGGTCTGCCAGACGCCGAAAGCGTTGTTGGCGGCGATGGTTCGGGCCATCTCGAGTGCGGCGTCGGCGAGCTTGTCCGGCGGCACGACCTCGTGCACCAGCCCGATGCGGAACGCCTCCGCGCGCGTCGATGATCCGGCCGGTGAGCATCAGTTCGCGCGCCGCGCCCGCACCGACGATCTTGGGCAGCAGATAGCTGGTGCCCATGTCCATCGAGGAGAAGCCGGCCTTGATGAACACCGAGCCGAACCGCGCGGCTTCCGAGGCGATCCGGATGTCGCAGTGCAGCGCGTATGCCAGCCCGCCGCCGACGGCCACGCCGTTGACGGCGGCGACCACCGGAATGGGGAGTTCGTAGAGCCGGGTCATCTGGTCGGCGAGGCGGACCTGGGAGTCGTAGGTCGTCTTGAACGGGGCGCCGGCCGGTGGCGTCCAGGGCTGCCCGGTGCCGCTGAGGTCCGCCCCGGCGCAGAAGCCGCGGCCGGCGCCGGTCAGCACCGCCACCCGGTAGTTCCACGAACTGAGCTTGTCCAGCGCCTCGTCGATGCCGTCGAGCAGGGCACCGTCGATCGCGTTGAGCAGATCGGGCCGGTTCAGCGTGACGCCGGCGATCCCGTCGTCGAGTTCGGTGAATTCCACAGCAGCCATGCGCTGCAGATTAGCCCGCCACAACGTCGGGTACCCCGGGCGCCATGGCGACCGTCGACGTGTCCGTGCCCTCCGGTCGGTGGCCAACCTCGCCGCACTGGCGTGAGCCGCTCGGCGCAGATGTCGGTGCGTTCGCCGACAAATGCGGCGGCACTGCAGACCTGTACCACCTCGCCGCGCTACCGTGCAGGCACCCAATGACGGGAGGAACCGGTATGGGCGGATATCGCGAACTGTTCGACGCCAGCGTCGCCGATCCCACGGCGTTCTGGGCGCAGGCCGCCCGGGCCGTGACGTGGACGCGTGAGCCCGAGCAGATCCTCGACGACACCAATCCCCCGTTCTACCGCTGGTTTCCCGACGCGGAACTCAACACCTGCGCCAACGCCCTGGACCGCCACGTCGCCGCCGGCCGCGGCGAGCAGGCCGCGCTGATCTACGACTCCCCGGTCACGGGCACGAAGCGGACCTTCACCTACGCTGAATTGCTCTCGGAGACAGCCCGTTTCGCCGGGGTGCTGCGTGGCCTCGGCGTCGGCAAGGGCGACCGCGTGGTGCTGTACATGCCGATGATCCCCGAGGCCGTCGTGGCGATGCTGGCCTGCGCGCGGATCGGCGCGGTGCATTCGGTGGTGTTCGGCGGGTTCGCCGCCCACGAGCTGGCCACCCGGATCGACGACGCGCAGCCGACGGTGGTCGTGTCGGCCTCGTGCGGCATCGAGCCGTCCCGGGTGATCGAGTACAAGCCGATGCTCGACCACGCCCTGGAGCTGGCGTCGCATCAGCCGAGCGCATGCGTGATCGTCCAGCGCGACCGGCTTGGTTGCGCCCTGGTCGACGGCCGCGATCTGGACTGGGCCGAGGTGATGGCGTCGGCGTCACCGGTGGACCCGGTTCCGGTGGCCGCGACCGATCCGCTGTACGTGCTCTACACCTCCGGCACCACGGGCAAGCCCAAGGGCATCGTCCGCGACAACGGCGGCCACGCGGTCGCGCTGTTGTGGAGCATGCGGCACGTCTACGACATCGACCCCGGTGACGTGTTCTGGGCGGCCTCCGACGTCGGCTGGGTCGTCGGCCACTCCTACATCGTCTACGGCCCGTTGCTGGCCGGGGCGACGACCGTGCTCTACGAGGGAAAGCCCATCGGCACACCGGATCCCGGCGCGTTCTGGCGGGTGGTGGCCGAGTACGGGGTGAAGGCGTTGTTCACCGCGCCGACGGCCATCCGGGCGATCCGCAAGGAGGATCCGGACGGCTCGCACATCGGCCGCTACGACCTGTCGTCGCTGAAGTATCTGTTCCAGGCCGGCGAGCGGCTGGACCCCGACACCTACGCGTGGGCGACGGAGAAGCTCGGCATCCCGGTGGTCGACCACTGGTGGCAGACCGAGACCGGGTGGGCGATCGCGGCCAATCCGATGGGCGTGGAACATCTTCCGCTCAAGGCCGGCTCGCCGACGGTGCCGATGCCGGGGTACGACGTGCAGATCCTGCGGGTCGACGGCTCGCCGTGCGATCCGGGCGAGGAAGGCGCGATCTGCATCAGCATGCCGCTGCCGCCCGGGACGCTGCCCACGCTGTGGGGTGACGACGATCGTTTCGAGGCGTCGTATCTGTGCGAGCACCCGGGCTACTACCTGACCGGTGACGGCGGGTTCTTCGACTCCGACGGCTACCTGTTCGTGATGGGCCGCATCGACGACGTGATCAACGTTGCGGGACACCGGTTGTCGACGGGATCGATCGAGGCGGTGCTGGCTTCGCATCCGGCGGTGGCCGAGTGCGCGGTGATCGGGGTGGCCGACGAGATCAAGGGTCAGGTGCCGCGCGGGTTCGTGGTGCTCAAGGCGGGCGCTTCGGCCGACGGCCTCGGCGAGGAGTTGGTGGCGGCGGTGCGCGACGAGATCGGCGCGGTGGCCTGCTTCCGGTTGGTCGATGTCGTGCCGGCGCTGCCGAAGACCCGCTCGGGCAAGATCTTGCGCAAGACGATGCGCGGCATCGCGCACGGCAAGGACGAGCCGGTGCCGTCGACCATCGAGGATCCCGGCGTGCTGGAGACGCTGAAGCCGATCCTGCAGGGCTAGTCGGTGACCGGACCGGCCAAGTGGTTGCGCCGGTATTCGCGTGGGCTCACACCGTATTCCCGGCGGAAGGCGCGGGTGAAGTTCGCCTGGTCGGGAAAGCCCCAGCTGCAGGCTATTTCGGAAATGGTCGGCGGCCTCGTCGCGCGCTGCCGCAGGTCGCGCGCCGCCCCTGTGAGCCGTTCCGTGCGGATCCACTCCGCCGGGCTGACGCCCTGCCGCGACAAGACCAGATAGGCGTAGCGCTCGGAAATCCCATGTTCTCGGGCGAGGCGGCCGACTGTGAGGTCCGGGTCGCGGACGTGCATCTTGAGGTACTGGAGCAGCCGCACGTCCAGTGACTTGTGTAGTGGCTCGCGGGCGAGGTCGTCATCGCCTGCGGTCGTGGCGAACAGCGCGCGAAGGAGTTCGAGAGTCGGCCGTTCGAGGGCGTGGCGTTCGGCATCAGGCAGATACACGGCGTGAGAACCGAGATCGGCGAGGTAGCGCGCGACGATGCCGCCCAGGATGTGGCCGCGGCTGAACGTCCTGCCGAGTTGAGCCTCGAGTGTGCGGTCCGGCAGTGCCAATATGCCGTAGTCGATCATGAACGTGTGTTTGGCGACGCCGTCGAAAGTTGCGCTGTAAGGCAGCGTGGAACTGTAGGGGACGACGTCGCCGCGGGTTGCGTCGGAGATGGTGTCGTTGTGCCGGAACACCGAATTGCCCGATGCGACAACGGAAAGCATCATGGTCCGCTGGTGGTCTTCGGCGGCGCGGCGTTCACCACGGTGCACCATCGCACCCCGGCCGTTGCAGGACACCATGAACAGACTGCCGAAGAAATCAGCGGTCGTGGTGACATGCAGCCGGTCGGGACCGCCGGTGGACACGTCGATGGGGACGGGATTCTGACTGAGCAACTCGCGCAGCGCGGGCTCGCGCAGCGCGGGCTCGATGGTGTCGAGATCGAACGTCATGGGCATACGGTGTCTCTTCCGTTCGGCGCCCGGATGATCCAGAGGTTACGCCGCACGAGCGTGTTCTAGCCACGCGAGTGCAGAGAATGCTCGGTTTCCGTGCGGATCTGATCAAGACCGGGCCGTCGTCGCGCTTCTACCGTTCACCTCGACACCCTTACCGAGAGGACCGGAGATGACGGGACGCCATGAGGATCACGCAGTGACCGACCGCGAGCTGGCTGAGGTCGAACGCGCCAATGCGTCCGATCGACCGCCCGTGGTGTTCGTCCACGGACTGTGGTTGCTGCCCAGTAGCTGGGATCCGTGGCGAAGGCTGTTCGAGGACAACGGCTATGTGACTCTGGCACCCGGATGGCCCGACGATCCCGCCACCCGTGAGCAGGCGTACGCCGACCCCTCGGTGTTCGCCGGCAAATCGGTGCAAGCGGTCGCCGATCATTACCTGGCCGTCATCTCGGGTCTGCGCACCGAGCCGGCGGTCATCGGGCACTCGTTCGGCGGGCTGCTGGTCCAGAAGATCGCCGATGAAGGTGCGGCGTCGGTCAGCGTTGCCATCGACAACGCCCCGATCAAAGGTGTTCTGCCGCTTCCGATTCGCGCTTGAGATCCGCCCTTCCGGTGCTGCGCAACCCGGCCAATCGGCACAAGGCCATCACGTTGACCTTCGATCAGTTCAAGTACGGCTGGGCCAACAATCTGGACGAGGCCGAAGCCCGAACGCTCTACGACACCCATCACGTCCCGGCGTCCGGCCTTCCGCTGTTCCAGGCGGGCTTCGCGAACTTCAGCGTGAGCCGGCAGACCGCCGTCGACGTCAAGAATCCAGACCGCGGTCCGCTGCTCGTCATCTCGGGAACCAAGGACAACACCGCTCCCCGGGCGTTCACCCACGGCAGCTACCGCAAGCAGCTGAAGAACCCTGAGGTCACCGAGTATGTCGAGGTGGCCGACCGCGGCCATTCCCTGGTCATCGACCACGGCTGGCCGGAGGTCGCCGACATCGCCCTCAAGTTCGTCAAGCGATTCCTCTGATGACCCTTCTGAAGATCACCGAGCCCGCACCCGGCTACCAGCACGCCACCATCGACAATCCGCCGTTGAACCTGTTCGACCCAGACTTCGTCGACGAGCTGAACACCGCGCTGTCGAAATGGGAGGCCGACGACGAGGTCAAGGTCGTGGTGTTCGACTCGGCCGATCCCCAGTACTTCATCGCCCATGTCGACCTGCTGCGCGCCGATGGATTCGACCGGACCCCGCAACCCACCACCGGCCTGGCGGTGTGGCCGGATGTCGCGGTGCGCCTCGAGCAGGCGCCCTTCCTCACGATCTGCTCGATCCGCGGCAGGGCCCGCGGCGTAGGGAGCGAATTCGCGCTCGCCATGGACCTGCGCTTCGCCAGCCGCGAGAGCGCAATCCTGTGCCACCCCGAGGTCGGCTTCGGATTCATTCCCGGCGGCGGTGGCAGCGAACGGCTCGCGCTCAACACCGGCCGGGCCAGAGCACTCGAAATCATCATCGGAGCAATGGATTACGACGCCGACACGGCCGAACGATACGGATGGATCAACCGGGCACTGCCCGATGCCGAACTCGACGCATTCGTGGGCAGGCTCGCCACCAGGGTTGCCGGGTTCGACCGTGCCGCCATCACTGCGGCCAAGGCCACTCTCAATTCGCATGGCGGCCTGCCCGACATCGACTGGTTCACGGCCACGGAGGACCACTTCTACCGACTTCTCGCCGACCCGGTTGTCCAGGGCCGCATCGCGGGCTTCCTGGCAGCTGGGCTTCAGCAGCCTGGCGACTTCGAACTCAACCTCGCCGACCGCATTACCGGAGGGGGTTGAAGCCGATCAGGGCATCTAGTCTCGACCGTGCGACAGGTGCGCCCTTGGTTGGCCTGCGCCAGTAGATGGTGACCTTGCTCGCCCGCGCCCTAGCCGCGACCGTACTGTTCAGCTAGCGGGCTCAACCGAGGGGCGTGCGGATATGCGGCCAACGCCAGAAAGGCAGACGGTGGCGTCGACTTCACTGACCCGGCTGCTCAGTCGTGGCTGGATGGTGCTCGTCGCGCTGCGGCCCCACGGTCCTCGTCCCCCAGTGCGCGAGTTGCTGCGCGAGGAACAGTCGGCGGGCGAGGTGACAGTCAGCGTCGACGAGCTCGAAGTTGCCGACCCAGCGGACGCCTGGCGGCGGGCGGGGTTCAGCGTCGACTCTGATGCCGTGTGCCGGGTCGGCGGTGTTCGCATCCGCCTGGTCGGTCGCGGCCGCGGCACCGGCATCGTCGGGTGGTCGCTGCGAGGCCTGCCTGCGAAGCGCTCGACCGGTGACCTCGACGGCATCCCGACCACGACATCAAGCGCGGCCCCCGCGGCGCCGGCGACGCACCCGAACGGCGTCACCACTATCGACCATGTCGTGCTGATGTCTCCCGACCTGAATCGGACGGTCGAATCCCTGGTGGGTATCGGCGTGCACCCGCGCCGGGAACGCGACGCCGAACTCGGCGGACGGCCGATCCGCCAGATCTTCTTCCGGCTCGGGGAGGTCATCGTCGAGGTCGTCGGTTCGCCGGAGACGCGCGAGCGAAGGACCGTCGACTCTCTGGGGCATCACCTACGTCGTCGCCGACATCGACGCGACGGCCGTCGTTCTTCGGTGACCGCACCGCGCCGGTCAAGGACGCAGTTCAGCCCGGGCGTCGAATCACCACGCTCCGGCACGACGACCTCGGGATCTCGGTCCGGACGGCGATGATCTCGGCGCGTCGATGAGCGGACGGCCGGACGCGCTGCCATATCCTCGCCGAATGACAGACGACATTGTCGTCATCCACACCGACGGTGGGTGCAGGCCCAACCCCGGCCCCGGCGGCTGGGGGGCGGTGTTGCGCATGCGTGAGCACGTTCGCGAGATGTGCGGTGGCGAGCCCGGAGAGACCAGCAACAACCGGATGGAGTTGACCGCGCCCATCATGGCGCTCGAGGCGCTCACTCGATCCGTGGCGGTGCACCTCTACACCGACAGCACCTACGTCCGCAGCGGCATCACGAAGTGGGTTCTCGGCTGGGAACGCAACGGATGGCTCACCTCCGCCAAGCAACCGGTGAAGAACGTCGATCTGTGGAAGCGGCTCCAGATCGCCTGCACGCGCCACGAGGTCGAGTGGTTCTGGGTGAAGGGGCACTCGGGCGTCGCCGACAACGAGTTGGCCGACGTATTGGCGACCCGGGGTATGCAGGAGGCGATATCGACTCAGCAGGTAGCGGCGCGCCTCGACCTCAGCAGGTCGTCGCTTCGCGTCGTCTGACTTCAGCTCGTCTCGACGACCACGTCACCGGGTTCCTTGTCCGGCCGCAGTCCGCGCCAACTCGGGTGACGCAGCCGGCCGTCCGACGTCCACTCGCCGTAGCGCACCTCCCCGACCAACTCCGGTCGCACGTAGGTGACGCCCTTGGTCTCCAGCCGTGGCAGCGGCGGGTCGAACGGGGACTCGTCGGTGTGCAGCGGCGCCAGGATCGCCTTGAGCCGGCCCAGTTCCTTGTCGGAGAACCCGGTGCCGACCCGGCCGACGAATCGCAATCCGCCCTCACCCGGTATGCCCATCAGCAGCGCGCCGATCCCGCTGGAGCGCCCGCCGTTGCCCTCGCGCCAGCCGCCGATCACGATCTCCTGGGTGTTCCAGTTCTTGTCCTTGATCCACGCCGACGACCGCCGGCCCGGCTGATAGGTCGCGTCCCACTTCTTGGCGACCACACCTTCCCACTTCTTCTTGCGCGAGTACTCCAACGCCGCCGGCCCGTCACCCTCGATGAGCGGAGGAACGATCAAATCCGTTCCCGCCGCGAAGGTTTCCAGCACTTTGCGCCGATCGCGGTACTTGGCACGCAGCAGCGAGCGGCCGTCGAGGCGCAGGATGTCGAACGCCCAGAACTCGATCCTGGTGGCCCGCACCCGGTTCTGCATCTCGCCGAAGTTGGGCACGCCGTCGGCGTCCAACGCCACGACCTCACCGTCGAGGATGACGTCATGGTCGGCCAGATCGGCTGCCAGCGACTGCAATTGCGGATACTCGCCGGTGACGTCACGCCCGCTGCGGGACTGCAGGCGCAACCGGCCGTGGTCGACTTCCACCAGCAGCCGATAGCCGTCGAACTTGCCCTCGAACGCGTACTGCGCGCCGGTCAGCTTGTCGACCGAGCCGAGGGTGGCCAGCATCGGCGCGTAGTCCTGCAGGTGCGGGGTCGGCTGCTCCTTCATCCGGTGCGCCAGCCATTGGTCGCCGTTGGTCTGAATCAGCGCGTAGCGCCCCGTGATTCGCTGCCCGTACAGGTCGACGATCACCTCGTGATCGTTGAACTTCTCCGCCTCGTAGGTCCCGGAATCCCAGATGATCACCTTGCCGCCGCCGTACTCGCCCTTCGGGATGGTGCCCTCGAACGTCGCGTACTCCAGCGGGTGGTCCTCGGTGTGCACGGCGAGGTGGTTGACCGACGTGGTGTCGGGCAGGTTCTTGGGCACCGCCCACGACACCAGTACGCCGTCGCGTTCGAGCCGGAAGTCGTAGTGCAGCCGACGGGCGTGGTGCTCCTGGATGACGAACCGGTCGTTGTTGCCGACCACCGGAGCCGCCCGGCCGGCGACATCAGACACCGCAGACGGTTTGGGCACCGGCTCGGGCGTCTTCGCCGAATCGCGCATGCTGCGATAGGTCGTCAGCCGGTCCTCCCGCGGCACGTCGGCATCGAGATCGGCCAGCAGGTCGCCGTGCTGGGCGACCCGGGCGAGCACCTCGGTGTAATCCAATTGGCGCAGCGCGGGATCGGAGATCTCGTCCCATGTCCTCGGCGCGGCCACCGTCGGATGCTCCCGGCCGCGCAACGAATACGGCGCGATGGTGGTCTTCGCCGCGTTGTTCTGGCTCCAGTCCAGGAACACCTTGCCGGCCCGGAGGCTCTTGGTCATCGTGGCGGTGACCAGCTTGGGCATGCTCTGCTCGAGCTGTTGGGCCACCCGCCGGGCCAGCACCGCCGCCCCGCTGCTGCTCACCGGGTCGGCCAGCGGGGCATACAGATGCAGCCCCTTGCTCCCGCTGGTGAGCGGGTACACCGTCAGCCCGATGTCGTCCATCAGCTCGCGCACCGCATGGGCCACCTCGCACAGCTGCGGCATCGTGACGCCTTCGCCGGGGTCGAGGTCGAACACCAAACGTGTTGCCGGACCGGGCTTTCCAGCAGATGTGAAGCGCCACTGCGGCACGTGCACCTCCAGCGACGCCTGCTGGGCGATCCACGCCAGTCCGGTCGTGCTGTCGATGATCGGGTACGTCGTGCTGCCCGAGCGGTGCTCCACCGTCCCGCGGTCCAGCCAGTCCGGAGCCGAACTGGCAAGCTGCTTTTCGAAGAACGCCGGCTCCTGCACACCGTTGGGCCAGCGTTTCCGCGTGACCGGCCGGCCCGCGATGTGCGGCAGCATGACCTCGGCGACGGTGGTGTAGTAGGTGAAGACGTCCGCCTTGGTGGTGCCGGTCGCGGGATAGAGCACCTTGTCGGCGTTGGTCAGCGTGACGCGGGGACCTTTCGTCGCACCGGGCGGCCATCCGTCATTCACCATCTAAACGTATTACCCGCTGCTACCGTGGACCAGTGACCAGGATGTTTGCGGCCGTCCTGCTGGCGGCCGCCGCTCTGATCGGCGCGGCGCAGGCCGCCGCCGATCCGGAGGACCTGGTGCCCTACTGCTCCGGCGATCAGACACCGATGAACAACGGCTGCCGGTACGCCCCCGATCAGGGCTACATGGACAGCGCTCCCGGCGCGAACCCCGACCTGCCGCTCGGGCTGAACCCCGGGAACCCGCCGGCTGTCTGACCCGGCAACGCCCGTCAGGCCTGCATACTGGACATATGCGTTCCATCTGGAAAGGCTCGATCGCCTTCGGTCTGGTGAACGTCCCAGTCAAGGTGTACAGCGCCACCGAGGACCACGACCTGAAGTTCCACCAGGTGCACGCCAAGGACAACGGCCGCATCCGCTACAAGCGGGTCTGCGAGGTGTGCGGCGAGGTGGTCGAGTACCGCGACATCGCCAAGGCCTACGAATCCGACAACGGCCAGACCGTGATCATCACCGACGACGACATCGCCACCCTGCCCGAGGAACGCAGCCACGAGATCGAGGTGGTGGAGTTCGTGCCGGCCAGCGAGATCGACCCGCTGATGTACGACCGCAGCTACTTCCTCGAACCGGACGGGAAGTCCTCGAAGTCCTATGTGCTGTTGGCCAAGACACTCGCCGACACCGAGCGGGTGGCCATCGTGCACTTCGCGCTGCGGAACAAGACCCGGCTGGCCGCGCTTCGGGTGAAGGACTTCTCCAAGCGGGACGTGATGGTGGTCCACACGCTGCTGTGGCCCGACGAGATCCGCGACCCCGATTTCCCGGTCCTCGACCAGAAGGTGGAGATCAAGCCGGCCGAGCTGAAGATGGCCGGCCAGGTCGTCGACTCGATGGCCGACGATTTCCACCCCGAGCGATTCCACGACACCTACCAGGAGCAGCTCAAAGAACTGGTCGAGGCCAAGCTCGAGGGCGGCGAGGCGTTCACCACCGAAGAGCAGCCGGCCCAGCTCGACGAGACCGAGGACGTCTCCGACCTGCTGGCCAAGCTCGAGGCCAGTGTGAAACGTCGCCGCGAGCAGTCCGGCGACTCCGACGGCAAGGCGCCCGGAGCCGATCGGTCGGCGACATCAGGCGCGCAAAGAAGGCGCCCGCCAAGAAAGCAGCCGCGAAGAAGGCCCCTGCCAAGAAGGCAGCCGCGAAGAAGTAGGTGCTCGATCCCCTTCGTGACGAAACTAGAACGTGTTTCAATTACGTTCGGAATTCGTCGCCATCCGACGCCGCGATGTTGTTACGGTGTTCGCCGACAAGGGAAGAGAGACACGTGATCCTCGACAATTTCCGCCTTGACGGTCAAGTTGCAGTAGTCACCGGCGCCGGTCGCGGGCTGGGCGCCGCGATCGCGGTGGCCTTCGCCGAAGTCGGCGCCGACGTCGTCATCGGCTCGCGCACCCAGTCCGAACTGGAGTCCGTCGCCGCGCAGATCGAAGCGGTCGGCAGGCGGGCGCACATCGTCGTCGGCGACCTCTCCCACCCCGAAACCACCGCCGAACTCGCCGGCAAGGCCGTCGAGGCGTTCGGCAAGCTCGACATCGTCGTCAACAACGTCGGCGGCAGCATGCCCAACGCGCTGATGACCACCAGCGTCAAGGAGATGAAGGACGCGTTCACCTTCAACGTCCTGACCGCCCACGCGCTGACGGTGGCCGCCGTTCCGCTCATGATCGAGCACTCCGGCGGCGGCAACATCATCAACATCACCTCGACCATGGGCCGGCTGGCCGGCCGTGGGTTCGCCGCCTACAGCACCGCCAAAGCGGCGCTGGCGCACTACACCCGGCTCACCGCGCTGGACCTGTGCCCCAAGATCCGGGTCAACGCCATCGCCCCCGGTTCGATCCTGACCTCGGCGCTGGAGATCGTCGCCTCCAACGACGAGCTGCGCGACCCGATGGAGAAGGCCACCCCGATGCGCCGCCTCGGCGACCCGCTCGACATCGCCGCCGCCGCGGTCTATCTCGCCTCGCCCGCCGCGAGCTTCCTCACCGGCAAGATGCTCGAAGTCGACGGCGGCCTGATCGTGCCGAACCTCGATCTCCCGATCCCCGACCTGTAAGGAGACCCCATGGCCATCCGCGTCGCACAGATCGGCACCGGAAACGTCGGTGTCCACTCGCTGACCGCGCTGATCAACAACCCCGACTTCGAGCTCACCGGCGTGTGGGTGTCGTCGGATTCCAAGGCGGGCAAGGACGCCGCCGAACTCGCCGGGCTCGACGGGTCGACCGGGGTGAAGGCCACCACCGACCTCGACGAGGTGCTGGCCACCAAGCCGCAGTGCGTGGTCTACAACGCCATGGCCGACAACCGACTGGTCGAGGCGCTCGAGGACTATCGCCGCATCCTGGCCGCCGGGGTCAACATCGTCGGCAGCGGTCCGGTGTTCCTGCAGTGGCCGTGGCAGGTGATCCCCGACGAGATGATCAAGCCTCTGGAAGATGCTGCCCAAGAAGGCAATTCGAGCCTCTTCGTCAACGGCATCGACCCCGGCTTCGCCAACGACCTGCTGCCGCTGGCGCTGGCCGGCACCTGTCAGAGCATCGAGCAGCTGCGCTGCATGGAGATCGTGAACTACGCGACCTACGACAGCGCCACGGTGATGTTCGACGTGATGGGCTTCGGCAAGCCGATGGACGAGATCCCGATGCTGTTGCAGCCCGGTGTGCTGAGCATCGGGTGGGGCTCGGTGGTGCGGCAACTCGCCGCGGGCCTGGGCCTCGAGCTCGACGGACTCGAGGAGATCTACGTCCGCGAGCCCGCGCCGGAAGACTTCGAGATCGCCAGCGGCCACATCGCCAAGGGCACCGCCGCCGCGCTGCGGTTCGAGGTGATCGGACTGGTCGACGGCGCACCCGCCGTCGTGCTCGAGCACGTCACCCGGCTGCGCGACGACCTGTGCCCGGAGTGGCCGCAACCGGCCCAGCCCGGCGGCAACTACCGCATCGAGATCACCGGCGAACCCTGCTACGCCATGGACGTCTGCCTGTCGAGCCCCAACGGCGACCACAACCACGCCGGGGTGTTGGCCACCGCCATGCGCATCGTCAACGCGATACCCGCCGTCGTCGCCGCGCCCCCGGGCATCTGCACCACGCTCGACCTGCCCCTGGTGACCGGCAAAGGGTTGTACGCTGCTGGATAGGCGGACTGCCAGGAAGTTTTGGTTCGCCGTGGCCACGAAGGAGGCCAACCATGCGGACCACGACGAGGCTCATCGCCGTTCCGGCCGCGGTTATCTCGGCGCTGGTGTTAGCCATCCCCGCGGCGGCCGTGCCGCAGTGCACCGACATCGGACCGAACACCACGATCTGTCAGACCCCGGGCCACGCCCAGATCACCACGTCCCCGAATCCGGCGTTCACCAACCCGTATCCCGGGTGGGGCTTCGGCGGAATCGGAATCGGCCTGGGCGGGCTCTGGATTGGTCTGTGACGGTCGGGCCGTCTAACATCCCGCCGGTGGCCGGGTAACCCTATTTCGGCTGCGTCCAGACGCCCGTAAGAGAGCTCATCGGTTGGCACAACAGACCCGTGTCACGAAGGCCGGCTGGTACCTGCTCGGACCCGCCTTCGTCGCAGCCGTCGCCTACGTGGACCCGGGCAACGTCGCCGCCAACATCAGCGCCGGCGCGCAGTTCGGCTTCCTGCTGGTCTGGGTGATCGTGCTGGCCAACATCATGGCCGGGCTGGTGCAGTACCTGTCCGCCAAACTCGGCCTGGTCACCGGCCGAACGCTGCCCGAGGCCGTGCGCGACCACACCCGCACCCCGACCCGCATCGGCTACTGGATCCAGGCCGAACTGGTGGCGATCGCCACCGACCTCGCCGAGGTCGTCGGCGGGGCGATCGCCCTGCGGCTGCTGTTCGGCCTGCCGCTGCTGCTCGGCGGCGTCATCACCGGCGTGGTGTCGCTGCTGCTGCTCGTGGTGCAGGACCGCCGCGGCCAGCGGGTGTTCGAGCGGGTGATCACCGGCCTGCTGCTGGTCATCGCGATCGGCTTCCTGTCGAGTCTGTTCGTCAACGCCCCGCCGCCCGATCGAGGTCGTCGAGGGTCTGCTGCCCCGATTCGACGGCGTGGAGAGCGTCCTGCTGGCCACCGCGATGCTCGGCGCGACGGTGATGCCGCACGCGGTGTACCTGCATTCCGGGCTGGCCCGCGACCGGCACGGGCACCCGCCGGCCGGCGCGGCCGCGCAGACTCCTGCTGCGCGCGACGCGCTGGGACGTCGGCATCGCCATGCTGATCGCCGGCGCGGTCAACATGTCCATGCTGCTGGTGGCGGCCACCAACCTGCAGGGCCGCGCCGACACCGACTCGATCGAAGGCGCGCACGCCGCCGTGCGGCGACACGCTGGGCCCGACGGTCGCGCTGTTCTTCGCGATCGGCCTGCTCGCCTCGGGCCTGGCGTCGACCTCGGTCGGCGCCTACGCCGGCGCGATGATCATGCAGGGGCTGCTGCGCAAGTCGTTCCCGCTGCTGCTGCGCCGCCTCGTCACGCTGATCCCGGCCCTGGTCGTGCTGGCCATCGGCGTCGATCCCAGCCGCGCGCTGGTCATCTCCCAGGTGGTGCTGTCGTTCGGCATCCCGTTCGCCCTCGTGCCGCTGGTTCGCCTGACCAGCAACCCGGCCCTGATGGGCTCGGACACCAACCATCGCCTCACCTCGGTGCTCGGGTGGAGCGTCGCGGCGATCATTACGCTTCTCAACGTGGTCCTGATCTACCTGACCACTCGACGCGGCTGAATGCAGCGGCGGCACCCGTATTTCGCCTACGGGTCCAACCTCTGCATCCAGCAGATGGCCCTGCGCTGCCCCGACGCCGCCGATCCGCGCCCGGCGGTGCTGGCCGACCACGACTGGCTGATCAACGAACGCGGAGTGGCCACCGTCGAGCCGTTCACCGGCAGCGCCGTGCACGGCGTGCTGTGGTGGCTGTCCGACCACGACCTGGCCACGCTCGACAGCGCCGAAGGAGTGCCCAGCCGCTACCGGCGCGACCGGCTGATCGTGCACACCGACGACGGGCCCTCACCGGCCTGGGTCTACATCGACCACCGCACCGAACCCGGCCCGCCCCGACCCGGCTATCTCGAGCGGATCATCGACGGCGCCCGCCACCACGGACTGCCGCAACGCTGGATCGACTTCCTGCACCGCTGGGATCCGACGCACTGGCCCAAACCGGCGTCGCTGCGCAATCACTCTGGACCGCAATCGCTTTCGGAACTGCTTGCCGATCCCGGGGTGGTCGAGGAATGCCGGCTGCGGTCCCGGTTCGGCTTCCTGGCCATTCACGGTGGCGGGCTGGAGCAGATGACCGACGTCATCGCCGAGCGCGCCGCCGACGCCGCGGGCGCCTCGGTGTATCTCGTCCGCCATCCCGACGGCTATCCGCATCACCTGCCGTCCGCGCGGTATCTCGCCGAGGAGTCCGCGCGACTTGCGGCGTTCCTGGATCACGTCGACGTCGCGGTGTCGGTGCACGGCTACGGGCGCATCGGCCGCAGCACGCACCTGCTGGCCGGCGGCGGTAACCGCGACCTGGCCGCCCATCTGGCCGCGCACGTCGACGTGCCGGGCTACCAGGTGGTCACCGATCTCGACAGCATCCCGGCCGAGCTGCGCGGCCTGCATCCCGACAACCCGGTCAACCGGGTTCGCGGCGGCGGCACACAGTTGGAGCTGTCCTCGAGGATCAGGGGTATCAGCCCGCGCAGCCAGCTGCCCGACTCAGACGGCCTCTCCCCGGCCACCTCGGCACTGGTGCAGGGCCTGGCGGCCGCCGCCATGCATTGGCCGGACTGAAAAACCCGACCGCATCCGACCCATCCGAGGGCGACGGTGCTCCGAATAGTGGGTGTGGAACAGATGAGCACCCGTGGCGACCACCAGATGCTGACTCCGGCGCTGTACCGGACTCGGATCACTCATCTGCGCAGATCCCCCGTACACCACTACAACGAGCGCAGCAGTTACAGCTGGTACGTCGACGTCGACGAGCTGCCCCGCGTGCCGTGGTGGCTGCGGCCCTTCGCGCGGTTCGAGGCATCCGACCACTTCACCGGCGCCGACAGCGAAACCCTGCGCCAGCGGGTCGACGCGTTCCTCGCCGACAACGGCATCTACCTGAATGGCGGCCGGGTGACCGCTCTGCTGATGCCGCGGGTCCTCGGCCGGGCCCACAACCCGCTGAGCCTGTTCTGGTGCCATGACGCCGACGGCGCCCTGCGCTGCGTCATCGCCGAGATGCACAACACCCACGGCGAGCGGCACGCCTACCTGCTGCCGCCCGACCAGGACGCCCCGGCGATGGTGACCAAGACCTTCTACACGTCACCGTTCAACGGTGTGGACGGCTACTACCTGGTCCGCGCCCCGCGTCCCGACCAGAAGCTGGACTTGACGATGTCGCTGCACCGCGAGAACCAGCCCGCGCTGGTGGGCACGATTCGCGGGTCGCGGCGGCGGGCCAGCATCGGCCAGATCGTCCGGCTGCAGTTCAGTAAGCCGCTGGCACCGCAGATGGCGGCTCTGAGCGCGCGGGTGCAGACCATGATCCTGCGGCTGCGTGGCGTGCCCGTCGTGCCGCGGCCCGCGGCCCAGCCTGACCGGGTTCCGCAGCCGGTGAGTGTGCATCCGGCGGCCGGCGGCTGGACTCCGACGAACAGGTCGTGGATGCCGTCGTGACCACCGTGCTTGACCCGCCGGTTAAGCTTCGGCTCGATGCCAGCGACAACCAGCGGACGGCGACGGTGACGTCGACCGACCTCGACGGGCTGCTGCGCCGAGTCGCCCAGCGCGATGCCGACGCCTTCGCCGCCTTTTACGATGCCACCCGTGCGCGGGTGTACGGCCTCGTCACGCGCGTTTTGCGGGACCGTGGCTACAGCGAGGAAACCACCCAGGACGTCTATCTGCAGGTGTGGCGGACCGCCGAGAGCTACGACCCCGCGTCGGGTACCGCCCTGGCATGGCTGCTCACCCTGGCGCACCGCCGCGCGGTCGACCGGGTGCGCTCCGAGCAGGCCGCTACCCAGCGCGAGTCGCGCTACGGCGCGGCCAACGTGGAACCGCCCACCGACAACGTCAGCGACGCGGTGGTCGCCAGCGACGAACGACGTCAGGTCGCGGCGTGCCTAGACGGCCTGACCGAGGTGCAGCGTGAGTGCATCGAGCTCGCCTATTACCAGGGAATGACGTATGTGCAGGTCTCCGAGCGGCTGTCGGCGAACCTTGCGACAGTGAAGTCGCGGATGCGTGACGCATTGCGCGGCTTGCGCAACTGTCTGGGTGTGCGGTGAGGATGCGGCGATGACTCAACCACACGACGGAGTCGAGAACGGCGACCTGCTGGACCTGGCCGTCCCCTATGCCTTGCACGCGCTGCCCGACGCCGAGCGCGACGAACTCGAGAGCCGGCTGGCGCACGCCCCCCTGCACGAGGCCGACGCCTTCTACGACGAGGTGCGCGCGGTGCGCGAGACGATGGCGCTGGTGTCGTCGGGCAGTGCCGCAGAGCCACCTGCCGACCTGCGCCAGCGGCTGTTGTCACAGGTGGCCGGCGACAACGTCCGCACGCTTCCCACCGCGCGCCAGGAGTCCGGCCCCCGGCGGCGCACGGCGCTGCTGACCGCGGCGGCCGCCGCGGTGATCGGTTTGGGTGCAGTCGGGGTCGGGGTGTCGTTGTGGCCCAAGCCCGCGCAGCCCTCGACCGCGCAGCAGGTGTTCGCCGCACCGGACGTGCACACCATCTCCGGCGACATTCCCGGCGGCGGTACGGCGACGGTCGTCTTCTCCCGGGACAAGAACGCCGGCGTGCTCGTGATGAACAACGTGCCGCAAGCCCAAGCCCGGCACGGTGTACCAGATGTGGTTGGTCAGCGACAAGGGCGAGACCTCGGCCGGAACGATGGACGACAAGGCCGTGGCGCCGTCGACCACGGCGGTGCTGCCCGATCTGGGCAACTCCAAGGCGCTGAAGTTCACCGTCGAACCGGGCAGCGGTTCCACCCAGCCGACCGGCCAGGTGGTCGCCGAGTTGCCGCTCATCTGACCGTCGGTCAGGCCAGACGCACCGTCGCGGCCGCGGCCTCGGCGACGACGTCGGAGATCTCCCCCCGGCGTCGCCACGCCTGACGCTGGCGCATCGCGCCGTTGCCGTCCTGTAGCAGCCGTGCGACGTCCGCGCGTACCCACTCGTCGTCACCGAGTTCCTCCAGTGCCGGCTGCAGCACCGTCAGCCACGTGCCCAGAACGCGGGACGCCGGCGCCGTCGCCCAGCTGTCGACCACGTCGACGGCCTGCCCGTCGAGGCCGTCACGGGCCGCCTTCCAGTAGGCGGCCCGCAGGACGTGGTCGTCGACCCGCGGCGCGGGCAGGCCCCGGTCATGGTCGGCCAGCGCGGTCATCACCGCGGCCCGCGTCAGGGTGGCCAGCAGCACGGTCTCGGCGACGGTGGCGGGCACGTCGGCCACCCGCACTTCGACGGTCGGGAACTTGGCCGACGGCCGCACGTCCCAATAGAGCATGCCGTCGTCGAGCATCGCGCCCGCGTCGATCATCATCGCGACCATCGCGTCGTAGTGGGCGGCGGACTCCAGGTACGGCGGGGGGCCGGCGCTGGGCCACCGGCCCCACAGCACGCTGCGCCAGCTGGCGTGCCCGCTGTCGGCGTTGCGGTAGATCGCCGAGTTGGCCGTCAGCGCCAGCAGCAGCGGCAGCCATGGCCGCAGCCGATTGCTGACGGCGATGGCGGCGTCACGGTCGGGCACCTCGACATGGACGTGACATCCGCAGATGCCCTGCTCGCTGGCGATCATGCCGAACCGCTCGCCGATCTGGCGGTAGCGCGGGGTGTCGGTGATCGGGAAGCTGTGCGGCACCGTAGGCGGAAGACCCACCGCCAGCAGGGTGGCTCCCGCCTCGACGGCGGCCTCGGCGGTAACCTGACGGAGATTTGTAAGTTGTTGGCGCAGTTGCGAACTCGTGGTCGCAATGTCGCTGGTCGTTTCGACCTGACAGGTGGTCAGTTCGAGTTGCAGCTCGACACCGTGGCGCGCGGCAATCCTGGCGACGTCGGAGTTCTTGGCCACCGGCTCGCCGGTGTGCGGGTCGACGAGGAGGAACTCCTCCTCTACCCCGACGCTCGGAACGCTCATGATCAGGGGGAATGCCCCTGCGCGGGTTCGGCCAAACTGTGCCGTGCACCGAGACCGGCCCTGTCGTGTGATCCGCGCCTGTTCTAGCGTCACTCGGGTGGCTAGAGACTTTCGGTTCGGCGTCGGGGTGCGATCGGTCAAGTTGCGGACCAAGCTTCGCGACACGGTACGGCGGTTCGAGGATCTGGGCTTCGACGTCTTGCACGTTCCGGACCATCTGGGCCGCTTCGGGGTACCCGCGCCGTTCCCGACCATGATGGCGGCCGCCGAGGCGGCGACGACGATGCGGGTCGGCACCTTCGTCCTCAATGCGGCGTTCTACAGTCCGGCACTGCTGGCCCGCGACGCCATCGCCGTCGATGTGCTCTCCGAAGGCCGCTTGGATCTGGGCCTCGGAACCGGTTATGCGCCAGAAGAATTCGAGGCGGCCGAGATTCCCTATCCGAGCGCGGGCCAACGGGTCGACCATCTGCGGCACACCACGACCTACCTCAAGGAGGTGGCGCCGTCGATCCCGATCCTCATCGCGGGCAATGGTGACCGGGTGCTGCGGATCGCTGCCCAGCACGCCGACATCATCGGTCTCACCGGCGGCGGTGTGCCCACCTCGCCGGACGAGGATCCGCTCGCCGAGCGGATCGCCTTCGTTCGGGATGCCGCGGGCGAGCGATTCGCCGACCTCGAGCTCAACATCGCGATCACCGGTGTGCCGACCGATTCCTCCGGCGTGCCCGATCTCGCACTGACCCGGGCCTATGAGCCCACCGCGAGTGATGAGCAGCTGCTGGCCCTGCCGACGGTGCTGACCGGCACTCCCCGCGACATCGCCGACACGCTGCGGATGCGGCGGGACCGCTACGGGCTGACTTACTTCACCGTTCAGGACTACCACGCGGAGTACTTCGCCAAGGTGATCGCCGAACTGCGCTGAGCCCGACTCGATGTTGGTTTGCTCCGCGGGATGCGCGGGAATGGCCTCAGGCAGGAGGAATCGGGCGATGACGGTGCTACAGGACTATCGAATGTGGGAGAAATTCATCGGGGGCGACGAACAAGTGGCATTGCGGCAATGCGCCCACGGCGTGCTTGTCGCGCTGAAACGGTGCAGTCTGGATACAGCAGAAGGCGAGATAGCCCGGGCATCGGACCGGCACCGGCTCGACAGCGACCGCGTCGCACGGGCCCTGGTACGGCTGGCCCAGGACATCGAGCCCGAAGCCGACAGCAACGCGACCGCCGTCGCACGGTACGAATGGGGCGCGCTGCTCCCGCACAGGAGGTGATCATGATCCGCCGCTTGGCAGCCTGGATCCGCAAGGGATACCCGACGACCGCACCCGAGCGCGGTCACAGCTACCTGATCGCACTGTGCGGTCTCGACAGGGCTGCCCGCTAGGTCGCCCACCCCTGCCCGGCGCCGCGCGTACACTCGGCAGCCGGTACATGGAGGTGTTTCGGCCGATGAAGACGATGCGCAAGATTCTTGCCGGTGCTGCGGCGGCGGCGTCGCTGGCGACGGTTCCCGCGGCGATCGCCACGGTAGTCACGCCGGCCACCAGCAGCGCGGACGTGTGCGCCAGCGCCGGTCGGCGGATCAGCGTCAGCGGCTGCGCCAATCTGAGCGACGTGATGGCGCCGTACGTACCGCCGCCCTCCTACTACGCGCCGCTGCCCGAGGACTATCCCCCGCCGCCGCCACCGCCGGTGTACGTGCCGCCGCCACCGCCACTGCCGAACGTGAACGTGTGCGCCAACGTCGGCAGGCGCATCAGCGTCAGCGGCTGCATCTGATCTACGGCGTCCCGGCTCGGGCGCGGTAGGCTGCCAGCCGGTCCGCCCTCGTAGCTCAGGGGATAGAGCACGGCTCTCCTAAAGCCGGTGTCGCAGGTTCGAATCCTGCCGGGGGCACTCCGGGTGAGAGATGCACGGGACCACTCAGGCGGACCATACCCGGTACCAATATTTGGTATCCTCTTGCCCGTGGGCAAGAACACGTCGTTCAGCCTTGATGAGCATTTCAGCGCTTTCATCGAGGAAGAGGTCGCGTCGGGACGTTACGGCTCGGCCAGCGACGTCGTGCGTACTGCTTTGCGGTTGCTCGAGGATCGCGAGACACGCCTGCGTGCATTGCGCCAGGCTCTGATCGCGGGCGAGCAAAGCGGCGAGTCGACACCCTTCGACTTCGATGCGTTCGTCGCGCGCAAGCGAGCAGCACAACCTCGCCGACCGGTGAGCCGGTATGTACTGTCGCCGGCCGCAGTCGCCGACCTGGAAGACATCTGGGACTACACCTGTGAGCGCTGGGGTGACGCCCAAGCCGAGGAGTACACGCGTGAAATCCAGCGCGCGATCGCACGCGTCGTGGACAACCCGATGATCGGACGCGCCTGCGACGACGTCCGCGCCGGCTACCGCAAGCACGCCGTCGGATCGCACACGTTGTACTACCGGATTGCCGACGTCGACGTGATCGATGTGGTGCGCATCCTCCACCAACGGATGGATGTCGACCGGCACTTCGACTGACGTCGTCTCGGCTACAGCGCCGCCTCCGCCGGCGCGGGCGCCGGCGTCACCGCCAGAAGCGGTGCGCCCACGGCGATCTCACCGTCCGCCGCCGGCTCGACGGAACCGAACTTCTTTCCGTTGAGCACGATGATCGGAGTGATCAGCGGGTAGCCGGCGGCCTCGATGACCTTGCGATCGAAGGTCACCAGAGGCGTTCCGGCGCTGACCTTTTGGCCCTTGGTGACCTTGACGTCGAATCCCTCGCCCTTGAGCGCGACGGTGTCGATCCCGATGTGGATGAGGACCTCGATCCCGCCGTCGAGAACGAGACCGAAGGCATGCCCCGACGGCTGGACGGCCACGACGACGCCGGACCCGGGCGAGTACGCCGTATCGCCGGACGGCAGCACCGCCACGCCCGGGCCCATGGTGCCCTTGCTGAACACCGGGTCGGGCACGTCGGCCAGTGGCACGATCGTGCCGGCCAGTGGGGACAGGATCTCGGTGACCACGCCGGCCCGGTCGGCGGCCTTGGTCTCGGCGGCCGCGACCAGCGTGTCGGGGCTGGCCTTCGACATCGGGCTTTCGAGATCGGCGACCGAGACACCGGCGGCCACCGCCGCGGCGGCCTGCTCCGGCGACTTGTAGCCGGAGAAGATGACCAGGACCATCGCGGTGAAGAAGGCTGCGAGCACCGCCACTGCGTACAGGCCCATGCTGGAGAACGCGGGGATGGTCAGCAGCGAAGTGAAGACGAATGCCTTGGTGGTCACGCCGCCACCGATGCCGATGATGAGACCGCCGACCAGGCAGCCCACCAGCATTCGTGGATAGATCCGTTTGAATCGAAGATGGATGCCGTACAGCGAGGGTTCGGAGATGCCACCGAGCAGGCCCGCCGCCAGCGCTCCGATCGCGGTCTGACGCATCTGCGTGTCGCGTTCCCGCCAGGCCAGGAACAGCACCCCGGCGGTGGCGCCGAAGCAGGCGAAGTTCCAGGCGCCCATCGGACCCTGGATGAAGTCGTAGCCCAGGGTCTGGATGTTGATGAGCATGATCGCGTTGATCGGCCAGTGCA
This sequence comes from uncultured Actinomycetota bacterium, assembly GCA_963786695.1. GTDB lineage: Bacteria > Actinomycetota > Actinomycetes > Mycobacteriales > Mycobacteriaceae > Mycobacterium. The sequence goes on from CAWBAL010000037.1 coordinate 126,370, forward strand.
GGCCCAGCGGCACCATGAACGGGTAGGCCAGCGGGATCACGATGGCGAATATCAGCGGCGAGAAGTCGTTGACCGACTTCAGGAGACTGCCGAGGCCGGCGCCGGCGTAGACGCCGATCGGCCCGATCAGGAACGCCGTCAGCGGGATCATGATCAGCATCGACAGGAACGGCACGAAGATCAGCTGGACGTTGTCCGGGATGACCTTCTTCAGGAACTTGTACAGCGGGCCCAGCACGGCGGCCATCAGCAGCGGCGGGAACACCTGCGAGCTGTAGTTGTGGATGGTCAGCGGCAGCCCGAAGATGTTGACGATGTCGACCGTCGGAGCCGAACACGTTCTGCGGGTTGCTGAACTCCTTGAGCCCCGCGAACCCGGGCAGCATGACGACGGCCATGATCGCGAATCCGACCCACGGGTCGGCGTCGAGTTTCTTCGACGCGTTGTAGGCCACCATCAGCGGCAGGAAGACGAACACGCTCTGCCAGCACAGATTCACGAACTGCCACGACGGCGGCAGTGTCGACGTTCGGGTCGGCCCAGTTCGGGATGATCTTCAGCGAGCTCATCAACGCCATGAACGTGATGAACAGCGACGCGCCCAGCAGAGCGCCCAGGATCGGACGGAACGAGTCGGACAGGAACTCGAAGAACGAGTCCAGCCAGGTGAACTTGCCGCGCGGGCCCTGGGCGCGGGCGGCGGCCTTGACCGCGTCGGCGTCCGGGGCGGCGGCCGCCGCTCATGCCCGGCAACGCCAGGATGTCGTTGTAGACGCTCTGCACCGCACCGCCGATGACCACCTGGTAGCGATCACCGGCCTGCGGGACGGCACCCAGCACCCCCGGCACCGCTTCGATGTCGGCCTGTGTGACGTTCGAGGCGTCGCGCAACTGGAATCGCAACCGGGTCGCGCAATGTGACAGGCCCGCGATGTTCGCGGCACCCCCGACGCTTCTGACGATCTCGGCAGCGGTTTGCGACATCAGGTCCCAACCTTTCCCGGACACTTACGGCCGTGCTCACGGTCGAGTGATGGTATCGACGCAGCGGCGCGCAGGGACTGGATTTCGCTGACGACCCCTACCCGGTCACGGGACTTCCGGCGCCACCGCCCGCTCCAGCGACAGGTCGAGTGCCTCGGCGCGCTCTTCGGCGTCGGCGACGGCTTCCTTCAGCTGCCTCTCGACGATCTCCATCGCCAGCCGGGCGTAGACCATCTGGCTGGTGGTGGCGAGTTGCCCTCGGCCGTTGGAGGTGAAGGTCAGGATCCAGCTCAGCAGGGTGCTGATCCGGTTCTTGAACCCCACCAGATAGAGCAGATGCAGGAAAAGCCAAGAGAGCCAAGCGATGAAACCACCGAACTCGAGCTTGCCGATCTTGGCCACCGCGTGGTGCCGGGAGATCGTCGCCATGCGAGCCCTTGTCCCAGTACTTGAACGGCTGCCGGGTCGCCGGATCGTCGGTGCCGTTGATCATCCGCTTGATGGTCTTGGCCGCGTACTGCGCTTCCTGGATGGCGCCCTGCGCCACACCGGGCACGTCGGGCACCGCCGCCATGTCGCCGACGACGAAGACATCGGGGTGGCCCTTGACGGTCAGGTCGGGCTCGACCACCACCCGACCGCACCGGTCGACCTCGGTTCCCTCGCACTGTCGGGCGATCATCTCGCCCAGCGCGCTGGCCTGCACCCCGGCCGACCACACCTTGCATGCGCAGTAGATGCGGCGCTCCTCGCCGCTCTCCTTGTCCTTGACCCTGATGCCCATGTAGTCGACGTCGGTCACCACCGAGTTGGGGTGCACCTCCACGCCCATCTTCTCCAGCTGGCGCTGCGCCTTGTGGCCGAGCTTCTCCCCCATCGGCGACAGCACGAACGGCGAGCCGTCGAACAACATCACCCGGCATTCGGCCGGGTCGATGGTGCGAAACGCGCCGGGCAGGGTGCGCCGGGCAAGCTCGGCGATCTGGCCGGCCAGTTCCACGCCGGTGGGACCGCCGCCGACGACCACGAAGGTCAGCCGACGGGCCCGCTCCTCGGGGTCGGTGGTGACCTCCGCCGCCTCGAACGCACCGAGGATGCGGCCGCGCAGTTCCAGTGCGTCGTCGATGGTTTTCATGCCGGGAGCGAACGTCGCGAAGTGGTCGTTACCGAAGTAGTTCTGCTCGGCCCCGGCCGCCACGATCAGACTGTCGAACGGGACGACCGTCTCCATCGACATCAGTTTGAAAGTGACGGTCTTGGCCTGCAGATCGATGTCTTCCACGTCACCGAGCAGGACCTGACAGTTCTCTTGATGCTTGAGAATGAGCCGGGTGGTGGGCGCGATGTCGCCGGCCGACAGGATGCCGGTGGCCAATTGGTAGAGCAACGGCTGAAAGAGATGGCTGGTGGTCCTGGCGATCAGCGTCACGTCGACGTCGGCCCGCTTGAGCGCTTTGGCCGCGTTCAGCCCGCCGAAACCCGAACCGATGATGACAACGCGGTGTCGCCGGGTCGGCGAAGACGGACTGGCCATGATGTGTTCCTTCGCGCTCGCACCGCGTACGTCGCGGTGCGACCAACACTAGATGCCGCTACACCAGCCCGTTGGACATCACAGCTAGGCGTCGCGGGTCTCGATGACCCGCAGGGCGATGTCGATGAGCCGGGTGTTGGTGGTCTGGGACAACTCGCGCAGCATGTCGAAGGCGCGGACGGCGTCGACGTTGAAGCGCTCCATGATCACGCCCTTGGCCTGGCCGATCGTGTCACGGGTGTTCAGCGCCGCCTCGAGTTGCTCGCCGTGCCGGCTGGCGATGATCGCCGACGCCGCATGGGCGGCCAGCACGGCACCGATCGCCTCGGACTCGCCGTTGAAGGCGTGCGGCCGCAGACTGAACAGATTCAGCGCCCCCGCGGTGCTCGCACTGGTGTAGAGCTTGAACGACAGCCCGCTGCGGACGCCGAGGTCGACCATCGCAGCGCTGTACTTCGGCCAGCGTTGCTCGTGGGAGAAGTCGTCGGTGCGCACGATCAGCTCGTCGACGGCGGCACTGATGCACGGCCCTTCGCCGTACTCCTCCTGCAGCGCATCGAGCTTGTAGATGAGGTCCGACGTGCCGTGGAGCGACGAGAACTTCCTGCCCTTGCCGATCAACAGCACACCGCAGGTGTCGGTGCCCGGAATCATCTCGACGGCGGCGGCGGTCACGCCCTCCAGCACATCGTCGACGTTCCGGGGCAGGGCGGTGTTCCTGGCCAACTCGGCCATCCGCACCGCCAAGTCGTGGCTTGTCGACGTCATCGCACAAGGGTTCCCACTCTGACGCGGAATTTACGACCGACCGCCCGCCGATCTCGTCACGTTTGTGGACGACAAGCCGGGGCAATGCTCGCTGCAAGCGGACGTAGTCGTCGACAACTACGCCCGCGAGGTCCTGTCGGTTCAGACCACGAGCCGGCGGGGCCGCCTCCCGGAGGCACCGACTTGCCAATCCGGACCCCCTACTCTCTTAGCTGTAGTAGCTTCGGGCTTGTGGCAGGCAATGTCTGGATTCTCGGTGGATACCAAAGCGACTTCGCGCGCAACCTGACCCGGGAGGGCCGCGACTTCGCCGAGTTGACGCGCGAGGTCGTCGACCTCACGCTGGCCGAGTCGATGATCGACGCGTCCGACATCGACGTGGTGCACGTCGCCAATGCGTTCGGCGAGATGTTCGCCCGTCAGGGTCACCTCGGCGCCATGCCCGCCACCGTCCACGACGGACTCTGGGACACCCCGGCCACCCGCCACGAAGCCGCCTGCGCATCGGGCAGTGTCGCGATTCTCGCGGCGATGGCCGACCTGCGGGCGGGCAACTACAGCACGGCACTGGTGGTCGGACTGGAGTTGGAGAAGACGGTGCCCGGCGACACCGCCGCCCAGCATCTGGGCGCGGCGGCGTGGACGGGTCACGAGGGCGCCGACGCGAAGTTCATGTGGCCGTCGATGTTCTCCGATGTCGCCGACGAGTACGACCGCCGATACGGCATCGACGAGGCGCACCTGCACGCGATCGCGGCGCTCAACTTCGCCAACGCCCGCCGCAATCCCAACGCGCAGACCCGCGACTGGGAGGTCCCTGACCTCAACGCGCACGGCAGCGACGACCAGGCGAACCCGCCCGTGGAGGGCCGGATCCGCCGCTACGACTGCAGCCAGATGACCGACGGCGGGTCGGGCGTGGTCCTGGTCAACGACGACTTCCTGCGCGAGCACCCGGGCGTGCGCCCGATCGGGGTGATCGAGGGGTGGGGACATCACACCGTGGGCCTGGGACTGCGCCAGAAACTGGACCGCGACGCCGGCAATCCCTACGTCATGCCACACCTGCGCGCCACCGTGCACGACGCGTTGGGCCGCGCGCAGGTGACCCTCGACGACGTCGACGGCTTCGAGGTGCACGACTGCTTCACGCCCAGCGAGTACCTCGCCATCGACCACATCGGCCTGACCGGACCGGGCGAGTCCTGGAAGGCCATCGAGAACGGCGAGATCGAGATCGGCGGACGCCTGCCGATCAACCCCGGCGGCGGGCTGATCGGCGGCGGTCACCCGGTCGGGGCCACCGGCATCCGGATGGTGCTCGACGCGGCCAAACAGGTCAGCGGGCTGGCCGGCGACTATCAGGTCGAAGGTGCGCGCCGGTTCGGCACGCTCAACCTCGGCGGCAGCACCGCCACCACCGTCAGCTTCGTGATCGGATCGGGAGACGCGGCGTGATCGGACGTGAAATGAACACTGAGATCGTCGGCAAGTTCCTGTCCACACTGCCCGAGGACGACGACCACCCGTACCGCACCGGACCGTGGCGTCCGCAGACCACCGAGTGGCGCGCCGACGATCTGGCGGTCGTCGAGGGCGAGGTTCCCGCCGACCTCGACGGCGTCTACCTGCGCAACACCGAGAACCCGCTGCACCCCGCGCTGAAGTCCTACCACCCGTTCGACGGTGACGGCATGCTGCACATCGTCGGCTTCCGCGACGGAAAGGCGTTCTACCGCAACCGTTTCGTGCGCACCGACGGGTTCGAGGCCGAGAACGCCGCGGGCGGCCCGCTGTGGCCCGGCCTGGCCGAACCGCTGTCGCTGGCCAAAGTCGATTACGGCTGGGGTGCACGCACACTGCTCAAGGACGCCTCGAGCACCGACGTGGTGGTGCACCGCGGCACCGCGTTGACGAGCTTCTACCAGTGCGGCGATCTCTACCGCGTCGATCCCTTCACCGGGGACACGCTGGGCAAGGAGGACTTCAACGGCGGCTTCCCGTCCGACTGGGGCGTCTCGGCACACCCCAAGGTCGACGAGCGCACCGACGAGATGCTGTTCTTCAACTACTCGAAGAAGGCGCCCTACATGCACTACGGGGTGGTGGACCGCAACAACGAGCTGGTGCACTACACCGACGTCCCGCTGCCGGGACCGCGGCTGCCCCACGACATGGCCTTCACCCGGAACTACGTCATTCTCAACGACTTTCCGCTGTTCTGGGATCCCGAGCTGCTGGAGCGCGACCTGCACGTCGCCCGCTTCCACCGCGACATGCCGTCTCGGTTCGCGGTGCTGCCCCGGCGCGGCCAGGCTGGCCAGATCCAGTGGTTCGAAGCCGATCCCACCTACGTGCTGCACTTCGTCAACGCCTACGAGGACGGCGACGAGATCGTCCTGGACGGCTTCTTCCAGGGTGACCCCGAACCCACCGACAACGGCACCGGAACCAAGTGGCAGCGGGCCTTCCGGTTCCTGGCCCTCGACCGGATGCAGGCTCGCCTGCACCGCTGGCGACTCAACCTGGTCACCGGCGGCCTGACCGAGGAACCGTTGTCGGACACCATCACCGAGTTCGGCATGATCAACCCCGGCCACGGCGGCGAACCGTATCGCTACACCTATGCCGCCACCGGGAAGCCGGGCTGGTTCCTGTTCGACGGACTGGTCCGCCACGACGTCGTCGCCGGCACCGAGCAGCGGATCTCGTTCGGCGACGGGGTGTACGGCAGCGAGACGGCGATGGCACCCCGGGTGGGCAGCCGCGCGGAGGACGACGGCTACCTGGTCACCATCACCACCGACATGAACGCCGACGCCTCCTACTGCCTGGTGTTCGACGCCGCCCGCCTCGAAGACGGCCCGGTGTGCAAACTGCAACTCCCCGAACGTGTTTCGAGCGGCACCCATTCGACCTGGGTGGCCGGTGACGCGCTGCGCCGCTGGCACACCGCAGAGTCGGCCGCAGAGGCGATCGGATTGTAGGTGTCCAACCTCCTCGACGCCGACGTCCCCACCGTCCTGGCGCCCGACAGCACCAACGCCATCGGCCGGATGCTCGGGCTGCTCGGCGACGAGTGGAACCTGCTGATCATTCAGCAGGCGCTGCTGGGCGCCACCCGCTACAGCCAGTTCATGGCCAGGCTGCCGATCTCGAATTCCGTTCTGACCAACCGGCTTGCGCTGTTGGTCCGCGAGGGTCTGCTGGCCCGCCGCGAACACGCCTCGACCCGGGCGCGCACCGAGTATCTGATCACTCCGCGCAGTCGCTCGCTGTGGCCGGCCCTGCTCTCGATCTGGGAGTGGGAACGCAACTGGGTCGCCGAACACCGCGAGGCACTGCCGTCGATGCGGCACCAGAGCTGCGGGCAGCCCTTCGCCCCGGAGTTGCGGTGCAACAGTTGTCGCGCAGGCGTCAGCATCGGCAACGTGACATTGAGCCTCGGGCCGAGCGGCACCTGGGAGCGCTCGGCACCGGCCGCGGCGACCCGCCGCCGGTCGGAATCGGACACCGGTGGCCGGCAGGCCGGTATGTTCCCGGAGACGATGAGTGTGTTCGGGAATCGTTGGGCCGCAGCGCTTCTGGTCGCGGCCTTCCTGGGGACCACCCGCTTCACCGACTTCCAGGGCCAGCTCGGCGCACCGCCCAGCCTGCTGGCCGAGCGGTTACAGACCTTCTGCAGTATCGGCGTGTTCGCCACCTCGCCCGCCGAGCGCACCGGACCGGAGCGGGCCGCCTACCTGCTGACCGACAAGGGCCGCGCGTTCTTCCCGGTGTTGGTCGCAACGCTGCAGTGGGCGCAGTGGTGGTTCCACGCGCCGGAAGGCCCGGCCATCGTGCTGACGCACCACGACTGCGGCGCACAGTTCGCCGGCGAGTTGACGTGTGACCAGTGCACCGAGCGGCTGACCGGGTCCGAGGTCGCTGCCGTCACTTAGGCGGAATCATCTGGAAACCCTTGATCATCATCGCCGAGTCGGCGGCGTAGGTGGGGTTGTCCTTGATGGTCTGCACGGTGACGGTCGCGACGTAGTTGACGTCACCGTCCTGATAGACCACCGCCACCGAGTTGGCCTTGCGGGCGGGGATCTTGCCCATTCCCGGGGCGGTGTAGGCGACGGTCTGCGCCGGCGAACCGCACACCTGAATCGATGTGGCGCTGAGGTCCTTGACCTTGAGCTTCATCTGCAGTTGCTTGTTCTGGGCATCGAGGATCTGCTGGGGCTTGCCCACGTCGGCGCCGACCCGCTGCAGGGTGACAACGGCGTTGGGGGTGAAGCCGTCGGCGGCCAGGCCCGGGTTGCGCAGCGCGTAGCGGATGGTCTCGGAGTCCAGCTTGTCAGTCCGCTCCCAGCCCTGCGGCTGCGGGATCCGCAGCCGGGGTTCCTGGTCGGTCCTGGTCGGGATGTCGGTCATCGGCGCCGACACCTGCTCGCATTTGTCCGCGGCGGGTTTGTCGTTCGAGCAGCCGGTGGTGCCCATTGCCGACACGGCCGCCATCGCGACCGCTACCGCTCCCACTACCTTGCGCACTCTTGTCCCTTCGAAGCCCGTGACAGCCTACCCGTGGCCATGTCGAGCAACGGCCGAAAAGTCATTAGCACTCTCTCGTGTCGAGTGCTAATCTTGGCGGTGCACAGTGTGGCTGCCCGCCAGGGTGGCGGGCTTTTGTGAACGCTGCAGGAGGTGAACTACTGTGCTGCGCTTCGATCCGTTCAGTGACCTTGACGCCGTGACCCGGGGCCTGCTGAGCAGCCAGGCCGGAAGCGACCGCAGTCCCCGATTCATGCCGATGGACCTGTACAAGGTCGATGACCACTACGTGCTGACAGCCGACCTGCCCGGTGTCGATCCCGGCTCGGTGGACGTCAGCGTGGACAACGGCACCCTGACCCTCACGGCCCACCGTTCGGCCCGTTCCGAGAACTCGGTGCAGTGGCTGACCAGCGAGAGATTCTTCGGCACCTATCGCCGCCAGCTGTCCCTCGGCGAGGGGATCGACACCACCAGGATCACCGCCACCTACGAGAACGGCGTCCTGACCGTCACCATCCCGCTCGCCGAACGCGCGAAGCCGCGACGCATCGAGGTCTCGCACGCCGCGGGCAGCAAGCCGATCCAGCCGACCACCATCGAATCATCCTGAGGATCGCGACCTTCCGGCTCAGTCGCCGTGGCGGCTGAGCCGGAACTTCAGGTTGGTGCGCACCGCCGGCCACTCGATGTCGAGGATCGAGTAGACGACGGTGTCCCGGCGGGAGCCGTCGGGCAGCAACTGGTGGCTGCGCAGGATGCCGTCGAGTTTGGCGCCGAGCCGCTCGATGGCCGCCCGGCTGGCCTGGTTGAAGAAGTGCGTGCGGAATTCGACGGCCACACAGCCGAGGTCGTCGAACGCGTGCGAGAGCATCACCAGCTTGGTCTCGGTGTTGACGCCGGTGCGTCGCGCGGAGGCCGAGTACCAGGTGTGACCGATCTCGAGTCGCCGGTTGGCGGCGTCGACGTGGAAGAGGCTCGACGAGCCCACCACCACCCCGTCGGCGCGCCGCCGAATCACGTAGGTCACGCCCTCGTCGGCGTCCTGCATGGCCGTCATCCGGCTCACCCAGGCCGCCGCGGTGTCCGGCGACGGGGCGCTGGTGAACCACAGCGCGCCGACGTCGCCGTCGGCGGCAGCCGCGGCAATCTCGGGAATGTGGTTGTCGCCCAACGGCTCCAGCGAGACCCACTGCTCCCCGGCCAGGGGGACCGGCTGCACGAACCGGCTCATCGCGCCGACCCGCCGAGCAGGGCGGCAACCAGCGCCCACACCGAACAGACCACCGCGGCCAGCGCACACGCCGCGCCGATGTAGAGGCCGTATCCGGCCGACACCGGCGGGCTGACGTTGAGGTGGTAGTACCACCACGTCAGCAGGCCGATGAGGGCCGAGATCACCAGTGCCGCCGTGGCAGCCAGCCGCGGGGACAGGTTGCGGGCGGCCATCGCGCCGGTCACGATCAGCGCCGAGGACAGCAGGACGATCAGCTGGCCGGCGCCGAACCGCGGCGGCAGCACGAGGCTGCCGATGGTGCCGCCGATCGCGCTGGCGCGTCCACCGCCCTGGGCCGACGTGGTGAGCCAGGGCAGCCAGGCGCTTCCGGCCAGCAGCGCCGCGAACAACACCACGAACCAACCCGGTCGCAGGCGTGCCATGGTCCGACCCTAACCCGCCTCGGCCAAGACACCCGGCAGCCGCATCGATAGCGTGCGGGTCAGCTCGAGCCGGCCGAGGAAGTCGTCGTCGTGACTGACCACGATCACCGCGCCGCGGTAGGCGCGCAGCGCGTCGACCAACTGATCCACGCTGTGGATGTCGAGGTTGTTCGTCGGCTCGTCGAGCACGATCAGCTGAGGCGGTGGGTCGGCCAGCAGCAGTCGGGCCAGCGCCACCCGGAACCGCTCTCCGCCGGACAGTGTTCCCACCGGCCGGTGCACAGAGTCACCGCGCAACAGGAACCGTGCCAGCCGGGTGCGCACCAAGCCGGGCTCGGTGTCCGGCGCCACCGCGCGGACGGTGTCGAGCACGCTGACCCTCTCGTCCAACCCGTCCAGACGCTGCGGAAGGTAGCCGACCCGGTCGGTGAGCAGACGGCCCGCGCCCCGGCCGGCCACCAAGTCCTCGAGCAGCGCCGTCTTGCCGATGCCGTTGGGGCCGACGATGGCCGTGCGCTCCGGGCCCTGGACGACGAGTGGCCCACGGGCGCCGGGCAATTCGGCGATCCGGCGGCCGGCAGGCACACCCGGGTCGGGCAGGTCGATGCGAATGTGGTCGTCGTCGCGCAGCCGGGCCTCGGCGGCCTGCAGCGCCTCCTGCGCCGCAACGACCTTGCCGTCGAGGTCGCTGCGTAGCTTGCCTGCCGCCACCTCCGCGGACATCGCCCAGGTGTTCATGACGATCTTCGGCGCGCGCTTGTTGGTGTAGTCCTTGTGCGCCTTACGGTTTCGCCGCGCCAGCTTCACCTCGGCCGCCACGCGCTGACGCTTCTCCACGCGGACCGTCTGCTCGGCCGCGGCCACGGCCTGCGCGGCGGCGGCCTGCTGCTGCTCCAGATGGGCACGCCACGCGCGATACGGTCCCCCGAAGGTGGTGAGCCGGTGGGCGTGCAGTTCGGCCGTGTTGTCCATCCGGTCGAGCAGCGCGACGTCGTGGCTGACGACCACCAGGGTGCCCGGCCAGTCGGCCAGCAGGTCCGACAGCCGGGCGCGGGCGTCGCGGTCGAGGTTGTTGGTCGGCTCGTCGAGCAGTGTGATCGACGCCCGCTGCAACCGCAGCGCGCTGACAGCCACCAGCATCGCCTCCCCGCCGGACACCTGGCCGACGGTGCGGTCGAGGTGCCCGGTGTCTAACCCGATGGCGCGCAACGCATCACCGGCGCGGTCCTCGACGTCCCAGTCTTCGGCCAGGATCTCGAAGTGACGCTCGGAAGTGCTACCCGCCTCGATGGCGCGCAGGGCGGCGAGCTTCGCACCGACACCGAGCACGTCGGCGATCGAGGCGTCGACATCGAGGGTGAGGGTCTGCGGCAGGTAGGCGACGTCGCCGGCTACCTTGACCTCTCCCGTGGTGGGGGTGAGATCACCGGCGATCAGGCGCAGCAGGGTGGACTTGCCGCTCCCGTTGTCGCCCACCAGTCCGGTGCGTCCGGCCGGGAAGGTGGCGTCGAGACGATCCAGCGCGGGAGTTCCGTCCGGCCAGACGAAACCGAGATCGATCAGGGTGATTGCAGATTCGGCAGGCATGGGTCTCCGTAGTGGTTGGCAGCGGGCTGGGGTCCGATGCTGAAATCCACGACGAAGACCGTCCTTTCTAGGTGGGAATGCTGACCACGCTAGAGAGCCGACAGTGCGGCAGGCAACCGAATTATCTCTAGGCTGGTCGCAACTTCGACCGAGGACGGCATATGACGGAACTCCCCGACTGGGTTCGACAGCTCGACATGGCGCCCCACCCCGAGGGCGGCTACTTCCGCGAGACCTGGCGCAGCGACCTGACGATCGGCGAGTCGGTGCTGCCGCCGGACTACAACGGCCCGCGCAGTGCCGGCACGGCCATCCTGTTCGTCCTCTTGCCGGGGCAGCAGTCGGCCTGGCACACGGTGCGCAGCGCCGAGTTGTGGTTCCACCACCGCGGCAGTCCGCTGCTGCTGGACTTCGGCCGCGAAAGGGAAAGCGCGACAACACATGTCCTGGGTCCCGACATCAGCGCCGGGCAGCATCCGCAGCTGCTCGTGCCGCCGGGGCTACTGGCAGCGCGCCCGGCCCCGCGACCCCGAGGCCGCTCTGGTCAGCTGTGTGGTGGTCCCCGGATTCGACTTCGCCGATTTCGCGCTCGGCCCCCCTACCGACTGACCGCTTCCAGCACCTCGACCGGCGGCGCGGACCAGTTCGGCATTGCCCGGTGCGGTGGACCCGTCGGGCAACAGCAGGGTGTCCTCCAGCCCGATGCGGGTCTGCAGCCCGCGCCGGCCGGCATGGCGCAGCAGCGGCCAGCAGCTGTCGTCGAGGCCGTGCAGCAGGACCGGGGCCGGCGAATCGGCCCGGTTGACCCGGCCCAGCAGGTCATCGGCGGTCTCGGCGTCCCCGTCGGCCTGCAGTTCGATCATCACCCGCATGCAGTGTGCGGCCACTTCGGAACGCGCCCACGACGGCGGCCTCGGCATCGAAGATGCCACCTCACCCCGCCTCCGGCTCAGCAGCAGCTTCGCCAGATCCTCGGATCCGGGTTCGTGCCAGTTCACCGACGCGAAGTCAGGCAACTCCGTCCAGGACTCGACGGCGCGCAACCGTTGCGCAGCGTCCGGCAGCGCCCAGAACCCCGTCGTCACCCCCAGCGGCAGGCCGGGTACGGCATGGCGCACGGCGCGCACCGCCGCGGCGACGACATCGGGCAGCGAGTCCACCCCGTCGGCGGTCTTGGGGTGCAGGTGCACGGCCAAGGCCCCCGCACGGTGTGCGGCGAGGGCGGCGTCGGCCAGCTGCTGCGGTGTGACCGGGAGGTCTGGATGCTGGTCCGGAGTGCGTGCACCGTTGATGCACGCCTTGAGGTACGGGTGCCGAGAATCGGACATACCCCATCTTCACCCGTCATTGCGACGGATTCCGACGTAGCGTTTCCCCATGCACGGCCACTACATCGTCTGCGGGGACGATGCGCTCGCGATGCGGATCATCGACGAGCTGAGCAATGCCGAGATCAGCGTGGTGCACGCTGCAGTCCCCCGACGACCTTCAGGCCGCCGGGATCGAGATGGCCGACGCGATCGTCTGTGTCGCCGACGACGACGCGGTGAACCTGGAGTTAGCGCTGCTGGCGCGGCAGGCCAATCCGCGGGTCCGGGTGGTGGCGCGGCTGGCCAACACGGTGCTGCGCGAGGCGGTGGCCGTCGACAACGGGCCCGGCGCCATCCTCGACGTCGCCGACCTGGCCGCCCCTTCGGTGGTGGAGGCACTGCTGGAGCAGACCACCCACACCATCACGGTGGCCGGCATCGACTTCGTGGTCTCCGGGGCGACCGCGACCGAGGAGGGAACGCTGCGGCAGATGTACGGCGACCTCGCGCCGGTCGCCATCATCCGCTCTGACGCCTCGGAACACCCTGGCGAGGTGATCGCCTGCCCCGGCCGCGACGTCCCCGTCCATCCGGGTGACTGGACGGCGATGATCGGTACCGCCGACGAACTGACCGAACGCGGCATCAAGATCGCCAAGCCGATTCCGGTGGCACCACGGGAACGTCCGCTGGTCCACCGCCTTGCCGACACGGTGCGCGCCTTCCATGACGACATCAACCCGATGTTCTACCGGGCGTTCGCCGCGGCGATCATGCTGCTGGTGGGTTCGACGGTGGTGCTGCGGTTCGCCTACAAGCATCCCGGTATGAGCTGGATGGACGCTCTCTACTTCTCCACCGAGACCATCGCCACCGTCGGCTACGGCGATTTCAACTTTCTCAACCAGCCGCTGTGGCTCCGCTTGTGGGGCGTGGCGATGATGTTCGCCGGCGTCACGACCACCGCGATCGTGGTGGCCTTCGTGGCCGACGTCCTCCTCTCCCGCCGGCTCACGCCAGACCACCAACCGCCAGAAGGCCCGCCACCTGCGCCGCCACGTCGTGGTGGTCGGTCTCGGCTCGTTCGGCATCCGGGTCGCGAGCATGATCAAAGCGGCTGGACACGACGTCGCGGTGATCGAACGCAACGAGGACAACCGCTACCTGTCCGGGGCGACGCGAGCTCGACGTGCCGGTGATCTTCGGCGACGCCACCTTGCGCCAGACGCTGGAGGCGGCCCGGCTCGAGCAGGCCAGGGCGGTCGCGGTGCTCACCCAGGACGACATGGTCAACATCGAGACCGGCATCGTGATCCGCGAGATGATCGGCAACCCGCGCGTCGTACCGGAGTTTCACCGCCCCCACGTGCCGATCGTGCTGCGCATCTACGACCAGCAGCTCGGCCACGCGGTCGGCCACCGGTTCGGCTTCGAGTTCGTGCGCTCCACCGTCGACCTGGCCACGCCGTGGTTCATCGGCGCGGCCATGGGCCTCGACGTGCTGGGCACCTTCTCGGTGGGCCAGCGCTCGTTCATGGTCGGCGGGGTGAAGGTGCGCCCGGGCAGCGAGCTGGACGGGATGCGGATGTTCGAACTGTCCACCCAGACCCGGGTGATCGCCATCGAGCGGGAGGGATCGCCGGTGCGGCTGCATCCGCGCCGCGAGACCCAGCTGGCCGCCGGCGACACCGCCTACCTCGTCGGGCCCTATCGGGAGCTCATCGACACTCTGCGCAAGGGCCAGCGCGCCTCCGCAGCCCGGCAGGGTCAGGCGTCGGGCAACGAGGACAGGTTGAACAACGCCCCGGTCGGGCTCGCAGCGCCCAGACCTCATCGCGAGCGTAACGCCAGCGAGTACCCGGCGCCCGGATGTCACCGACCGTGGCGTCTGGTCGCGGTTCCAGGCGGTAAAAAGTGAGCCGGCGGACGGGGGAGAACTCCGTCCGCCGGCTCTATAGGCGCGCGCCGTGGGGTGCTAGTACCGACGCGCGACAATCATGGGGATGGTGACAGTGTGAGCCAGTGCGGTGCTGACGGACCCTAGCAACATGCCGGCGAATCCGCCGCGACCGTGGCTGCCCACGACCAACAGCTGCGCGCTCTGAGCCTGTTCGGCCAGATAACGCGCGGGCTGATCGCGCACCACCACGCGATGCACAGTCACGTCGGGATAGTCCTGGGACATCCCGGCCAACCGCTCAGCCAAAACTTCTTCCTCCCCTACCGCAACAGCCGCCCAATCCACCCCCGGGACCGCGAACAGGCTGTCATCGCTCCAAGCGTGTACGGCGACGAGATCGACACCGCGGCGGGAAGCTTGTGCGAACGCTACCGCGGTCGCCTCGACCGATGCCGGTGAACCGTCGATTCCGACGACCACGGGCAGGTGCGACGGCGGGGTCGGCCCGTCGTGGATCACCGCGACCGGGCAGTGGGCGTGGTGCAGCAGGCCGGTGCTGATGGATCCGAGCAGACCGCGGCGGAACGCCCCCATGCCACGGCTGCCGACGACGACCATGTCGGCGCCCTTGGACAGGTCGATCAGCGTGGGGACCGGAGTCGCGTGGTAGATGTCGGTGTCGGCGATGCGTACCGGTGCGCCGGTCTCGGCGCTGACCTGGGCGACCAGCTCGGTCGCCTCGCGAAGGACCTGACGGGCCTGAGTGTCCTGCCACTCCTCGAACTCGGTGGGCACCGGAACCATCACATTGGTGACCGACGGCGCCGCGGCGATGTGCACCAGGCGCAGCGCCACGTGGTGCATACCGGCCTCGTGGGCAGCCCAGCGGATCGCCGCGTTCGACGACGCGGATCCGTCGATGCCGACGACGATCTCGCCGGTCGGGGTTGGACTGTGCACCACGGCAACGACGATCCTCCCTGACAGGTCCTGCCGCCAGCGTTCGAAGACCCTTCCGGGCAAGGCGTTGGTCAGGTGTTTTCGGGACCAAAGTCCCTACCAGGCAGTGACGTCTTCACGTTTCACTGCGGTGTGATCAAGGTGTTCCTGGTCGACGACCACGAGGTGGTTCGTCGCGGCTTGGCCGAACTCCTTGGCAGCGACCCCGAACTGTGCGTCGTCGGCGAGGCCGGCACGGTGGCCGAGAGCCTCTCCCGGATACCGGCAACTCGCCCTGACGTCGCCGTCCTCGACATCCGGCTGCCCGACGGCAGCGGCATCGACCTGTGCCGGGATCTGCTCGCCAACCACGACGAACTGCGCTGCCTGATCCTGACCTCGTTCACCGACGAGCAGTCGATGCTCGACGCGATCCTGGCCGGCGCCAGCGGGTACGTCGTCAAGGACATCCGCGGCATGGAGCTGGCCCAGGCCATCAAAGCGGTGGGATCCGGAAAGTCGTTGCTGGACAACCGCGCAGCGGCGGTGCTGATGTCGCGGCTGCGCAGGGACACCCAGCAGGACGAGCGGCTGCGTGACCTGTCGTCGTCCGAACGGACCCTGCTCCAGCTGTTGGGCGAAGGTCTGACCAACCGTGAGATCGGGCAACGGATGTTCCTGGCAGAGAAGACGGTGAAGAACTACGTGTCAAGGTTGTTGACCAAATTGGGGCTCAGCGGCCGCACCCAGGCGGCATTGTTCGCCGCAGAGACGTTGCGCCGCAGCGATGTTTGATCTCGACGTCCGCGACGGGCTCATCGACGCGATGCTGGCGGTCTCCTCGGGCCTGGAGCTCGAGCGCAAGCTGCACACCATCGTCCACACCGCGATGAACCTGGTGAACGCCCGTTACGGGGCACTCGGGGTGATCGGTACCGACCCGCAGCCGACCCTGGAGCGCTTCATCTTCGAGGGAATCGACCAGACCACGGCCGAGCAGATCGGGCCGCTTCCCACCGGCCACGGCATGCTCGGTGTCCTGTTGAACACTCCCAAAGTCATTCGGTTCGACGATCTTTCGCAGCATCCGTCGTCGATCGGGATTCCCGCGCACCATCCCCCGATGCGGACGTTCCTCGGCGTGCCCATCCGGATCCGCGACCAGGTGTTCGGCAACCTCTACCTCACCGAGAAGGCCGACGGCGCCACCTTCACCGAGGCCGACGAGGTGCTGGTGCTCGCGTTGGCCGGTGCCGCGGGTATCGCGATCGACAACGCCCGCCTCTATCAGGCGGCGCACACCCAGCAGCTGTGGATCGAAGCCACCCGCGACATCAGTACCGACCTGCTGGCCGGTGACGATCCCACGGTGGTGCACCACGAGATCGCCGCGAAGGCAGTGGCTTTGACCGGCAGCGAGTACAGCTTCTGCGTGATGCCCGACGAGTCCGGCGAGCTGGTGGTCACCGAATCGACGCGCGAGGACCTGCTCGGCCGCCGGCTGTCCACGTCGGGGACGACGATCGGGCTGGCCTTCGTCGATCTGTATACCGCTGCGGGTCAACGACTTCCGCGACCTCGGCGAGGACGAGGCCTCGGCGCTGGTGGTCCCGGTGGGCGACCTCGACGCCGCTGCAGGGGTTTTGGTGTGCGTGGCCCCGGCCAGCCGGCGCTTCACCGAAGGCGAACTGGACATGACGGCGGCGTACGGCGCCCAGGCCGGGCTGGCGCTTCACCTGGCGACCGCCCAGCGCCGGATGCGGGAGCTGGACGTGCTGACCGACCGGGACCGCATTGCCCGCGATCTGCACGACCACGTGATCCAGCGCCTGTTCGCCGTCGGGCTGTCGCTGCAGGGCGCGCTGGGCGCCGACGAGGCCGAGGGCACCCGCCGGGTCACCGGTGCTCTCGACGACCTGCAGGAGGTCGTCCACGAGATCCGCACCGCGATCTTCGACCTGCACGGCGGCTCGGTGACCCGGCTGCGGCAGCGCATCGAGCAGGCGGTGACCCGGATGACGGCCGACTCCCCGGTGCGCCCGGCCGTGCACATCAGCGGGCCGCTGTCGGTCGTCGACGCCTCCCTGGCCGACCACGCCGAGGCGGTGGTGCGCGAGGCGGTCAGCAATGTGGTGCGGCATTCGGCGGCCCGCTCGGCCACCGTCTCGGTCACCGTCGACGACGACCTGACGATCAGCGTCACCGACGACGGGGTGGGTATCGGCGAGGGCATCACCCGCAGCGGGCTGGCCAACCTGGCGGCGCGGGCCGACGAATGTGGTGGACAGTTCTCCATCGCGCCGAGACCGGGCGGCGGAACCGGGTTGGTGTGGTCGGCGCCGCTGCCGTAGCGGTCGAGCGACGCTAGGCGGAGATCTCGACGGCCGGGTGTTCGACGAACTGGACCCGGCAGGAGCGCTCGACGAACAGCGGGACGAACTCGCGGATCCGGGCCTGGTCGAAGCGGCGGTATGCGGCGTCGACGGTCTCGGTGACGACGTGGTCCGGCACGTAGGGGAACTCCTCGGTGAGGCGATCCACCACATCGGCGATCTGGCGCTGCTCTTCAGCACGGTCCACGTCGGACATCATCGGATGAAACCGGTTGTTCGCGCAACCACCAAGGTGTTTCCCGGTGGCGTGATGTTGACCATAGGGTTAACGGAAGGTGGCCCGGCTCAACGGGATTGCGCCCGGTGAGCGGCAGTCGGCGGGGTCGGATACAGTTCGCCCGTGACCGCACCGAGGATGACCGGCGCCCGCGTCGATCCGCTGTCCGAGTCTGCGAATCGCCAGCAGGCCGAGCATCTGCGCGAGATGCTGCTCGCCCAGTGCGAGGAGCTGGACGCCGACCTGGCTACCTACGGCTCGGCCCTGGAGCGCTATCAGCGGCGTGGCGAGCAAACGCAGGCCCGCCGGATCCGGGGCATGATCCGCGCCGCCGAGCGGGAACGCCGGTCGGTACAGGACCTGATCGCCGGGCTGGAGAAGCGGTTCCTGACTGCCGCACGAACGGACACCCGGCATTCACCGGCGCCGGCGGGCGCGCGGCACGGGATCGTGCGGGTGCATCCCCACCCGACCCCGCACCGGGTCATCCGGACCTGACGTCAGGACGGTGCGAAGACCGTCCTGAACTTCTGCAGCGATTCGGCGATGTCGCCGCGCAGCGCGCCGGCCACGATCATGCCGATCGGCCCGAACAACGCCGGACCGCCCAGGTGGACGTCCATGGTGACCACCGAGGAGTCGGCGTCGGACTCGTGCGGGCGCACCTTGCCGATCAGCTTCACCTTGACCCCGCCCACGCCGACACCGTTGAGCGTCATCGCCTCCGGCGGCTTGAAGTGCACGATGGTCCACCTGATGCGGTTGGGCATGCCCTTGACCTCGACGATGGACTCCACAACGGTGCCCTTGTCGAGGGTTTCGGGCAGCTTGGAGCGCCAGACCCGGTGAATGGTCAGCCATTCCTTGTACCGGGACAGGTCCGAGGCGTGCTGCCACGCCTGCTCGGGTGGTAGCGGAACGTCTACTGATACAGAGAGTTTCGCCATCCGTCACGTCCTGTTAGTTCTGCGGATCGACCTTGTCCGCGACGGCGTCGCCGGCCTCGTGAGCCTTGTCGGCGACGGCCTGGCCGGCCTCGTGAGCCTTGTCGGCGACCGTCTCGCCGGCCTCGTGGCCCTTGTCACCGACGTTCTTGAGAGCCTCCTGGCCCTTGTCGACGGCGCTCTTGGCAGCGTCCTGCACCTTGTCGACGGTCTCTTTGAACTTGCCCTGCGTCTTCTCGTCGATGACGTCGCCGGCCTTGTCGATCGCCTGCTCCACCTTCTCGGCGTTCTCGTGCAGAACTTCCTTGGCCTTGTCGAGGAATCCCATGATCAGCCCTTCCTTCGATATCGGTGTCGCACCCCGCGTCATTCTTGCACCGTTGACTGCGGATCGCCACAAAATCCGCGGTTCGCCCAGCACTCGGCCCTGAATCCACCACGACGCCTCGATCAGCCCGGCGGCGAGCAGGCCGAACGCCACCCCCGTCGACGTGACCGCGACGTTCGACGGGTCGAGCATGAACTTCTCCCGGGCCAGCGGGATGGCGAAGATCACCACGTAGGCCAGCCCGGAGACCGCCACCAGCGCGACCCGCCACCACTGGTAGGGCCGGGCCACCACCGCCAGCACCCACAGCGCGCCCATCAGCAGGGTGATCAGCGCCGCCGTGGAGGCCTGGGTCTGCTGCACCGTGGTGGCGCCGCGGCCCTGGTAGGCGATCAGGTAGGAGACGAAGGTCGCGACCCCGATCACCACGCCGGACGGCAGCGCGGAGGTCATCACCCGGCGGACGAAGCCGGTGCGCGCCCGCTCGTTGTTGGGCGCCAGCGACAGGATGAACGCCGGGATGCCGATGGTGAACCAGGCCGCGATCGTGACGTGGATCGGCTGGAACGGGTACAGCAGCGGGTCGGTGCCGAACCAGCTTGGACGACAGCCCGGCCAGCCCGACCAGCAGCGCCAGCAGCACCGAGTACACCGTCTTGGTCAGGAACAGGTTGGAGACCCGCTCGATGTTGCCGATCACCCGGCGGCCCTCGCCGACGACGTAGGGCAGGGTGGCGAACTTGTTGTCCAGCAACACGATCTGGGCCACCGCGCGCGAGGCCGGGCTGCCCGCACCCATCGCGACGCCGATGTCGGCGTCCTTGAGCGCCAGCACGTCGTTGACGCCGTCGCCGGTCATCGCGACGGTGTGGTCGCGGGACTGCAGCGCGTGCACCATGGCGCGCTTCTGGTCGGGGCGCACCCGGCCGAACGTGGTGTACTCGTCCATGGTGTCGGCCAGCGCATCGGGCTCGGTGGGCAGCTGGCGGGCATCCATGCGTCTCGCCGTGCAGGCCCAGCGTCCCGGCCACCGCACCCACCGACACCGCGTTGTCACCGGAGATCACCTTGACCGTGACATGTTGGGAGGCAAAGTATTCCAGCGTGTCGCGGGCGTCGGGCCGGACCCGCTGTTCGAGGACCACCAGCGCGACCGGCGTGACGCGCCCGGGCGCGTCGGGGCTGTCGACGCTGCGTCGCTGCGAGCCCAGCAGCAGCACCCGCAGGCCCTTGGCGCCGATCTCCTCGGCCTGTGCGGCCACCGGCGATGCCGGGTCGAGCAGCACGTCGGGGGCGCCGATCACCCAGTTGCCGTGCTCGCCGTAGGAGGCCCCGCTCCACTTGGTCGCCGACTTGAACGGCGCGATCGCGGTGGCGGTCCAGCCCGGCGGTCCGGGTAGGCCTCGGCGATGGCCTGCATGCTGGCGTTGGGTCGGGGGTCGTCGGCGGCCAGCGCGGCGAGCACGTCGCGACCGGTGCCGTCGTCGTCCGTCGCCAGCGGCTTGAGATCGGCAGACCCGCATGCCGTTCTCGGTGAGCGTGCCGGTCTTGTCCGCGCACACCACGTCGACGCGGGCCAGTCCCTCGATCGCGGGCAGCTCCTGCACCAGGCACTGCCGCCGGCCGAGCCGGACCACGCCGACCGCGAAGGCGATCGACGTCATCAGCACCAGACCCTCGGGCACCATCGGCACCAGCGCGCCGACCATCCGCAGCACCGACTCGCGCCAGCCCACGTTGGTGGTGAACAGCTGGGTGTAGATGGTCAGCAGGCCGGCCGGCACACAGCAGGTAGGTGATGAACTGCAGGATCTTGTTGATACCGCTGCGCAGTTCGGATTTCACCAGGGTGAACTTGCTGGCCTCCTCGGCGAGCTTGGCGGCGTAGGCCTCCCGGCCGACCTTGGTGGCCCGGTAGGCGCCGGTGCCGGCGACGACGAAGCTGCCCGACATCACCGTGTCGCCGGCCTCCTTGGCGATCGGGTCGGCCTCACCGGTGAGCAGCGACTCGTCGACCTCCAGCGCGGACGGCCTCGAGCAGCTCGCCGTCGACGACGATCTGGTCGCCCGGCGCCGAGTTCGATGATGTCGTCGAGCACCACCTCGTTGGGCGGCAGCGCGGTCGGTTCCGGACTGGCCGGCGCACCGTGGGCTTGGCCTGCCCGACGATGGCGAGCTTGTCCAGCGTCTGCTTGGCCCGCAGTTCCTGGATGATGCCGATACCGCTGTTGGCGATGATGAGCAGACCGAACAGGCCGTTGATCAGCGACCCGGTGGCCAGCACGATGAGAAACAGCACGCCGAGGATGGCGTTGATGCGGGTGAACACGTTGGCCCGGACGATGTCGCCGACACTGCGCGAGGCCCGGGTCGGGACGTCGTTGGTCTTGCCCTCGGCGACCCGGGCGGCGACCTCGGCATCGGTGAGCCCCGCGGCGATACTGATGGTCATCGGGATCCTTGCTCTTCGCGCAAGCGGCTCATCGGGTGAAGGTCCCCATCTTGTCGTCGTCGAAGTACTCCAGCGTCAGCTTGTCGCCGTCGAACCTCGCGGTGGAAATGGTTCCGGGCGGGGCGTTTTCGGTGACGAAACTGAAGGTGAACACATCGCCGTCCCAGTGCGTCAGCTCGATAGGTGTCCGGTCGGGGGCCCAGCGACACGGTGAGCTTGCCGTCCTTTTCGGCCACCGTGGCCGGCTCCCCAGTAGTCGTTGGCGTAGGTGCCGACGTAGGCCGCAGGCGGCTTGGCCGGGGCGGGGTTGGCCGGCGGCTTCTGGCCGACCAGGGAGCCCTCCGGCTTGTCCATGTCGGCGAAGGCGTCGGCGTAGAGCTTGCGCCAGTCCTCGCGCACCTCACCGAACTGGACCAGGTCGGCGAACTCCGCGGTGAGCGTCTCGGGGATGCCCGAGGGGGTGGCGTTGGTCAGCGCGACGATCGCGACGTCGGCCGAGGGGATGATGACGAAGTTGGTGCCCGCACCGAGTTCGAAGGCTCCCGAGTGGCTGAGCTGGGTCCTGGCGGCCGATGTGGTCCCGACGTTGAACCCGTAGCCGTAGAAGCCGGAGCGCATGGCGGGTTCGCTTGGCGGGCTGGACACGATCTGCGGCGTCACCGCGGGCAGCAGTGCGTCGGGCGCGACGATCTGCTGCCCGTTGTAGCTGCCGTCGGCCAGCACCATGGCCAGCCAGTGGGTGAGGTCGTCGACCGAGGAGCTCACGCCGCCGGCGGGAGCTTCGGGATCCGGGTCGCGCTTGTAGAGCGGCTGGTACTTGCCGTCGATGCGGATGTGGCCCAGCGCCTTGTCGGCGCGGGCCTCGAAGTCGGCGAACCGGGAACTCGTCGAGGTCATGCCCAGGGGGCGGTAGAGCACCTGCTCGCTGAGGTCCTCCCACGGCTTGCCCGCTGCCGCGGCGACCGCCTCGGCGGCGGCGGTGAGCCCGAAGTTGGTGTAGGCGTATGAGATTCGGAACGGGTCGAGCGGAAGCTGGCGCAGCCGCTCCAGGACGTAGCGGCGGTCGTAGCCGAGGTCCTCCAGCTTGTCGCCGGCATGGTCGGGCAGCCCGGAGCGGTGCGAGTACAGGTCGCCGACGGTCACCATTCTGGTGACCGCCGGGTCGGAGAGCGCGAACCACGGCAGCTTGTCCACCACCGGGGTGTTCCAGCCGATGGCTTTCTGGCCGACCTGGTGGGCGACGACGGTGGCGCCGATCGGCTTGGACACCGAGGCCAGCTGGAACACCGTGTCGGGGTCCACCTTGTTGGCCGGGTCGGTGGCCGGCTTGTTCACATCCTTGACGCCAAACCCTTTGGCGTAGAGCGTCTTTCCACCGTGCACCACCGCGACGGCCATTCCCGGGATGCCCGAGGACTTCATCAGCTCGTCGGCGATTCCGTCCAGCTTGGCCACCGCGTTGTCAACGGCGTTGTCCGGCAGGGCCATCGCGGGCACCAGCGGCGGAGGCAGATCCGAGGGCGCCTTGGCGGTCTCTGGTTTGGTGGCCGTGCCGCTACACGCGGTCAGCGCGGCGACCAGCGCAACGATCGCGGCCCGTCTTGCCAGAGCGGTCATGGCTTGCACCGTAGTGCGTCACAGCTCGCCACCACCGGCTCTATTGCCGCCTCCGCGGCGGGCGCTCGATTGCCGGTGCGACCCGCACCACCCGGCCGCCGGGCTTGGGTACCGCGACCTCCACCCCGGCGCCGTCGGCGGCCGTCAGCAGCCGCTCGACGGGCTCCGCCCACGGGTGGGGCGCCAGCCGGAAGGTGCACCAGTGGATGGGCACCAGCAGCCCGCCGTCGGTGATGTCGCGGTGGGCCCGGACGGCTTCCTCGGGGTTCATGTGGATGTCGGGCCAGGCCGTGTTGTAGGCCCCGATGGGCATCAGCGTCAGGTCGAAGGGGCCGTGGTCGGCGCCGATCTGAGCGAAGCTGCTGGTGTAGCCGGTGTCGCCGCCGAAGTAGGCGCGGTGCCGTGGGCCGAGGATCGCCCAGGACGACCACAGCGTCGTGTTGCGGGACAGGAACCGGCCGGAGAAGTGCCGCGCCGGTGTGCAGATCAGGGTCAGCTCGCCGATCCGGTGCTCTTCGTTCCAGTCCAGCTCGACGATCCGCTCCTCGGGGATGCCCCACTGGCGCAGGTGCGCGCCGACGCCCAAGCGGCACGACGAACGGGGCCCGCTGGGTGCGGGCGAGGGCGAGCACGGTGTCCATGTCGAGGTGGTCGTAGTGGTCGTGGCTGACCACCACGGCGTCGAGGGCGGGCAGCGCTTCCAGCGGGGCGGGAACCGGGTGCAGACGCTGCGGGCCGACCGCGCGCGACGGTGAGCAGCGCTCGCTCCAGATCGGGTCGGTCAGCACCCGGTAGCCGTCGATCTCCAGCAGCGCGGTGGAGTGGCCGAACCAGCTGACCGCCAGCGGCTCGGATCCGACCGGCCGGGGCGCGTCGGCCAGCGGGACGGCGGCCTGCGGACGGCTGGCCGAGCGGCTGGAGAACATGTCGAACAGGACCAGGCGGTTCTCCTCGGCGTCCAGGCGCAGCGCCGAGGAGGGCTCGAGGTTGTGGAAGACGCCGTCGCGGTAGTTCGGCGAGCGGTCGGCGACCGGTCCGATCGCACCGGGTCCGGCGCCGAGCGAGGCGGGTGTGTCGTTCAGCGCACGCAGCACCCAACCGCCGGTGGCCAGTGATGCGGTCCCGGCGGCGAACCGAAGCGCGGCGCGTCCGGAGGGCAGGAGCGAAGCGACTCGGGGAAGGCTGAGCACTAGGCGCCCTGGAACCTCGGGGCACGCTTTTCGATGCGCGCCACCTGGGCCTCGATCACGTCCTGGCTGCCCCACGCCTTGTCGAACAGTTCCTTGTGCGTGGGCCCCTGTTCCTCGTAGGCGCCGTCGTCGTTGAGCACCCGCTTGGAGGCCTGCAACGACAGCGGTGCGAAGCCCGGCGATCTCGGCCGCCCAGGCCTGCGCGTCGGCCAGGTCGCCGATCCGGTTGGCCATCCCGGTCATCAACGCCGTCTGGGCGTCCAGCTTCTCGGCGCCCAGCAGCATGCCGCGGGCCCGGCCGTAGCCGGCCAGCGAGCTCAGCCGCCGCACGCTCCAGTTGTCAAGGGCGAGGCCGTATTTGGCGATCGGGAACTGGAAGTAGGCACCCGGTGCGACCACGCGCAGATCGCAGATCATCGCCAGCTGCACGCCGGCGCCGATCGCCGGGCCGTTGATGGCCGCGATCACCGGGAACGGTACGGCGTCGATCGCCTTGTTCAGCGCGATGGCCTTGTCCGGGAAATCCGCGGCGAACACGTCGCCGGAGAGGTCGGCTCCCGCGCAGAACACCGTGCCCTGGCCGGTCAGCACGATGGCGCGGACGTCCTCGCTGGCAGCCTTCTCCACTGTCTCCCGCAACGTGTCGACCAGTTCGGAGTTGAGCGCATTACGCCGTTCCGGGCGCTGCATCTCGATGGTGATCACGTCGCCCACGCGGTTGATACCGATCATGAAGGCAAGCCTACTGGCCCGCTAACCTCATCTGGTGAGCCGCATCGGGGCTGCCGAACTGCGCGACGCCGTGCTGGACAGCGGCTCGTTCCGCAGCTGGGACAGCGCACCGCCGGACGTGCCGGCAGATGCCGACTACGCCCGTGAGCTGGCGCAGGCACGCGCTGCGACCGGCCTCGACGAGGCGGTGCTGACCGGCGAGGGCACGGTGTTCGGCCGCCGGGTCGCCGTCGTCGCGTGCGAGTTCGACTTCCTGGCCGGCTCGATCGGGGTGGCCGCCGCCGAGCGGATCACCAGCGCCGTGGAACGGGCGACCGCGCAGCGCCTGCCGCTGCTGGCCTCCCCCAGCTCGGGCGGCACCCGGATGCAGGAGGGCACCGTCGCGTTCCTGCAGATGGTCAAGATCGCCGCCGCCGTCACGCTGCACAAGCGGGCGCACCTGCCCTATCTGGTCTACCTGCGGCACCCGACCACCGGCGGGGTGTTCGCCTCGTGGGGCTCGCTGGGCCACATCACCGTCGCGCAGCCCGGCGCGCTGATCGGGTTCCTCGGCCCCCGGGTCTACGAGCAGCTCTACGGCGAGCCGTTCCCGGCGGGCGTGCAGACCGCCGAGAACCTGCTGCGCCACGGCGTCATCGACGGCGTCGTCGGGCTCGAGGCGCTGCGCCCGACGCTGGACCGGGCGCTGACCGTCATCGCCGACCCGCCGGGGGTCGGCGCCGGCGGCCCCGGCGGTCGAGGAGATCCCCGAGGTGCCGGCCTGGGACTCGGTGGTGGCCTCCCGCCGGCCGGACCGGCCCGGGGTGAGCTGGCTGCTGCGCGAAGGCGCCACCGACCGGGTGCTGCTGTCGGGGACGCACGGCGAGGCGGCCACCACGGTGCTGGCGCTGGCCCGCTTCGGCGGTCAGCCCGCGGTCGTGGTCGGACAGCAGCGCGTCATCGGTGGGCGGTCAATTCCCGGGTCGCTCCGCTCCTGCCTCCGAGTGGGCCCGGCCGCCCTGCAGGAGGCCCGCCGCGGCATGGCACTGGCCGCGAGCCTGCAACTGCCGCTGGTGCTGGTGATCGACACGGCCGGCCCGGCACTGTCGGCCGACGCCGAACAGAACGGTCTGGCGGGCGAGATCGCGCGCTGCCTGTCCGACCTGGTGACCCTGGACACCCCGACGGTCTCGGTGCTGCTCGGCCAGGGCAGCGGCGGGCCCGCGCTGGCGATGGTTCCCGCCGACCGGGTGCTGGCCGCCCAGCACGGCTGGCTGGCGCCGCTGCCGCCGGAGGGTGCCAGCGCGATCGTGTTCCGCGACACCGAGCACGCCCCGGAACTGGCTGGCGCCCAAGGCATTCGGTCGGTCGATCTGCTGCGCAACGGGATCGTCGACGACATCGTGCCCGAACATCCCGATGCCGCCGACGAACCGGTGGAGTTCGCCCGGCGGCTCTCCGCGGCGATCGCCCGGGAGCTGGCCGACCTGCGGCGACAACCGCCGGCCGACCGCGCTATGCGGCCCGCCTGGAGCGCTACCGGCGCATCGGCCTGCCGGGCTGAGGTCAGCGGTCGGCCCGCTCCAGCAGCTCGCACACCTCTTCGTCCGAGGTCTGAGCGAAGTTGCGGTAGCCCTGCCCGACGGCGTGGAAGTAGGCCGGGGCGCCCAGGCACACGACGTCGTCGGCATAGTGCCGCAACTCGGCGACGGTGTCGGCAGACCCGATCGGCGCGGCGAGCACCACCTTGGCCGCGCCCTGCGCGCGGGCGACCAGGCAGGCCGCGCGAGCGGTGGATCCGGTGGCGAACCCGTCGTCGACGATCAGCACGACCCGGCCGTCCAGCGGATGCTGCCGGCGTCCGCCGCGGTAGCGCTCGACCCGGCGTTGCAGCTCGGCGCGCTGTTCGGCCTCCACCTGGGCGATCTCGGCGTCGCTGACCAGGACGTGTTGCAGAACGTTCTCGTTGATGACGCGCGCCCCGCCCTCGCCGATCGCCCCGAACGCCAGCTCGGGCTGGGTGGGCACGCCCAGCTTGCGCACCACCAGCACGTCCAGCGGCGCGCCGAGCGCCTCGGCGACCTCGTAGGCGACCGGCACCCCGCCGCGGGGCAATCCGAGGACCAGCACGTCCTGTCCGCGGTAGCCCAGCAGCTGCTCGGCCAGCTGCCTGCCCGCGTCGGCGCGGTCGGCGTAACGGTTCACAACTTCTCAGTATCGGGCCCTACGTCGGCCGATAGGTAGCGCTGGATGGTCGGCCCCAGCCAGGACACGATGTCGTCGCGGCTCATCGCCACCACGGGCGGCAACGCGAGCACGAACCGGCACAGCGCCAGCCCGAGGATCTGCGTGGCGATCAGTCCGGCCCGTTGCGCGGCGATCCCGGCGGGTACGACGTCGGCGACGACCGGCAGCAGCTGCTCGCCGAAGATCTGCCGCATCCGGTCCACGGCGTCGTCGTTGGTGGTGCTGGAGCGCAACAACACGACCAGGGCCTCGTCGCCCTCCCAGCGGTCCAGGAAGTGCCCGGCCATGGTGGCGCCGAGCCGCTCGGGATCGACCCCTGCGAGGTCGGGCAGTCTGAGGTCGACGCCGCGCAGAACCATCTGCTCCGGGTCGGTCGCATCGACGGGTCGACGGCGTGCGCGATGGCCACGGCACATTCGGGCGCGGAGGATAGAACGACGCGATGCCGATTCAGGTTGAATCGCAGATGGACCGGACCATTGCGGAAAGCCGTGCGTCGGCGCACTGCAGCAGGTGCAGACCTCCTCGTCGTCGGTCTGCTGGAAGTGCCGAAGGCCTGCCGCACCGCGCGCAGCATGCGCGACCGCCGCAGTGTGCTGATCCCGATCGACTTCTCCGGCCTCGACACCGCCTACCCCTACACCTTGATGCTGTCCCAGGCCACCACCGAGCGCCTCCTGACGGAGCGGCTCGAGCGAGCTCGGGGTTTCGGTGCAGCGGCCGCGGTCGCTGACCGGCGCGGTGCAGGACGGCGACGGTGTGACCGCGACCTTCGAGCGGTGGCGAGACGCTGCGGGCGCGCTACGTCGTCGGGGCGGACGGGGTCCACAGCACCGTGCGGCGGCAGGCGGGGATCGGCTTCACCGGCGGCGAGTACGCCGAATCGTTCGCCCTGGCCGACGTGCGGCTCGACAGCGAGGCACCGGAAGACGAAGTGATCCTGTTCTACGCCCGCACCGGGCTGACCGTGGTGGCACCGCTGCCGCACGGCATCCACCGCATCGTCGCGCCGCTCGAACACGCCCCCGAGGAGCCGACGGCACCGTTCGTCCAAGAACTACTCGACACGCGCGCCTTCGGTAACGCCAGCTCGGGCTGGGTCGGCACGCCGAGCTTGCGCACGACGAGCACGTCCAGCGGGGCGCTCAGGGCCTCGGCGACCTCGTAGGCGACCGGCACCCCACCGCGCGGCAGCCCGAGCACCAGCACGTCCTGTCCGCGGTAGCCCAGCAGCCGCTCGGCCAGCCGCCTGCCGGCGTCGGCGCGGTCGGCGTAGCGCGTTCATACGGGGAAGTATCCGACGCCGGCCCGCCGCTAGGCCAGCGATTCCAGCCAGGCCCGGTGCAGCGCGGCGTAGCGGCCCTCGCCGCGGCCGATGAGCTCGTCGGGCGGGCCGTCCTCGACGATGCGGCCGTGCTCGAGCACCAGCACCCGGTCGGCCACCGCGACGGTGGACAACCGGTGGGCGATGATCAGCGCGGTCCGGTCGGCCAGCACGGTGCGCAACGCCCGCTGCACCAGGCGCTCGCTGGGAATGTCGAGCGACGACGTCGCCTCGTCGAGGATCAGCACGGCCGGGTCGGCCAGGAATGCCCGGGCGAAGGCGACCAGCTGTCGCTGACCGGCCGACAACCGCCCACCTCGCTTGGCCACATCGGTGTCGTAGCCGTCGGGCAGTGCGTCGATGAACCCGTCGGCGCCGACGGCGGCCGCCGCCGCACGCACCTCGGCGTCCGACGCCGACGGCCGGCCGAACCGGATGTTGTCGGCGACGGTCCCGGAGAACAGGAAGTTCTCCTGGGTCACCATCACCACGTGACGGCGCAGGTCGCTTTGCGCGAAGTCGCGCAGGTCGACGCCGTCGAGGGCGACCGAACCCGAGGTCGGGTCGTAGAAGCGGGCGATCAGCTTGGCGATGGTGGTCTTGCCCGCCCCGGTGGTGCCGACCAGGGCCACGGTCTGGCCGGGTGGCACGACCAGGTCGAGCCCCGGCAGCACGGGACGATCCGGCACGTAGCTGAAATGCACGTCGCGGAAGGTGATCTCACCCCGGACGCCGGTCCGGGCGCACGGGGTCGGCCGGGTCGGCGATGCCGGGCTTCTGGGCCAGCACGCCGGCCAGCTTCTCCAGCGCCGAGGACGCGGACTGGAAGGTGTTGAAGAACTGCGAGATCTCCTGCATCGGTTCGAAGAACATCCGCAGGTAGAGCAGGAACGCCGCCAGCGTGCCGATCGTCATCTGGCCGTGCAGGACCCGGTAGCCGCCGTAGAGCAGCACCACCCCGGTGGTCAGGTTGCCCACCAGCTTGACCGCGGGCATGAAGATCGCCAGCAGTTGGAAGGTTCTCTCGTTGACGTCGCGGTACTGGTCGGCGACGTCGTCGAAGATCTCCTGGTTGCGCGGCTCGCGGCGGTAGGCCTGCACCGCCTTGATGCCGGTCATCGTCTCGACGAACTGCACGATCACCAGCGCCGCGCTCTCCCGCACCTTGCGGTAGGTCTTGGCCGACTCGGCGGAGAACCACCAGACCAGCGCGACCAGGATCGGGAAGGCCGCCAGGCACATCAGTCCGAGCCGGACATCCAGGACCACCAGCAGGATCGCGGTGCCGAACAACGTGAGGACCGCGGTGATCAGGCTGTCGAAGCCGGTCTCGAGCATGTCCTGGATCGCGTCGACGTCGTTGGTCAGCCGGCTGACCACCCGCCCGGAGGTGTAGCGGTCGTGGAAGGCGACGTCGAGGCGCTGGAAGTGGCGGAACACCCGGCGGCGCACCTCCAGCAGCACCCGCTGGCCGATGCGCCCGGAGCGGTTCAGGAAGAACATCCGGCTGATCGCCTGCAGCACCACCACTCCGCACAGCGTCGCCACCACGATGATCAGCTCACGCGCGGAACCTCCGGCCGTCAGCGGCGGGATGGCGTGGTCGATGCCGCGCTGCACCAGTAGCGGAACAGACAGCCGCGCAACGTTTTCCACGATGACCACCAGGCCCAGCAACCCGACGGTGACCCGGAACGGCCGCAGCAGCGAGCCGAGCAGGGCGCGCGCCTCGCGGCGGCGCGGCTCCGCCTCGTCGATCGGCAGGTCGTCGGGCTGCTCGTCGAGCCGGCCGCGCCACTCGGTGGCGGTCATCGCCGCCCTCCTTCGGAGGCTGCGTAATCGACGGGGCGGCGGGTGGTTTCGCGCTCCTCGCAACCCTCTTCGTAGGCGCGGTCGAGGCGTCCCCTGGCGTCGTCGTCCTCCCAGTCGGGCCGGGGTTCGCATCCGTCGTCGAGCTCGTCGTCGGCGGCCAGCAGGTAGCGGTAGCGGGGAACGGTCGCCAGCAGCTCGGCGTGGGTGCCGATGTGGGTGATGGTCCCGCCGTCGAGCAGGGCGACCTTGTCGGCCAGCAGCACCGTCGACGCGCGGTGGGCCACCACCACCCCGGTGACACCCGGCCAGCACCCGCTGCAGTGCGTCGGTGACCGCCGCCTCGGTGTGCACGTCGAGTGCGGACAGGGTGTCGTCGAGCACCAGGATGCGCGGCGCGGACAGGATGGCGCGGGCCAGCGAAAGTCGTTGCCGCTGACCGCCGGACAGGCTCATCCCCTGCTCGCCGATGCGGGTCTGCAGTCCGTAGGGCAGGTCGTAGACGAACTGTGCGGCGGCGATCTCGATGGCTTGCGCCAGGTCCTCGTCGGTCGCTGGATCATCGGGGCTCGGCCCAGCGCTAGGTTCTCGGCCACCGACATCGAGAACAGCGTCGGGTCCTCGAAGGCGGTGGCGACCACCGTGCGCAGCGCGTCCAGCGACAGGTCGCGGATGTCGGTGCCGTCGATGCGGATCGAGCCTTCGGTGACGTCGTAGAGCCGGGGCAGCAGCGCGACGAGCACCGACTTGCCCGCGCCGGTGGCGCCGACCAGTGCCAGCGTCTCCCCCGGTTCGACGGTGAGGTCGACGTGGCGCAGCGCCCACGCTCCTCGCCGACGTCTCGGGAAGCGGAAGCCGACATCGATCAGCTCCAGGCGTCCACCGCGCGGGACGTCTGCCTGTTCGCCGTCGGTGATCTCGAGGGGCGCGTCGAAGATCTCGGCGATCCGGTTTGCCGCCGTCATCGACTCCTGGGTCATCGACAACAGGAAGCCCAGCGAGGCGATGGGCCACACCAGCGACAGCATCATCGTGATGAAGGCGACCAGCGTGCCGAGGGTCACCAGTCCGTGCCCGGCGGCGTAGGCGCCGAAACCGAGCACGACGATCAGCGTGAGGTTCGGGATCACCTCCAGCAGGGTCCAGAACTTCGCCGACACCGAGACCTTCTGGATCTGGGTGTCGTAGAGCATCGAGGCCTGCTCGTCGAACCGCTCGTAGACGTAGTCCTCGCGGCCGAACGACTTGACCGCGCGCAGACCCAGCGCCGACTCCTCGACGTGGGTGGCCACGTGGCCGGCCTGGTCCTGCGCCTGCCGGGACAGCCGGGTGAAGCTGCGCTCGAAGTGCAGCACGATCAGCGTGATCGGTGCGATGGAGACCAGCACGACCACACCCAGCGGCCAGTACATCGCCAGCAGGATGGCGGTGACGATGGTGATCTGCAGGACGTTGAGCATCAGGAACACCAGGCCGAACGACAGCAGCCGACGAATCGTGTTCAGGTCGTTCATGATTCGCGACAGCAGCTGGCCGGACTGCCACTGCCCGTGAAACGACATCGGCAGGATCTGCAGCCGGGCATACAGGTCCTTGCGGATGTCGGCCTCGACACCCAGAGTCGCCCTGGCCACCAGCCACCGCCGGATGAACCACAGCACCGCCTCGGAGACGCCGATGGCCATCGCGACCGAGCCCACCACCCACAGCCCGCGCTGATCCTGATGGCGCACCGGACCGTCGATCACGGCCTTGGTCATCAGCGGGATCGCGACGGTGGCGCCCAGACTGACGATCGCGACGACGATCATGGCGATCCAGCGCGCCCGATACGGCATCAGGTACGGCATCAGCCGCCACAGGTCCGAGATGGCACGCGGGTGCGGACGCGGCGCGGCGATGGCCGGTTCCGCGCGCAGCGCGCGCGGTTCGCGGGTCACCTCGCCCAACAGACCGTCTCCCTTGTCATCGACCGCCAATTCCACGTACGTCTGGCACCAACGCCGCGGCCGACCCCCCGATTCCGATGATCCCACGGGCCGCAACGGGTTAACGGCCACGACATCCCCACGCTAGAACCTCAACGATGATTGAGGTCAAGGCGGCGCGTGTCCGGGTCACGGCCTCCCACGGGTACGGGCGGCCATCAGGCAAGATGGGTCCATGGACAGTAGTTCGGCCTCACCGCGGGTGCTCGTCGTCGACGACGACCCCGACGTGCTCGCATCGCTGGAGCGCGGCCTGCGGCTCTCCGGATTCGAGGTGGCCACCGCCGTCGACGGCGCCGAGGCGCTGCGGTCGGCGACCGAGACGCGGCCCGACGCGATCGTGCTCGACATCAACATGCCGGTGCTCGACGGGGTGAGCGTGGTGACGGCGCTGCGCGCGATGGACAACGACGTGCCCGTCTGCGTGCTGTCGGCCCGAAGCTCGGTCGACGACCGGGTCGCGGGCCTGGAGGCCGGCGCCGACGACTACCTGGTCAAGCCCTTCGTGCTGGCCGAGCTGGTGGCCCGGGTCAAGGCGCTGCTGCGCCGGCGGGGGTCGACGGCCACGTTCTCGTCGGAAACCATCCAGGTCGGCCCGCTCGAGGTCGACATCCCGGGCCGCCGCGCCCGGGTCAACGGCGTCGACGTCGACCTGACCAAACGCGAGTTCGACCTGCTGGCGGTGCTCGCCGAGCACAAGACGGCGGTGCTGAGCCGCGCCCAGCTGCTGGAGCTGGTGTGGGGCTACGACTTCGCCGCCGACACCAACGTCGTCGACGTGTTCATCGGTTACCTGCGCCGCAAGCTGGAGGCCGGCGGCGCGCCCCGACTGCTGCACACGGTGCGCGGCGTGGGCTTCGTGCTGCGCACCCAGTGACGTACGTGATGCTGTCGCGCATCTTCCGCCGAACGCCTTCCCTGCGGACCCGGGTGGCGTTCGCGACGGCGATCGGCGCGGCCATCGTGGTGACCATCGTCGGCACCATCGTGTGGATCGGCATCACCAACGACCGCCTCGAGCGGCTCGACCGGCGCCTGGACGAGGCCGCCGGCTTCGCCGTCCCGTTCGTGCCGCGCGGCCTCGACCAGATCCCGCCGTCACCCAACGACCAGGACGTGGTCATCACCGTCCGCCGCGGCGACCAGGTCAAGTCCAACTCACCCGTCGTGCTGCCCAGGCTGACGTCCGACTACGCCACCACCGACATCGACGGGGTCAGCTACCGGGTGCGCACGGTCGAGCTGCCCTACCCGGAGGCCACCACGCTGGCGGTCGGCGCGACCTACGACGACACCATCGCCGACACCAACAACCTGCACCGCCGCGTGCTGATCATCTGCGTGTTCGCCGTCGGCGCGGCCGGCCTGCTGGGCTGGCTGCTGGCCACCTTCGCGGTCCGGCCGTTCCGGCGGCTGGCCGCCCAGACCCGCCAGATCGACGCCGGCGACGTGGCACCCGACATCGACGTCAGCGGGGCCAGCGAGGCGGTCGAGATCGGCGAGGCGCTCAAGGGCCTGCTCGGCGGATCTGGACCGAGCAGGATCGCACCAGGGCCGCACTGACCTCCGCCCGCGACTTCGCCGCGGTGTCCGCCCACGAGTTGCGCACCCCGCTGACCGCGATGCGCACCAACCTCGAGGTGCTGGCCACCCTCGACATGCCCGACGAGCAGCGCAAGGAAGTGCTCGGCGACGTCATCCGCACCCAGAACCGGGTCGAGGCGACGCTGGGTGCGCTGGAACGGCTGGCCCAGGGCGAGCTGTCCACCGAGGCCGACCAGGTGCCGGTGGACATCACCGAGTTGCTCGACCGCGCGGCGCACGACGCGATGCGGGTGTTCCCGGGACTCGAGGTGTCGCTGGCGCCGTCGCCGACGTGCATCATCATCGGCCTGCCGGCCGGGCTTCGGCTGGCCGTGGACAACGCGATCGCCAACGCGGTCAAGCACGGCGGCGCCACCCGGGTGCAGCTGTCGGCGGTCAGCTCACGCGAGGGCGTGGAGATCGCCGTCGACGACAACGGCACCGGGGTCCCGGAAGCGGAGCGGACGGCTGTCTTCGAGCGGTTCGCCCGCGGGTCGACGGCCTCGCACTCCGGTTCCGGGCTCGGCCTGGCGCTGGTCGCCCAGCAGGCCGAACTCCACGGCGGCACAGCGTCGTTGGAGGACAGCCCGCTGGGCGGCGCGCGGCTGATGCTGCGGCTGCCGGCGCCGCGCTAGCTCTAGCTTCCCGCCGCGACAGTAACGCCACGGCGGTATCAGAGGACTTTCACCGCCGTGGCGTTACTGTCGGCGATCAGCGGAAGTTCTTGTCCCACTTGTCGAAACCGGCCGCCTTGGCGGTCTCCTCGTCGAAGAACCACACCTCGGCGATGGTCTCGGTGTAGGCGGGGCTGTCCGGCGGGTGGTAGAGCATCGAGTCCGCGTTGCCCTTGATCAGCCAGCCGGCCGGACCACTGCCGCCGTCGCCGGCCTTGGCCGAGCCCTTGCCGTACGGGCCGGCCGGCACGTCGGCCAGTGAGGCGATCTTGGCGCCCTTGCCCTTGTCGGCGTCCCACCGGGTGAACCCTGCGGCCTGGGCGAAGTCTTCCTCGGCAAACCACACCTCGGCGATCGTCTGCTTGTACGAAGGACTTTCGACGGTGTGGTAGAGCATCGAGTCCTCGTTGCCCTTGATGGCCCAGCCCGACGGGCCGCTGCCGCCATCGCCAGCCTTCGCCGAGCCCTTGCCGTACGGGCCCGGGCGGCACGTCGGCGAAAGTCGCAGATCTTGGCGCCCTTGTCCTTGGCGTCCCACCGGGTGAAGCCGGCACGCTGGGCGCTGTCCTCGTCGGCGAACCACACCTCGGCGATGGTCTGCTTGTACCAAGGACTTTCGAGGGTGTGGTAGAGCATCGAGTCCTCGTTGCCCTTGATGTCGAAGCCCGACGGCGCGGCGGCACCGGCGGCCAGCCGGATCGATCCGGTGCCGTAGGGCTCCTCGAGCTTTCCGCCGCCGGTGAGCTTGGCCGCGACACCGCCGGCCGCTGCTGCACCGGCCGCAACGGCGCCCGCGACCGGACAGCTTGACGTCAGGCACCGAAACATCAGGCAGATCCGGCGCTTTCGGGCCCTTCACGCCGAGGCCGGCAGACGCCGAGTGCTTCACCGGGACCTCACGGGTGACCCGGCCGATCATCAGCAGGAACGTCAGCAACAGGCCCAGCACGAAGGCCAGCGCCATCAGCCACCAGTTCACGTCATGCATCAACGGGCTCCAATCTCACGCGAGCCGGGCAGGTCGGCGATGGCCTCTTCCTCGGTCGTCCGCTTGACGGTCGCCACGGTGATCGCCCACGCCACCGCCGAGCCGACCAGGAAGGCCAGCAGGTACCACAACCACTGAACAACGAATCCCATGTCGACTGCTCCTAGCTCACGGTGATCTCGACGCGACGGTTCTGTGCCCGCCCGGCGTCGGTGTCGTTACTGGCGACCGGGTTGGCCGCACCCTGTCCGCTGGTGGTCACCTCGCCAGCCGAAACCCCTTGCGAAACAAGGTAATCGCCCACGGACTTGGCGCGATTGTTGCTCAGCGGGATGTTGATGCCGTCATTGCCGGTGTTGTCGGTGTAACCCGTGACGGCGATCTTGGCCTGCGGGCAGGACTTGATCTTGGCGGCCACCGCGGTCAGCATCTGCCGACTCGCCGGGGTCAGAGTGAAGCCGTCGGTCTCGAAGTTGATCGGACCAGTCAGGGCCGAGGCGATGTCCGCCTGCAGCGACCCGCAGTCCCCACCGGTGGTGGCGGGAGGCGTCGCGGTGGCGCCCTTCACCTCGATCTTGTTGACGACGGTGACGTTCGGCCAGGCCGCCTTGGCGGCGGCCTCGACGGCGGCCTTGACGTCCTCGGAGGGCGCCGTGCCGGTCAGGGTCACGGTGTCGCCGGAGAGGTCGAAGTTGAAGTCGGGAATGTCCACGGCCGCCTTGAACAGCGCGCCGAGTCCGGAGAAGTCCGGGGCGCTGACGCCGGCCTTGATGTTGAGCTTGTCGATCAGGTTGACGCCGGGCCCCAGCGCCGCCTTCAGCGCATCGAGCAACGACGTCTTGGCCGACGAGGTCGGGCAGGTCGCCGGTCAGGGTGAAGTCGTTGCCGTTGCGGATGATCGACAGCGGCGCAAAGCTCAGCGACGGCACCGACAGGCTGGGCGCGGTGATGCTCACACTCGGTGTGCTGACGCTGACCTTGGGCTTACCGAGGGTTCCCCACCCGATCAGCCCCAGCAGCAGCGGTATCAACAGCAAACCCAGTAGCCAGCCAAGGCCGGGTGTGCGGCGGTAGTATCGCGACTCACGGCGCCACTCGGTAGCCGTCGCGCTTACCCGCGCATCTCCGGAACCCGTCATCGGTCCCTCCTCCGCCAGCTTCCCGGCGCGTCAATTAATCGAACCGATGCACGATACGACGCCAGTCAGCCAAGCACGAGGCGATTGTGGGATTTTTCACCGAATCGGCAGCCGAAGTGCATCCGGCAAAGACTCAAATCTTCGCCGGTGCGGGTCACCGATCGGTCAGTGCACGCCCAGCAGGTCGATGACAAAGATCAGAGTCTTGCCGGAGAGCTGGTGGCCGGATCCGGCCGGGCCGTACGCCTGCTCGGGCGGGATGGTCAGCTGACGGCGACCGCCGACCTTCATGCCCGGGAATCCCGTCCTGCCAGCCCTGGATCAGGCCCCGCAGCGGAAAACTGATGGATTCGCCGCGATTCCAGGAGCTGTCGAACTCTTCGCCGGTGTCGTAGGAGACCCCCACGTAGTGGACGTCCACGACGTCGCCGGGCTTGGCTTCGTCGCCGTCGCCGACCACCAGGTCTTTGATGACCAGTTCGGTGGGGGCCGGACCTTCGGGAAAATCGATCTCGGGTTTCGTCGTCACCGCTCACACCTTAGTCCGTCGAGTTTCTGCGTCTGCACGACGAGGGTCAGGCGCTGGAGACGGAGCGCTCGACCCGGCCGTCGGTGCCGCGACGCTCTCGCGCGGTGACCGTCGAGGTGGTCGCGGTCAGCCGGACCCGGTCGGCGCGGAAGAGGTCGTAGGCATACTCGAACGGCCGGTCCGACGCATCGTGGGTGACCCTGGTGATCGCCAGCAGCGGCTGGCGGTTGGCGATGCCCAGCCAGTCGGCCTCCCGCGGGCTGGCGCTGACCACCTCGATCATCTCGGTGGAGGTGGCGGGCACCAGGCCGTACCGCACGGCCAGCAGTTCGTAGATCGAGCCGCCCAGCGGCTGCTCGAGAAGATCGACCACCTGCTCGGCGACGAAGCAGGCGAAGTCGACCGACAGCGGGACACCGTCGGCGAACCGCAGCCGCCGGATCGCGAAAACCTCTTCTTCGGTGCCGATTTCGAGCGCAGCCGCCTCGGCAGGCGTGGCCGGCCGGCGGTCGGTGGCCAGCACCCGGGTGGTGCTGGTGTGCCCGCCGCTGCGCAGCCGGGCCGGCAACCCGGCCAGTTCGGCGGCATTGCGCTGCACCACGTCGGCGCGAACGAAGGTGCCGCCGTTGCGGCCGGTGCGCCGCTCCAGCACGCCGGCCCGGCTCAACGGCAGCAGCGCGCTGCGCAGCGTCGACCGGGACACCGCGAACTGCTCGGCCATCTCGCGTTCGGTGCCCAGGCGCGAGCCGGGCCGCAGAGCGCCTTGCGCCAGCATGGACAGGATTCGCCGCCGGACGTCCTCGGCGATCGGTCCCCCCTCCGACTCCTCCATGGGTTACGAACTCACGGCGTCCGGGGACTCGGGCAGCACCTGACCGCCGTCGACCGCGATGGCCTGGCCGGTGATGTAGCCGGCCTCCCGGCTGGCCAGGAACGCGGCGAGGTAGCCGATGTCCTCCGGCTTGCCCAGCGCGCCGGCCGGAATGGCGCGCGTCATGCCGGCGATGTACTCCTCGCCCATGTCGGCAAGACCCTCGGTGAAGATGTTGCCCGGCAGCACCGCGTTGACCGTGATGCCGTGCGGCGCCAATTCGATTGCGGCGGTGCGCATGAAGCCCAGCTGCGCGGCCTTGGACGCACCGTAGTGCGACCATCCCGGAAACCCGGTGATCGGCCCGGTGATCGACGAGGTCAGGATCACCCGGCCCCGCCCGGATGCGATCAGCGCGTCCAGGCAGGCCTGCACGCTGTAGATGTTGCCCTTGATGTTGACGTCGAGTACCTCGGCCAGTTGGGCGGGGGTCATCGTGGCCAGCGGCGCCTCCGGGAAGATGCCGGCGTTGGCGCACACCACGTCGATGCCGCCGAACGTCTCGACGACCGCAGCCGCCATGTTGGCGCACGACATCGGGTCGCACACGTCGGCCTGCACCCCGAGAACCTTTCCCGTGCCGCGGGATTCGAGATCGGCCACGGCCGCGTCGATGTCGGCGGCCGAGCGCGCCGCGATCGCGACGTTGGCGCCGGCTTCGGCGAACACCGAGGCGATCCCGCGCCCGATACCCTTGCTGCCGCCGGTCACCAGGACCGAGGTCGACCGCAGATCAAACATGTGCATCCTTTCCGGGGCACTCAGACACGGGAGCCGAAGATGGCGTCCTGCAGCCAGGTTCGGTCCTCGAGATAACGCTGCGCCAGACGGGCGGTGTCGGGGGCGAACTGCTCCCCCACGCCGATCGCGGCGTCCGCGTCGTGGTGGGAGGCGATCCACGCCGTCAGCATGATCCGTCGCATCATCACGAACGACGGGATGAGCTGCAGATGCTCGGCCGGGATGGAGCCCACCTCGAAGTAGCCGGCCAGCCAGTCGGCGATGATCCGCTCGCCCGCAGGCGTGTCCTCGATGAAGGAGACCGCCGCACCGAGGTCGGCCAGGTACCACGACCAGCCGCAGTCGTCGAAGTCGATCACGGTGATGCCGGCCGCGACGTCGGCTGGGTCGACCATCAGGTTCGCCAGCCGCAGGTCGGCGTGCACCAGGCCGAATCGGTCAGGGCCGCAACCGAACTCGGTGAGCTTGGCGGTGATGTCGTCGGCTGCCCGCTGGATCCAGCTGCGGTCGGAGTCGGTCAGCCCGGGCGCCAGCCGCCAGTTGCCCCAGCGAGCCTGCGGACCCAGGATGGTCTCCAGATCCCAGCGGAACCGGGTGAAACCGCTTGGTGCGCTCCACCGTCGGGCGTGGTCGTGCATGACGGCGGTGATCCGGCCCAGTTCGTCGAACCCGACGGCATCGGGGTCCTCCTCGGCGGTACACCCGGGTACGAACGTCACGGCGTCGACGTGCAACGTGGCGCCGTCGGCCTCGGCGACCACCACGTCGGTGCCGTCGCGGGCGGGGATCAACTCCGGTGTGGTCACCGAGGTCTCGGTGCGCAACGCCTGCATCCAAGCCAGTTCGGAGTGGATGGCCTGCAGCGAGTGGTAGCCGGGCCGATGCACTCGCAGCACGATCGGGTCGTCGTCGTCGACGAGGTAGGTCGCGTTCTCCGACAGGCTCAGCAGCCGCAGCGGCGAATCCGTGGCGCGCCCGTAGGCCGGAAGTGCTGCGCGCGCGAACGACTCATGGGTCGGCGGCAGTCCCGGCATGGCTAAGAGTGTGGACCATAACCGTCTGTCGAGCAGACCAAATCGGCACATTTAACGCGGCTGTTTCGTGGCGGGACGCGTCGAAACA
The DNA here is from genome assembly GCA_963786695.1 of uncultured Actinomycetota bacterium. Lineage (GTDB taxonomy): Bacteria > Actinomycetota > Actinomycetes > Mycobacteriales > Mycobacteriaceae > Mycobacterium. Next base: position 166,456 of record CAWBAL010000037.1, read on the forward strand.
CCGACTTAACACACTGAGCGGTCGGTCGATTCTTCCTGTTGACCAGGCTATCTCGCGGGGGTAACAATGTCGGCGTCGTACCACAGCGTCGTCCTCGACAACACCCTCGCTCCCCGGACGCAGCCGCATCCCGGGCCAAACCAGACCAAAAGAGCAACGCGACCGCCGGTCGTGTTCGAGACGGGAAACCACACATGAGCGACATCATCGACCCGCCCGCAGAGAAAGCCACATCATCACCGGGCACGAAGGGCGACACCGTCCAGCGGCTCAAGCCCAACGCCGTCGGTCTGATGGGCGTGCTGTTCATGGCCGTCGCCACGGCCGCACCCATCACCGCGATGGTCGGCAACGTGCCGATCGCCGTGGGCTTCGGAAACGGCGCCTACGCCCCGGCCGGATACTTCGTCGCCACGATCGTGCTCACCCTCTTCGCGATCGGCTACGCGGCGATGAGTAAGCACATCACCGCGACCGGCGCGTTCTACGGCTACATCTCGCACGGCCTGGGCCGCATCGTCGGGCTCGGCGCAGGCTTCCTGACCACCATGGCCTACATGGTGTTCGAGGCCTCCCTGATCGGGATCTTCGCGTTCTTCGCCAACGACACCTTCAACAGCCTGTTCGGAATCAACGTGTCCTGGGTCGTGTTCGCGATCGCCATGCTGGTGGTCAACCTGGTGCTGACCTACTTCGACATCAACCTGGCCGCCAAGGTGCTCGGCGTGTTCCTGATCACCGAGATCATCATGCTGTCGCTGATGGCCTTCTCGGTGCTGTTCACCGGCGGCGGCCCGCAGGGCTGGTCGTGGGCATCGCTGAACCCGCTCAACGGCTTCACCAACCTGTCGGGGTCGGTGACCGGAGCCGACGGCAGCACGATCGCGGTGGCGGGTTCGGCCGGCATCGGCTTGTTCTTCGCGTTCTGGTCCTGGGTCGGCTTCGAGTCCAGCGCCATGTACGGCGAGGAGTCCAAGAACCCCAAGAAGATCATCCCCATCGCGGTGATCAGCTCGGTGGTCGGCATCGGGGTGTTCTACATCTTCATCTCCTGGATGGCGATCGTCGGCACCGGCCCGCAGAATGCCATTGCGCTGGCACAGGATTCGACGACGGCCGGTGACATCTTCTTCGGCCCGGTCGGCCAGCACCTCGGTACGTGGGCGGTCGACATGTTCAAGATTCTGCTGATGACGGGGTCGTTCGCCTGCGGCATGGCGTTCCACAACTGCGCCGCGCGCTACATCTACGCCCTCGGCCGGGAGAACGTGATCCCCGGTATGCGCAAGACGCTCGGCGCCACCCACTCGCTGCACGGCTCACCGCACATCGCCGGGCTGGCGCAGACCATCTTCGCCACGGTCGTGGTGCTGTTCTTCGCGATCACCGGCCGTGACCCCTACACCGGGTTGTACGGACTGATGGCGCTGCTGGGCACGACGGCCATCCTGATCGTGCAGGCGCTGGCGGCCTTCGCGGTGATCGCCTACTTCCACGTCGGCAAGAACCATCCCGAGACCGCGCACTGGTTCCGCACCTTCACCGCACCCCTGCTCGGCGGCATCGGCATGCTCTACGTCATCTACCTGCTGGGCAAGAACGCCTCGTTCGCAGCGGGAACGGCGTCCACCGACTGGGTGTTCACGATCATCCCGTATGTGGTCGTCGCGGTGGGCGTCAGCGGCATCCTGCTGGCGGTCTACCTGAAAGCCAAGGCGCCGCAGAAGTATTCGGAGCTCGGCCGAATCGTGCTCGAGGAGGCGCACGAGCGCTGAGTGCACGGGCCGCGATCAACGAGGGGAAGGAGTAGCGACATGGGTTTCTCGAACATCATGGACTCCAACAGCTACTCCCCGGATCAGCCACTCGATCCCGCCACCGAATCGTTGATCGCGGCCCGCGACCGCATGCTCGGCCCGTCGTATCGGTTGTTCTACGAGCGTCCGGTACATCTGGTCCGCGGCGAGGGCACCCGCCTCTACGACGCCGACGGCGCCTGCTATCTGGATGCGTACAACAACGTCGCCAGCGTCGGCCACTGTCACCCGCACGTCGTCGAGGCCGTGAGCCGTCAGCTGGCCACCCTCAACACCCACACCCGCTACCTGCACGACGGCATCGTCGACTACAGCGAGCGCCTGCTGGCCACCATGCCCGCGCGAGATCGACCAGGTGATGTACGCCTGCACCGGCTCGGAGGTCAACGACCTGGCCCTGCGGGTCGCCGAGATGCACACCGGCGCAACGGGTGTCATCATCACCACCGACGCCTATCACGGCAACACCGCGGCGGTCACGGCGATCTCGCCCTCGATCGGCGGCGAGACGGCACTCGGTGAGCACGTCCGCACCATCCCGCCGCCCGACGTCGCGAGCAGGTTCGCCGGCGACGTCGCCGCCGCGATCGCCGACCTGCAGTCCGCGGGTGTCGGGCTGAGCTGCCTGATCGTCGACACCATCTTCTCCTCCGACGGCATCTACCCCGACCCGTCGGTGCTCGGGCCCGCTGTCGAGCTGGTGCGCCGGGCCGGCGGGGTGTTCATCGCCGACGAGGTACAGCCCGGTTTCGCCCGCACGGGCGAGGCGATGTGGGGATTCCTGCGCCACGGCGTGGTGCCCGACCTGGTCACCATGGGCAAGCCGATGGGCAACGGTCTGCCGATCGCGGCGATGGCCGCGCGCGCCGACGTGCTCGACGCATTCGCCCGCGGTGTGCCCTACTTCAACACCTTCGGCGGCAATCCGGTGACCATGGCCGCCGCCGCGGCGGTGCTCGACGTCATCGAGGACGAGAAGCTCATGGTCAACGCCGCCGAGGTCGGCGGCCGACTGCGCCACGAGCTGGCCGGACTGGCCGTCGGCCACCCGCGAATCGGGGACGTGCGCGGGGCCGGTCTCTACATCGGCGTCGAAATGGTCAGCGAGACAGGCGAACCCGACCGTGCCGGTGCCCGCGCGGTGGTCAACGCCATGCGGGAGCGACGGGTGCTGATCTCGGTGTGCGGCCATCACGGCAATGTGTTGAAGATCCGGCCACCGCTGGTGTTCTCCGGCTCCGACGTCGACTGGTTCTGCACCGAGTTCGCCGGTGTCCTGACATCGCCGTTTTGACACACACGTCTGGGGCACACTGGAGTCGTGGCAGAACATCGCAAGACCGACAACGACACCCTCGCGCGAATTCACGACCTGGTGGCGCAGGAGCGCGAGTTGCGCGAACGGTTGGTGCACGGCGAGATCGACCCGTCCGAGGAGCACGATCGACTGCGGGCCATCGAAACCGAGCTCGACCAGTGCTGGGATCTGCTCCGGCAACGCCGCGCACTGCGCGAGACCGGCGGCGACCCCCGCGAGGCCGCGGTGCGTCCGCCCGACGAGGTCGAGGGCTACCTCAGCTGACGATCCGCGCCAGGATCGCCTGCAGCGTCTGAAGGTCCTTCGCGTCGAGCGCGGCGAGCGGCTCGGGGGCCGGGTCCTCGGTGTCGTCGAGCACGGCGATGACCGCGCGGCCCGGCATCGGTCAGCGACACCAGCTTGCAGCGCCGGTTCTGCGGGTCGGTCTCCCGGATCACCAGACCGCGCGCCTCCAGATCGTTGATCGCCACCGTCGCGGCGGGAGCGTCGATGGTGGCCGCCTCGGCGACCTGCTTGACGGTCATCGGTTGCCGGGCGAGCCGCTTGAGGATGCGAATCCTGCTGAACGGCAACCCGGTTCGCTCGACCACTGAGCGCCGCCAGCCGTCCTTGTTGTCCAGGACCAGCGTGGACATCGATTGCCACACCTGATCGGCCAGGTGGTTATCCGACATGGGCGACCTCGTTTCGGTGATCCTCGATCAGCGGCGCCAGCCGCTCGGCGGACCGCATGGCCCGTGCCGACGTCGAGGTGATGGCCAGGACGATGATGGCCAGGCCGAGCCCGATGTTGATGAACCACAGCGGCAGCGCCGCCGACGGTGAACTGCACGCCCGCACTGGCCAGCGCGGCGCCTGCGACCGAACCACACAGCGCCACACCGATACTCACGCCGACCTGTCGTGAGGTGGATGTCACCGCCGAGGCGGCCCCGGCGCGGTCCTTGGGCATACCGCTGACGGCCGCGTTGGTGATCGGTGCGTTGATCATGCCGAAGCCGATGCCGTACACCGCGAAGATCACCAGCAGCGCCCACACCGGCGTGGTGGGGGTCAGGAACGTCAGCATCACCGAGGCGGCGGTGATCAGGATGCCGGAGATCAGCAGGGACGGACGGGCGCCGAACCGGCCGACGAGCCGGCCGGACAGCGGCGAGAAGAACAGGGCGCCGACGGCGATCGGCAGGTAGATCAGGCCGGTGTGCGCGGCGGAGTAGCCGCGCTCGCCCTGCAGATACAGCGACATCATGAACAGGAAGGCACCCCACCCGGCGAACGCGCACACCGCGGTGACCGTGGCCGAGGCGAACGGGATGCTCCGGAAGAAGCGCAGGTCGATGAACGGGTCGTGGCGCCGCGACTCGTAGCGCAGGAACAGCGCGAATGCCACGGCGGCGGCGACGGCGATCGCCACGATGACGCGGGTTGGTCCAGCCCAGCCCGGGCCCTTCGATGAGAACGAAGACCAGGCCGAACAGGGTGAGCACGGCCAGCAGCTGTCCGACCGGGTCGATGTCGCGCATGGTGGCCGACTTGCTCTCGGGAACGAAGACCGCGGTCAGGATGATCGCCGCCGCGCAGATCGGCAGGTTGATCCAGAACACCGCGCGCCAGCCGATCCCATCGATCAGGAAGCCGCCGACGATCGGACCCAGTGCCATCGAGATGCCCACCACCGCGCCCCAGAGTCCCAGCGCCCGCGCGCGTTCCACCCGTCCGACGAAGATCTGCGAAATGATCGACAGCGCAACGGGATTGAGCATCGAACCACCGATGCCCTGAATCAGGCGGGCCGCGATCAGCATGGTGATGGTCGGCGCCACGCTGCACAGCAGCGAGCCCAGCGCGAAGGTGACCAGTCCGATCTGGAACACCCGGCGGCGGCCGAACCGGTCACCGGTGGCGCCGGCCAGCATCAGCAGCGACGCCAGCACCAGGGTGTAGATGTCGACCACCCACTGCATCTGCGCCGGCGAGCGCATGCAGGTCGGCGCGGATCGACGGGATCGCGACGTTGACGATGGTCGCGTCCATCGAGACGATCAGCAGGCTCAGGCAGCAGGACGCCAGGATGATCGTCTTGCGGCGCGCGCTGAGCTCGCTGACAGTTGTAATCACACAACTATTGTTAAACTACAACTGTCCAAAGGTCAAGGGCGCGCGGCGTCGAACTCGACGAAATGGGAAGATCACTCGAACGTTCTCAGCCAAACGTTGGTTTGGGCGAGCGGAGAAAGGTCAGCGGCCGTCGATGGTGGCGTAGTCCCGCTCGGCGTAACCGGTGTAGATCTGACGCGGCCGGCCGATCTTGTTGGGCTCTTCGTGCATCTCGCGCCAGTGCGCGATCCAGCCCGGCAGCCGGCCGAGCGCGAACAGCACGGTGAACATCCGCGTCGGGAAGCCCATCGCGCGGTAGATGACGCCGGTGTAGAAGTCGACGTTCGGGTACAGCTTGCGCTCGATGAAGAAGTCGTCGGTGAGCGCGATCTCCTCGAGCTGCTTGGCGATGTCGAGCAGCTCGTCGTCGCCGCCGAGCTTGCCCAGGATCTTGTCGGCCTGCTCCTTGACGATGCGCGCCCGCGGGTCGTAGTTCTTGTAGACCCGGTGGCCGAAGCCCATCAGCTTCACGCCGTCCTCGCGGTTCTTGACCTTCTTGACGAACGTCTGGACATCGTCGTCGCCGGTGCGGATCTTCTCCAGCATCTCCAGCACCGCCTGGTTGGCGCCGCCGTGCAGCGGGCCCCACAGCGCGTTGATGCCGCCGGAGATCGAGGTGAACAGGTTGGCCTGCGAGGACCCCACCAGGCGCACGGTCGAGGTCGAACAGTTCTGCTCGTGGTCGGCGTGCAGGATCAGCAGCATGTCCAGCGCCCGGACGATCTCCGGGTCGACCTCGTAGGGCTCGGCCGGGAAGCCGAACGTCATCCGCAGGAAGTTCTCGACCAGGGTCAGCGAGTTGTCCGGGTACAGGAACGGCTGGCCGACCGACTTCTTGTAGGCGTAGGCGGCGATCGTCGGCAGCTTGGCCAGCAGCCGGATCGTCGACAGTTCGACCTGCTTGTTGTCCAGCGGGTCGAGCGAGTCCGGGTAGTAGGCGCTCAGCGCGTTCACGGCGCTGGACAGCACCGGCATCGGGTGGGCGTTGCGCGGGAAGCCGTCGAAGAACCGCTTGAGGTCCTCGTGCAGCAGGGTGTGGCGCTGGATCTGGGTGGTGAACGCCTCCAGCTGCTCGGTGGTCGGCAGCTCGCCGTAGATCAGCAGGTAGCTCACCTCGATGAAGGTGGACTTCTCGGCCAGCTGCTCGATCGGGTAGCCGCGGTACCGCAGGATCCCGGCGTCGCCGTCGATGTAGGTGATGGCACTCTTGGTCGCGGCCGTGTTGACGAAGCCCTGGTCATACGTCGTGTAGCCGGTCTTGGCCAGCAGCGGTCCCAGCGCGATCCCGTCGGACCCCTCCGTCGCATGGACGATCTCCAGGTCCAACTCGCCGCCCGGATACTTCAGGGTGGCGTTGTCGTCGGTTGCGGCCACAAGAACCCCTTCTGCGGTCTTCGACGCCTGCTAAGGCAGTCCGTACTAGGTGAAGGTAGTCGCTATTCTGCCGACCCGCTTGCGTGGGTCTGGCCGGGGGTACGCCACGGCGTCCACAGCCGGGCGAACAACGCGTAGGTGGACTCGATCTGCTCGCACAGATGGTCGCGGTTCGATCGGTGGTGCCCCCGGTGCCCCGAGACCGGCACACGCGGTTCCCATCAACACCGCCCACGTGTCGAACAGGATGCGCAGCACCGGGTCGGTGACGGGCACCCCCATCCGGCCGGCCATCGCCGCGAACACCGCGTGCTGAGCGCCGTCGGGCCGGTAGGAGAACGCCGACAGCCCGATGGCCGGCGTGGTGCCGAGGATTATCAGCAGCAACTTCATCCGGTCGAACGCCAGCTCGTCGAGGTGACCGTCACCGCCGCCCCGAAGGTCTGCACGCTGGCGCGCATCAGCGCCTCGTGCTCGGTGATGTCGAGGGGCTGACGGGCCAGCGCCGCCGCCACACCGGACGCGACGTCGGCGACGATGGCGACCACCACCGCTTCCTTGTTCGGGAAGTACCGGCTGAAGGTGCGCGGGGAGACCTCCGCCGCCGCGGCGATCTGCTCGACGGTGGTGTTGTCGTAGCCGCGCTCGACGCACAACCTCGCGGCCACGTCGATCAACGTGGCCCTGGTTCGTTGTTTCTTGCGTTCCCGGAGACCGGCAACGTCGCGGTTCATCGCCGGCCCCTCGCTTCCCAGCGTCAACTGGTCGAGGGTAGTGCGTTCCTGACCTGCGCCGTCGCAATATCGGTGAATTCGGCGACAACGCGGTCCAGCCGGTCGGCCATGATCCGCGGACAGTCGTCGTACTGCTCGGGTGAGATCACCAGCCGGCCCCACGCGGTATGCGCCATGGCCGCCCACACTCCCGTCACCAGCATCACGCTGTCGTCGCGCGGATCAGCGCCGAGCCGGCTGGCCGTATCGACGACGAAGGCCCGCGGCCGGACGTTGTCGGCCGCCGTCGCGCAACACGGCGGCGGTGCCCAAGGACGTTGACCATCAGCACCAGCTGCTGTGTGGTCAGCCCCGCGACGCCACCCGACGGCACCCGGCGCAACACGTCGGCGTGCGCGCGGGCGATCGCCGGCAGCGGCGGCACCGATCGCGGGATGGTGGCCAGCTCGGCTGCGGCCGCGTTGGCCAGGTCCTCGATGACGGCGACGACGACGGCTTCCTTGGTCGGGAAGTAGCGGCTGAAGGTGCGTGACGAGACGTCGGCGGCCGCGGCGATCTGCTCGACGGTGGTGTTGTCGTAACCGTGCTCGAGACACAGCTGCACCGCGGCGTCGACCAGCATCGCGCGGGTGCGCTGCTTCTTGCGTTCGCGCAAGCCACCGTTCGTCTGCCGGACCCGCTGCCCCACACCACAAGGCTAGACGCGCCTGCGCAGTGGCTCTCAGGCTTTCGCCGGTCCCACCCGGTAGCGCACGGTTAGGGCTGCAGCCGCTCGATGCGATCACCCGTGCCCGATGTCGCCGGCCCAGCGGCTCCGGTCACCCGAATGCGGTTGTGGATCCGGTTCTCCCGGCCCTGCCAGAACTCGATGACCTCGGGCGCGATGCGGTAGCCGCCCCAGTGCGGCGGCACCGGAACCTGCTCGTCACCGGCGAAACGCTCGGTCACCTCGGCCAGCTTGGCCAGCAGCTCGGCCCGCGAGGCGATCGGGCGGGACTGGGCCGACGCCCACGCCCCCAGCTGCGAGCCGCGCGGACGCTTCGACCAGTACTCGGCGGTCTCCTCCGGGCTCACCTTGGTGACCGCGCCGCGGATGTGCACCTGGCGCCCGAGGGCGAACCACGGGAACGTCACCGACGCGTACGGCGTGGCGGCCAGATCGGCGCCCTTGGCGGAGTCGTAGTTGGTGTAGAACGTGATCCCGGCCTCGTCGACGCTCTTGCACAGCACGCTTCGGCTGACCGGCTTGCCGTCCTCGACGGTGGCCAGCACCATCGCGTTGGGCTCGGCCACCCCGCCCTGCTCGGCATCGGTAATCCACCTGTGCAGCAACGCAAGCCAGCCCTCGGCAAGCCAATCGACGTCGAGGTCGCTGCTGCCGTCCTTCTCGACCGAGCCGTACTCCACCCGCATCGCCGCAAGGCGATCACCCGCTGGGAACTCCACGGGCATACGGTACGCCGCCGCTGCGGCCGGATTGGTTACCGACCGGTAGAGACGCGGGTCTGCGCGAGTGGAACAATCCAGCCATGACCCTGGTACCGGAAGACTTCGCACCCGGCCTGGAAGGCGTGGTGGCGTTCACCACCGAGATCGCCGAGCCGGACAAGGACGGCGGCGCACTGCGATATCGCGGCGTCGACATCAGGACCTGGTCGACAACCAGGTCACCTTCGGCGATGTGTGGGCCCTGCTGGTCGACGGCCGCTTCGGCGACGGCCTGCCGCCGGCAGAGCCGTTCCCGCTGCCGATCCACACCGGTGACGTCCGGGTCGACGTGCAGGCCGGCCTGGCGATGCTGGCGCCGATCTGGGGCTACCGTCCGCTGCTGGACATCGACGGCGAGACCGCACGCCAGCATCTGGCCCGCGCGTCGGTGATGGCCCTGTCCTACGTCGCGCAGTCGGCGCGCGGAATCTACCAGCCCGCCGTTCCGCAGCGTGTCATCGACGAATGCTCCACTGTGACAGAGCGTTTCATGACGCGCTGGCAGGGCGAACCGGATCCCCGGCATGTGGAGGCGATCGACGCCTACTGGGTGTCGGCCGCCGAGCACGGGATGAACGCCTCGACGTTCACCGCTCGGGTGATCGCCTCCACGGGAGCCGACGTCGCCGCCGCGCTGTCCGGTGCGATCGGCGCGATGAGCGGACCGCTGCACGGCGGGGCGCCCGGCCCGGGTGATCCCGATGATCGAGGAGGTCGAGCGCAGCGGTGACGCCCGCGCGGTGGTCAAGGGCATCCTGGACCGCAAGGACAAGCTGATGGGCTTCGGCCATCGGGTCTACCGCGCCGAGGACCCGCGGGCGCGGGTGTTGCGCGCGACGGCCAAGCGGCTGCAGGCACCGCGCTACGAGGTGGCCGCCGAACTGGAGCAGGCGGCGCTGGCCGAACTGCGGGAGCGCCGCCCGGACCGCGCCATCGAGACCAACGTCGAGTTCTGGGCCGCGGTGATCCTGGACTTCGCCCAGGTGACCGCGAAGATGATGCCGGCGATGTTCACCTGCGGGCGCACCGCGGGCTGGTGCGCCCACATCCTCGAGCAGAAGACGCTGGGCAAGCTGGTGCGGCCGTCGGCGATCTACGTCGGACCGGAGCCGCGCTCACCGCAGGCGGTCGAGGGCTGGAACGAGATCGCCCACGCCAGCGGTGTAGCCGCGCGATGGTCGCGATGATTAGCGCCGACCGGAACGTCTATACGGTTAGCGGCCCGCAGTGGGCCGTGCACGAAAACCGAGGAGGTCCCCATGGCGATCGCTGTCCAACCCGCACTGTCCCCGCACCTCGTCGTCGATGACGCGAACGCGGCCATCGACTTCTACGTCAAGGCGTTCGGCGCCGTCGAAGTCGGCCGCATCCCCGGCCCGGACGGCAAGCTGATCCACGCCGCCGTGCAGATCGACGGGGCCACCGTGATGCTGGCCGATGACTTCCCGGAGATGAGCGACGGCAAGTCGATGACGCCGAAAGCCCTTGGCGGAACACCGGTCACGATCCATCTCACCGTGACCGACGTGGAGACCCGCTTCCAGCAGGCCGTCGACGCCGGCGCCACGGTGGTGATGCCGCTCGAGGACCAGTTCTGGGGCGACCGCTACGGCATCGTTCGCGACCCGTTCGGCCACCAGTGGTCGCTGGGCCAGCCGGTGCGCGAGGTGAGCGACGAGGAGATGAAGCAGGCCGTCAGCCAGATGACCTAGCGCCGCAGGCTCGCCACCAGTCGCGCCGCCCTCGACGGCTCCGGCGCGGCGGCGGCCGCGGCCATCATGTCGCGCACCGTGGTGAACTTCACCCGGGGACGGCCGGCGGCTTCGCCGCGGCGTAGTTCGGCCGCGTCGATGGCACGCCAGCCGGCCGCGTCGACGACCTCGGGCCTGCGGTCGCGGACGAGCGCCTCCAGAGCACCACGGCCGCCCGACCGGATCGGTCAGCAGGCCGTCGTTGAAATCGTCGACCAGCCGCGACACGGTCTGCATGGCACACGACTTGTTCGTGCCGATGAAACCGGTGGGGCCGCGCTTGATCCAGCCCGCCACATACGATCCGGCCACCGGTCTTCCGTCGGCCGGATCGATCACCCGGCCGTCCGTCGTTGGGCACCACGCCGGCGGCCTCGTCGAACGGCAGACCCGCGATGGGCTTGCCGCGGTACCCGATCGAGGTGAGCACCAGCCCGGCGTCCAGATGCACCGGCTCGTCGGTGCCGGTGCGGCGGAACTCGATGCCGGTCGCCCGGTCGACGCCGACGATCCGATGCGGGGTCAGCTTGTAGGCCAACCGGATTCGGGGACGCGCGGCCGCGGCCGACGCCTCCGGAAGCTTGGCCAGGATCTCCAGTTTGGCCGCGGTGACGGCGTCGTCGACGGTGGCCAGGTCGCGTCGGACCAGCTCGTGGTCCTCGGCGTCGAGGACCACGTCGGCGACCGAGGTGAGCCCGATGAGTTCGGGCAGCGTGAACGCCGAGTCGGCGGGGCCCCGCCGGGCGGCGATGACCACTTCGCGCACCGCCGAGGTGCGCAGCGCCGCCAGCGCGGCGTCGGAGATGTCGGTGCGCGCGAGGGCGTCGGGGTCGGCGGTCAGGATCCGGGCGACGTCGAGTGCGACGTTGCCGTTGCCGACGATCACGACCCGCTCGTGGCGCGAGATCGACTGGCAGGTCGGCGAAGTCGGGGTGGCCGTTGATCCAGGCCACCGTCTCGGTGGCGGTGCCGGTACCGGGCAGACCCATACCGTCGATGTCGAGCCGGCGGTCGTTGGGCGCACCGACGGCGTACAGCACCGCGTGATGGTGCTCGAGCAGCTCGGCGTGGGAAAGATGCTCGCCCACTTCGACATTGAGATAGAACGTCAAGCCGCGGCCGCTGGCCGATCGTGTCGAACAGCCGGGTCACGCCCTTGGTGCTCTGGTGATCGGGAGCCACCCCGGCGCGCACCAGACCGTATGGGGTGGGCAGCTTTTCGAAGACGTTGACCCGCACGCCGCGCTGGGTGAGCAGTTCGTCGGCGGCGTACATCGCGGCCGGTCCGGAGCCGACGATGGCCACCGTCAGCGGGGTGGCCCCGCGCCGCACCAGCGGTGCGGGCAGCACCGGCGCCAGCTTGGACGTCGGCGGCAGCTTCACCCCGGCGGGCCGGTCCGGGTAGTAGCCGGCGTTGAGCGCGACGAACGGCAGCTGCTCGGCGGTCAGCCTGCTGTCCGGGACGATGGCGCCGACCGGGCAGGCGCTGACGCACGCCCCGCAGTCCACGCAGGCCACGGGGTCGATGTAGAGCATCTCGGCGGTGGCGAAGCCCGGTTCGTCCGGCGTCGGGTGGATGCAGTTCACCGGACATGCGTAGACACAGGACCCGTCGCTGCAACACGACTGGGTGATCACGTGGGGCATGCGGTCGGCCTACGCGGCAGGGACGACGTGCCGGCGCTGCGGCTCGCTGCGGTATCGGCTCGGCGGTCCGTCGATCTTGCAGATCCGCCACATCAGCTTTGCCGGCCAGGTTCATCAGCCCGGTGTCCGAGCACAGCATCCGGACGTCGGCGAACATGTCGTGGAGCATCTGCCGCGACTCCGGGGCGCGGAAGAACAGTTCCTTGCGGACCGTGTCGCGGGATGTCGAACTCCCGGAAGAAGCTGCGCGGCGGGACCATGATCGCCTGGCAGCCGAGCCGCATGATGAGCGGCACGTTCAGCGACAGCCAGAACCGCTTGCGGGCCCGCATGCGCGGCAGCCGCTTGCGCAGGTACTCGTGCGCGAAGGAGATGTGGCGGGCTTCCTCGGCGACGTGGATCGCCATCACCCGCTCCATGATCGGGTGCAGGGTCCTGCCCTCGCGCAGCACGTTCTTCTGGGTGTGGTCGATGGGCTCCTCACCGGCGAGCACGCCGAAGAAGAACGGGATCGGCAGCGGTCCGGCGGCGAGCGGGATCAACGGCGAGAGCCAGCGCAGCAGGCGCGGCATGCCCGGGAGCGTCGGCGCCGATGCGGTTCACCATCTCCTGAAACATCATGGTGTGGTTGCATTCTTCGACCGACTCGTGCAGGCAGTACCGGTATTCCGGCGAGCCGTTGGGCACCCAGAAGGCGTAGTTCATCAGCCCGCGGATCAGGATCAACTCGAACTGCAGACCGACCTTGGCGACGTTGGCCTGCCGCCACATGCCGATCTCGATCTGCCGTTCCCGGGTCTGCGCCTGATACCAGGGGTGCCGGCCCATCGGGTCGGTGCCGGGCAGGATCCAGCGCTCGTCGTCGTCGACGACGGCGAACTCGGGCGAGTCCCAGTCGATGTCGGTGTAGGGGTTGAAGTTCCGCCGCACCGAGCCCTCGGAGAGGGTGGTCAGCGTGTCCACGTACGCCGGTGTCGTCCCGCACTTCCATGTTGCGACGCCAGCGCTTGACCATCTTGGTCCTAGCCATGACACGCCTCCCGAGTTGATTTACATCAGGGCGGTTGTTGTCCAAACGGTACCGCAGGTATCACCTAACTGTCCATACCCGATTTGCGGGTTTGCTGAACGCCTGGATTTCAGGAGTTGCCCCGCTCCTCCTAGGCTTGAGGCATGGCTGATCCAGCTCTGCGACGCATCCCCGACTCGACCTCAAGCCCGGCGACGGCCGCTTCGGCTGCGGCCCGTCGAAGGTGCGCCCCGAGCAGCTGCAGGCGCTGACCACGACGGCCGCCGCGCTGTTCGGCACCTCGCACCGCCAGGCGCCGGTGAAGAACCTGGTCGGCCGGGTCCGCGACGGCCTGCGCGAGCTGTTCGCGCTGCCCGACGGCTACGAGGTGATCCTGGGCAACGGCGGCGCGACCGCGTTCTGGGACGCCGCCGCGTTCGGGCTGATCGACAAGAAGTCGCTGCACCTCACCTACGGCGAGTTCAGCGTCGAAGTTCGCCTCGGCCGTCGCCGCCAACCCGTTCGTCGGCGACCCGATCGTCATCAAGGCCGACGCGGGCAGCGCGCCCGAGCCGCACGTCCGACCCGTCGGTCGACGCGATCGCCTGGGCGCACAACGAGACCTCGACCGGTGTGGCGGTGCCGGTGCAGCGGCCCGCGGGCTCCGGTGACGCGCTGATCCTCATCGACGCCACCTCGGGGGCCGGCGGCCTGCCCGTCGACATCAGCGAGGCCGACGCCTACTACTTCGCCCCGCAGAAGAACTTCGCCAGCGACGGCGGGCTGTGGCTGGCGATCGTCTCCCCGGCCGCGCTGGCGCGCATCGAGTCGATCGCGGCGTCGGGTCGCTGGGTGCCCGACTTCCTGTCGCTGCCGATCGCGGTGGACAACAGCCTGAAGAACCAGACCTACAACACCCCGGCGATCGGCACGCTGGTGCTGATGGCCGAACAGATCGACTGGATGCTGGGCAACGGCGGCCTGGACTGGGCCGTCAAGCGCACCGCCGACTCCTCGCAGCGGCTGTACTCCTGGGCCGAGGCGTCGTCGTACGCCACCCCGTTCGTGGCCGATCCGGCGCTGCGGTCGCAGGTGGTCGGCACCATCGACTTCGCCGATGCGGTGGATGCCGCCGCGGTGGCCAAGGTGCTGCGGGCCAACGGCATCGTCGACACCGAGCCGTACCGCAAGCTGGGCCGCAACCAGCTGCGCGTCGCGATGTTCCCGGCCGTCGAGCCCGACGACGTCAGCGCGCTGACGCAGTGCGTCGACTGGGTGGTCGAGCGGCTCTGACCGCTCATCTGTAACACTCCAGCGTGTCCTAACCGTTATGTTCCGCGCGCTGCGGTTAGAGTCCCGACGAAGGAGGTCGACATGCGAGAACTCAAGGTGATCGGACTCGATGTCGACGGTAAGGCACATCATCTGTGAAGGTCGCGACCCGGCCGACAAGTTCACCTTGCCAGTCGACGACCGGTTGCGCGCCGCAGTGCGCGGCGATCGCTCGCCTGGGCCAGACTCTGAGGGACATCGAGGTCAAAGGCGTGTTGCGACCCAGGGACATTCAGGCCCGGATCCGAGCGGGCGCATCGGTCGAACAAGTCGCCGAGTCGTCCGGCATGGACATCGTCAAGGTCGAGCGCTTCGCCCACCCGGTGCTGCTCGAGCGGCAACGAGCGGCCGAGCTGGCCACCGCCGCCCACCCGGTACTCGCCGACGGGCCCGCGGTGATGACGCTGCTCGAGAGCCATCAGCAGCGCCCTGATCGCCCGCGGCCTCAGCTCGGAGGCGACGACGTGGGACGCCTGGCGCAACGAGGACGGCCGGTGGACCGTGCAGATGGCCTGGCAGGCGGGTCTGTCCGACAACGTCGCGCACTTCCGCTTCTCCCCGGGCGCGCACGGCGGCACCGTCAGCGCCCTCGACGATGCCGCCAGCGAACTGATCGACCCGGACTTCGAGCGCCCGCTGCGGCCGGTGGCCCCGGTCGCGCAACTCGAGTTCGAGGAGCAGCCCGCGCCCGCGCAGCGCCCCGGTCGAGGACGAACCCGCTGCCGCCCGGCTCCGCGCGCCAAGCGCGGCAAGGCCAAGCCGGCGGTCCCGGCCTGGGAGGACGTGCTGCTCGGCGTGCGCTCCAGCGGCGATCGCTGACCAGACCGCTAATGCAGCACGATCGCCAGTAGCGCGATCCAGCCGCCGGCGACTCCGACCGCCGATCCCAGCACGAACCACCGTCGCACCGGAACGCGGCGCCAGCCCCACAGCGTGGGGGCCAGGCCACCGACCGCGATCAGGTTGAGCACGACCGCCACCAGCGGGTGAACCCGAATCATTCCCAGGCTGAGCACGACGATGGCGGCGCCGATGACCGCGGCGACGAAGGCCGCGACCGTCAGCCCGGTTCCCCATGGCGTCGATTCCTCGGTCACGGCCCCTCCTATTCCCGGGTCGCTTCGCTCCTGCCCGCCGAAGCCTAGCCACCCGACCTGGCCCGCTCGTAGAACGCCAGGGCCGCGGCCGTCGCGACATTGAGCGAGTCCGTGCCCCGCGCCATCGGGATGCGCACCCGGACGTCGCTGGCCCGCATCGCCGTCTCGGTCAGCCCGGGGCCCTCGGCGCCGACCAGCACCGCCACCTTCTGATCGGCCAGTCCGTCCATCGCTTCGGCCAGGGTCTGCGCGGCCGGGTTGGGCGTCATGGCCAGCAGCCGAAAACCGTTGTCCCGCAGGTCGTTCAGATCGGCCGGCCACTGCTGCGCCCTCGCGAAGGGCACCAGCAGGGCATGGCCCATCGACACCCGGACCGCGCGACGGTAGAGCGGGTCGGCACAGCCGGTTCCGAAGATCACCCC
Source organism: uncultured Actinomycetota bacterium (assembly GCA_963786695.1). Taxonomy (GTDB): domain Bacteria; phylum Actinomycetota; class Actinomycetes; order Mycobacteriales; family Mycobacteriaceae; genus Mycobacterium. Next base: position 182,602 of record CAWBAL010000037.1, read on the forward strand.
GTCGACGCCGAGCCCGGCGGCGTTGCGGAAGATCGAGCCGAGGTTCTCGTGGTCGTTGACGCCCTCCAGCACGGCGACGGTGCGCGCGCCTTCGATCACGTCGGACACCGTCAGCTCGGGTGCCCGGCGCGCCGCACCGAGCACGCCTCGGTTGAGGTGGAAGCCGACCACTTCCGCCATCACCTCGGCCGTGGCGCGGTAGTACGGAGCGCCGGCGCCGGCCAGGTCGTCGGCGAGTTCGAGCAGACGGCGCTCGCGTGCCCAGAAAGGCGTGCGGGCGAAACCGCGAGGCGAGCATCCGCTGGGCCACCAGCACGCCCTCGGCGATCACCAGCCCCTTACCGGTGGGCAGGTCGGGTCTGCGGTCGACGCTGTTGAGATCGCGGAAGTCGTCGACCCGGGCATCGGCGGGATCGAGGATGTCGATGACGTCTAGAACGCCGAAAGCCTTGTCGCTCACGCGTCTTCGTCGACAAGCACGGTCATCAGACCCGCCGCCCGCAGCAGGATGTCGCGCTCCTGCGGGTCCAGGGTGGCCAGCCGCATGCGCAGCCAGTCCTGGCTGGCCCGGCGTTCACGTTCGACCAACTCGGCGCCGGCAGGGGACGCGGCGACCAGGATCTGGCGTCCGTCGGCCGGATGGGCGGCGCGCACGACCAGCCCCAGGTCGACCAGCGATGCGACGACCCGGGTCATCGACGGCGGACGGACGCGTTCCCGCACGGCCAGCGCGCCCGGCGTCATCGCGCCCTCCTTCGCCAGCGTCGCCAGCGCGGACAGCTGGGAGAGCGTGACCGGTGACTCGGGCCGCCGGAAGCGGAGTTGCCGGGCCAGCCGCATGACGGCCAGCGACAGATCCCCCGCCAACTCCCCGTCCTTCACATCGAAAACATACGTCACAACCGGCCCGGACCACCGCTGAAACAGGCCAGCCGTGATCGGTTACCTTGGACGACAATGCCTTCCGAACCCGAGCACCCGCCAGCAGCCGAACCCGAGCCGCCGCAGCTACCCGCGGCACTGCTCGATCCGTGGCCGGTCATCGTCGACCGGAGCGGTGCTGTGGGCGCTGACCACGATCGCGGCCTTCGTCGTTCCGGCCCTGGAGACCTGGCGTCCGATCTCCCTTGCCGGGCTGGGCGTCGGCGTGCTCGGCACCTCGATCTTCCTGTGGCAGCGCACGGCCGCCCGGCGCGGGGCGCGGGGCGCACAGACCGGTCTCGGGCCGCGCGTACGGTAGACCACCAACCCAGTGTGGGCGAAGCGCGAAGGAGAACCCGATGGCAGCACCGCTCTTGCAGGCAGAGGTCGAGATCAACGCTCCGGTGAGCAAGGTCTGGAACCTGATCTCGGATCTGAGCAACATGCCGAAGTGGAGCCCGCAGTGCCGGCTGATGAAGTCGCTGGGCCCGCTGCGGCCGGGAACGCGCACGGTCAACCTCAATCGGCGCAACAACCTGTTCTGGCCGACGACGTCGACGATCACCGAGGTGATCCCGGAGCGCAAGCTCGCCTTCCGGGTCAACGCCAACAACACCGTGTGGAGCTACGAACTGGAACCGACCGCCACCGGCACGAAGGTGGTCGAGACCCGGCACGCCGAGAACGGCGTCAAGGCGATCTCGACGATGACGGTCAACGCGGTGCTCGGTGGGGTGCCCGGCTTCGAGAAGGAACTCATCGCGGGCATGAACACCTCGCTGGCGCGGATCAAGGCCGCCGCCGAGAGCTAGGGGTCGAGCGGCTCGTCGGTCTCGACGGCCTCTGCCGGCTCAGCCTGTTCGATTTCGGCCGCCTCGGGTTCGATCGACGTCTTCGACGACTTCTTCGACCACTTCTTCGACGACCGGGGCCTCGACCACGTCGAGCACACCGTCGTCGTACGGGTCGAACATCGGTGATCCGGTGCCGGGCGGCGGCGGGGTGTCGGAATGCGCGCCGCAGCCGTACTCGAAGTCGACGACCTGACCGTCGGCCGACAACTCGTTGCAGCAGACGCCGAACATGACCCCGAGCGCTCCGTCGAGCGGCACCATGAAACCGCAGTCGCGGCACACCCGCTTGGTGGCACGCGCCATCGGCGACGCCGGACCGTGGTCGCCGTCGTGCCAGCGCTGCGCGGCGTCGTCACGGCCGAACGCGCTGAGCACCTGCTTGCGGCCGAAGCCGACCTCGAGCGCGGTGTCGTCGATCAGCGGGTCACCGGTAGCGGTGTAGCCAGGTGCCAGCCGCGGGTCGTCGGCGGGGGGCGCCAGCAGGTCGCCGGGGCCCAGGTCGCCGGGCTTGACCCGGTTCTCCCAGGGCACCCAGGCCGGTGCCAGCAGCGCCGTCGGCCCCGGCACCAGGACCACCTCGCTGACCGTGGCGTGATCGGCGCCCGGATAGGCCGCCACCACGACCGCCCACTGCCAGCCCTGGTAGCCGGGCATGTTCGCCAGGAAGCGGTGGGTCGCTGCGGTGTCGTCCTCGTAGGCGACCCCGAGATATTCGCCGACGGTCTCGCCGCTGAACTCGACGATGGCCTGCCGGGCCTGCTCGACAGCACCGTCCAAGACGGCGGCAACCGCCTCCGACGGCTCGGCGGTGCGTGCCGGGGCCGCGGATTCGGCGGAGTCGATCTGGGTGTCCATCGTCACCAATCTTGCCTCACGCCGTGTTGTGGCAGCCACACCGGTCGCGTCTGCACCCGGGCGTGCCGCCATGGGGGAGAATCATGACGTGTCTGGACGGCGGCGTGAGCACCCGAGCGCAGAACCCGGCCGCCGTCATAGTCGCGGGGGCGCCCGACGAGCACCCGGGCATGGCCAACTACCCCAGCGACGAGGAATTCGCCTACCGCGGTGCCGGCAGCCGCAGGCCGGATCCGACGCCCAGCGCCAACCGGTATCTGCCGCCGCTGGACTCCGAGCGCGGCCACGGCACCGGTTCCACACCCCCACCGCGGTCTCGCGGCGTGGGCGATGGCGCAGGCGAGCGCATCACCGTCACCCGCGCCGCCGCGATGCGCAGCCGCGAGATGGGCGAGCGGATGTACTCGATGGTGCACCGCGCGGCGACCGCCGACGGGGCCGACAAGTCCGGACTGACGGCGCTGACCTGGCCGGTGATGGCCAACTTCGCGGTCGACTCGGCGATGGCGGTGGCGCTGGCCAACACGTTGTTCTTCGCCGCCGCCACCGGCGAGAGCAAGGGCAAGGTCGCGCTGTACCTGCTCATCACGATCGCGCCGTTCGCGGTGATCGCCCCGCTGATCGGGCCCGCGCTCGACCGGGTGCAGCACGGCAGGCGCGCGGCGCTGGCCATGTCGTTCATGCTGCGCACTGCGCTGGCCATCGTGCTGATCATGAACTACGACGGCGCGACCGGCAGCTACCCGTCCTGGGTGCTCTACCCGTGCGCGCTCGGGATGATGGTGTTCTCGAAGTCCTTCAGCGTGCTGCGCAGCGCGGTGACGCCACGAGTCATGCCACCCAGCATCGACCTGGTGCGGGTCAACTCGCGGCTGACGGTGTTCGGCTTGATCGGCGGAACGATCATCGGCGGCGGCTTCGCCGCCGGGGTGGAGTACGTGTTGACCACCCTGTTCCAGTTGCCCGGCGCGCTGTTCGTGGTCGTGTTCGTCAGCCTGGCCGGTGCCTCGCTGTCGATGCGGATACCGCGCTGGGTGGAGGTCACCGAGGGCGAGGTGCCCACCACGCTGACCTACCACGGCCACAGCGGGCCGCATGGCGGCTGGCCCGGCGACGCCGTCACCGAGCCGATCAGCTCGCCGCGACAACCGTTGGGCCGCAACATCATCACCTCGCTGTGGGGCAACTGCACGATCAAGGCGATGGTGGGCTTTCTGTTCCTCTACCCGGCGTTCGTCGCCAAAGCCCACGATGCCAGCGGCTGGGTACAGCTCGGCATCCTGGGAACGATCGGCGCGGCCGCAGGCATCGGCAACTTCGCGGGCAACTTCGCCGCGGCCCGGCTGCAGCTCGGCCGCCCGGCAGTGCTCGTGGTGCGTGCGACCATCGCCGTCACTGTCGTGGCGCTGGCCGCCGCCGTCACCGGCCACCTGATCGCGGCGGCGGTAGCGGCGCTGGTCACCTCGGGCTCGAGCGCGATCGCCAAGGCGTCGCTGGACGCCTCGCTGCAGGACGACCTGCCCGAGGAGTCGCGGGCCTCGGCGTTCGGGCGCTCGGAGTCGGTGCTGCAGCTGGCCTGGGTGCTCGGTGGGGCCCTCGGCGTGCTGGTGTACACCGAACTGTGGGTCGGGTTCACCGCCATCAGCTCGCTGCTGATCCTCGGCCTGGCGCAGACCATCGTCAGCGATCGCGGCCATTCACTGATCCCCGGGTTCGGCGGAAATCGTCCGGTGTTGGCCGAGCCGGAGGGCGCATCGGCGGTGACCAACCAGTGACCCGGTCGGTTCGGTGGATCCTGGTCGTCGTCGTGGTGCTGGCCTCGGCGGGCGCGGGCATCGGCGCCTGGCTGCTCACTCGCGGCAGCGACGAGGGGTTGCCCGAGATCAGCGCGTACTCGCATGGGCATTCGGTGCGGGTGGGACCGTTCGTCTACTGCAACGTGGTCAACCTCAACGAGTGCCAGAAGCCGCAGACGCAGGGCGAGCTGGCGGTGGACAAGCGCTACCCGATCCAGCTGTCGGTGCCCACCTCGATCGGGCGCGCGCCTTGGCGGCTACTGCAGGTCTACGAGGACGAGCGCAATTCGACCAGCACGATGTTCCGGCCCAATAGCCGTCTGGCCGTGACGATTCCGACGGTCGATCCGCAGCGCGGCCGGCTGACCGGCATCGTGGTCCAGCTGCTCACCTTGGTGCAGGACCCGAAGGGTGAGCTGCGCGACGCTCCGCACGCCGAGTGGTCGGTGCGCACGGTCTGGAGCTAGCCGGCGCCGTGACCGGCAGGCACCCGCTCACCTTCGCGGGTGGGCCCCGGCGGAGTGCCGTCTCCGAATGGTCTGCCGCCCAATGCTTCTCGGCCGTGCGGCGTCAACCATGACCTCAGCTCGGGGCCCTTCGGGACGATCCGGGTCGGGTTGATGTCGGCGTGCACGATGTAGTAGTGCTGCTTGATCTGCACGAAGTCGGTGGTGTCGCCGAACCCCGGCGTCTGGAACAGGTCGCGGGCGTAGGCCCACAGCACCGGCATCTCGGCCAGCTTGGCGCGATTGCACTTGAAGTGTCCGTGGTAGACCGGGTCGAAGCGGGCCAGCGTGGTGAACAGTCGAACGTCGGCCTCGGTGATGGTGTCGCCGACCAGGTACCGCTGAGTGGTCAGCCGTTCGGTGAGCCAGTCCAGCGCGGTGAACAATCGGTCGTAGGCCTTGTCGTAGGCGCCCTGTGACCCGGCGAACCCGCACCGGTACACGCCGTTGTTCACCTCGGTGTAGATCCGCTGTGCAACCTCGTCGATCTCGTCGCGCAGCGGCTCCGGGTAGAGCGCCGGGGCGCCGGGGCGGTGGTGCGCCGTCCACTCGCCTGAGAAGTCCAGCGTCATCTGGGCGAAGTCGTTGGTGACCACCTGGCCCGTCGCCACCTCGACGAGCGCGGGCACGGTGATTCCCTTGGGGTAGTCGGGAAACCGGGCGAAGTAGGCGTCCTGCAGCCGCGGGATCTTCAGCACCGGGTCGACGCCGCCGGGGTCGAGGTCGAAGGTCCAGCTGCGCTGGTCGTGAGTCGGCCCGCAGAAGCCGATCGACAGCGCATCCTCCAGTCCGAGTAACCGGCGCACGATGATCGTCCGGTTCGCCCACGGGCAGGCCCGCGCGACGATCAGCCGGTAGCGGCCGGCCTCGACGGGATACCCGTCCGCGCCGTCAGCGGTGATCCGGGTGGTGATGTAGTTGGTGTCTCGGTCGAACTCGCCGCCGGCGGCCACGTAGGAACCCACGCGTCCAGTGTTCCCTGTACCGCGAGCGTGAAGCTACTGCGAAAAATCGGGCGAAATCTCGCAGTGGACGCACGCTCGCGCGAAGCTACCTAGGCGTCGAGCTCGCTGGCGACGGCGCGAACCACTTCGGAGACCCGGCGTGCGACCTTCTTGTCCGGGTAGCGGCCCTTGCGCAGCTCGGGCTGCACCACGCCCTCGAGCAGGGTGATCATGTCCTCGACCATGCCGTGCAGTTCGTCCGGGCTGTGCTTGCGCTCGGCCGCGGCCGCCTCCCGGCGGGTGCGCGTGATGCTCGGCGGCGGGTCGATCAGCTTGACGCTCAACGCCTGCGGCCCGCGACGCCCCGAGGCCACGCCGAACTCCACCTTCTGGCCCGCCTTGAGACCCTCCACGCCCTCCGGGCAGTGCCGAGGCACGCACGTAGACGTCCTCGCCCTCCTCCTGGGACAGGAAGCCGAAGCCCTTCTCGGCGTCGTACCACTTCACCTTGCCGGTCGGCACTGGTCTCACCTGCTTGTCTGACGGGTCCGTGACAACATGACGAAGCGCCCCGCCGGTGCAGGACGCGCCTGGGTGATCCTACTCGGGAAGAAGACGGCCGAGCACCCCTGTTTACTTCGGTAGGCTGGCCTAACCCCTGGAGGAGACATGCGCCTGGTCCTGAACATCATCTGGTTGCTGTTCGGCGGACTGTGGCTGGCCCTGGGCTACGCACTGGCCGCGCTGGTCTGCTTCCTTCTCATCATCACCATCCCGTTCGGGTTCGCGTCGCTGCGGATCGCCTCCTACGCGCTGTGGCCGTTCGGGCGCACCATCGTCGAGAAGCCCGGCCCCCGGCCCGGGGCCGTCATCGGCAACGTGATCTGGATCCTGCTGTTCGGACTGTGGCTGGCGATCGGCCACATCGTCAGCGCGGCCGCGATGGCGATCACGATCGTCGGCATCCCGCTGGCGCTGGCCAACCTCAAGCTGGTGCCCGTCTCACTGGTGCCGCTGGGCAAGGAGATCGTTCCCGTCGACGAGGCCAGGGTGGGCGTATGACGGTGACTGCGCTGGGCCTGCCTTCGATGCGTCGCGACGGTGTGCAACCGCCCGCCGGCATGCCCGCGACCGGCCCGCTGGTCGACACCTTCGGCCGAGTGGCCACCGACCTGAGGGTCTCGCTGACCGACCGCTGCAATCTGCGCTGTACCTATTGCATGCCCGCCGAAGGCCTGGACTGGCTGCCCGGCGACGAGCTGCTCAGCCGCGACGAGCTCACCCGTCTACTGGACCTGGCCGTGACCCGGCTCGGCATCACCAACGTGCGCTTCACCGGCGGCGAGCCGCTGCTCTACAAGGGCCTCGAGGACGTCGTGGCCGCGACCGCCGCGCTGCGTCCGCGTCCGGAGATCGCGCTGACCACCAACGGGGTGGGTCTGGCCCGGCGTGCCGATGCCCTGGCCGCGGCCGGGCTCGATCGGGTCAACGTCTCACTGGACACCCTGGACCCGCAGCGCTTCAGCGCCATCACCCGTCGCGATCGCCTCTCCGACGTGCTCGACGGCCTGGCCGCGGCGGCGGCTGCGGGGCTGGGTCCGGTGAAGGTCAACGCCGTCCTCGACTCGGCCTCCGGCCTGGACGACGCCGTCGAACTGCTGCGCTACTGCCTGCGGTTCGGTTACCAGCTGCGGATCATCGAGCAGATGCCGCTGGACGCCGGTCACCTGTGGCGGCGCGACGCCGCCCTGAGCGCCGACGAGATCTTCGCCGCCCTGGCGGCGCAGTTCCGGCTGACGGCCGATCCGGCCCCGCGGGGCTCCGCACCGGCCCAGCTGTGGCGGGTCGACGGCGGTCCCGCCACCGTCGGCATCATCGCCTCGGTGTCGCACGCGTTCTGCTCGGCCTGCGATCGCACCCGGCTGACCGCCGACGGCCAGGTCCGCAGCTGCTTGTTCGCCACCGAGGAGACCGATCTGCGAGCGCTGCTGCGCAGCGGCGCCGACGACGCCGCACTCGAGGCGGCCTGGCGCGCGGCGATGTGGCGCAAGGCCCCCGGTCACGGCATCAACGACCCCGACTTCGTGCAGCCGCAACGCCCGATGAGCGCGATCGGCGGCTGACATGACGGTGGTGTCCGGCCCGGTCGAGGTGACGGTCCGATTCTTTGCGGCGGCGCGGGCCGCGGCGGGCGCCGAGTCGGATTCGCTGACGCTTGGGCCCGGGCGCGACGGTCGCCGAACTGGTCAGTGAACTGTGTTGCCGGAGTGACGAATTGGCACGCGTGTTGCAGCGGTGTTCGTTCCTGTGCGACGGCGTGGCGGTCCGAAATCGGGCCATCACACTGCAATCCGGCCAGATAGTGGACGTGTTACCCCCGTTTGCCGGCGGATGAGGGTGATTTACGTCACATCACGATCAGGTCACGAGATGGCCACGGCCGGATTGCGTGCCTGATCTACCTGGGACGACGTCCCATCTTCGTGGGCCTTTAGACCTCTTTTAAGGTTTGCCAGTAGCAGAAACGCCGAGATTTTGCAAAAGGTGACGGCTCTCTCGACAGCCATTACCGTCTGTCGGAGGTCAGCCCCCTCAACCAGGGCAGGCCCTTTCCGCTCCTCGCGCCAAGCTCCATCCAAGGAGCGGAGAGACCAACGAGAACCGTGGATGGAGGCGGGGGACCCAACCGGTCCACCGAATATCGGACCCGGAGCCGCTAGCGGCTCCTTGGGGTGAAGCCGACGTCGTTTCCACCCGGAAGCGACCCGGCCGGGCAACCTCTCCAGCCCGAACCCGACAGCTGACCTCGCAGGCGCGAATAGAGAGGAATACCCCGACATATGAGTGGACGGCATCGCAAGCCCACTTCCTCGTCCATCAGCGTCGCCAAGATTGCCTTCACCGGTGCCGTCATCGGCGGCGGCAGTCTTGCGCTCGCCGGTCAGGCTCAGGCGGCCCCCGACTCCGAGTGGGATCAGGTAGCCCGCTGCGAGTCCGGCGGCAACTGGGCGATCAACACCGGCAACGGCTACCACGGCGGACTGCAGTTCTCACCCGGCACCTGGGCCGGACATGGCGGAACCAAGTTCGCGCCGACGGCCAACATGGCCACCAAGGATCAGCAGATCGCCATCGCCGAGCAGGTGCTGGCCACTCAGGGCAGGGGCGCGTGGCCGGTCTGCGGTCGCGGCCTGTCCGGTGCCACGCCGCGCAACGTGGTCAACGAGCCGGCGCCGGCCGCCCGCGGACGCCCCGGTCGAGAACGTCGATGCCGTCCCGCTCGACGCGCCGCTGCCCGACGCCCCGGCTCCCGCGCTCCGGAAGCCCCCGCCCCGGATGCTCCGGCTCCGGAAGCCCCGGCACCCGTCGATGCCCCGCCGGCCGAAGAGCCCGCGGCCCCGCAGCTCGAGATCATCGACGTCGCCGTGCAGGAGGCCCCGCCGGCCGCCGAGCCCGTGATCGACGCCGCCCTGCAGGCACCTGCCCCGGAGGCTCCCGCGACGCCGGACGACCAGACCATCGTCGTCGAGGCCGCTTCCATCCACGCGCTGCCGCTGGCCCCGGCCGACCCGGCCGTCCCGCCGGTGCTGCCGACCACTCCCGCACCGGCTCCGGCGGATCCCGCCGCCGCGCCGGCCGCCGACGGCACCACCGTGGTGGCCTCCGCGCCGATGGCACCCTGCTGCCCGACGGCGTCCAGCACCTGTCGAGCCCGGACAACCCGCCGCCCGGCACCACCGACGATCCGGTCGGCCCGCAGTCGGGCCCGAACGTGACGTACCTCAAGGAGCTGTGGCACGCGATCCAGACCCAGCAGGTCAGCAAGGGTGACGCGCTGTTGGCGTTGACCCAGCGTCCGCTGAACACCCCGGTGACCAACGACCCGAGCATGGGCACGGCTCCGACGGAGACGGACCCGAACGCCCCGCTGTTGGTTCCCGGCGCTCCGGCTCCTGCCGACGCCGCACCGGCTCAGTAAGGCCTCAGGCCGAGTTCACCCACTCGTCGGTTCCGTCGGCGAAGAACTGGTGCTTCCACACCGGTAGCCGCTCCTTGATGGTGTCGACGAGCCGGGCGCAGGTCTCGAACGCCGCCCCTCGGTGGTCCGCCGCGACGGCGGCCACCAGGGCGGCGTCCCCGATGTGCAGCGTCCCGACGCGATGGCTGGCCGCGATGGCCCGCACCCCGGTGGCCGCACCGGCCACCTCGGCGAGCACCTCGAAGAGCGTCTGCTCGGCCAGCGGGTGAGCCGAGTACTCCAGGCGCACCACGTCGCGACCGCCGTCGTGGTTGCGCACCACGCCGGAGAACCCGACCACCGCGCCGGCCGCGTCGTGCGCGACGAGGTCCTCGTGTTCCGTCAGCGAGATGGGGCCGTCGACGAGGGCGGCGCGCAGGATCCGGGTCATCGGGGGTGATCTCCTCCGGCCAGTTGGTCCAGGGCGTGGTCGAGCACGTCGGCCAGGACGGCGAGGCCGTCGCGCACTCCGCCCGACGAGCCGGGCAGGTTGACGACCAGGGTCCGCCCGGCCACCCCGCACACCCCGCGGGACAAGATCGAGGTCGGCACCTTGGGCAGGCCGGAGCGGCGGATGGCGTCGGCGAGCCCGGGGATCTGATAGTCCAGCACGCTCAGGGTGGCTTCCGGGGTGGCGTCGGTCGGTGAGATGCCGGTTCCCCCGGAGGTGATCACCACGTCGACGCCCTCGGCCAGCGCCACCCGCAGAGCATCGCCGACGGCGCTGCCGTCGACGACCACGACCGCGTCGGGCACGTCGAAGCCGCGCTCGGCGAGCCAGCTCGACGACGAGAGGTCCGCAGCGGTCCTCGTAGACGCCGGTGGCCGCCCGGGTGGAGGCGATGACGACGCGTGCCGAGCGACGCGCCACTTGTTGGTTCGCTCCGCAAGCGTCGCTCACGTCGGGCGCGTCCAGAGGCCGGTCTTGCCGCCCTCCTTGCGCAGCACCCGAATGTCGTCGAGGCGCGCGGCCGGGTCGACGGCCTTGATCATGTCGAAGAGGGTGAGCGCGGCGACGCTGACGGCGGTCAGCGCCTCCATCTCGACCCCGGTGCGGTCGGTGGTGCGCACCGACGCCGTCACCCCGACCTCGCTGTCCCCGATCGAGAAGCCGACGTCGATGCCGGTCAGGGCCAGGGGATGACACAACGGGATCAGGTCGCTGGTGCGTTTGGCGGCCAGTACCCCGGCGACCCGGGCGGTCGCGAGGGCGTCGCCCTTGGGCAGACCCCCGGAGGTGATCAGCGCAACCACCTCAGCGGTGGTGTGCACGGTGCCGGCTGCCACGGCCGTACGGGCGGTGGCAGCCTTGTCGGTGACGTCGACCATGTGCGCCGCACCGTGCTCGTCGAGATGCGAGAGGCGGCGCTGCGGTCCGCTGGTCACCGCTATCGGTTGACGACGGTGACCGGGTGCAGGTAGGGCAGGTCGGACGCCGGCAGCGGGAACGTGAGATCGCCGAACGGGGACAGCGCGCCCACCCGATCGGCGGCCAGTTCACTCACCGCGTGGTCCTCGGGGTCCCGCGTCGGCCAGCCGTTGTCGACATACCTGGTTTTGCTCTTCTCAGCCACGCCATCATTCTGACACCTGTCACGCCGAAGTGTGCACATAGCTGCCTGTTTTAGGCTGGTCAGCAATGACCCACCCTTCCGCTCCGGCAGCCCTGCCGCTGGGCGCCTGGCTCGCCGAGCTGTCCGATGAGCGGTTGATCCGCCTGTTGGAGCTCCGGCCGGACCTCGCCCAGCCTGCGCCGGGCAGCATCGCGGCCCTGGCCGCGCGGGCCGCGGCCCGCCAGTCGGTGAAGGCCGCCACCGACGAGCTGGACTTCCTGCGGCTGGCGGTGCTCGACGCACTGCTGGTGCTGCACGCCGAGGTCACGGCGGTGCCCGTCGCCAAGCTGGTCGCCCTGATCGGTGAGCGCGCCGACGAGGACGCGGTGCTGACGGCGCTCGACGACCTGCGTGCCCGTGCCCTGGTGTGGGGTGAGGCCGCGGTGCGGGTCTCCACCGAGGCGGCCGCCGGACTGCCCTGGTATCCGGGGCAGGCCATCCTCGAGGACGCCTCCCGGCCGGCGCAGGAGATCGCCGCCGCCATCGACGCCCTCGACGAACCGCAGTCGGAACTGCTGAACCGGCTGTTGACGGGCTCACCGATGGGCCGCACCCGCGACGCCGCCCCCGGCGCCCCGCCCGAGCGGCCGGTGCCGCGGCTGCTGGCCGCCGGGCTGCTGCGGCAGATCGACGAGGACACCGTGATCCTGCCGCGCCACGTCGGGCAGGTGTTGCGCGGCGAGGAGCCCGGCCCCGCGCAGCCTGGTGCGGCCGGACCCGGTGGTCGGCACCACCACGGCCGCCGACGTCGACGCGTCCGCGGCCGGTGCCGTGCTCGACCTGATCCGGGAGATCGAGGTCGTCCTTCAAAGCCTTTCCGCCGCACCGGTTCCGGAGCTACGCAGCGGCGGTCTGGGGGTTCGCGAGGCCAAGCGGCTGGGCAAGCTCACCGGGATCGACGAACAGCGACTGGGCCTCGTGCTGGAGTTGTGCGCGGCCGCCGGACTGATCGCCAGCGGCCTGCCCGACGCCGAGCCGTCGGACACCGCGGGTCCGTACTGGGCGCCGACGGTGGCCGCCGACCGGTTCCTGGACACCCCCACCGCCGCGCGCTGGCACCTGCTGGCCAGCACCTGGCTGGACCTGCCGGCGCGCCCGGGCCTGATCGGCAGCCGCGGCCCCGACGGCAAACCCTATGCGGCACTGTCGGATTCGCTGTACTCGACCGCTGCACCGCTGGACCGCCGGTTGCTGCTCGGACTGCTTGCCGAGCTGCCGCCCGGTTCGGGGGTCGACGCCACGCATGCGGCGCGGGCGCTGATCTGGCAGCGGCCGCGGTGGGCGGCGCGGCTGCAGCCCGGCCCGGTCGGACACCTGCTCGACGAAGCACACGCGGTCGGCCTGATCGGCCGGGGCGCATTGAGCACACCGGCCCGCGCGCTGCTGGCGGGCGGCGAGAACGCCGCGATCGAGGCGATGGCGAAGGTTCTGCCGGCACCGATCGACCACTTCCTGGTGCAGGCCGACCTGACCGTCGTGGTGCCGGGCCCGTTGCAGCGCGACCTCGCCGAGGAGCTCACCGCGGTGGCCACCGTCGAGTCGGCGGGCGCGGCGATGGTCTACCGGGTCAGCGAGCAGTCGATCCGCCACGCCCTGGACACCGGCCGCACCGCAGGCGCACTGCACACCTTCTTCGAGAAGCATTCGAAAACACCTGTTCCCCAAGGCCTTTCCTATCTCATCAACGACGTCGCGCGACGCCACGGTCAGCTGCGGGTCGGCATGGCGTCGTCGTTCGTCCGGTGCGAGGACCCGGCGCTGCTCGCCAGCGCGGTGGCAGCCCCGGCCCTCGGGCATCTCGAGGTGCGGCTGCTCGCGCCGACGGTCGCGGTGTCGCAGGCGCCGATCGCCGAGGTGCTCGCCGCGTTGCGCGCGGCCGGCTTCGCCCCGGCCGCCGAGGATTCCTCGGGCGCGATCGTCGACCTCCGCCAGCGCGGGGCCCGGGTGCCGGCTCCGCAGCAGCGGCGAGCGTTCCGCGCATTGCCCAAGCCGAGCCCCGACACCCTGGCCGCGGTGGTGTCGATGCTGCGGCGGGTGGACTCCGCGCCGTTCGCCAACGTGCGGCTGGACCCGGCGGTGGCGATGGCGCTGCTGCAACAGGCGGCCATGGAACACAAGGACGTGGTGATCGGTTACGTCGACGCCGCCGGGGTGGCCACCCAGCGGGTGGTGCGTCCGCTGGGAGTGAACGGCGGCCAGTTGGTGGCCTGGGACGAGACGCAGGGCCGGCCGCGGGAGTTCGCCGTGCACCGGGTCACGTCGGTGATGTCGGCCGACGCCGGATAATGGCGGTATGACACGTAGCGGAGCGGCGCGATGACCGACGGCCCCCTGATCGTGCAGTCCGACAAGACGGTGCTGCTCGAGGTCGACCACGAACAGGCCGGCGCCGCCCGGGCGGCCATCGCCCCGTTCGCCGAGTTGGAGCGGGCGCCCGAGCACATCCACACCTACCGCATCACGCCGCTGGCGCTGTGGAACGCCCGCGCCGCGGGCCACGACGCCGAGCAGGTGGTCGACGCCCTGGTCAGCTTCTCCCGCTACGCCGTGCCGCAGCCGCTGCTCGTCGACATCGTCGACACCATGGCGCGCTACGGGCGCCTGCAGCTGGTCAAGCACCCGGCACACGGACTGAGCCTGGTCAGCCTCGACCGCGCGGTGCTCGAGGAGGTGCTGCGCAACAAGAAGATCGCCCCGATGCTCGGCGCGCGCATCGACGACGACACCGTCGTCGTGCATCCCAGCGAGCGCGGCCGCGTCAAGCAGATGCTGCTGAAGATCGGCTGGCCGGCCGAGGACCTGGCCGGCTACGTCAACGGTGAGGCCCACCCGATCAGCCTCGCGCAGGACGGCTGGCACCTGCGCGACTACCAGCAGATGGCCGCCGACTCGTTCTGGGCGGGCGGCTCGGGCGTGGTGGTGCTGCCCTGCGGCGCCGGCAAGACGCTGGTGGGCGCGGCGGCCATGGCCAAGGCCGGCGCGACGACGCTGATCCTGGTGACCAACACCGTGGCGGGCCGGCAGTGGAAGCGCGAGCTGATCGCGCGGACGTCGCTGACCGAGGAGGAGATCGGCGAGTACTCCGGCGAGCGCAAGGAGATCCGCCCCGTCACCATCGCCACCTACCAGGTGATCACCCGTCGCACCAAGGGCGAGTACAAGCACCTGGAGTTGTTCGACAGCCGCGACTGGGGGCTGATCATCTACGACGAGGTGCACCTGCTGCCCGCCCCGGTGTTCCGGATGACGGCCGACCTGCAGTCGCGCCGGCGCCTCGGGCTGACCGCCACGCTGATCCGGGAGGACGGCCGCGAAGGTGACGTCTTCAGCCTGATCGGGCCCAAGCGCTACGACGCACCGTGGAAGGACATCGAGGCGCAGGGCTGGATCGCGCCGGCCGAGTGCATCGAGGTCCGGGTCACGATGACCGACAACGAGCGGATGACGTACGCGGTCGCCGAGCCGGACGAGCGCTACCGGCTGTGCTCGACGGCGCACTCGAAGATCGCGGTGGTGAAGTCGATTCTGGCCCGCCATCCCGACGAGCCGACCTTGGTGATCGGCGCGTATCTGGACCAGCTCGACGAGCTCGGCACCGAGCTGGACGCACCGGTGATCCAGGGTTCGACGAAGAACGCCGAGCGCGAGGCCCTCTTCGACGCGTTCCGCCGCGGCGAGGTGCGGACCCTGGTGGTGTCCAAGGTGGCGAACTTCTCCATCGATCTGCCGGAAGCTTCTGTGGCCGTTCAGGTTTCGGGTACCTTCGGCTCACGCCAGGAGGAGGCTCAGCGGCTCGGACGGCTGCTGCGCCCGAAGCACGACGGCGGCGGCGCGGTGTTCTACTCCGTGGTCTCCCGCGACAGCCTCGACGCCGAGTACGCCGCGCACCGGCAGCGGTTCCTCGCCGAGCAGGGCTACGGCTACGTCATCAAGGACGCCGACGACCTGTTGGGGCCGGCGATCTGAGCAGCCCGCATCGGGTGTAGCCGCGCCGCGGACAACTGACAGCGAACCGGTGATGGACGGGCTAGTCTTCGCCACAGTTGGTCGGCCGTCGTCACTAGGGGGACTCGTGAGCGCAGCGAGGTTCATCGGTCGGGTTGGTGGTTTGGCGGTGGCCCTGGGCGTGGGCGCCGCGGCGTTCAGCGGGTCGGCGGTGGCGTGGGCCGACGGCTCCGTCGGATTCGGCGTCGCACGCCCAGCACAGCAGCGCTAAAGCCACCGCATCGACGTCCAGGGCGCGCTCGGCCTCGCCCACCACGGCGGCTCGGGCCCGCACCACCAAGGTCGACACGTCCCGTTCGCCGCCGCGGTGGCCGCCGGCGATGACCGCCCGCACGACGGGCACGCCCGGTTCGCTGACCTCCGCGCCGAAAGCCCCGGTCGCGCCGATCGACTCGGCGCTGGACCTGGCGCTGCTGGCCTACGCCCGCCGGGAAACGGCCGTCGCCCATGGCGCCACCGCTGCCGCATCGCCGGCACCGACAGCCGTGGTCCACGCCGCCAGCGCGACCACCACAGCGCTGGTCATGGGGCCCAGCGGCGTGCCGGATCCGTCCACCACGTACGTCACGGACGTGAACAACCTCTACATCCAGCCCAACAGCCCGGGCGCGGTCACGCAGGTGGTGTTCACGCCCGAAGGCCTCTACCCCATCACCGGGGTGAAGAGCCTGCCGTTGAACACCTCGGTGGTCCAAGGCCTTGAGATGCTCAGCCAAACCGCTGGCCCACTGTTCGACGGCCGGCGACCCCGTCACCATCTTCGGCTACTCGCAGAGCGCGATCATCTCGTCGCTGTACCATGAAGCCAGCTGCTCGAGCTGCCGGACCCGCCCGACAACCTCAACTTCGTCCTGGTCGGCAACGAGATGAACCCCAACGGCGGCTTCCTGTCCCGCTTCCCGGGTCTCAAGCTGCCCAGCCTGGGTTTGGACTTCTACGGCGGTACACCGGAAAATGCTTTCCCCACAACGAATTACACACTCGAATACGACGGCTTCGCCGACTTCCCCCGCTACCCGCTCAACTTCCTGGCGGACCTCAACGCGGGCCTGGGCATCGTCTTCGTCCACACCAAGTACGCGCAGCTCACTTCCGCGCAGGTGGCCGGGGCCATCCCGCTGCAGACGACCGACCCCACGCAGAAGTACTACATCATCCGCACCGAGAATCTGCCGCTGCTGGAGCCGCTGCGCCTGGTCCCGCTGATCGGCAACCCGTTGGCCGACCTGGTGCAACCGGCGCTCAAGGTGCTGGTCAACCTCGGCTACGGCGACCCGAAGTACGGCTGGTCGAACGTCGGGTACGCCAACGTCGAGACGCCGTTCGGGTTCCTGCCCAAGGTCAACGTCGGCGAGGTGGTCGAGCTCTTCATCAAGGGTGTGGCCCAGGGAGTCAGCGACTTCGTCGAGCGACTTCAGCCCCGGCGGCTCCTTCTGGACGGAGCTGAACTCGATCAAGCTGCCATCGTTCGGCCCGGTGACCCTGCCGACGAGCCCGGGCGGCATCCTCAACGCCGTCAAGGACGTGACCACCGCGGTCGCGGAAGCGATCTCCAATGCCGCCGCGTCGCTCTACGCGGCGCTGCTGCCCACCGCCGACGTCATCAACGCGATCGTGACGATGCTGCCCGCCTACGACGTCACCCTGTTCCTCGACGGGATTCAGCAGGCGATCGGCGGCAGTCCCATCGCCGGGCTGATCAACTCCATCGGCCGTCCGCTTGCCGCCGACGTGGGACTGGTCACCACCGCAGGCCTCATCGAGGTCCTGGTCCTGCTGCAGGCCATCGCGGGGGTCTTCGGAGTCGAGGTCGGCACCTAGAACCGGGCGGCTACAGCGAAACGATTGTCGCCGAGGCGGTTCCGGGCGCGCCGTAGACCTGGGCCAGCCCGACGCGCGGATTGCCGGGCACCTGACGTTCGCCGGCCTCGCCACGCAGCTGACGCACCAGTTCGTGCATCTGACGCAGGCCGGACGCCCCGATCGGCTCACCGTTGGCGATCAGGCCGCCGTCGGTGTTGATCGGCAGCGAGCCGTGGATCTCGGTGGCGCCGTCGGCCAGCATCTTCTCCTGGTCGCCGTCGGCGCACAGTCCGGTCTCGGCCATGTGGATGATCTCGGCGCCGGCGTCGGTGTCCTGCAGCTGCGCGATGTCGACGTCCTCGGGGCCGATTCCGGCCGCCTCGTAGGCCGCGCGCGCGGCGTAGACCGTGGGCGAGACGTCCTCTTCAATCGGCGCCGAGGTGGCGTGCACCTCGTAGCTGCCGAACCGGCGGGTGCGAATCTCGCTGGCCCGCACGAACACCGGCTTGTCGGTGTAGCGGTGGGCGATGTCGGCGCGGCACATGATCACCGCGGCCGCGCCCTCGTCGGGCGCGCAGAACATGTACTGCCGCAACGGATAGTTCAGCACCGGTGACGCCATGATCTCCTCGACGGAGATCTCCTTGCGCCGGAACGCATTCGGGTTCAGCACGCCGTTGCGGAAGTTCTTGTTGGCCACCCGCGCCAGGGTCTCCTCGGAGATGTTGTGGTCGTGGATGTACCGGTTGGCCTTGATGCCGAAGAACTTGGTGGTGACGAACTGCCCGTTCTGCGCATACCACTGCGGCAGAGCCAGTTTCGCCGGGTCATCGGTGAACGCGCCACGCGGATGCTTGTCCAGTCCCACCGCGATGCCGATGTCGTACTTGCCCAGCCGGATGGTGTCGGCGGTCTGCTGGATGGCGCTGGCCGAGGTGGCGCAGGCATTGAAGACGTTGGTGAAGGTGATGCCGGTGAGCCCGACGAGCCGGGTCACCGCGTCGGGGTTGGACACCTCGTAGCTGCCGCCGAAGCCGAACTGGATGTCCTTCCACTCCACGCCGGCGTCCTCGAGCGCCAACTGGATGGCGTCGGCGCCCATCTGCATGGCGGTCTTGTCGAATCGGCCGAACGGGTGCAGGCCCACGCCGATGATGGCGACGTCGTTGGTCATTGACTCGTTCCTCTCAGACCGGCTGGAAAGCGAAGGTGACGATCTCGTTGCCGTCGGCGTCGGTGGCGAACGGCACCATCGTCAGTTCGACGTCCATGCCCCACTTCAGCTTCTCCGGGTCGTTCTCGGTCAGCCGCGCCTCGACGCGCACCACGTCGTCAAGCTGAACCAGGCCGACCCCGAACGGGACGAAGTCCTTGCCGGTCGGGCCGATGTAGGGCGCTCCGGGCGCGAAGCCCTGCGTGGTCCAGGCCACCAGCGTGCCCCGGCGGGGCAGCGTCACCTCGGACATACCGCCGGCGCTGCAGTGCGGGCAGCGATCCTGGCGGGGAAACACCACCGCCGAGCAGCTCGCGCACTTACTACCGATGAGCTGCGGGTTTTCCTCCGGCCATGTGGAGATTTCCGGCGCAAGGGCCTTTTGCATTGCAGCGATCCTCCGTTGATTCGGTAGCCGGATCGTACAACACAGTTGGCGCCAGATGGAAACCCCATTCTCTTTTACGTGCATGCGCTTCTCACGCCAGCGCGGGCATGACCTCGCGCTCGAACAGCTCGATGCCGGAGCGGTCGTAGGCCGCCTCCGGGAAGTAGCAGATGACGTACTCACAGCCCAGCCCGCGCAGGTTCAGCAGACTCTCGACGACCTGCTCGGGGGTGCCCGCCGCCGACCCGGGTCCACTGAACATCGCCATCATCGCGTCGGCGGCCCCTTCGCCGGCGATCGCCCCCAGCCGGTCGCGCACGCGCTGGATCCGCTGCTCGACGTCGCCCTCGGTGCTGCCCACGATCGCGTTGACGTTGGCCGAACGCACGATGGCACCGAAGTCGGTGCCCACCTCACGACAGTGCTCTTCGAGCACCTGCGACTTGTGCGCGAAGCCGTCCGGCTCGGAGGTGAAGTTGGTGTACTGGGCGTACTTCGCGGCGATCTTCAGCGTCACCTTCTCCCCTCCGCCGGCGACCCAGATCGGAATGCCACCGCGCTGCAACGGCTTCGGCGAGACGATCGCCCCGTCGACCTGGTACTGCTTACCCGCGAAACTGACCCTGCCGTCGCGCCAGGCGTCGCGCATGATCTGCACGCCCTCGTCGAGGCGGGCCAACCGCACACCGGCCGACGGGAAACCGTATCCGTAAGCGCGCCATTCGTGCTCGTACCACCCGCCGCCGATGCCCATCTGCATGCGGCCGCCGGAGATGACGTCGGTGGTGGCTGCCACCTTGGCGAGGTAGGCCGGGTTGCGGTAGCTCATCGCCGTGCACATCTGCCCGAGTTTGATCCGCGAGGTCGTCGCCGCGTAGGCGGCCATCAGGGTCCAGGCCTCGTGGGTGGCCTCGTCGGTGGGTATCGGCACGGTGTGGAAGTGGTCGTAGACCCATAGCGAGTCCCACGGCCCGCCGTCGGCGTGGACGGCCAGGTCTCGCATTACCTGCCAGTGGTTTTCGACGGGAATGCCGACGAGATCAAGTCGCCAGCCCTGGGGGATGAACAGTCCGAAGCGCATGGTTCTCGACTTTACGGCCGGCACCGGTCGCGGCGGCGTGGTTAGCCTGGAGTGCGGCGAGAATGTCGCGGCCGACCTCGGCGCGCTCTGAGACGGCTCAGTGGCCGAGTCGGATGTGGACTCCCTGGCCGCGAAGTTGTCCGAAGGTATAGCTGAACTCACCACGCCTGCCGACGGACACGACGTAGCGATCCTGGCCCTCGGTGACGGGGAAGTCGAACGAGAACGTGCATTGGGCGGCGTCACCCTTACCCGGCCCGAGTGAGGTGGTGGCAAGGACGTCACCCTTGCCGTTCTTGACGACGACGGGTGTGGTCGGCGCGATGTCGGAATAGCCGCCGGCACCGTCGCAGGCCGGACCGTCGACGGCGATGGCGTCGATTCCGGCGCTGTCGATGAGGACGAAAACTCCTGAGGCCGTGACGGTGTCGAGGATGTGGAACCCTTCGGCGAACTGCGGGCAGAAGGCCTCGACCGCGAACTTGTCGGCCATCACTCCCTGTTGCGGCGCGCCACCGTCGAGCTGACGGCACACCTGCCGGCCGTGGGCGACCGCATTGACGTCGGAGTTGAACTCCTTGAACTGGCCGGCGTCCTTCAGCGCGGTCAGGTATCGGGCCTCGGGCGACGGCGCCGAGGGCGGCCGTGTCGAGAGGAGTATCCCGATCACCGCCAGCAGCATGACGATGACGGCGGTTGCCCCGCCGGTGGCGAGCCAGGTCGAGCGGAGGCTCCATCGGGCGGTAGGCACCTCGACGTAGCCGGGCAGCAGCTGGCCGCCGACGGGGTCGGTGGCCTCCTTCTTGCCGTTGCGCACCCGGTTGGTCGGACGTTCTGCGGTGTAGTACCGGCCCTCGTACCGCGCTGTGGGATCCGGGCGCCAGCCCGTCGCCGCCGCGGACTCCGGGACACCCCCACAGCGCGCACAGATACCGCCCGCATCGAGATCGGAACCGCAATAGCGGACAGACCGGTCGCTGCCCGTCGACCGAAGGTCGACGACGCCACCACGTCACGGTCAGCTCCCGGTCCGGCGGCTGTACAGCGCCGCCACATCGCGCAGGCTCACCTTGAGCGACTGGGTGCGCGGCAGTTCGTCGACCACGACGACGTCGACCGGCACGCAATGCTTGGGCAGCTGATCGCGGACCAGCTCGACGAGGTCGGCTGCCGCCGGCGCCGGGTGGCCGGGGATCGGTTCCACCGCGCGCGAACGGCACCTCGCCGAGTCGCGGATCGGGCACCCCGACCACGGCGGCGTCCCGGACGTCGGGATGCGAAACCAGCACGCGCCGAACGGTTTCCGGGAGCACCTTGAACCCGCCGCGGTTGATCGCCCCGTCGGCGCGGCCGTGCAGGGTGATGAACCCGTCGGCGTCGATCGAGGCGATGTCGTTGGTCCGGATCCAGTCCGGGCTGACGGTGGCGATCCGCGCCTCCAGTAGGCCCTGTTCCCCGGTGGGGACCTGCACCCCGGTGTCCGGATCGATGATGCGGACCTCGGTGTCGGGCAGCACCCGCCCCGAACTGGCCCGCTTGGCCGCGCCGAACTCGCGGTAGAGCTCGGGCGTCCAGGTGCACACCGAACCGGCGAATTCCGTTGCCCCGTATGCCAACAGCACCGGCACGCCGTAGCGCGCCTCGAACGCGTCGCGGGTCTCGGCGTCCAGCGGACCGGACGCGCTCACCACGTAGTCCAGCGAGGCGAGGTCCGCCGGCGGCAGGTCGGCCTCGAGCAGCATGCGCACCGCCGCCGGCTGCAGACCCGAGCGCCGGATGCCATACGTCTTGACCACCCGCACCCACTCGGCGACGCAGAACTTCTCCAGCAGGGCGATGCGCTTGCCGATGTAGGCGCCGGTGACCAGCTGACACACCCCGCCGATCCCCCCGAGCGGCCAGTACATCAGCTCGGGCGGGTCGTCGGGCGACGCGGCACCGCCGGCCACGCTGAACACCGTGTGCTCGAGCACCGACGCCGGAATGTCGTGCCGCTTGGGCGGTCCGGTGGTGCCGCTGGTGAGCACCCGCAGTCCGGCCGACCCGTCGTCGCCCGCATCGCGCAGTTCGGCGCAGACCCGCTCCAGTCCGGCGACACGTTCGACGATGGGTGGCTCCATCGAGATCGCGATGCCCGCGGCGCCGGTTCGGCGGGCGGCGGCGATCACCGGTTCGGTCCAGTCCTCGCGATCGGCGACGACGGCGGCGGGCCGCAGCGCTTCGATGTCGCGGCCGATTCCCTCGGGCGACTGGAAGGAGTAGATCATCGACACCCAGCGGCCCGCGGCCAGCAGCCCGACCACCGCGGCGGCGTGCGGCGGCCGGTTGCGCGCCACCACTCCCACGGCCGCGCCGTCGGCCACCCCGGCACGGCGCAGGGCGTCGTCGATGCCGTCGATGTAGGCGGTGATCTCGTCACCGGTGAACCAGCGGCCCTCGAACTCGATGCACGGGGCGTCGCGGTAGCCGGCCAGGCTGGCGGCCAGCGCGCTGCTGAACGTCGCGGCGCCGTCGCTCATGGGGGTAACGCTAGCGCAGGCTTGTCCCCGGCTCGGCGACGAGGACGATGTGCAGTCATGACCGATGACGCAGCCGAACTGACCGAGGACGAGGTCCGCGACGTCATCGAGACGCTTCTGGCGGCTCGACGCCGACAAGGCGCATCTGGCGGACTTCCTGCCGATCATGGACGACGAGTTCGTGATTCGCGCCGTCGACGACGCCGGCGAGGAGGTGGTCCGCTTCGACGGCCTGGCCGGGCTGGAGGACCACCAGGACGGCAAGATGGACATCTTCGACGAGGCCTTCGAGCTGACGTCGCTGCGGGTCGATCCCGGGCCGGTCACCGCGCGCACACGAGCTGCGTGTGGACGTTCCGCCGGCGCGAATCTCGTGCGCCGCGAAGCGAAGTCTGCGTCGCCGACCTGTCGCACGTCTGGCAGCTCCGCCGCCACCCGACCCGCGGACGGGCGGTGATGACCGGCCACACCTGCATCAGGTTCGAGTTCCGGCCCGGACATGCGCCGTCGACGCCCGACTGCGCGCCAGGCGGTCAAACTCGCCAGCGAGCGAGTTGCATCGGGATCCCGTCGGCGATGAAGCGACGCCCGTCCCGGCTGAGGGTCTCACAGCACGTCTCCAGCACCGACGACTATCGGCCGGCTCGCCACGATGTGCCACGATCTGCCGGATGCCGTCCCGATCGAGTCCCGATCTGGGGTGAAGCGCGGGCCGCACTGTCAGGCCATCGCCTGGGCCATCGCGATGTGTCCCTCGAAGCCTGACTCGTGCGCTCTGGTCCGGTAGCGATCGAGGTAGTGCCGATATCCGGCTTCGTCGCCGCGGGCGGATGCCAGCAGCGCACGCAGCCGAAGGAGCGGGATCTCGAAGAGCACGTATCCGGGCTCGGTCGGCACGGCGGCGAGCCAGTCGATGGCGGCCTGCGCGGCGTCGAGGTCTGCTGGCGCCGGCGCGCTACGAGTGCCTCGACGAGCGACTTCGACGGCAGACCCGGCCAACACGGTTCCGCCAGCCGCCCGGTCGCGCTTCGAGAACCGCGGTCGAGCATCGTTATCGCCGCGTCGACATCACCGGTGCGCGCCGCTTCCCTGGCGAGTTCGATCTCGGCGATTTGCGAGAACCACGTGATGTAATGCGCCCAAGCTCGAGTCGCGCGCCTCGGCCAAGATCGCCAACCCCTGATCGCGACCAGGTCCGTCACTGCGCGCGAGGATCAACCCGTACAGGAAGCGCGCCGACTCCAGCGACGAGTCGTCGCCGCGGTGCTCGGCCAGTTGGTACATCGCCGACGTGTCGTTCAGCGCTTCGGCGTCCGGGTAGCACCGCGCCGGCGAGGACACCGTAGCCGTACATCCACACCGACGCCATGGGCAGACCGACCGGAAGGTACTGCCGGGCCATCTCATGGGCACTGTCGACCTCGGCGCGCCAACCGGGTTCTCCCACGGTCATCCGTACCGTCGCGTCGACGATCGATGCGATCAGCTGACGGGTGACTCGAAGACCACGTCGCCGAAGTGTGGGTCGCCACCTGCCAGGTCGATGATTCGGCGCGCGACCCGTCGGGTCTCGGTGACGCGGCGGGAAACGACCTTTGGCGTCAACGACGCGCCGAGCAGCGCAGCGCTCAGTCGCGGATCGCCGATGGCTTCGACCAGGCTCTTCCAGTTCGAGGGTCAACCGGTACGCCTCGTGATAGCGGCCGTTGAAACTCAGCGCCAGCATGTGCCCGCACATCGCCAAAGCGAGCGACGGCTTGTCGCCGACGGCGGTGGCGAGGAGACGAAGTTCGTCGAACGCGGCATCGTCGACGAGCCGGTGACGACCCGAAAAGAGCTGGCGCACAACAGCGCGCGCGACGTCGACCCGCATCGCGTCGCGGCCCGGGCCGGCCGGCATCCGATCGGCGACGGCGCGCGCCCGCTGCCAACTCAGCCGGGTCGGCGCCGAAGTCGCGGAATCTGCGACCAGTTCCCGGCGCGCATGTGCCAGTTGAACGCATCGCGCGAGATCGTCCGGCGGCCTCGAGGTGTTCGGCGATCAGCGCGGCGTTCTCGTCGGCCGAATCAGGCTCGCGTTCTGCGATATTCGCGGCCAGGCGGCGGTGCAGTTCAGACCGGGCCGACTTCAGCTGCGAGTCGTAGGCCACCGAGCGGATCAGCGGGTGGCGGAACGCGTACTCGGTGCGCGGCACGAAACCGACCTGGTCGATGAGCTCGGCGCGGATCAGCGGCTCGACAGCGTCACCGTCGGCGAGCGCGGCGAGCATGCCTTCGTCGAACCGCAGGCCGATCACGGCGGCGGCGTTGAGAGCCAGCTTCGCGCTCGGGCTCCAGACGATCGATGCGGGCCGCGATGGCAGCGTGAATGGTGGCCGGGACCTCGACATCCGTTGTCGGGTCCGCGAGATCGATAGGCTCCGCGCTCGCCGTCCACGACGCCGCGATCGGCGAGATCGCGGACGATCTCCTCGGCGAAGAACGGGTTTCCGGCCGCGCGCTCGGCGATCCGGTCCGCCAGGTCGGCGACGGAGGGATCGGTGCCGAGCAGATCGGTCACCAAGCCGGCGCTCTCCGCGTCGTCGAGAGGACTCAGAGCGAGTGTCTGCGCTCCGTGGGCCCGGCTGAGCGCGCCGATGTAGTCCGGTCGATAGGTGATCAAGACCAGACATTTCGTTTGCGGGAACGATCGACGAGGAAATCGGTCAGGAGGGCCTCGCTGGTCGCGTCGATCCAATGGGCGTCCTCGATGACGAAAACCGCCGGCTCGCGCTGACTCCAGCACGGTGGCGTTGACCCACGCGGTCAGTCGCCGCCGGCGGGCATCCGGGGCGATATCGGGCAGTTCGCTCGTCAGGGTGGCGGATACCCAACTCGTCGTGCAGCAGAACGACATCGGCCGGATCCGTTGCCGCTCAGTCTGGGACGCAGCGCGGCGCGTGCCGCGTCGTCGTCGAGTCCCTCGACGCCCAAGACCGACCGCAACATGCGGTTCGCCACCCGGAACGGGACGTCACTGGTGTGCGACTCGCAGAACGTGGAGTGAACGGCGACGCCACGCTGCTCGGCGATCCTCGCCACCTCGGCAACGATCCGGCTCTTTCCGATACCCGGCGGACCCGACGACGCCGGCGACACATCCGTGGCCCCTGACGGCGCGGTCGAACATCGCCGTCGAGAGCTGCCAACTCCCAATCCCGGCCGACGAGATCGGCGTCGGCCGAGCCGGCAGTCGTCGCGCGGCGACCGGTCATTGACACCAGCTCACACACAGCGACGGCGATGTCGGCGCCCTTGATCCGGACCAGTCGGCGTTCACCCAGGACTGCGGCTCCGGCAACGAGCCGTGCGGTGGTCTCGCTGAGCGTCACCCCGCCCGGCGGCGCGACCGACTCCATCCGTTGCGCCATGCCGACCTGATCGCCCACCGTCGTGTAGGTGCCGGACCGAGACCCGACGTCGCCGGCGATCACCTTCCCGGAGTTCAACCCGATCCGCAGCCGCAGTGACACTCCGTCGCGCGAGTCAGCCTCCTGCTGTCAGCCGACCGGACATCGCTGCTGGATCTCGAGCGCAGCCACGCAAGCGCGAATCGCGTGGTCCTCCAACGCAACTGGAGCGCCGAACACGGCCATCACACCGTCACCGGTGAACTTGTCCACCGTGCCGCCGTAGTGGCCGACGACATCCGAGCAGATGTCGAACAGGTCCGACATCAGTTCACGCAAGCGTTCCGGCCCGACCGTCGGCGGCGACGTCCATGGAATGCACGACGTCGGCGAAGAGCACCGTCACATGTTTGAACTCGGCGCCCGCGGCTTGCGGCGGCCACCCGCGAACCGCACTCGTCGCAGAACTTCGCCTCTGAGCGCAGTTGGGCACCGCAGGACCGGCAGTCCACCAGCCAATCATGCGCCCCCGAGCAGACGCAAAAGTCCCCGAAACGCCGTTGTTTCGGGGACTTTCGCGTCTGGTCGCGCTAGAGCAGCGAGGCCGGCGGGTTGAACCGGTCGCCGTACTTGGCGGCCAGTTCCTTGGCCCGGGCCACGAACCCTGCCTTGCCACCGTGCGGGTAGCCGACGATCAGCTGCGCGGCGCCACCGGTCCACGGCGGGAAGCCGATGCCCATGATCGAGCCGATGTTGGCGTCGGCGGTCGAGGTGATCACGCCCTCGTCGAAGCACTTCTGGGTTTCCAGCGCCTCGGCGAACAGCATCCGGTCGATCATGTCCTGCAGCGGCGGCTGCGAGGTGCCCGACTTGAAGGTCTCCCGCAGGCCGGGCCACAACCGGGTGCGCTTGCCGTCGACGTACTCGTAGAATCCGGCGCCGGAAAGCTTTGACGGACGGCCGATTTCGATCATCTTCTCGACGACGGCCTCGGCCGGGTGCGGCTCGTAGGTGCCGCCCGCGTCCTCGACACCCTTGCGGGTGGCGACGGCGATCTTGTGCATCAGCTCGAGGTTGAGCTCGTCGGACAGCTGCAGCGGCGCGGCCGGGTAGCCGGCCTGCGTACCCGCGTGCTCGATCGACGCCGGCTCGACACCCTCGCCCAACATGGCCAGCGCCTCGTTGACGAACGTGCCGATGACGCGGCTGGTGTAGAAGCCGCGGCTGTCGTTGACCACGATCGGGGTCTTGCCGATCGCCAGGGTGTAGTCGAACACCCGGGCCAGCGCCTCGTCGGAGGTCTTCTCGCCCTTGATGATCTCGACCAGCGGCATCTTGTCGACCGGCGAGAAGAAGTGGATGCCGATGAAGTCGTCCTGGCGCTTCACACCGGTCGCCAGACCGGTGATCGGCAGCGTGGAGGTGTTCGACCCGAGGATCGCATTCGGCTCGACGATGTCCTCGATCTCCCGAACACCTTGTGCTTGAGTTCCTGGCTCTCGAACACCGCCTCGATGACGAAGTCGACACCCTTGAAGTCGGCCGGATCGGCCGTCGGGGTGATCCGGGCCAGCAGCGCGTCGGACCGCTCCTTGGTGGTCTTGCCGCGCTCGAGGGCCTTGGCCTCGATCTTCTCCGAGTAGCCCTTGCCCTTCTGGGCGGCCTCGATGGTGACGTCCTTGAGCACGACGTCGAAGCCGGCCTTGGCCGAGACATAGGCGATGCCGGCGCCCATCATGCCGGCGCCCAGGACGCCGATCTTGGTGATCGGGGTCTTGCCGATGCCCTCCGGCCGCGAGCCACCGGAGTTGATGGTCTGCAGGTCGAAGAAGAACGCCTGGATCATGTTCTTGGCGATCGGGCCGGTGACCAGCTCGGTGAAGTAGCGGCTCTCGATGCGGCTGGCGGTGTCGAAGTCCACCTGAGCGCCCTCGACCGCGGCGGCCATGATGGCCCGCGGAGCGGGCATCGGCGCGCCCTTGAGCTGGCTGCGCAGCAGCGACGGGAACGACGGCAGGATCGCCGCCAGCGCCGGGCTGCTCGGGGTGCCGCCGGGCATCTTGTAGCCCTTGGCATCCCACGGCTGGGTGTGCGCCTCGGGGTTGGCCTTGATCCACGCCTTGGCGGCGGGCACCAGTTCGTCGACGCCGCCGACGATCTCGTCGACCAGACCGAGCTCCTTGGCCTGGGCCGGCTTGAACCGGGTGCCCTGGCTGACAGCACGCTCATGAAGGCGTTCTGGATGCCCAGCATCCGCACGGTGCGGGTGACGCCGCCGCCACCGGGCAGCAGGCCCAGGGTGACCTCGGGGAAACCGACGACGAGGCCCTTGACGTCCGCGGCGATGCGGTGGTGACAGGCCAGCGCGATCTCCAGGCCGCCGCCGAGCGCGGCGCCGTTGATGGCCGCGACCACCGGCTTGCCGAAGGTCTCCAGGGTGCGCAGGTCGCGCTTGACGTCCTCGACCATCGGCGAAGGCCTCACCGGCGTTCTCCGGGCCGAAGGTGATCATGCCCTTGAGGTCACCACCGGCGAAGAAGGTCTTCTTGCCGCTGGTGATCACCACGCCGGTGATCGAATCCTTCTCGGCGACAAGGCGTTCGACGGCCTTGTGCATGGACTCCTTGTAGTGCTCGTTCATCACGTTGGCCGAACCGGTGGGGTCGTCCAGCGTCAGCGTGACGATGCCGTCGGCATCCTTGTCCCACTGAATGGTGTTCTCTGCCATGGTTTTAAACCCTCTCGATGATGGTGGCCACGCCCATGCCGCCGCCGATGCACAGCGTGATCAGGGCACGCTTGGCGCCGCGGCGCTCGAGCTCGTCGACCATGGTTCCGGTGATCATGGCGCCGGTGGCGCCCAGCGGGTGGCCCATCGCGATGGCGCCACCGTTGACGTTGAGCTTCTCGCTGGGGATGTTGAGGTCCTTCTGGAACTTCAGCACCACCGAGGCGAAGGCCTCGTTGAGCTCGAACAGGTCGATGTCGTCGACGGTCAGGCCGGCCCGGTCGAGCGCCTTCAGCGTGGCCGGGGTCGGGCCGGTCAGCATGATGGTCGGGTCGGCGCCGGTGGTGGCGGTGGCCACGATCCGGGCGCGCGGGGTCAGGCCCTGCGCCTTGCCGGCCTTCTCGCTGCCGACGAGCACCAGCGCGGCGCCGTCGACGATGCCGGAGCTGTTGCCGCCGGTGTGGACGTGGTTGATCTTCTCGAGCCAGTGGTACTTCTGCAGCGCCACGTCGTCGAAGCCGGCCATCGCGGCAAGCTGCTCGAAGGCCGGCTTGAGCTTGCCGCAGACCTTCCTCGGTGGTATCCGGGACGCATGTGCTCGTCGTGGTCGAGGATCAGCAGACCGTTCTGGTCGCGGACCGGGACGACGCTCTTGGCGAAGTAGCCGCCCGACCAGGCGTCCGCGGCGCGCTGCTGGGACTGCAGCGCGTAGGCGTCGACGTCGTCGCGGGAGAAGCCCTCGATGGTGGCGATCAGGTCGGCGCCGATGCCCTGCGGGGCGATGTAGTTGTCGTAGGTGAACGGGATGTCGGTGAACATCGCGCCGCCGTCGGAGCCCATCGGCACCCGGCTCATCGACTCCACACCACCGGCCAGCACCATGTCGTCCCAGCCGGAGCGCACCTTCTGCGCGGCGGTGTTGACGGCCTCCAGGCCGGAGGCGCAGAACCGGTTGAGCTGCACGCCGCCGACGGTGTCGGGCATGCCGGCGGCGATGACCGCGGTGCGGGCGATGTCGGCGCCCTGGTCACCGACCGGCGAGACGCAGCCCAGGATGACGTCGCTGATCATGGATTCGTCCAGGTCGGGGAACCGCGAGCGCAGCTCCTCGATCAGACCGACGACCAGGTTCAGCGGCTTGACCTCGGTGAGTGCGCCGTTGCGCTGCTTGCCGCGAGGCGTGCGGATGGCCTCGTAGATGAAAGCTTCTTCGGACATGGTTTATTGCCCCTTCTGTCCTCTTCGGGATTTGTTGTACGTCCGGCTCCAGGGAGCCTAGTCCTCTGTAGAGGCACCCTAACAGCCCGCTCGGCCAACCTGTTGGTTGGGAGCTCGCCATCCCCCGCGAGTAGACGCAAATGCGCTCGCGACACGCCGGAAATTGGGCGCCTTTGCGTCTGCTCGCGCATGATGCGAACCATGACGCCGTTCGATGTCGCCGGCCGACCGGCTCCGGTCGAGCGCCTGCAGCCGTACGCGGTCAACGTCTTCGCCGCGATGTCGGCACTGGCCGCGCGCCTGGACGCGGTCAACCTGGGCCAGGGCTTCCCGGACGAGGACGGGCCGCCCGCCATGCTCGAGGCCGCGCAGAAGGCGATCGCCGACGGCGTCAACCAGTACCCGCCGGGAGCGGGCATCGCGCCGCTGCGGGAGGCCATCGCCGCCCAGCGCAAGCGCCGCTACGGGATGGACTTCGACCCGGAGACCGAGGTGCTGGTCACCGTCGGCGCCTCCGAGGCGATCGCCGCCGCCGTGCTGGGTCTGGTCGAACCCGGCTCGGACGTGCTGCTCATCGAGCCGGCGTTCGACACCTACGCCCCGGTGATCGCGATGGCCGGCTCGAACCGCGTCACCGTCTCGCTGGTGCCCGACGGCCGCGGCTTCGCACTCGACGTCGACGCCCTGCGCGCCGCGCTCACCCCGCGCACCAGGGCGATGATCGTGAACTCGCCGCACAACCCGACCGGCATGGTGCTGTCCGACCGCGACCTGCGCGCCCTGGCCGAGTTCGCCGTCGAGGCGGACCTGTTGGTGATCAGCGACGAGGTGTACGAGCACCTCGTCTACGACGACAAGCGACACCTGCCGCTGGCCACCTACCCGGGCATGGCCGAGCGGACGGTGACGATCTCCAGCGCCGCGAAGATGTTCAACTGCACCGGCTGGAAGATCGGCTGGGCCTGCGGGACACCGGAGCTGATCGCCGGGGTGCGCGCCGCCAAGCAATACCTCTCCTATGTGGGTGGTGCCCCGTTCCAGCCCGCCGTGGCCTACGCCCTGAATCACGAGGACGCCTGGGTCGCCGGCTTGCGCGACTCGCTGGCGGCCAAGCGCGACAAGCTCGCGGCCGCGCTGACCGAGCTGGGCTTCGAGGTGCACGACAGCGCGGGCACCTACTTCCTGTGCGCGGACCCGCGGCCGCTGGGGTTCTCCGACAGCACCTCGTTCTGCGCCGAGCTACCGGCCCGCGCGGGGGTGGCCGCGATCCCGATGTCGGCGTTCTGCGATCCCGCCACCGAGCACGCCGGGGCGTGGAAACACTTGGTGCGCTTCGCTTTCTGCAAGCGCGACGAGACCCTCGACGAGGCGATCAGACGCCTGGCCGTGCTGCGCGCATGACGAACGCGCGCAGGCCATCGGTCGCGGCCTGCAGCACCGTCTTCTTGGCGCGCTTGACCAGGAACTCCGGCAGCGGCGCGGAGGGTTCCATCGTGATGTCGAACCGCACCCGGGTCTTGTCGCCCTCGGGGTGCAACGTGTACTCGACGTGCTGGGCGTGCTGCTGAGCGGTGCGCTCGGCGTCCCACACCACCCAGTCGCGTCCCCAGTGATACTCCAGCATTTCGTGGTCGACCAGGCCGAGGATCTTGACGGTGACCTTCACGTGGTGCGGACGCCCGTCGTCGTAGCGGTCCACGACATCGGCACGCCGGTGCACCGACGACCACGTCGGCACGGCCTCGACGTCGGCGAGTGCCTCGAGGATGGCCTCCGGCGCGGCGTCGATCACGATCTCCCGCGATCCGCGTACCGCCACGACTTCAATCTAGCGACGTCGGCTTCGGCCCGGCCGACTTTGACCGATCACGTTGCTGCTCAATCCATTCCGGACAATCGGCCCGCACCGGCATGCCGCGGTCTACGCTTCGCCCGTGGTCGACATGTTTCCGCAGCTCCCGCGGCCCCCGCTGGGACTGCCTGACCCGCTGCGACGAATCCGCGTCCCCGACGACCTCGACGCGGTCACCGACGTGGGGCCGGAAGATCCGCCCGACGCGGGCGGCGTCTCCCCGGCGGCAGTGGAATCGGTCTGGGCCTCGGTGCGCGATTGGTACCGCAGCGGCGTCC
Source organism: uncultured Actinomycetota bacterium (assembly GCA_963786695.1). Classification (GTDB taxonomy): domain Bacteria; phylum Actinomycetota; class Actinomycetes; order Mycobacteriales; family Mycobacteriaceae; genus Mycobacterium. The sequence goes on from CAWBAL010000037.1 coordinate 214,583, forward strand.
ACCCCGCGCTCCAGGTCTGCATCCGCAGGCACGGCGCGGTCATCCTCAACCGCGCGATCGGCCACGCTCGCGGCAACGGACCGCGCGACCCGCAGGACACCGAAAGGGTGGCCGGCCACCGTCGACACCCCGTTCTGCGTCTATTCGGCGTCGAAGGCGATCACCGCGTTCGTCGTACACAAGATGATCGAGCGCGGCCTGCTCGGTCTCGACGACCCCGTCGCCGACTACATCCCCGGCTACGAGAAGAACCGCAAGCACAAGATCACGGTGGGCCATGTCCTGGCCCACCGCTCCGGCGTCCCGAACCTGCCGAAGAACGCCCTCGACCTGGACAAGCTCGGTGACCGCCAGTACATGACGGACATCCTGGTCGACGCCTCACCGTTCGCGAAGGCCGGCCGCTACCTCGCCTACCACGCGGTGTCCGGGGGCTTCATCCTCGGCGAGGTCGTGCACGCCGTCACCGGCAAGGACATCCGTGAGGTCCTCGCCGAGGAGTTCCTCGATCCGCTGGGCTTCCGCTGGACCAACTACGGCGTCGCTGCCGACGACGTCGAGAAGGTGGCGCTCAACTACGTCACCGGACCACCCACCGCACCGCCGTTGTCGAACCTGCTCAGCCGCGCGCTGGGCGTCGGCCTCGACAACCTGGTCGAGCTCACCAACGACCACCGCTACCTGACCGGCATCGTGCCCGCGGCCAACACCGTGACCACTGCGTGGGAGCTGTCCCGCTTCTTCGAGATCATGCGCTGCGGCGGTGAACTCGACGGCGTCCGCGTGATCGACACCGACACGATTCGCCGTGCGCTCGTCGAACGCTCGCACCTCGAGATCGACCTGTCCCTCGGCTACCCGAGCCGCTTCTCGTACGGGCTGATGCTCGGCGCCCGCGTGATCAGCCTCTACGGCCTCGACACCCAGCACGCTTTCGGCCATCTGGGCTTCACCAACATGCTTGCCTGGGCCGACCCGGAGCGCGCGATCTCGGTCGCCGTCCTCAACAGCGGCAAGCCGATCGTCTACCCGGAGCTGTACCGCTTTCTCGGCACGATGCAGCACATCACGAACCAGATGCCGAAGGTGGCCGAGTCCGAGCGGGTGCTCTAGAAGCGCTCGCTACCAACCGATTTCGTCCAGCGGGGTAGCTTCCTGCGGCGGTGTCCCGATCGGGCCGGCGGCGCTGCGGGAGAACCGCGGCGCCGGCGCGGCCTGGGGTGTCCCGCCGACGTCGACGATCGTGCGCCGTGCCCGCAGGTGCTCACCGGAGGCGGCCTCGGTCCAGCTGAGCACCGGCGTGACGCACGCGTCGGTGCCTGCGAAGATCGCGGCCCACTCGTCGCGGGTCTTGCTCGCGAACCGCTCGGTGAAGATCCGCTGCATCTGCGGGTGGCCGGCCTTGTCCGACTGTGCCGGAACCTCGTCGGCCGACAGGCCCAGCCCGGCCAGCAGCTGCGCGAAGAACTGCGGCTCGATCGAGCCGACCGCCATGTACTTGCCGTCGGCCGTCTCGTAGGTGCGGTAGTACGGGGCGCTGCCGTCCAGCAGGAAGGACTCGCGTTCGTCGGTGAGCCTGCCCGTCGACTTCAACGTCCACATCGCCTGCGCCAGCACGCTGACACCGTCGACCATCGCGGCGTCGATCACCTGGCCCCGGCCGGAGGACTCCCGTTCGTAGAGCGCCGCGACGATGCCCAGCAGTACCAGCATCGAGCCGCCGCCGAAGTCGGCGACCAGGTTCAGCGGCACCACCGGCGGCCGGTCGCGATACCCGATCGCGTTCAGCACGCCGGTCTGCGACAGGTAGTTGATGTCGTGCCCGGCCGTCGAGGCCAGCGGCCCGTCCTGGCCCCACCCCGTCATGCGGGCGAAGATCAGCCGCGGGTTGACCTGCTCGCAGTCCTGCGGCCCGATGCCGAGCCGCTCGCAGGTGCCGGGGCGGAAGCAGTCCAGCAGCACATCGGCCTTCGCCACCAGATCCAGCAGCGCCGGTCGCTGCGACTTCATGTCGAGGTCGACGACCCGTTTGCCGCGGTGGAACAGGTCGATGTTCTCGGCGGCCACCTGCAGACCGCCGCTGGGCCTGCGCACCCGCACCACGTCGGCGCCGAGGTCGGCCAGGACCATGGCGGCATGCGGCCCGGGCCCGATACCGCCCAGCTCGATGACCCTGACACCGGCCAGGGGTCCGGTATTCGTCACGGCCGCAGGCTGATTCAGCCGCCCTTCTTGACTTTGAGTACGTGCTTACGCAGCCCGTCGGTCGCGCTCTCCGTCCCGCCCTTGATCGCCCGCTTGAGGATGAAGCCGGGCAGCGGCACCGAGGTGTCGACAGTGATCTCGAAGTGCACCTTGGTCTTGTCGCCCTGCGGTGTCAGGGTGTACTTGGCGTCTTGCGACTTCAGTTGGCCGGCTTTGATCAACGTCCAGCCGGCGGTGTTGTCGCCCCAGCTGTATTCGACGATCTGCTCGTCGGTCAGTCCGGCGGCTTTGATCTTGATCTTGACGCGTCGCGGCCGTCCGTCGTCGTAGGTGTCGACCACCTCGGCGCTCTGGTACTGCGGCGACCAACTCGGTGCGGACTCCACGTCGGCGATGGCGTCGAGAATCTCCTCGGGCGTCGCTTCGATGACCACTTCGCGGGAATCTTTGACTGACATGGCGTGACCATAGCGAGGCGAACCCGCCCGGCGGACCGATTTGGACATCGGAGCAGGCGACCTACGGCGTCGGCGGCACCAGCATCGACTGCCAGGTCGTGTTCCCGGGGTGAGCCAGGTCAGCCTGGGTGTACTGCTTGCCGTCCGGGCCGACGTAGGTTGCCGGTGGCCGGATCATAGGGAACGTAGGCCACTCGGCGGCGCGGTGCCGGGCGGGTACTGCGGCACACCCTGGCCGGAGAAGGTCGCGTTCGGGTCGCCCTTCCAGTTGAAGCCGTCGTTGAGCGGCACGTAGTTCTCGTCGCTCTCGCACATCTCGATCGTCGGCGCCCGCTTCCACGGCTTGGTCTCGCAGGGGATGTTGCGCACACCGCGGACGTTCATGTCGGAGTCCTGCGGGATCCGGCAGTACAGGTCGCCGGACGGACGTTCGGGATAGTCCACGTCCGACGCGGACCGCTGCTGGTCGACGGGCAGGAATCCGGTGTTGCATGGCGGCGGCAGGTTGAGGTTGAGGTTGAAGTCCAGATAGATCCCGCGGTAGGCCTGCTTGACTCCGGAGTCGGCCACGGCGATCGCCTGCATCACCGCCGTGCCCTGCGGGAACAGGACCAGCAGCTGCTCGAGGTCGCTGCGGTAGGTCACCGCGATGTCGCCGAGGCTCACCAGATTGGCCAGCAGCACCGGCAGCGTCGGCGCGATCCGGTCGAACAGCGCCCTGCCCTCGTCCAGTCCCGGGCCGCCGACTCTGAGCAGGTCGGCGAACGCCGCGTCCTGAGCCTTGAACTGCCCGGTGATCGACGCCATGTGCGCCGCCCAGGCGGCAATCGAATCGGACGTCCGCACTTGGGAATCCAGCACCGGCGGCGACTGGTCGATCAACTGGGTCAGCGGCCCGACGGTCTTGCCGCCCTCGATCGCCAGCGCCGTGGACCCGTCGACGATCCGGGCCAGCTCGGGGCCCAGGCCGCCGACTGCCTTGGCGGCTTCGTCGACGACGGTGCGCAGGTTGTCCTGCGGAATCGCTTGCAGCGCTGTGTCGGTGGCGTCGAGCAGGCGCCCGATGTCCGGTGGCGTCTGCACCTCGGCGGCCGGGATGACGTCCCCGTCGCGAAGTTTCGGTCCCGCACCGTCTTTCGGGGTCAGCTCGAGGAACTGCTCGCCGACGGCCGAGCGGCTGTGCACCGCCGCCTCGACCGGGGTGGGAATCGGCGTGCCCGAGTCCAGTTTCAGCACGGCACGCACGCCGCCGCGGGTCACGTCGATGTTCTCCACGCGACCCACCTCGGTGCCGCGGTAGGTCACCACCGATGTCGGATACAGGCCGCCGGAGGTGGGCAGGTCGACGGTCACCGTGTAGCGCCCGATGCCGAACAGTGCGGGCACGTCGACGAAGCCGAATGCCATGACACTGGTGGAGATGACGGTGATCGCCGCGAGGATCGCCGAGCTGGATCCACACCGGGCGGGGCAGACGCAGCATGTCAGTACCCCCCGAAGTGGTAGGGGGCGATCAACGGGTTGCCCGCGGTGTAGGGGCTGGGCATCTGGCCGATGGTGCGGCCCCACTGCATTTCGAGCTCGGTGAGGTTGCCCTCCCACCTGGTGCCGGTGAACAGTCCGCTGTCGATCCGGCTCAGGGTCAGGTCGATGACCAGGGTGATGTTGGCGAAGTCGCCCCGGAACCAGTTGGGGATGGTGCTTTTCACCCACGGATAGGTGGACAGGAAGTCCAGGCCCCTGGTCAGCGCCGGCCCGGCGTCGGCCAGTTCACGCAGCACCGGCGCGATGTTGCGCAGGTTGTCGACCAGTGACTCCTTGGTCTGGTGGACGGTGTCGGCCGCGATCGCGCCGAACTTGCCGAGGGCGTCGATCGCGTTGGCCAGCTTGGTGCGCGAGTCGGCCAGCACCCCCAGCGCCTGCGGGATGGTGGTCAGCGCCTTGTCGACGGCCTGGTCCTTGGCGGCGACCTGCCCGGCCAGCGAGTTGAGCTTCTCGGTGGCGGTGATGATGTCGTCGGTCTGGACGTTGAGCTGCGTGATGAACGTATCGAGCTGGACCAGAAGGCTTTTCATGTCGTCTTCACGACCCGTCAGCGCGGTGGCGAAGGCCTGGTTGATCTCCTGGAGCTGACCCAGCCCGCCGCCGTTGAGCAGCACCGACACCGACGCCAGCGTCTGCTCGGTGGTCGGATAGGTGCTGGCCCGCGACAGCGGGATCAGCGAACCGTTCTTGAGTTGACCTTCCGGCGCTTCGTCGGTGGGCGGGGCCAGTTCGATGTGCATGGAGCCCAGCAGGCTGGTCTGGCCGACCTTGGCGGTGCTGTTGGCGGGCAGGTGGACGTCGCCGTTGATGCGCATCGTCACCAGTGCGTGCCAGTCCTGGACCTCGATGTTGGTGACGTTGCCGACGTTGACGTCGGCGACCCGGACCCGGGTGTTCTGCTGGATGGTCACCACGTCGGGCAACTCCGCCTGGACGGTGTAGGAGTCGTCACCGGTGCCGGTGGTGCCGGGCAGGCTCAGCGAATTCAGGCCGCGCCATTCGCATCCCGGCACGCCGCCAGGCAAGCGACGGCCAGCACACCGGCCACCAGCCGCCTCACGGCGAGCCCGCCGGGATCATCATGCCGTCCAGTCCCGCGCCGGGATCGGTTGGCGTGGCGGGCGGAACCTCGGCGGCCAGTGCCGCCGCACCGTCGGTCGGGGGCACGGGTGCGGCCGGCGGCAGGTGCGGGTTGAGCCGGTCCTCGCTGTAGGTGATCTCGTTGGGCCGGGCCACCGTGCCGACGAACGGGTTGCCGCCCAGCGGCGGGTAGTTGTACTGGCGGTTCTTGATGATCGGCGCGAGGTACTGCGTGCACAGCTTCGAGGACTGCTCCCAGCCTTCGCGGGAGGCGGCCTGGATTGAGCTGCAGATGAATTGGACGGTGTCGGCGAAGTTGACCGGCGCGAGGATGCCGGTGATCGCGCTCTGCGCCGGCTGGTAGATGTTGGTGAAGTTCGAGAACACCGACGGCGCGATGTGCAGGGCCTGCTTGACGTCACCGCGGCTGTCGTTGAGTGCGGTGGTGATCGCGTTGAGGTGATCGAAGGTCGTCCCGAGCCCTTCTCTGTTCTCGGCGACGAAACCGCGCAAGTCGTTGACCGCGCCGTCGAGGCCGTGCGTCGCGTCGGCGATCTCGTTGGGCGTGTTGGACAACACGCCGCTGACGTCGGCCAGGTTGGTGTTGAACGATGCCAGCAGGTCGCTGCTCGACGACAACGCCGACACCAGCAGTTGCAGGTTGCGCACCGTGCCGAAGATGTCGGTGGCGTGGTCGCCGAGCGCCGAGGCGGCCTGGGAGAGCTTGATGACGGTGTCGCGCGCGGTGTCGCCCTGGCCGCGCAGGTTGTCCGCGGCGGTGTTGATGAACTCTCCGAGCGCGCTCGGCCCGCCCGGCGTGGTGGGCTGCAGCGAGTCGGTCAGCTTCTCCAGCTGCCTGCGAAGGTCGTCCCATTCGATGGGCACGGCGGTCCGTTCGATCGGAATGGTCGCGCCGTCAGCCAGTTTGGGGCCTTCGGAGTAGGCCGGGATCAGCTGGACCGCCCGGGCGCTGACCAGTGACGGCGACAGGATCGCCGCCTTCACGTCGGCGGGCACCGGGTACTTGCGGTCGACGGAGAGGGTGACCCTGGCCGCGCCCGGTTGCGGCTCGATCTTCTCGACCGTGCCGACCGCGACGCCGAGGATCCGGATCTCGTCGCCGGTGTAGAGGCCGTTGGTGTTCGCGAAGTAGGCGACGTAGGTGTTGCGCGCGACGTGATGCCACCATGGTGTGGCCACGACGGTGATCGCCAGGGCGAGGATGGCGAGCAGGCTGATGCCGGTGGCGATCTGCGTTGCGCGTCGGTGTCTGGTCAGCATCGTCAGTTCCCCCCGTCGGCCGGTGGCACCGGCGGGATCGACGGCGGCGGAAGCTGACCGGGGGCGGGTGCGGTGGCGGGCGGTCCCGGCGGTGGGCCGCCGGGCGGCGGTGCGGGCAGCGGCTCACGGTAGGGGTAGCGCGGATCGCCGGGATTGCCGGTGATCGCGTCGGGCAGCGTCAGATTCGGGTCGCCGCCCTGACCGGTGCGCGGATAGGGCACCGGCAGCGGCGGGGTGGCGGGCTGTCCGACGCCGGGTTCGACGAGTTGCGAGGGCACCTTGACGTTGGGGTCGAGGCCGAGGTCGGAGAACGCCGCGTCGATGAACGGCTGGGAGAACTGGCCGGGGGCGAGGTTGACCACGGACGCCTTGAAGAACGGTCCGGAGCCCAGCACCTCGCCGAACGACATCGCGTAGCGCCGCAGCAGGTACAGGGTGCGCTGCAGTTCCTTCTTGCGGTTGTCCAGGATTCCGAGGACCCCGTTGAGCTTGTCCACGGCCGGCTTGAGCTGGGTGCGGTTGTCGGCGACCACCGCCGAGATCTGCCGCGACACCGCGCTGAGGTTGCCCATCAGCGCGTCGACCGAATCACGCTGGGCGACAAGCTCGACCAGCAGCGCGTTGGCGTTGGCCACCAGCTGGGCGATCTGGTCGCTGCGCTTGGCCAGCACGCCGGTGACCTTGTTGGCGTCGGCGAGCAGCTCGCGCAGCTTGGCGTCGCGGGTGTTGAGGGTGTCGGAGAAGCGGGCAACGCCTTGCAGGGCGATCTTCAGCTCGGGCGGGGTGTCTTTGAACGTGTCGGCCATGGTGGTGAGCGCGGAGGACAGCTGGGCGGTGTCCAGGCCGCTGATCGTCGTGGTCAGGTCACCCAGGGCGTCGGTCAGGTCGTAGGGCGAGCGGGTGCGCTCGAGCGGAATGGCTCCGCTCAGCGCGCCGTCTCCCCGCGGGGTCAGTTCGAGAAACTTTGTGCCGAGCACGGTTTCGGTCTTGATCGCCGCCTCGGTGCGGTCGCCGAGGTCGACGCCGTCACGCACGGTGAAGTCGACCAGCACCTTGGTGCCCTCGAGGCTGATGTCGGAGACCCGGCCCACCTCGAGGCCCGACACCCGGACGTCGCTGCCGGGCTTGATGCCGCCCGCTTCGGCGAAGTACGCCGAGTAGTCGCTGGTGCCCTTGATGAACGGGATCTTGTCGTAGGAGAAGACCGCGATCACGAGTGCGGCGATGATCGCCACGCCGACGAGACCGACGGTCAGCCGGTTGCGTTCGGCCAGCGGCTTGAAGTGCGGGCGCTTGAGGCTGATTCGCGTCATTTGGGTGTGCACCGCCCGGTGTCCTGCTCGGCGAGTTTGACGAACACGGGCTGGCCGCCCTTTCCGTTGACCTTGAGGATCGCGTCGCAGAGGTAGAAGCCGAAATAGTCGCCGTACAAGCCGTTTCGAGCCAGCACCTGGTAGGCGTCCGGGAGGGTCTTGATCAGGTCGTCGACGTAGTCGTGGTCGGCCATGACCTGGCCGGCGAACCGGTCGGTCTGGGTCACGGTGTCCTTGATCGGCTGGCGTGCCTCGGTCAGCAGGTCGGCGACCGAGCCGGCCGCGGCGTTGATGTAGGCCACGCCGGTGCCGATGTCGGTCCGGCGGTCGGCGAGCCCCTGGGCGAGTTGGGACAGCTTGTCCAGCCCGGCGCCGAACTGGTCGTCGCGGGCGGCGAACGTGCCGAGCACGGTGTTGAGGTTGGTGATCACCTCGCCGATCAGCTGGTCGCGCCCGGCCAGTGTGGTGGTCAGCGCCGAGGTCTGGGCCAGCACCGAGGAGATGGTGCCGCCCTGGCCCTGGAACACCCGCAGCAGCTGACCGGACAGCGCGTTGACCTGGTCGGGGTCCAGCGCGCGGAACAGCGGCCGGAAGCCGCCGATGAGCGCGTCGACGTCGAGGGCCGGCGAGGTGCGGGCCAGCGGAATCGTCTGTCCGGGAAGGAGTTTGCGCACCGAGCCGGGGCCCTCCTCCAGCGACAGGTAGCGGTCTCCGATGAGGTTCTCGTAGCGCACCACCGCCCTGGTGCCCTCGGTCAGCTGCAGACCCTTGTCGACGGAGAAGTCCACCGTGACGGTGCCGTCCTTGTGCAGCCTCATGTCCTTGACCTTGCCGACCTCCACGCCGGCGATGCGGACGAAGTTGCCGCCCTTGAGTCCCGAGACGTTGGAGAACTCTGCGCTGTAGGAGGCGCGCGAGTCGAACCGGAACTGCCCGAACACCGTGACGAGAACGAACATGAAGACCAGGCACATCACGGTGAACAGCGCGACGCGGATGGCCGTGCGAATGGTTCTGCGATCTCATGGCTGTCCTCCCGGTGGGGGCGGGTACAGCGGTGTGCCGTCCGGCGCGTATTCCGGTGCGCCGTAGGCCGGTCCACCCGGGTAGGGCGGCGGTGGGCCGGGCGCCGGGCCGCCGGGGTAGCGGATCCGCGGTTCCTCCGGCACGCCCTTGGTGGCCGGGAAGTAGTTGGCGAAGCCGGGGAACCCGATGCCGGGGTTGGGCCGGACGTCGAGGCCGGTGCCGAACCCGGTGTCGGTGACGAGGTACTTCACCGGGAAGTTCTTGCTGGCGTCCGGCAGCGACCCGCAACTCGGCCGGCCGCCGGGGCCGCCCGTGGCGTTGGTGACCGGCAGGTTGTCGGGATAGCGGTACGGGTCGTCGCCGGCCAGCAGCGCGGCGTCCATGATGACCGATTTGCCGTTGCCGCCCAACGCATCCCGGCCGCCGTTCTCGAGGAACCACTGGGCGCCCTGGAACAGGCAGGTGTAGGTCGGCGAGTACTTCATGAACAGCGCGGTGGTCGGGTCGAGGATGTTCATCGCCCGCACCAGGGCGGGCTGGTTGCCGCCGATGGTGTTGATGCCGGACTGGGAGAACCCGACGGCGGACAGCAGCAGGCTGTCCAGCGCCCCGGCGTTGGCGGTGATCGTCGCGCTGGTGGTGGTGAACGAGTCGAGGATGGACAGGATGTCCTGTGCGGCATCGGAATACGCCTGTGCGGTCTGGCCGAACAACCGCCAGTCCTGCTGCACGGTGGGCATGCGCGGGTTGACCGCCAGCAGGACGGTGTTGGCGTCGGTGATCGCCTGCCCGATCCGCTCGCCCTTGCCGCGCACAGCCTCGGCGACCGCGGTGAACACCGCGTTGAGCTTCGCCGGGTCGACGGAGTGCACCACCGACTGCAGGTTCTCGAAGACGGTGTTGACCTCGACGGTGACGTTGCGCGAGCGCAGCACGGCGCCGGGGGCCAGGCGGCCATTCGCCCCGTCGGAGGGCACGACGAGGTCGACGTACTTGGCGCCGAACGCGGTGCTGGACTTGATCTCGGCCTCGACGTTGCCCGGCAGGTACTGGAACGGTCCCGGGTCGATCTTGAGTTTCAGGGTGGACAGATTGGTCCCGCCGGCGTGCTCAGCGCCGACCGAGGTGACCTCGCCGATCTGGACACCGCGCATCTTGACCTTGGCGCCGTCCTCCATGACCAGCCCGGCACGGTCCGAAACCACGGTCAGCGGAACGGTTTTGCGCAGCGAGCCGGAGAACAGCAGGGCGGTCAGCGTGGTGATGGCCGCGATGACGAGCAGCAGCACCGGTGCCCACCAGATCGGGTCGATCTTTTCTCGCCGGGATGAGTTGGCCACGTCTCACCCCGACAGGTGGAAGTTGCCGGACTGTCCGTAGACGGACAGCGTGATGGTCAGCAGGATGAAGACGCCCGCGGTGATCGAGGTGCGCACCGCGCGGCCGACCGCCTCGCCGACGCCGGCCGGACCGCCGGTGGCGGTGTAGCCGTAGTAGGTGTGGATGGCCATGACCACGGCGGCCATCGCCAGTGCTTCCACGAACGACCACAGCAGGTCGCTCGGGTGCAGGAACGTGGAGAAGTAGTGGTCGTAGACGCCGCGCGACTGTCCGTAGATGACGGTGGTGCCGAAGCGGGTGGCCAGGAACGACATCAGGACGGCCACGGTGTAGATCGGGATCACCGCCAGAACGCCGGCCACGATGCGGGTCGAGGCGAGGTAGGTGACGGCGCGGATGCCCATGACCTCGAGCGCGTCGATCTCCTCGTTGATGCGCATCGCGCCCAGCTGGGCGGTCGCGCCGGCCCCGATGGTCGCGGCCAGCGCCACGCCCGCGGTCGCCGGAGCGATGAACCGGACGTTGAGGAAGGCGCCCAGGAAGCCGGTGAGCGCCTCGATGCCGACGTTGGACAGGGTGTTGTAGCCCTGGACGGCGATCAGCGCGCCGGTGGACAACGTCAGGAAACCGACGATGACGACGGTGCCGCCGATGACGGCCAGCGCACCGGTGCCCATCCCCATCACGGCGATCAGCCGCAGCACCTCGGCCGGATAGCGACGCACCGCGTCGGGCGTGGCCGCCAGCGCGTTGCCGTAGAACGCGGTCTGCTCCCCCAGCTTGCGGGTCGCGCCGACCACCCGATTGGTATCGGCTGTCGCTCACGGCGCCACCTTCACACCGAACGCGGTCGCCAGGATGTTGATCAGGAACAGGGCCATGAACGCGAACACCACGGTCTCGTTGACGGCGGTGCCCACCGCGGTCGGGCCGCCACCCACCGAAAGACCCTTGTAGCAGGCGATCAGGCCGGCCGACAGACCGAACAGCAGAGCCTTGACCAACGACACGATCACCTGCGGCAGGCCGGTCAGCAGCGTCATCCCGGCGACGAACGCGCCGGGCGTCACGTGCTGGACGAAGACGACGAAGAAGTAGCTTCCGGCCAGGCCGACGACGGCGACCACCGAATACAGCATCAGCGCAACGAAAGTCGCGGCGATCACCCGCGGCACCACCAGGGCCTGGATCGGGTTGACGCCGATGACCTTCATCGCGTCGATCTCCTCGCGGATGGTGCGCGCGCCCAGGTCGGCGCACATCGCGGTGGAACCGGCGCCGGAGACCACGATCGCGGTCACCACCGGACCCACCTGGGTGACCGAGGCCAGCGCGGCGCCCGCACCGGAGAGGTCACCCGCCCCGACCTCCAGCAGCACGATGTTGAGGGTGAACACGATCAGCACGGTGTACGGGATCGACAGCACCAGCGTGGGCACGATGGACACCCGGGCGACGAACCAGATCTGGTCGAGCAGCTCACGCCAGGCGAACGGCCGGCGGAACATGGCGGCGAACGTCTCGCCGACCAGGACGACGAAGTCGCCGACGGAGAAGACGGGCTTGGACCACGCGGCGCCCTTCATGGCCGACCGCCGAGGATTCGCGGCACGCCGCTACCCCACTCGCCGAGAGGCACGCAGGTGCGGCGGCGAGGGGCGCGTTGGCAACGGCGTCACAGCCGCGTCACGCAAGCACCCCTCTGCGGATCCCACATGCAGTCCTCTCGTCGTCAAGCCTGAGCGGGACGCTAAGAGAGCGCCGGTTAGCTGTCAACGCGAGGTGATGCGGAACTACGAGCGTCAATAATCGGTATCGGCAGGTCGCCCCAAAGCATTTGGTTTCGCTCAGACCGATTGGATCGGGTTGATTTAAAGTCTTGTCCGAACGGTCCGAATGCGACGGGTAATCTCGCGTTCATGGCTGAAGCGGTCGATCCGTCGGTCCCGCCGAGTGGAACGGGCTGCGTCGAATGCGATGCGGCCGGGGGCTGGTGGGTGCACCTGCGGCGCTGCGCCGCCTGCGGTCACATCGGTTGCTGTGACGACTCTCCGATGCGTCACGCCGCCGCGCACTGGCGGCAGTCCGGTCACCCCATCATCCGTTCCTACGAGCCGGGCGAGGACTGGTTCTGGGACTACCAGGACAACGAGTACTACGACGGGCCGCGGCTGGCTCCGCCGGAGAGCCGGCCGGTCGACGAGACGGTGCCCGGCCCACGGGGCGGGTGCCCAGCGACTGGGCCGAGATCCTGCGCAGCCGCGCGGACTGAGTCAGCGCTTCCGAGCCGCCACGGCGCCGCAGGCACACCGTGGCGTAGACGTCGCCGAGCCCGGCGATCGCGTCGTCGACGACAACCCGCTTCTTGCGGAGCACCGAACGGTCGCATGCGACGAACGGCACCGGAGTCGCCGCGCATTCCGCGGTGATTCGCACCGAATCGTCGAACCGCTGCCCGAGCTCGGACTGCTCGAAGTACACGATGTAGCGAATCGTGAACAACCAGCTGGCATCCCGACGTTGTTCGCCCCGAACGATCAACGAATCGTCACCGATCCTCGCCATGGATCGATGGTCCTCCGCACAACCCGTCAGGTGTGGGAGCACACGCCGACGTCAGCCCGAAAGACCGGACTTGGCCATCTCCGCGGCGAATTCCTCGCTCATCCGTTCGGCGAAAGCGTTGACCGCCTTGAGCGGTCGCAGCATCACGGTGAACTCGTCGATGAGCCCGTCGGAGCGGGTGTGCAGGAAATCGCAGCCGTTGATGTCGAGATCGCCCACCTTGGCGGTGAACACCAGCGCGTGGTCGGCGGCCCCCTCGGCACCGATCTCGCGGATGTAGGTCAGATCGGCGAACACCCGGGATACCGCGCGCAGGATGACGCCCACGGCATCGCGGCCCTGGTACGGCTTGTGGGCGATGGGGCTGCGGAACACCACGTCCTCGGCGAACAGCGCGGGCAGGGCATCGAAATCGTGGGCCTCGACGGCGGCGCGAAACGCGTGCATGGCAGTCAGCATGCCACCCGGCGGGTGCGGGTCCGCGCCGGGACTCGACGACGCTATTCGGCGATGATGCCGTCGCGCAGCGATTCCAGGGCGGTACGGGACAGGTGCTGCAGCTGGCCGAGCGACCGGTCGTCGCCGACCATCCACATCTCCATCGCGCCGAAGACGGCGGCCGCGATGCACCGCGCGGTGACGATGATGCGCAAGCGCTCGTCGACCGTCGTCGGCGCGGTGGTCTTGCAGAGCTGATCGGCGATGGCGTCGGCGAACTCGGCTTCCACCTGCCGGGTGTGCCGGACGATGCGGCCCGCGTCGAGTTCCTTGGCCCGAAGGGCGGCGATCTGGGCGACGGCCTCGGGGTCGTACGGCGAGGCGTCGATGGCCGACTGGACGGACTGCAGGATCGGCTCGTCGGGCGAGCGGGCCTGCAGGGCGGCGCGGAACCATTCCAGGCCGGCGTCGTAGTCGGCGAACAACAGGTCGTGCTTGGAGGTGAAGTGGCGGTAGAACGTCCGCAGCGACACCCCGGCGTCGGCGGCGATCTGCTCGGCCGAGGTGTCCTCGACGCCCTGGGCCAGGAACCGCACCAGGGCCGCGCGGCGCAGCGCGTCGCGGGTGCGCTCACTGCGCGCGGTCTGGGCAGGGCGAACCACGGAGACAACCTACCCCAACTGATTTGTCAAAATTGACAAAACATGGGTTCGGCGGGGCCTATATTGAACGACCATGACGCTCCTCGTTCATGCGGTTCTCGCTGTACTCGTCATCGGTTGGATCATCGCGTCCAACGCGGCGATCTTCCGTCGCCCCGCGACCGGGCCCGCGTGTCAGTGCGCTCGAACTGATCTACTACGCCGTCGGTATCGCCTCGATCGTGCTGGGCTGGTACTTCAACATCCAGTTCGTCCGGCAGTTCGCCGACGGAACCGGAAACGTGTTCACCGGCAACGGAAGTTGGTGGCAGTTCATCTCGTTGGGCTACGACAACCCCGCGGCCGCGTCAGCCAGTCAGGACTACACGATCGGCAACGTGATCCTGCTGCCGTTGTTCACCATCGTCGACGGCTACCGCCGCGGGATCCGCAGGCCGTGGTTGTACTTCGTGTCGAGCCTGTTCACCAGCTTCGCGTTCGCCTGGGCGTTCTACCTGGCCACCGTCGAGCGGCAGCGGCTGCACGAGAAGGCGGGTCAGGCGACCGGCGTCAGCGTCGGGTAGTCGACGTAGCCGACCGGCCCGGGCGAGTAGAACGTCGCCACGTCCGGCTCGGTGAGCTCGGCGCCCAGGCGAAGCCGGTCGATCAGATCGGGGTTGGCCAAGAACGCCCGGCCGACCGTGGCGGCGCTGATGACGCCCCAGTCGGCGAGGTTCTCGAGCTGGCAGAAGCTGGTCTCGATCTCCCGGCCGGTGTTGAGGACGAACGTGCCGGGCCACAGCGCCCGCAGGGTTCCGAACTCGGCCGAGTCCGGGTTGATCATCGCGTGCAGGTAGGCCAGTCCGATCGGGGAAATACGTTGCAGCAGAGCCTCGTACGCCGAGATGGTGTCGACCTCGTGGACGTCACCGGCGCGCGTTTCCGGGTGAGATGCGCACGCCGACCCGGCCCGGGCCGATCTCGTCGGCGACGGCCTCGATGACCTCGGCGGCCAAGCGTGCCCGGTTCTCCGCGGAGCCGCCGTAGCGGTCGGTGCGGCGGTTGGTCGAGTCGGCGAGGAACTGATGCAGCAGATAGCCGTTGGCGGAATGGATCTCGACGCCGTCGAGTCCGGCATCGACGGCACGGCGGGCGGCGGCGCGGAATTGCGCGACCACGCCCGGGATCTCGGCGGTCTCGAGTGCGCGCGGAATCGGTAGCGGCTGCTTGCCGGACGGGGTGTGCGCCGACATGTTCGCGGCGATCGCCGACGGCGCGACCGGCTCGGTACCGCTGATGTCGGGGTGCGCCATCCGGCCCACATGCCAGATCTGCATGAAGATCAGGCCGCCGCGATCGTGCACTGCCCCGGCCACCTCGGCCCACTTCTGCTGGTGTGCATCGGTGTAGATGCCCGGTGTGTTGACGTAGGCGCCGTTGCCGGTCTGCGAGACGGCCGTGGCCTCGGTGATGATCAGCCCGGCCGACGCCCGCTGCGCGTAGTACTCCACCTGCAGGTCGCTCGGCGTGCCGTCGTCATGGGCGCGCGAGCGCGTCAGCGGGGCCATGAAGATCCGGTTGCGTGCCGTGTGGCTACCGATGTTGATCGGCTGCAGCAGGGCCGCGTCGTCGGCGAGGGTGAAGGTCATGCTTGCCTCAAGTGCGCGAGGCTCGCAATTCATTCCCGACTACGGGTCCTCCTCGGGGAGAAGCCGTTCGGGGTGGTGGTAGGTATTCACTCCGCCGATGAGTGGCACCCCCGGTGGCGGGATCCATTCGGTCTGGCCGTTGGGGAGTTTGCGGGTGTCCCAGCCGTCGTTCTCGGCGTGCAGGTTGTCGCGTTTGCAGGCCAGCGCGAGGTCGTCGATGTCGGTGTTGCCGCCGTGCTGCCAGTCTGTGGTGGCGTGATGGACCTGGCAGTCATACCCGCGCACCGTGCACCCGGGTGCTGTGCAGCCACGATCCCTGGCCAGCAGCATGATGCGCTGCTCGGCGGAAGCGAGGCGTTTCTTTCTGCCCAGCCACAGTGCCTTGCCCGTCACCCCGTTGAAGACCGCCAGGTAGTTGTAGGCGGGAGTGGCCATCCGGATCAGATCGGTGATCGGCACCAGGGTGCCACCCGCGGTGACCGCGTGACCGGCACCGGCCTGCAGGTCCTGCAACGTCGCAGTGACGATGACCATCGTCGTAAAGCTGATGCACTAACAGTCGAGCTGTATCCGACCGAGGACAAAGTCGCCACCGGCGGTGGCGACTTTCGGAGTCCTGTTTTGTGCAAATTGCACACCAGAGACGTGCGACGCAACCGCGACGCTTTTTTTGCGACGCAACGACCGCGTGACTGCCTCTCATTTCTGCGTTTCTCTCTCCCACGATCACGGAGACGTAAATCCGACCCGATCCGGCCGAATCGGACTGTTTTCGTTTGCAATTTTTCACGGTAGGTAGATCGCCGCCCTGACAGGCCAGTCAGGGCGGCTTGCCTCAGAAAAACCGGCCTCTGTGTGTGCAAGCGGTTTCCTGACACGGTCCCAGCAGGGTCAAAAGTCGAGTAGTCGAATACTCGCGTACGAAGCGCAGTAACCGGCGCACACTTCGTGTCATAGGCGACGACCCTGCAATCAGGGAGGTATCGAGATGACCATCGCCAACAGTCCCACGAAGAAGTTCCTCGCCGCCGCCAGCCCGACACTCTGCTTAGGCAGCGTTGGTGTGCTTGCCAACACGGGCACCGCCGCCGCAGAGCCAGCGATCATCGACGAGGAAGGGACCTTAGGGTCGACCGACGTCACGGGCGAGCGTGGATGGGACTTGGTGGGCGCCACCTTCTCATATGTCACATCGTCCTACCCAGCGCAGTCGTCTTGGCCGGGCGGCCCGGCGCGCGGGTGAGGCAAGGGTACAGGCGCCTGAGTGCCGCAGACTTCACCCGGCAGGGCGCCGGGGAAGAGATGGGAAATGCCATGTCAGTTGTGAGTTCGGTGGTCGTCCAGCCGCTGCCGGGTGTGGAGATTGGCGACTTCCTCGCGGTGCTCAAGGGTATGCAGGATCGGCTGTCGACACTGGAGGCGGTGGACAGCGTCCAGGTCGGAGTCATCACCATTGGTGGTCCGGCGACGAATTCCTTCGCCGTCGCGATCACCAGTGCGGACTGGGAGGCCTTCGGCAAGGCTCAGGCAGCGGTCTACACCGACCCTGAGTGGGCCGCTGCGCTGATCGAAGCAGGCAAGGTCGCCACCTGGCAGACCTTCGCCAGTCAGGACATCGACTGGGGTCTGGTGCCTAGCTAGCTGATCGAACGGTGGGGCGCGCACACCGTGACCACGCGCCCTAAGCCCTCGGCATGGTGCCGAGGGATCATTGCCGGCGATCCCCTCTAACCGGCCATCCACATCGCCCTGTGTTTTTCCCGCTGTGTGCAAAGTGGCAGCAAGGACGTGGATGCCGCGCACTGGGTCGAGGGGTGCCCCGCAGGGGGGTGTCACCACCATCCGCCGCTGGGCCCGCACCGAACAAATCCCCACACCGCGTCGGCCAGCACCGACATACCGGCGGCGGGCAGTCCGCAGACTGGTCGAGCAGTCGGTCCACGACGCGGTTGATGATCGCGGTACCGTTTCCCAGGCGCAGCGCTCAACGTGGCCAGGGACGGCGAGCCACCGCGACGTCCGCGATCACGATGTGCCGGCACGCGCCGCAGATCGGCGGGCCCCAGCAGCTCGGACCGCCGCGTCGCAGCGCCTCGAGACACCGTCGTCGATCGAGCTCGAGATCGGTGAACGTACGCCGCGGCGACGACAGGAAACAGCGCCCACTAAAACCCGCGCGTATGTGCGAATAAAACCGGGCCGTCGACAACCTTGGCTGAGAAGGGCGCTACCCGGTGAACTTGCCGCTGCGGATGCGGTCGGCCTCCATCAGCGCCAGCTCCTGCGCGGCGGGGATGACGATCTCGGGGTCGGGAACGTAGTCGACGTCGTCGGAGCGGCCGCCGTAGGGGACGGCGTTGAGCATCACCCGGATCGCGTTGAGCCGGGCCTTGTGCTTGTCCTCCGAGCGGACGATCGTCCACGGCGCATCGGCGGTGCTGGTCCGGCGCAGCATCTGGTACTTGGCGTCGGTGAAGTCGTCCCAGTGCTCCTGGGCCTGGACGTCGATCTCGCTGAGCTTCCACTGCCGCAGCGGGTCGTCGCGGCGGCGTTCGAACCGTCGGGCCTGTTCCTCTTTGGTGACGCTGAAGTACAGCTTGACCAGGATGGTGCCCTGCCGGACCAGGTCCTTCTCGAAGCCCACCACGCCCTTGAGGAAGTTGCGGTGCTCCTCGTCGGTGCAGAAGCCGAACACCGGCTCCACCATGGCGCGGTTGTACCAGGAGCGGTCGAACAGGACGATCTCGCCGCCGCTGGGGAACTGGGCGACGTAGCGCTGGAAGTACCACTGGGTGCGCTGTTCCTCGGTCGGCCTGCCCAGCGCGACCACCCGGTAGTGCTTCTCGTTCATGTAGCGGGTGACGCGGCGGATGGTCCCGCCCTTGCCGGCGGCGTCGCGACCCTCGAACAGCACGATCATGCGCCGGTTCTCTTCCTCGAGGTAGCGCTGCAGCTTGAGCAGCTCGACCTGGTAGGGCTTGAGTTCTTCTTCCTCGAGGACACGACGTGGTACGGCCATAACCTGCATTCTTGCCGAAACGTAAGCGCACGTCGGGGTTAGGTTCGGCTATGTCGCCGAGCGGCCTCGGACTTCGTCCAGGAATGCGCGGACGGTGGCTGTCCGGCGTGCCGGCGGGCAACCCCACCATCACCCGGTCGATGATGCCGTCGCAGCGCCGCCTCAGCGCGTCGGCCAGTGTCCCGATCGGCGCGACGACGGCGAAGGTCGTCGAGGATCTCGTCGTCGACGAGACCGGCCATGGCGTCCCACTGGCCCTCCAGCGACAGCCGGTGCAGCTCGGTCTGCAGCTCTCCCCAGCCGTGCAGCTCGAGCACCTTGCGGTAGGCCGGCGTCGAGGCGTAGAACGCGATCTGCTTGCGGGTGCCTGCCGCCGCCGCGGCCATCTCGGCCTCGTCGGTTCCGGTGACCACGAACACCGGGCAGAACACCTGGACGTCGTCTCGGCTTCGGCCCGACTTGGCCAATCCGCGTTGCAGCGCCGGGATCGTCACCTCGTCGAAGTAGCGCTTGGTGGTGAAGGCGTGCGCGATCACCCCGTCGGTGACCTCACCGCACACCTCGGTCATCAGCTCACCGACGGCGGCGACGAGGATCTTCGGGGTGCCGTACGGGCTGCGGCTCCGGGACGAACATCGGCGTCATGAGCCGGTGGGTGTAGAACTCGCCCTCGAAGCTCAGCTTGGTGCCGTTGTGCCAGCAGTCCCAGATGGCTTGCAGGGCAAGGACGAACTCGCGCATCCGCTTGGCCGGCTGGCTCCACGGCATGCTGAAGCGCTTCTCGATGTGCGGCTTGATCTGGGTGCCCAGCCCCAGTAGCAGCCGGCCCTGCGAGTACTCCTGCAGATCCCAGCCGACGTTGGCCACGGTCATCGGACTGCGGGCGAACGCGACCGCGATGCTGGTACCCAGTTCGACTGTCGAGGTGTGCTCGGCGGCCAGCGTGAGCGGCAGGAACGGGTCGTGGCTGATCTCGGCTGTCCAGCAGCCGTCGTAGCCGAGGCGCTCCACCTCACGTGCCGCGCCGGCGACGTCGGCCAGCCGCGTCATGACCCCGCGGTCGACCTTGAGACCGCCGCCCGCGCCCATGGCGGCAGACGCTACAGTAAGCAATTCAGTATGGTCAACGCCGCCATGGTTAGGACGCCTCGATGAGCAACGCGCAGGACTGGCAGGAGACGTTGCACGACCTGAGCCGCCGGCGTCAGCACGCGCACGAGATGGGCGGCGACGAGCGGCTGGCCAAGCACCACGGCAAGGGCAAACTCGACGCCCGCGCCCGCATCGACCACCTCCTCGACGCCGGTACCTTCCAGGAGTTCGGCACGCTGGTGGGCGGTGAGATCGCCGCCGACGGGATCGTCACCGGCGCCGGACGCATCGACGGAACGCCGGTGATGGTCGGCGCCGAGGACTTCACCACCTTGGCCGGCTCGATCGGACCGGGCGGCAATGCCAAGCGGTTCCGGCTGGCCGAACTGGCTCTGCGGCAGAAGATTCCGTTGATCATGCTTCTCGAGGGTGCCGGCTTCCGCCCGCGCGGCGAGCACTACGGGCGCAGCCCCACCGACCTGATCGCGCAGGCGCAGTGCTCGGGCAAGGTACCCACCGTCGCGGCGGTGCTCGGCCCGTCGGCCGGCCACGGTGCGCTGGTGGCACCGGTGTGCGACTTCACGATCATGAGCAGCCAGGGCGCGATCTTCACCGCCGGCCCACCGGTGGTGAAAGAGTCCACCGGAGAGGACATTTCGAAGGAGGACCTCGGCGGCCCGGACGTCGCCCTGCGCAGCGGGGTGATCCACAACTTCGCCGAGACCGACGAGGCCGTGCTCGACGACATCCGGCGCTACCTGTCCTACTTCCCGTCCAGCGCCTGGTCGTACCCGCCGACCCGGCTCTACGACGATGCCGCCGAACTGCGTGCGACCCCGGAACTGCTCGACATCGTCTCCCGGGACAACCGGCGCATCTACGACATGCGCGCGGTGCTCGACGTGGTCTTCGACGAGGCCGACTGGCTGGAGGTCCAGCCGCGGTTCGGCCCGGCGATCATCTGCGCGCTGGCCCATCTCGGTGGTCATCCGGTGGCGGTGGTCGCCAACCAGCCGACCAAGCTGGCCGGGTCCGATCGATGCCGACGCCGCCGACAAGGCCGCGCATTTCATCATGGTGGCCGACTCGTTCCACCTGCCGATCGTCTTCCTGGCCGACAACCCGGGCATGCTCCCGGGTAGCCGCTCGGAGCGCAGCGGCGTATTGCGCAGCGGTGCAAGGATGTTCGCCGCCCAGACCGCGGCCACCACGCTGAAGCTGCATGTGACACTGCGGAAGGCCTTCGGTTTCGGCTCGATGGTGATGTCGCTGTTGGGATTCGACAACCAGGTGGCGACGTTCGCCTACCCGGGCGCGACGATGGGGGCGATGAGCGCGGCCGCGCTGAGCCGGGCCGCGAACGCCGACGAGGACGTCACCGAGCTACTCAAGCAGATGGAGCTCGATGCGTCCTTCCGCTCGGCGAGCAATCTGGGCTTCGACGAACTGATCTCGCCGGAGGAGACCCGCAACGCCCTGCTGCTCGCGCTTCAGCGCGGGATCCACAGCAGGCAGGAAGCCGCCGCGCCGGTGGCCCGCACCGTCATCACTCCGTAGCCCTCCCCCGCGATTTCGGCGCGCTTTCCGTCGCTGACCGACGATAAGCGCGCCGAAATCACTCCGTAGCGCGGTAGGCGGCGACGATCGGCTCGAGCTCGTCGGGTGTGGCGCCGTGCATGATCAGCGCGTCGGCGCCGTAGTCGAACTCCTTGCGGATCCGGTCGACGCACTGCTCGCGCCGACCCGGTCGCCGAGGGCTCCAGCCAGTCGTCGGGAATCAGCGTCGCGATGTGCTCGATCTGCTCGGCGGTGGCCTTGTGGTCGATGCCGCCGGCCGACGGACTGCACCACCGAGTCGGCCCGGAACCGTTCCAGCACAGCGGGATCCCAGTCGTTGGTCTTCACCAGCAGGTCGCCGTAGCCCTGCAGGTAGGTGGCCAGCCGCGCGACGGTCTTCTTCAGCCGCAACTCCTCGGGCAGGTGATCGCCGACGGTGGCGAAGCAGGACCACACGCGCACGCTGTCGGGGTCGCGGCCGGCCTGCTCGGCGGCGTCCTTGACCGTCTTCACGCTGCGCTGCAGTGTCTCCGGGGTGAAGTAGGTGTGCAGGATGACGTCGTCGAATGCCCGACCGCCGAGCTTGAGGGTGTTGGGCCCGAACGCCACCAGGGCCAGCCTGATGTCCTCGCGGAAGTCAGGGTCGAGGAACAGGATCTGGTAGTTCCCGATCGGACCGTCGTGGTTGAAGATGATCTCGCCCTGCCAGAGTCGGCGCATCACGTGGGCGAAGTCCTCCATCTGCGCGGTGGTGACCGCGGGGATGCCGAACGCCGAGTAGATCGCGCCGATGCCGCGGCCGATGCCGAGGGTGAACCGGCCGCCGGAGAGCCGGTGCATGGTGGTGGCCCACGACCCGGTGATCAGCGG
The DNA here is from genome assembly GCA_963786695.1 of uncultured Actinomycetota bacterium. Lineage (GTDB taxonomy): Bacteria > Actinomycetota > Actinomycetes > Mycobacteriales > Mycobacteriaceae > Mycobacterium. The sequence goes on from CAWBAL010000037.1 coordinate 236,663, forward strand.
ATGGCGGGTGTTGTGATTGGTTGCCGCCGTGGCGATCTGCATCCGGGTGGTGACCGCGCACGCCGCGCCGACGAGCGAGGACGCCTCCTTGACGTTCCAGCGCTCGGAGATGAAGCCGGTGCCGAAGCCGAGCTCCTCACCGCGGCGCGCTTCGTCCATCAGCGTCGCCGGGCCCTCGCCGCCGGCGCCCGCCAGCAGGTAATAGCCGAGCTCGTCGAGTACGGGTTACTCCATGCGCTTCGCCTGCATCGTCACTCCCACACTCCTTGCTTGTAGCCACAGTTCCAGACTTCGGTGATCCTGCCGTCGACCACCCGGAAGATCTCCATACTGCCGATCGCTGATCTCGGTGCCGTCCTTGAGCGTCATCGGAGACTGGTAGACGATCGCGACGTGTTCGCCGTCGTCCCCGGCCACGACCAGGTTGAGGTCGAAGCGGATCGTCGTCGAACATCTCCCAGTGGTCGACGACGCGCTGCGACGGCCTCGCTCGTGGGTGAGCACGTGCGCCTCGCCGACCTCGTGGCGAGTCACGGTGTCGCCCAGCAGTTCCTCGGCGAGCGCGAAGTCCCGCTTGTTCCACACCACCAGGTTGTACAGCTCGACGACCTCACGCGCGGTTCGGGTCACGCGAACTCCTCCACGGCATCGATGTCGTCGATGGCGGCCACCGCGCGGTCGGTGAGCGTCAGGCACAACGCCCGGGAGCGCTCCGGCAGCGCGTCCCAGCCGATCAGCGTGATCACGGGCAGCACCATCAGGTAGGCGACCGCAAGCCGGTAGTGCCGCCACGCTTCGTCGAACGAATAGCTCGCCATTCCCAAGGCATTCCAGGTAGTCGCGGACCAGCTGCTGGTCGCGGCCGCGGCGGATCTCGATCGGCAGTCCCTGGCTGACCAGATACGCGATGTCGGCGGCACCGGCTCCCACACAGGCGAACTGGAAGTCGACCACCTTCAGCCGGTCACCGTCGAAGAACATGTTGTCGGCCCTGATGTCGCCGTGCAGCAGCATCGACCGCTCGGTCAGGGCCGCCAGGGCGGTCGGGGCCTGCTCGGTGAACCGCTCGGCGAAGCGGGCCACCCGAGCGGGTACCTCGCAGTTGGTGTGTTCGCGGTAGATCTCCCACCCGGGCGCGAACGCCGGCACCAGCAGATCGCGGACCGCAGGCATGTCGAGTCGCGGAAAGTGCTGCAGCACAGCGGTATTCGACGGCTGCAACGACCAGGCATGCAGGCCGGCCAGCGCGGCGATCGCCAGTTGGGCCCGGTCGAGCGACAACCCGGCGAGGTGGTCGGCGTTGTCCCAGTCCCGCAGGTCCTCGAGCAGCAGCACGAAGTCCACCGAGTTCTCCGCCATCCGCGCGGCATACACGTGCGGGGTCTGCATCGGGGCCCGGCCGGCGACTTCGGCGTAGAACGACAGCTCGCGGCGGTAGCCACCGAGCAGTTCCATGGCGCCACGCGCCTCGGACTGGGCAGGCAGCTTGGCGATGAGCGTCGGCGGCAGGCCGTCACCACCGGTGAGGTGCAGCCGGTACAGCAGTGAGGAGAAGCCGCTGTCCTCCGCGATCCGCTCGGCCACGACGTCGGTGACGGTGACGCCCAGCGCTTCGGTGAGCCACGCCGGGTCGACGGCGTCGATGCCGGACGGCACCCAGCGGTGGCTGGCGTCACGGTCGGCAACTTTACAACTCCCGCAGGAATCGTTCGGTCTCCGCCTCCACCGAGCGGGACAGCAGATGGCCGACGTGACCGCCGTCGTGCCAGTGCAGCCGCCCGCCCCACCGTTCGTGCAGGGCGAGCGCGCTCTGCCGGTACGCCATCTGGTCGTGCCAGGCCCCGACGATCAGCCGTCGCTCCGGCGGGGGTGACGGCTCGAGCGCCAGCGGGTCGATGACCGACGTCAGGTCGGTCACGATCTCGGATGCCATTGCCGCACCGACGATGTCGGCGGCCGAGCCCCACCGGTGCAGGTGGCGGGCGATCATCCCGTTGAGGCCCAGAATCGGGGTGTAGAGGGCGACGGCGTCGACCCGGTCGTCGAGGCCCGCGGCCAGCGCCGCGACGGCACTTCCCAGCGACAGGCCCGACAGCGCGATCGCCGACGACTGCGGCTCGACCCACCCGATCACCGCCCGCACCTCGGAGACCGCCCGGATCATGCCCGCGACGTTGGCCATCGGATCGGTGCCGGGGTAGGCCGGCCAGCGACCGCGCCGCGGTCCGTGCCCGGGCTGGACCGGCATTGCCACGTTGAAGCCGAGGTCGCGGTGAATGCGGCCGGCCCTGGCGACCAGGATGTCCGACATCCCGCCCTGACCCGCGCCGTGCACCCACACCAGCCAGGGCCGCGGGCCGTCGTCGTGACGGAACAGCACCACCTCGGCCAGCGCCGGGCCACCGTGTCCCTCGGCGGCCAGCGGCGCCACCAGCCGCGGGTCGTGCTGGTAGCTCATCCGCTCGTAGGACAGCACTCCGGCGCTGACCGGCCGAATCTGGTTCACCTGCAACGGTTCCGGATCGGTGTGCGCACCCAGGACACCGAGCGCGGCCAGCTCCTGCGCCGCCGCCGCGTAGTCATCGATCGGCCGGTCGAGCTCCGGCGGCGAGGACAGCAGCGTCATGCCGGTGACCACCAGCTCGTCCAGCGCCACCTCGGCTGCCTGGCGCAGCCCGTCGATCGACAGCGCGTTCCAGTCGGCCGACTCGCGCAGCGCCGCCACCGACCGGGGCAGTACCCCACCGAGTTGGGTCGTCAGCCGATGGGCGTGCGCGGTCAGTCGCATCGGATCACCCGAGCACGAATCCGGCATAGCCGTTGTCGGCCACCTCGTCGCACCGCCGGCGGTACTCCGGAATGCCCGCGGTGTAGCCCATGTACATCCGCTTCTTGCCGGGGACGTTGGCCCCGTTGTACCAGGAGTTGCATGTCGGATGGACCAGCACCGTCGGCGCGACAAGCGAAGTCGTGTGCTCGATCCACTCGCGCTGCGCATCGGGCAGCGCCTCGATGGTGCGATACCCGCCGTCGCGCAGATGCGTGATGCAGTCACCGATCCACTCCACGTGCTGCTCCATCGCGGCGATGAAGTTCGTCGCCGCCGACGGGCTTCCCGGCGCCTGCACGATGAACAGATTCGGAAAGCCCGCCACCGCCAGCCCGAGGTAGGCGACCGGACCTTCGGTGGCCCACACATCGCGCAGCAGAACCCCGTCGCGGCCGCGGATGTCGATGCGGGTGAGCGCTCCGGTCATCGCGTCGAAGCCGGTGGCGTAGATGATCACGTCGAGGTCGTGGTGACCCCCCTCGGTGTCGATGCCGGTGGGCGTCACCGCCCGGATCGGGGTCTTGCGCAGGTCGACCAGAGTGACGTTGTCCCGGTTGAACGTCTCGTAGTAGCCCTGGTCGATGATGGGCCGCTTGCAGCCGAACGGGTGGCTGGGCACCAGGGCGGCCGCGGTCTCGGGATCCTTGACGATCCGCGCGATCGCCTCCCCGTAGAGCGCGGTGGCCATCCGGTTGGCCTCGATGTCGAAGAAGATGTCGCCCCAGCTCAACGCCCCCACGACGCCGCGCTCGTCGACCGCGCGCAGCTTCTCTTCGGCGGAGGCCGACTTGATCGGCGGGCAGCTCAGCATCTCGATCAGCACCGAGAACGCGCTCAGCCGTGCCGCACCCACCGGATGCTGGCGCTGGGCCGCCCGGATCTCGCCGTAGCGCCCCTTCATCTCGTCGAGCTCGCCGGGCTCCAGCGCGCGCACCGACCAGGGCAGCGTGAAGGCGGGTGAGCGCTGGAACACGACGAGCTCGTCGACGTCGGGCGCGATCACCGGAATGAGCTGCACCCCGGTGGATCCGGTGCCGATGACGCCGACCCGTTTGCCGTGCAGATCGACGTCGCCGCGGGGCCATCTGCTGGTGAACAGCGACGTCCCGGCGAAGCTGTCCATCCCGGGGATGTCCGGTTCCAGCGGCACCGACAGGATGCCTGCGGCGGCGATCACGAACGGGGCGACGTAGCTCTCCCCCGCGTCGGTCGTGCAGCACCCACTCGGCGGCGGCCTCGTCGAACGTCCATCGCCACCACCGCGGTGCCGAAGCTGATGTCGCGGCGCAGATCGAGCCTGTCGGCGACGAAGTTCAGGTAGGCCTCGATCTCGGGCTGGGCCGGCATGGTCTCGGTCCACACCCACTCCTGCTGGATCTCCTCGGAGAAGCTGTAGGAGTACTCGATGCTCTCGATGTCGCAGCGCGCGCCCGGGTAGCGGTTGAACAGCCATGTGCCACCGACGTTTTCGGCCTTCTCCAGGATCCTGGCGTGCACACCCAGCTCACGCAGTCGGTGCAGCATGTAGAGGCCGGAGAATCCGGCGCCGATGACGATCGCGTCGAAGCGTTCCTGGCTCACTCCGCGGCGCCCGAGAACCGCAGCAGGGTTCTGGTCAGATGCAGGCTCTTGATCAGCCACTCGCCGTCGCGCTTCTCGTAGGTCTCGCGGTAGTGACCCGCGCCGTGCAGCCGGTTCCCGTCGGGAAAGAACAGCAGGTCCTCCATGGCCCAGATCCCGGTCGCCGTGGTCGGCGAGGTCAGGGTGATCTCAGGGGTGTGGCAGTGGTGCACCGTCGCGACACCCTCGAGCGTGCCCAGCACCATCGGGACGAAGTTGTCCACGCCCTCGATCGGCGGTCCCGTCTGCGGGTCGGCGCCTCCGGTCGACACCGCACCGTCGAGAAGGACGGTGAGATCCGGCGCGAAGATTCCCCGCCAGCCCTCGACATCGCGGGTGTCGAGGTAGCGGCAGTAGCGCGCCTTCACCTGCCGGATGGCCTCGAGTTCGTCTGCCGTCGATGTCACCGCACACCTTCCGCTCGCCCTACCGGAAACATATACAGTAATACCCTTAGTAAAGGAGGTACCGCGTGAAGGGTTCGGCTGCGAGGGAACCGCTGGACCAACTGGTGGCGGCCGGCCACACCGCACTCGTCACCCAGGAATGCCAGGGCGCGGTGGTCGGCCCGGACGCGGGGCTCAGACTGCTGGCCGACGAGGCGCGCCGGCAGGCCGTCCCGAACATCGCCCGGCTGCTGCCGGCCGCCCGCGCCGCGGGAGTGCACGTCGTGCACTGTCTGGTACAGCGGCGCCCGGATGGGTTGGGCGCCAACCACAATGCGAAGATCTTCCGGATCGGCAGCAGACGACGTGGCGATCGCGCCGGGCACGCCCGGCGCGGAACTGCTGCCCGAACTCGGCCCCGAGCCAACCGATCTGGTGCTGCGCCGCTGGCACGGTATCGGCCCGATGGGCGGCACCGACCTCGACGCCGTCCTGCGCAATCTCGGCGTCTCCACCATCGTCGCGGTCGGAGTGTCGTGAACGTCGCGATCACCAATCTGGTGATGGACGCCGTCAACGCCGCCTATCGCGTCGTCATCCCCCGCGACGCGGTCGCCGGGATCCCCGCCGACTACGCCGACGCCGTCATCGACAACACGCTGTCGCTGCTGGCCACCATCACCACCACCGACGAACTGCTGGCGGCGTGGCGGTAGTCCGGGCTGTTCCGCTGTGGTGCATCTACTGTAATCTTTACAGTAGATATCGCTGGAACGCGGTCGAGTGCGACGACGTGGAGGTCTGACGTGGAGAGCCCGGTACAGGACGCCACGGTCGACGAGCCGTTCGACCTGCTGCGCAACCCGTATCCGATGTTCGCCGAGCGGCGCCGCGACTCGGCCGGGATCTTCGAGGGCTCGGTCATGGACTGGTCCAAGGCCGCCGACATGCGACCGAAGGACATGTACGCCGCGGTGTCCTTCGATGCCGTCAACCGGGTGTTCCGGGACAGCCAGGCGTTCAACTCGCGCATCTACGACTCCACCATCGGGCTGTTCATCGGTCCCACGATGCTGGCGATGGAGGGCCGGACGCACTGGCAGCACCGCAACCTGGTGTCGGCGGCGTTCAAGTCGAAGTCGTTGCAGCGCTGGGAGCCCGCGATCGTGCGGCCCGTGGTCAATGCGCTGATCGACGAGTTCATCGAGGACGGACAGGCCGACCTGGTCAAGCAGTTCACCTTCGAGTTCCCCACCCGGGTCATCACCAAGCTGCTCGGCCTGCCCGAGGAAGACCTGCCGTGGTTTCGCCAGCGCGCCATCGAGTTGATCAGCTACCACATCCGCTACCAGCGGGCGTTCGAGGCGTCGGCGGCGCTGAAAGACTATTTCCTGCAACAGATCGAGCTGCGCCGGTCCAAGCCCACCGAGGACATCATCGGCGATCTGGTGTCGGCCGAGATCGACGGCGAGAAGCTCACCGACGAGGCCATCTACTCCTTCCTGCGGCTGCTGCTGCCGGCCGGGCTGGAGACCACCTACCGGTCCTCGGGCAACCTGATCTACCTGTTGCTCACCCACCCCGAGCAGTTCCGGGCCGTGCAGGACAACCGCGAACTCGTCGCGTCGGCGATCGAGGAGGGCCTGCGCTACGAGACGCCGCTGACCACGGTGCAGCGCTCGGCCAACTCGACGACACCGAGGTCGAAGGGGTCGCGATCCCCAAGGGCGCGGTGATCGACGTGTGCATCGGCTCGGCCAACCGCGACGAGAAGCGCTGGGAGCGTTCCGAGGAGTTCGACATCTTCCGGAAACGCTTGCCGCACATATCGTTTGCCGCCGGTGAGCACACCTGCATGGGCCTGCACCTGGCCCGGATGGAAACCCGGGTGGCGTTCGAGACGCTGCTCGACCGGCTCGCCGACATCGAGTTGGTCACCGACGACAACCCGCACATCTGGGGTCAGCCGTTCCGGTCACCGACCGCGATACCGGTGACGTTCACCGCCGCCGGCTAGGAAACGACTTTCCAGAAAAGTGTGCGATTCGCCGTCGCCGAGCCCTCCTACACATGAACGACACCTCATCCGAGGTCTCGATTGCACCGTGAGGAGAACACCCGTGATCACTTCCGCCACCACCCCCCGCCAGGCCTTTTCCCGTCTTGGGATGCTCAGCGCCGCCGCGTTGACCGCCCTGTCCCTCGCCACGGCGGGGTCTGCATCCGCCAGACGGATGGCACACCGTGCTCGATGAGTCGCTCAACGCCGCCTGCACAGGGGCTAGCCAACTGTGCGGCGATCCCTTCGTCTGGCAGTTCACCACGCTGTCCCCCGAGGTGAACGTCGAGTTCACTGCGGGCGGCGCGGGTTGTTCGTCCATCACCCCGGTCATCACCATCGACGGACTGGCGATGCCGGCCCAGCCCACGGTCGCACCTGGTCAGTCCACCGGAGGCCGGGACTTCCACGTCGGGATCGGCAGACACACCATCGGCGTCGACGCCGTCGGTGTCACCGGCGGCTGCAACACGGGCAAGTTGGCCAGCTACCAGGGTCACGTGCACATCAACTGTGTCGACCTGTTCACCAAGCCGTTCGCCGTGACCCCTGACCGCGCGAGCGGACCGAACCAGGTTCGAGCGTTCTAGGCGTTGCGTTCCGCGCTCCCGGTCCGCTGCACGCCGCGCCGCGGGCCGGGGATCGCCGGGACCACCCAGAAATGGACTACTCACATGACGCGAATCCCGCCGGCCATTGCAATATCCTGCGCAAACAGCGAGACTTTGCGAACAGCACTAACTCAAGCAACAGTCGCTGGCCGGCCGGTTGGGAGCGTCAATGACAACCGCAGAGACAGCCAATGTCCAGCTTGATGACGACGCGCACCTCGCCGTTGCAGCCGCCGGCGGCGATTCGGTTGCCTTCGGCGCTATCTACGACCGCTACGCCGACCGGCTCTACGACTTCTGCGTGGGAATGCTGCGGGACCGCGAGGCCGCCGCGGACTGTGTCCAGGACGTGTTCGTGACCGCGGCGACGAAGTTGGCTCTGCTGCGCGAGCCGGACCGGCTGCGGTCGTGGCTGTACGCGATCGCCCGGCACGAAGCCATCGGTCGTCTCAACGCGCGCCGCCGGGAAGATCTCACCGACACGATGCCCGATCAACCCAGCGGCGAACCCGACACTGAGGCACTGGCGGCTCCGCCACGACCTGGCCGACCTGATCGAGCAGGCCTGCGGGGGCCTGACCGACCGGGACCGCACCGTGCTGGAGCTGACCTACCGCCACGGCCTGGACGGCCCGGAACTGGCCGACGCACTCGGCGTCAGCCACACCAACGCCAACACCTTGGTCGGGCGGCTGCGGGAGAACATCCAGCGTTCCCTCGGTGCGCTTCTGGTGGCACGCCACACCGTCGCCGATCCGCAGACCTGCCCGACGCTGGCCGAGATCCTGCACGGCTGGGACGGGAAACTCACCGTCCTGATGCGCAAACGCATTGCCCGCCACATCGACGCCTGCACGGTGTGCGAGAACGATCGACGGGAACGCGTCAACCCGGTGGCGCTGCTGGGCGGCGCGCCGCTGTTCATCCCCGCGCCGCAATGGCTGCGCCGACAGGTGGTCAAGCTTGTGCGCGTTCGGACTCTCGATGGCGGCCGTGGCATCCGCGAACGGTGTCTCCGGCGGCGCGAGCGGCCACGGACCTGGCGAAGGCGACGAATCATGTTGGCCACCTGTCGATTTCGACACCTCGGATTTGGAAGACGAGGACGACGACTCACCCCTGGCGCTGCTGTACGGCGGTGGCGAGCCGAAGCGCCGGACCGGGAGCCTGACGATCGTTCTGCTGATCACGCTGTTGCTGTTGCTCGGCGGCGGTGCCGCGTTGATCGGGAACCTTCGTTCGTCACCGACCGTGACGCCGATCGATTCCGACGGCGCCGTTACCGCCGCCGAGCACCACGGTGTCGACCACCCCCAGTGGACGGCTGGCGGTCACCAGCACGGCCAAAGCGCCGGCGGCCGTTGCGACGACGGTCGCCCCGCCGCGACGCTCGGCCATCGCCCCGCCGCCCGCCTGCGGCACCGACCGTCGCCTACGCCCCACCACCACCGCCGTCGCAGACCGACGCGCCCGTGTTCCGGCGACCGCTGACCCCACGACCGTCGTCACCTCGGTCGCTCCGGTGATCCGCGGCGCGCCGTCGCAGACCGTCGTGCCGGGATCGCGCGGGTCCGGACAGTCCCTCACGGCCGGAAGAACAGCAGCGGCTTCGGGTGCACCTCGACGATCCCGAACACCGACTCGAGCGGGTAACAGAGCAAGCGCCGGCTCAAACCCGCGGCACTCGGCAGCCGATGGTCTTGGTCTCCAGGTACTGGCCGAAACCCTCGAGACCGCACTGCCGTCCGACGCCGCTGTTCTTGTAGCCGCCGAACGGTGCGTCGGCCCCGTAGAACATGCCGCCGTTGACCCCGAACGAGCCGGTGCGGATTCGGTGCGCGATGTTCATTCCGCGCTCCATCGACCTCGACATCACCGCGCCGGCCAGACCGAAGGGGCTGTCGTTGGCGATCCGGACCGCGTCGTCGTCGTCGGTGAACGGAAGCACGATCAGCACCGGGCCGAAGACCTCCTGCTGGGCGATCGCCGCGCTGTTGTCCACCCCGACGATGACGGTGGGCGCCACGAAGTGGCCGCCGGCGAGTTCGTCGGGCAGGTTCTCGACAGGCCCGCCGCCGGTGGTGATCTCGGCTCCCTCGCGCGCGGGCGTTGTCGATGGCGGTCAGCACCCGCTGCTTCTGCGCGGCGCTGATCACCGGGCCGACCAGGACGTCGGGTCGCACCGGATCACCCACCGGCACTTGGGCGTACGCCGCGGTGATGTCAGCGACGGCCTGCGTCGTAGAGCGAGCGGTGGACGAGCATCCGGGTGGTCGCCGCGCACGCCTGCCCGGCGTGGACGCACACCCCGATCGCAGCTGGGGACGATGACCGCGGGGTTGGCGTCGTCGAGCACGATCGCCACCGACTTGCCGCCGAGTTCGAGGAACATCCGCTTCATGGTGTCCGCGCCCCGCCGCATCAGCAGCTTGCCGACATCGGTGGAGCCGGTGAACGAGATCATGTCCACCCGCGGGTCGGTGCCGAGTTGGGCGGCGACCTCGTTGGACGGTGTCGGGACGACGTTCACGACGCCGGGCGGGATGTCGGTGTGCTCGGCGATCAGCCGGCCCAGGCGGGTGGCGTTCCACGGGGTGTTGGGGTCCGGCTTGAGCACGACGGTGTTGCCCGCGGCCAGCGCCGGGCCGAGTTTGTTGAGGATGACCTCGATCGGGAAGTTCGACGGGGTGATGGCGCCGACGACGCCGACGGGTTCCTTGACGACGGTGCGCACGTTGCGCTCGCCGAACAGGCCGCCGCCGTCGAGGGTGCGCTCCCACTCGAAGTCGTCGATCAGTCCCGTCGGGTAGCGCAGCGCCTCGGCCAGCGGCCAGTCGAGCTGAGCCGACTGCGTGGTCATGGCCGGGCAGCCGGTCTCGGCGATCAATTCCTCACGCAGGTCTTCTTTTTCGGCCTCGATCGCGGCCTGCAGCTGGTCGAGGCCGCGTTTGCGCAGGGCGCGGTTGGTCGACCAGTCCGAGTCGTCGAACGCACGTCGGGCCGCGCCGATCGCACGGTCCATGTCCTCGGCGCCGGCCGCGGCGACGGTGCCCAGCAGCAGCCCGGTGGCCGGGCTGTGGTTGTCGAACTCGGCGCCCGACGCCGAGGCGATCAGTTGCCCGTCGATCAGCATCCGGGATTCGGCTCGCTTCGCCGCCCTGCGGCCCAACTCGACGCTCGAATCCACCACACCTCCCGGCCAGTCAACTGTAATTGTTACAGTAGTTTATTCGGAACTGAGCGGTTCAGGAGATGCGCAGTTGATCAAAGTCATGGAGGGCGTCCGCGTCCTGGAGGTCGCACAGTTCACCTTCGTCCCGGCGGCGGGGGCGATCCTGGCCGACTGGGGTGCCGACGTCATCAAGGTCGAACACCCGGTGCGCGGGGACACCCAGCGCGGCTTCGTCAACATGGGCGGCTTCCAGTTGAACCCGGACCGGCACCCGCTGATCGAGCACCCCAACCGGGGCAAGCGCAGCGTCGGCATCGACGTCTCGACGCCGGACGGCCAGGAGGTGCTCTACGAGATCGCCAAGACGGCCGACGTGTTCCTGACGAACTATCTGCCCGCCGTGCGGCAGAAGAACAACTTCGACGTCGAGCACATCCGCGCGGTGAACCCGAAGATCATCTACGCGCGCGGCAGCGCCTACGGCGACAAGGGACCCGAACGCACGGTCGGCGGCTTCGACGGGACCGCGTTCTGGACGCGCAGCGGGGTGGGCTGGGCGCTGACCCCCGAGGACCTGGGCGGGCCGCTGTCCCAGGGCATTCCGGCGTTCGGCGACTCGATCGGCGGGATGAACATCGCCGGCGGGATCTCGGCCGCGCTGTTCCACCGGGAGCGCACCGGCGAGGCCGTCGAGATCGACGTGTCGCTGCTGAGCACCGCGTGGTGGGCGGCAGGCGCCAGCGTCACCCAGGGCATGGAGACCGGCGAGACCATGCGCTCGCTGATGCCCGACAGCCTCTCGCCGAGCGTCAACCCGTTCATGGGCAACTACCAGACGTCGGACGGCGGAACGATCAACCTGTGCATCGTCAGCCCGACCGGCTACATCCGCGACGCGTTCGAGCACCTCGGCCTCGGCGAGCTCGCCGACGACCCCCGGTTCAGCGACGTGCTGCCGCTGATCCAGAATGCCTCGGCCGCAGCCGAACTGGTGGCCGAGGCGATTCGCAGCAAGCCGTTCGAGTACTGGCGCCAGCACCTCAAGACGATGAAGGGGCAGTGGGCGCCGTTCCAGAGCCTGCTCGACCTGACCAGCGACGAGCAGGCGATCGCCAACGACATGATCGTCGAGGTCGAGGCCAGCGACGGTGGCGCGCCGTTCAAGGTGGTGCGCGGGCCGGTGCAGTTCAACCACGAACCGCTCGAGACCACCAGGGCGCCGCAGGCCTCCGAGCACACCGAGATCGTGCTGATGGAGATCGGCATGGACTGGGACCGCATCGAGGCGCTCAAGGACTCCGGTGCGATCGCGTAGGAAGGATCGTCCATGACCAACGACGTCGCCATCATCGGGGTGGGTCTGCACCCGTTCGGGCGGTTCGAGGGCAAGTCCGCGATGCAGATGGGCGTGGACGCGATCGTCGCGGCGGTGGCCGACGCGGGGCTGGAGTGGCGTGACATCCAGTTCGCGACCGGCGGCAGCTGGACCGTCGCCAACCCGGACGCGATCGTGGCGATGGTGGGGCTGACCGGCATTCCGTTCACCAACGTGTTCAACGCCTGCGCGACGGCGGCGAGCGCGGCCAAGGCGTGTGCCGACGGAATCCGGCTGGGCGACTACGACATCGGCATCGCGATCGGCCTGGACAAGCATCCGCGCGGCGCGTTCACCGAGGACCCCGCTCTGGTGGGCATGCCGCGCTGGTATGCCGAGAACGGGCAGTACCTCACCACCCAGTTCTTCGGCATGAAGGCCAACCGCTATCTGCATGACCACGGCATCTCGCAGGCCACCCTCGCCAAGGTCGCGGCCAAGAACTTCCGCAACGGCGCGCTGAACCCGAACGCGTTCCGCCGCAAGCCCATTCCCGAGGACGAGATCCTCAACTCGCCGATGCTGAACTACCCGCTGACGCAGTACATGTTCTGCGCACCCGACGAGGGCGCGGCCGCGGTGGTGATGTGCCGCGCCGACATCGCCCACCGGTACACCGCCAAGCCGGTCTACCTGCGCGCGGTCGAGGTGCGCACCCGCCGGTACGGCGCCTACGAGGTGAACACCACCTTCGCCCCCGTCGTCGAGGATGTCGCGCCTACCGTGTACGCGGCGCGTGCCGCGTTCGAAAAGGCCGGTGTCGCACCGCAGGACGTCGACGTCATACAGCTGCAGGACACCGATGCCGGCGCGGAGATCATCCACATGGCCGAGTGCGGGTTCTGCGCCGACGGCGACCAGGAGCGGCTGCTGGCCGACGGCGAGACCGAGATCACCGGGTCGATGCCGGTCAACACCGACGGCGGGCTGATCGCCAACGGCGAGCCGATCGGCGCGTCCGGCTTGCGGCAGATCCACGAGCTGGTGCGCCAGCTGCGCGGCGAGGCCGGCGACCGGCAGGTCCCCGGTGAGTCCGCGGGTCGGCTTCGCCCAGCTCTACGGTGCGCCCGGGACGGCCGCGGCGACGGTTCTGACGCTCTAGGTCTTACGTCGGGCGGAAATGGCCCTGCGGGGGCCAGCTGTCCCGTATAGAAGAGATCATGGGTGCTTCGACGTGCATTGGCCGGGTTGGCGGGTTGGCGGTGGCGCTCGGTATCGGCGTGGCCCTGAGCTCCGGAATGGGTTCGGCGTGGGCAGACACCGGCGACTCGACGGCCACCGGTGCCGCCCACACCTCGAACCACTCCCACACCGCGACACCGAATGCCGGCCGCAAGACTGCCGCTCCGACGGCGCGGGCCACCGCTCACCCGTCCGCCGCGCTGTCCTCCTCCCGCGCCGCGACGGCCGCGGCGGCCACGCCGGTCAAGTCGCCGTCGGCTCCGGCGAGCGCGGCTCTTGATTCTCTGATGCTGGCCGCCTCGCGCCGAACCACCGTCAAGGGGACCCCGACGTCCAACCCGTCGACATCCGCCGTGGGCACTGCTGTCAGCCGCGACACCGATCAACCCGGTGGTGATCTTCGATCGGGTTGTCTACACGCCGCTTCACACCGCCGCCGAAGGCTGGATCCACAGCGATGTCGGTCAACGGATCGACGGCGTCATCAACACGATCGCCCGCTCCTACGTGATCGGCGACGGCGCGGCCGGTACCGAGGCTGCACCCCGACGGCGGCGCCGGGGGCTGGCTGTTCGGCGACGGCGGCATCGGCTGGGACAGCACCGAGGACGGCATGCCCGGCGGCAACGGCGGCTCGGCGGGCATGTTCGGCAACGGCGGACGCGGTGGCGCGGGCGGCGCGGGTGTGACCGGAGGCAACGGCGGCGCCGGCGGATGGCTGCTGGGCAACGGCGGCGACGGCGGGATGGGCGGGCCGGGCACCGGAGGCGGTGTCGGCGGCGCGGGCGGTGCCGGCGGCGCCGGCCGCGGCTTCGTGTTCGGCATCGGCGGCGACGGCGGCGAAGGAGGTAACGGCTCCGACGGCGGCCGGGGCGGCAACGGCGGCAACGGCGCGCTGGCTGCTGGGCAGCGGCGGCGACGGTGGCGGCGCCGGTGACAGCGGGGTCGGCGGCTCAGCCACGACGCTGCCGGCCTTCGGCGGAGCGGGCGGCACTGCCGGATGGCTGGGCACCCACGGCGCCGTCGGCGCGTTCGGCAAGAACGTCAACGCATCGGCCGCTCACGCAGGCCATCGGGTCATTGCTGCCCATCTCGACCACCGGGCACCTGGTTGACCAACAGCGACGGTCAGGTGGTGATCCTGCACGGCCCCAACGAGGTGTACAAGCTGCCGCCGTACGAGCCGTCCGCGAGCGGGTTCGACGCCGACGACGCCGCCTTCCTGGCCGAGAACGGTTTCACGACAGTCCGTCTCGGTGTCATCTGGGCCGCCGTGGAGCCGCGAGCCCGGCGTCATCGACACCGGCGTACCTCGACTCGATCAACCAGACCGTAGACATTTTGGCCGACCACGGCATCTACACGTCATCGACATGCACCAGGACCACTGGAGCACCGAGTTCCACGGCGAAGGCGCCCCGGCTTGGGCGACCATGGACCGGCGGAACAGCCGAATCCCGAGTTCGGCGCTTCCGGCCATCGGGTACTGGCTGAGCCCCGCCGAGAACTATGCGTGGAAGTCGTTCTGGGACAACGTCGCTGCACCGGACGGACTCGGCCTGCAAGATCACTACGCGCAGACGTGGGAGAACGTCGCGAGCTACTTCAGCGGCAACCCGGCAGTGATCGGCTACGACGTGATGAACGAGCCGTTCCCGGGCCCGGCGTGGCCGCTGGCCCTGATCGGCATCCCGTTCTTCGGCCACCAGCAGCTGGCTCCGATGTACAACCAGGTGGACGCCGCCATCCGGGCGGTCGACCCGAACACCCCGCTCTACATCGAACCGCCGGCCCCGGCGGCGGCCCAGGTCGGCAACATCCTCGGCGTTCCGGTCATCCTGGGTGCGGTCAACGATCCGAACACCGTTCTGGCATGGCACAACTACTGCGCCGGAGCGCCCGGTCCGCTCTGCACGTTCATCTCCGAGCGCATGGCCCAGCGAATCCGACCGGTACGCCACCCGCCACGACATGCCGTCCAACATGAACGAGTTCGGCGCGACCAGCAAGGTCTCCGAGCTCAACACCGAAATGCTCTCCGCCGACAAACGATTGATCAGCTGGGCGCAGTGGGCCTACACCGGCGTCGGTGACATCACCACCACCGGATCGGGAAACGAGGAGGCGCTCGTGTACGACCCGGCGAAGCCGCCGACCGGCGACAACGTCAACACCACCAGCTCTGCAGACACTCGCCGCGCCGTACCCGCAGGTGATTTCCGGCACCCCGAAGACGTGGTCGTTCAAGGACGGCACGTTCACGTTCAGTTACTCCACCGCCAAGGTGGACGGCTCGGGAAGCTTCGCGGCGGGCTCACTGACCACCATCTCGGTGCCGGCCGTCGAGTACCCGAACGGCTACACGGTCAGCGTCACCGGCGGCCACGTCACCTCGGCCCCCGATGCGCGTCAGACTCGTCGTCGCGGCGGACGGCGCGACCACCGTCGACGTTGTGGTCACCGCCAAGACACCGTGAGTCCGGCTAGGACACCTTCGTGGCCGGCGCTGCGTAGGCCGGCTTGCCAAGACCCAGCACGTACTGGGCGATCATGTTGCGGAACACTTCCAGTGTGCCGCCGTAGATGCCCGACAGCGGGGCGAACCGGTAGATGTACTCCGAGGCCCCGTCGTCGGGCGCCCCGTCGGTACCCACCGGCAGGGTCGACCCCGTCCCGAGCAGATCCATCAGGTCCGGGGCGATGTCACGCATGGTCTGCGACAACGCCACCCGGCCGTAGATGCTGGGCGCGCTCAGCGCCGCCTCCAGCCGTGCCGCGCTGCGGCCGAGCCGGTAGGCAACCGCGCCGTCGTCGACCGCGCGGCGCCCGTTCGGGTCCTCTGGCCCACCCTCGCGGCGGCCTTGTCGACCGCCGTGGCCATGAAGCCGCCCTGGTGCATCATGATCGACACGTCGGCGAGGCCGTCGGTGGCCGCCTCGACCGCGCCGTGCTCGGCGTTCAGCGGCTCGCGCAGCACGGTCCAGCCGCCGTTGACCTCACCGAGCCGATACTTGTCGTCGACGCGGACGTCGCTGTAGTAGACGATGTTGGTGCGGTCACCGTCGACGGTGCGGATGCCCTGGATCTCGATGCCCGGCGTATCCAGCGGAACCAGGAACATGGTGAGGCTCTTGTGTTTCGGCGCATCCGGGTCGGTGTTGGTGATCAGGAAGACGTACTGGCAGTTGTGTGCGCCGGTGGTGAACATCTTCGATCCGTTGATCACCCAGCCTTCGCCGTCGCGCACGGCGCGGGTCTTGCAGGTGGCGATGTCCGAGCCGCCCTCGGGTTCGGTGTAGCCCAGGCACAGCCGGATATGGCCGCTGAACACCCCGGGCAGCACTTCGTCTTTCAGCTCCGGTGAGCCGAAGCCGGCCACCGACCGGGCGACCATCGCGGTGGTCCCCCACGTCACCCATGGGACGTGGGCGCGGCGCTTCTCCAGTTCCCAGATCCGCCGGCGCACCCGGCTGAACCCTCCTTCGCCGGCGGGCTTCCACTCCTTCTCCAGGTAGCCGCGCGCGCCGAGGGCCAGATGCACGCCCTCGTGGAAGTTGTCGCCGGTCTCGCGGTCGTGGCGGATCACGTCCTCGGTGACCTGGGACCGCAGGAAGTCGCGGACGTCGTGCAGGAAGTCCTGGTCGTCGTCGGCGAGTTCGACACGTGAGAAGTCCATAGCCGTTGTCTCCTAGACTGATTCGCGGTCGGCGATGATGTGGGCGATCCGCTTGGCGCTGGCTGCCGGATCGCCGCCGGCCAGCGCCCAGCCACGGGCACGCACCAGGTAGGCGGTCGCGGCGGCCTCGGCCGACACCCCGAGACCGCCCTGGATGTGGACGGCCATCGTCGCGGCCTTGGAGGCCTCCTCGGCCATGAACACGAACGCCGACGGCGCCAGTTCGGGCCGCTCGTCGGGTTCGTTGTCGCAGAACCAGGCCGCGCGCCGGGCCAGGTTGCGGCCACCTTCGATGGTGATGACCATGTTGGCCAGCGGGTGCGAGATGGCCTGCAGCGTGGAGATCGGTACGCCCAGGGTGTAGCGGGTCTTGGCGAACTCCACGGCGATGGTCATCGCCTCCTCGACCAGCCCGACCAGCGCGGCCGCGGTCAACAGTCGCCACTCATCCAGGGCGCGTTGGTATTCCGCGAGCGCCGCCGCGCCGGAGGCGAGGACGGTGCGGCTGTCGGCGGCGGCCGGGTCGACCCAGGCCATCGGCAGCTTGCCGATGTTGTCGACCTTCACCGGCCGGGTGCCGAAGCTCAGCCGCACGACGTCGTCACCGTCGCGAACCACGATGTGTTCGGCGATCGACCCGGTGGGGATCAGCCGCCGTCCCGGGACGGCGTCCTCCTGGGGGTCGAGGGCCACCAGGCAGGTGCCGTCGACGATGTCGGCGGAGTCCAGCGCGCCGAGCCGGGCGAGCAGCCGTGCCGCGCAGACGTGGTCGATCCACGGCACCGGAGCCAGCGCCCGTCCGATCTCCTCGGCCACCAGGGTCAGGTCCACCAGGGTGGCGCCGTCGCCACCGACCGACTCCGGCAGCGCCATCGTCGTTGCGCCCATGGCGCACAGGCGTTCCCACAGGCTCTTGTCGAACCCGGACGCCTCGGCGGCACGGACGGTGTCGATCGGGCAGTACGACTTGAAGAACTGCCGGTAGGCGTTCTGCAGGTCGGTGTGGTCGTCGGTCAGGCTGTAATCCAGCCGCCGCAACTCGTAGCGATCCATTCAGCGCTCCTTGAAGAAGAAGTCGGCGGCGTTGTTGTAGAGGTAGTTGTCCAGGACGTCGGGCGGCAGGTCGAGCGCGAGCGCTTCGGGGACCACGCGATGCATTTTCAGCACCGGCCAGTCCGAGGCGTACATCACCTTGTTGGGCCCGCGGGTACGCATGTAGTGAAGAAGGCTGTCCGGCAGGCGCTTCGGCGACCAGGCCGAGGTCATCAGGTGCAGGTTCTCGTACTTGATCATCAGCCGGATCGCGACGTCCCACCACGGGTCGGCGCCGTGGATCATGCACAGCCGCAGCTCGGGGAAGCGCACGCAGACCCGGTCGAGGTGGATCGGGTTCTGCACCTCACCGGGGATCGGCGGCCCGGGCAGGCCGGTGTTGAGGCACAGCGGCAGGTCCAGTTCGGCGCACTTGGTGTAGAGCGGATAGTAGACGGCGTCGCTCGGCGGGTACTGGGCGTCACCCCAGAAGCTCGGTCCCACAACGGCGTACGCCACCGGCAGGTCGGCGACGGCGGCGCTCAGCTCGCGAAGCGTGGGCATCGGCTTGAGCAGGTTGAGGCCGCCCATCGCCAGCGCGAACCGGTCGGGTCTGGCTTCGGCGAACTTGCGCGCGGTGACGTACGGCTTGGCGATGTTGTCCGTCAGGATCGCCTTCTGCACGCCGTGGGCGTCCATCTCGTCGAGCAGTTCGGCCAGGTCCACCGGCGCGAACATCGACTTCGGGCCCTTGAAGTAGTCGTCGCGTACCTTCAGCATCCAGGTGGGCTGCTGTTCGGTCTCGCCGAAGTGGACGTTGACCAGGCCGTCGATAACACGCGTGGGTCATGGCAGTGCGGCTCCCTGCTGGGTGGCAACGGCTTTCGCCCACCGGTAGTCGGCCTTGCCGTTGCCCAGCCGCTTGACCTGATCGACGACGATGAACTCCTTGGGGGCCTTGTAGCGCGCCAGTTCGGCGGTGCAGTGCGCGTGCAGGTCGTCGTGGTCGACGTCGCCGTCGTGCAACGCCACCAGCGCGACGATCTCTTCGCCCCACCGCTCGCTGGGCCGCCCGACCACCAGCGCGTCGGCGACTGCGGGGTGGGCCCGCAGCACCTCCTCGACCTCTTCGACGAATACCTTCTCCCCACCGGTGTTGACCACCAGGGAGTCCCGGCCGAACAGCCGCAGCGTGCCGTCGGACGCCAGGGAGCCGCGGTCACCGGAGATCACCACCCGCTGCCCGTCGACTCGCGGGAAGGTCTTGGTGGTGGCCTCGGCATCGTCGAAGTAGCCCAACGGGATTCGCCCGGCGCGCGCCACCCAGCCGACCTGGTCCTCGCCCGGCTGCAGGAACCGGCTGTAGTCGTCGGCCAGAACCAGCGCGCCGTCGCGCAGTTCGAAGGTGTCCTTGTGGTCGTCGCGCATGCTGCGGCCGAATCCGACGTTGCCGGTCTCCGAGGAGCCGTAGCCGTTGATCAGGATGATGTTGGGCAGCAGCTCCAGCAGGGCCCGCTGGTGCTTGGGGTTGGTCGCCGCCCCGCCGGTCGCCAGGGCGTACAGCGAGGACAGGTCGTAGCCGCCGTCGCTCAGTTCGGCGACCAGCGGCGCGGCGTAGGCGTCGCCGACCATCGTCATCATGCCGACCTTCTCACGTTCGGCGGTGGACAGGACGCGTTTGGGGTCGAACTTCGTCGAGTCGTAGAGCACCACGGTCTGCCCGTTGAGCACGCCGGCGAATGCCGTCCACATCCCGGCGGCGTGCATCAGCGGCGACACCGCGAACCAGGGCGGCCCCGGTGTGCCGAGCTTGGCGTGGATCTCGTCGACGGACTCGTGGTCGGCGCCGTTCATCGAGACGGTGTAGGTGTCGGCCTGCCGCCACATCACGCCCTTGGGCCGCCCGGTGGTTCCGCCGGTGCAGATCATCAGGACGTCGTCGGGTGAGGCGGTGATGTCCTGGTCGGTATCACCCTGTGCCAGTGCGTCATCCAGGCTGACGGCGCCGGGTAGGTCGGGGCCCTCGGTGCCGTCGTCCACGGAGATCAGCAGTGTGGCGCTGGGTGGCGGCAGGACGTCGGCGAACTTCGCGGCCAGGGACCGGTGGTAGATCACGGCGGTGGGCTTGACGTAGTCGAGCAGCTCGGCGACTTCGCGGGGGGTGTAGTGGTAGTTGACGTTGACCGGGACGGTGCGGGCCTTGAGGCAGCCGATGACCATGTCGGGGTACAGGTCGTTGTGCATGATCAGCGC
Source organism: uncultured Actinomycetota bacterium (assembly GCA_963786695.1). GTDB lineage: Bacteria > Actinomycetota > Actinomycetes > Mycobacteriales > Mycobacteriaceae > Mycobacterium. Next base: position 256,859 of record CAWBAL010000037.1, read on the forward strand.
GACGCGATCCTGCCCGCACTCCCAGTTCTCGAGTTCGTCGCGCTCGCGGTGCGCGCCGAGGCCTTGGGCGGCAAGGAAGTTGGCCAGCCGGCGGGTACGGTCGGCCGACTCGGCATAGCTGCTGACGCGGTCGCCGCACACCGTCATCGGTCGGTCCGGGATCGCCTCGGCGATCGCGTCGAGGACCGCGCCTATGGTCCATTCAGGCATCGATGGGTCCTCAGGCCGCCGAGGACACCTTGATACCCAGCAGATCCACGGCGTTGTCGCGCATGATCTTTCGAACGTCAGCGTCGCCGAATGCGGACAGCTCGGCGACGTAGTCGATCGGGGTCTGCGAGGCCCTCGCCGTGCGGCCAGTCGGAGCCGAACAGGATCTTGTCCACACCGATGAGGGTCGCGAGGTCGGCCAGATCGTCCTCGTAGTAGGGCGCGATCCAGACGTTGGTTCGCAACTGCTCGACGGGATCCACCGCGAAGTGGCGGGGGTGGTTGTTGGCCGCCTTCTTGAGCCGCTTGATCAGTCGGTAGACGAAGTACGAGCCGTTCTCGATGCTGACGGCCTTCAGCTTGGGGTGCCGGGTGAAGACCCCGTGGACGATCATCGAGGCCATCGTGTCGTGGATGGCGCGGTCGTCGAGCAGGACCTGGTCCAGCGGGTCGCGCGCACCGAAGCCCTCGAAAGTCGACTTGCCGCCCCACATTCCGCGGATCTGCAGATAGCCGCTGTCGCTGAGGTGGAAGCCGACCGGGACGCCGGCCTCGGCCAGCCGCGCCCACACCGGGTCGTGCAGCGGATCGCCCAGCGAGCGCGGCTTGACCACGCCGGGCACCGGCGCCGGCCGGACCAGCACGAGTTTGGCGCCCCGCGACAGCACGAACTCGACCTCGGCGACGGCCGCGTCCGGGTCGGCCAGCGAGATGATCGGTGCGCCGATGACGCGGTGATCGGGCCGGTCGAAACCCCAGTCCTCGTCCAGCCACAGATTGAAGGCATGCACCGAGGCCATCGTCGCCTCGACATCGTGCTTGAGCGCCTCCTCCACGCCGCAGGCGAAAGTGGGCAGCATGAACACGGTTTCGAGGTCCTGGCGGTCCATCACCGCCACGCGCGCGTCCCGGTTCTGATACTCCGGGTGCTCGGCCAGGCGCTCGACCTTCATCAGCGACGCGGGGTCGACGCCCTCGGGGATCTCGCCGCGGAACAACAGGTCCAGGCAGCCGGGCACGATGATGGGGTCGAACGTCGGGTTGGGGATGAAGTGGTTCACCCGGTCACCGATGACGGCCTGGGTGTGGCGGCCGTCGCTGAACATCTGCACGCCACGGCGTTTGAACTTCTTGTCCAGGTGCCGGGTGAACGCGTCGAGTGGTTCGTAGTAGTGGTTGTCGACGTCGATCGGCTTGTAGTCCAGCGCCATCGGGGTTTCCTCTCCGGTCACGTCAGGGGTGGGAAGTTCGGGGGCCGCTTCTCGAAGAAGGCGGTGATGCCCTCGATGAAGTCGGGGCGTCGCATCGACTCGTGCATGAGCGCCTCGGCGAGGCCGCTGCTGTCGGCGACCTCACGCAGCGCGTCGCCGTACACCTGCCGCTTGATCACCGCCAGCGAGCTCGGCGCGCAGTTGGCCGCGATGTCCTCGGCGTAGGCGATCGCGCGCGGCAGCAGGTCCTCGGGGGCGAGTACCTCCTTGACCATGCCGAGTTCGGCAGCCTCTTCGGCGAGGAACACCCGGCCGCTCAGCAGCAGGTCCAGGGCGGCGCCCCAGCCGATGACCCGGGGCAGGATCCAGGAGATGCCGTACTCGGCGATCAGTCCGCGGCGGGCGAACGAGGTGGTGAACTTGGCTCCGGCGGCGGCGAATCGGACGTCGCACATCAGCGCCTGGGTGAGCCCGATGCCGGCGCAGGCACCGTTGATCGCGGCGATCACCGGCTTGCGCAGCGTGGTCAGGAAGAACGCGTGCCGCTCGCCGACCATGGCGGACAGGTCGGCGTCGCCTGCGCTGTCGACGGTGGCCGATCCGATGCTGTTCAGGTCGCCCATGTCCGCCCCGGCACAGAACGCGCGGCCGTTACCGGTGATGACGATGGCCCGGACCTGCGGATCGGCCTCGGCCCGGTCCAGGCCCGCGTAGAAACCCGCGGCCAGACCGCCGCCCCAGCCGTTCATCCGCTCGGGCCGGTTGAGGGTGAGGATCGCGACCCCGCTGTCGCGGGCCTCGTAGAGCACTGGGGAGTTGTCCTGGGCCACAACCGAATTCCGGCCGTGCGCCGCGTCAGGGTCAGTACGGGCGTCCATCAGTTTGCGCGCACCTCCCAAACCAGCCGACCACCGTTGGATATACGCATACTGTACACCTATCGGTATCGCCTTCCGCAATCACCTTGACCGCGCAGCCGACGGCATTCCACGTCGTGTTCGCTGGTATCGGTAAAACCTACTATAGGCTTTACAGTAACTGAAGAGGTCGCCCGATCCGGGCCGCCGAATTCGACGGAAGGTGGACCTGCAGTGGCCAAGCCAGCGACCGCGGCGAAGCGCCCCCGGCGCGAGCGTGGGTCGATCAACCCCGACGACATCATCGCCGGCGCCTTCGAACTCGCCGAGCAGGTGTCGATCGACAACCTGAGCATGCCACTGCTGGGCAAGCACCTCGGTGTGGGTGTCACGAGCATCTACTGGTACTTCCGCAAGAAGGACGACCTGCTCAACGCGATGACCGACCGGGCGCTGCGTCAGTACGTGTTCGCCACTCCATATGTGGAGGCCGACGACTGGCGCGAGACGCTGGCCAATCACGCGCGCTCCATGCGAAAGACGTTCATGGGCAACCCGATCCTGTGCGACCTGATCCTGATCCGCTCGGCGCTGAGCCCGCGGGCCGCGCGGGTCGGTGAGCAGGAGGTGGAGAAGGCGATCGCCAGCCTGGTCGAGGCCGGCCTGTCACCGAAGGACGCCTTTGACGTCTACTCGGCGGTGTCCCTGCATGTGCGTGGTTCGGTTGTGCTGCACCGGCTCTACGAGAAGAACCGTGACGCCGACCAGGATTCGCACGCGCTGGAGGACACCATCCGGATCGGCGCCGCAGACGACCACAACTTCGAGTACGGGCTGCAGTGCGTCCTCGAGCATGCCGACCGTCTCATCGACGAGGGCAAGACGATCCTCGACTCCCCGGCGAGCAGACGCAAACGGCCCTGAAACGGCGGCGTGTCGGGTGCCTTTGTGTCTGCTCGCGGGAAGAACTAGACCTCGATGACGACCGCGCCGCCCTGACCGCCGCCGGCGCACATCGCCGCAACGCCGATACCGCCGCCGCGCCGACGCAGCTCGTAGACCAGGGTGGTGACCATCCGGGCGCCGGAGGCCGCGATCGGGTGGCCCAGGCTGCAGCCGCTGCCGGAGAAGTTCACCAGCTCCTCGTCGAGCCCGTACTTGCGGCAGGCCGCGATCGGCACCGACGCGAAGGCCTCGTTGATCTCCCACAGCGCCACATCCGACGGCTTGAGCCCGGCGCGGTCGAGCACCTTGGCGATCACCTCGACGCCGCCCAGCCCGGTGTCGCGCGGCGCGACACCGACCGCGCCCCAGGCCTTGACCGTCGCCATCACGTCGAGATCCTTGTCCAGGGCGTAGGCACGGTCGACGAGTGCCACCGCGGCGCAGGCGTCGTTGGTGCCGCTGGCGTTGCCCGCGGTGATCGAGAAGCCCTCGATCTCCGGGTGCAGCACCTTGAGGGCGGCCAGCTTCTCGGCGGTGGAGTCGCGGCGCGGCTGCTCGTCGACGCTGAAGTCCACCACCGAACCGTCGAGCTGCTGCACCTTCAGCGGCAGGATCTCGTCGAGGAACTTGCCCGCGTCGATGGCGGCGATGGCGCGCTGGTGTGACCGCGCGGCCCAGGCGTCCATCTCCTCGCGGCTGATGCCCGCCGCCTGCGCGGTGTTCCAGCCGACGGTGATCGACATGTCCTTGGCCGGCGCGTCCGGCGTCTCGACGTGGGTCGGCGGCATCCACCGCTCCTCGAACTTCAGCTCCGGGCCGATGATGCGCTGGCTCATCAGCGGGGTCATCGACAGCGACTGCACGCCGCCGGCGATCAGCACGCGCTCCATGCCCGAGCCGATCTGCGCCGAGGCGTTGCCGATCGCGGTCAGGCTGCCGGCGCAGTGCCGGTTGACCGACTGGCCGGGAACGTGCTTCAGCCCGCATGCGTCGGCCGCGTAGCGGGCGAGATCGCCACCACCGTAATGGGATTCGGCGAAGATCATGTCGTCGATGTCGTCCGGGTCGATGCCGGCGCGGCGGATGACCTCGGGGACGATGGCCGTGATCAACGTCTCGGGCGGGGTGTTGACCAGCGTCCCCTTGAACGAACGACCGATCGCGGTCCGGACAGCACCGACGATGACTGGTTCGGGCATAGTTCTCCACCTCGGGATTGACGCGTCAACAGCGTTACAAAACTAGCAGATAGTGTATCGGCGTCGGCAGGGGGTGTTCAGTCCGGCTCGGGCACGTCGAAATGCTCGTCACGCAGGCGGAACGCCTCCTTGGTGCCGTGTTGGGCCCGGGTCTTGACGAAGTTGAACTCGCCCGGGCGCGAACTGCAGGTTGGTGCCGTAGGCGTGGAACAGGTAGCTGGCCACTTCCTCGCCCTGGTAGGCCTGGCTCTGCTCGACGAGGCGGAACGCCTCCTTGGCGATCACGACGCCGTCGGCAGGCATCTTCGCCGCCTTCTCCGCCCAGTATCGGGCGCGGGCGGTCACCGACGCGGCGTCGCAGGTCTCGGTGAAGACGCCGAGGTGCTCGACGTCGGCGGCGGTGACGATGTCACCGGTGAGCAGCAGCCGTCGGGCCAGGACCGGACCCAGCCGGTGGAAGAACATGTGCAGGCTGCCCAGCGCGGGCCCGAGGAAGCGGGTGGCGGGCATGCCGATCCTGGTGTCGCGGGCGATGACGGAGATGTCGGTCATCAACGCCATCTCGAAGCCGCCGCCCAGCGCGTAGCCGCTGATCTCGCCGACGGTGACCTTCGGGAAGCCCATCAGGTTGTGGTAGAAGCCGAAGGTCTTGCGGTCGACGGTCAGTCGGCGCCGCTGGCTGGGTCTCTTGCGTTGCGCCTCAGCATTGTTCCGTCGTTGTCTGCTCTTCGCGCAAGCGCTCATCGCCGTACCAGCCGTAGGCGTTGTTCATGTCCGCCCCGGTGGAGAACACCCCCTCGGCCCCGCGCAGCAGCACGACGGTGATGTCGTCGTCCTCGGCGACGACGTCCAGGTACCGGGCGAGCGACTCCCGCATCGCCGCGTCGTAGGAGTTGCGCTGGGCGGGATTGTTGAGCGTGATCGTGGCGATGCGCTTGTCGGCATCGACTTCGAAGAGGACGCGGTCGTCGGCAGTCATGGCATGTTCCTCGAAATCAGCTTGGCTTCAATGGTTTTGTCCCGGCCGAAGGCCAGGGTGTTGCGCCGGGCCGCGGCCAGGTGGTCCTGGGCCAGCCGCACTGCGCGGTCGGCGTTGCCGTCGCGGATCGCGTCGAGCAACCGCTGGTGGTCGCGCAGCGCCGCCCGCATGGTCTTGTGCTGCATCGGGTCCGCCGTCGTCGCCCCACACCGACGACTCGTGGGCCGACCAGATCAGCTCGAGCGACCCGATCAGCAGGATCATCGGCTCGTTGCCGCACCGCGAGACCAGCGCCTCGTGGAAGCGGCGCGCATTGCCCACATACTGCGCGGTGTCCTCGAACTGTTGCTTCCTGGCGGTCGATTTCGGCCTGCAGGTAGGGAACGACCGCAGTCATCCGGTCCTCGCGCGCGGCGCACAGGCCCGCGCAGATCGGTTCCAGATGCATCAGCGCCCCGCTGACGTCGGCGGGCGTGGCGGACCGGGACTGCAGGACCATGCTGATCATGTGTGCGGTGCGGTCGGCCGACGGCAGGTGCACCACCGCGCCGCCCATGTTGCCGCGGCGTACCGAGACCAGGCCGTCGACCTCCAGGATGTGGATCGCCTCGCGCAGCGCGGGCGGGCTGACTCCGAACTCGGTGAACAGGCTCTCCTGCGACGGCAGGATGTCGCCCTCCTTGAGCCGGCCGGACAGAATGTCGTCGCGCAGCCGGGAGGCCACGATCTCGGCGACGCGCGGCTGGCGGATCCGTGGGGCGGCCATGGTTCAGACCGTCCCGCCGGTGGCCGAACCGGTTGGGCGCCAGACGTTCCGGCGGCAGCGCGACGGTACTGGCCTGCCCGGTGCACAGCACCTCGCCGTCGAGAGTCAGCCGGGCGGTCGCGGAGATGCCACGTTCGTCGTGAGAGCGCGTGATGTCGAACCGAAGCTCGGTGTCCAGCGGAGTCGGCCTGCGGTAGGCGACCGTCAGGGAACGCGTCTTGCCGGCCACCCCGGCGACACAGCTCTGGTGCTGGATCACGCAGTCGAAGAACACCCCGAGGAACCCGCCGTGGACCAGGCCGGGTGGTCCTTCGAAGACTATCGGGAAAGTGACCGTGCCCGAGGCTGTTTCGGAACCGATCTCGTCGAAGCGGTACTCGGGGAAGCAGGGATTGAACGCACCGATGTCCAGTGCGCGCTGCAGGTACACCCGCTTGTCGGGGGTGTCCCCGCTCATCCTGGGCCGAGGATCCGCCGGAAGCGCGGGCGCGAGCTCGGACTCCCATCGGGCGAACTGGTCGAGCATCGCGTCCACCGTGGGGTGAGGTTGTTCGAGTGACAGCAGCATTCCGGTGAGCCGGCGGATGGCCGCGGCCGCGGCAACCGTCTGCGGCAGCGGCAGCTCGCCGAAGCGTCGATCCTCGCCGTCGGCCATGGGCCCCCTCACCGGGCTATCCTTGCTAACTTGTACAAGATAGCACTACTGTATGTCTATCCGTATCGCGGCGAAAGGGCGGATTCTGCGGTGGGTGACGAGGCCCGGTCGGCCGACGGTGCCGTGACGACGTCGCGGGACGGTACCGTCCTGCACATCACCCTCGACCGGATATCTCACCGGAATGCCCTGAGCCACAGCATGATCGACACTCTGATCGAAGTGCTGGTCACCGCCGCGAGCGACGATGCCTTGCGCGCCGTCCACCTGCGCGGGGCGGGCACGGACTTCTGCGCGGGCGTGGACTGGGTGGGATCCAACAGCGGCGGCCAGCGGCCCCGCACCGGTGACCTGGTCCGCCGCATTCCGCACACCGCCCACCGGGTGATCGAACTCGTGCACACGCTGCACCTTCCCGTCGTGTGCACGGTTCGCGGCTGGGCAGCCGGGATGGGCTGCAACCTCGCGCTGGCCGCCGACTTCACCGTCGCCGCCGACGACGCGGTGTTCTGGGAGCCGTTCGTGGATCGCGGCTTCAGCCCGGACTCCGGGTCGACCTGGCTGCTGCCCCGGCTGGTCGGGATGGCGCGCGCCAAAGAGATGCTGCTGCTGGGCGAGAAGGTGGACGGCGCCACCGCGGCGCAGTGGGGGCTGATCCACCGCAGCGCCGACGCCGCCGACCTGGACGCGGCGGTGGCCGGATTGCTCGACCGCTTGGCGTCGGGACCGACCGTGGCGATCGGCCTGGCCAAGCAGGCCATCAACCACAGCCAGCACGCCACCCTCAACCAGGCCATGACGCAGGAGTTGTTCAACCTCGAACTGGCCTGCCGGACCGCTGATTTCAAGGAAGGTCTGGCCGCGTTCCGGGAGAAGCGCAAACCCGACTTCACCGGGCGATGAGACGAAGGGACCCCCAGATGCCGACAGTCGCCTACGAGACGATCAAGTACGAGGTCGACGGCCACAAGGCCACGATCACCCTGAACCGTCCCGACGCGCTCAACGCGCTGAGCCCGTTCATGATCACCGAACTGCGGGCGGCCTACGACGCCGCCGAGAACGACGACGACATCTGGCTGCTGATCGTCACCGCCACCGGTCGAGCGTTCTGTACCGGAGCCGACGTCAAGGAGATCCCCGAAGACGGCAAGGTGATCAACGAGCGGGCCTACCTGTCGAGCTACGACCAGTGGGAGGCGCCGCAGGAGGGCACCCCGCCCTTCCGGCGGATGGCCAAACCGGTGATCGTCGCGATCAACGGAATCTGCTGCGGCGCCGGGCTGGACTGGGTGACCACCGGCGACATCGTGATCGCCTCCGACCAGGCGACGTTCTTCGACCCGCACGTGTCCATCGGCCTGGTCGCCGGCCGGGAGATGGTGCGGCTGGCGCGGGTGCTGCCCCGATCGGTGGCCCTGCGGATGGCGATCATGGGCAAGCACGAGCGGATGGGCGTCGAACGGGCCTACGAACTGGGCCTGATCACCGAGATCGTGCCCCACGACCAGCTGCTGGCCCGGGCCCACGAGATCGCCGACACCGTCAACCGGAACGCGCCGCTGGCCGTGCGCGGAACCCGGCTGGCCGTCATCAAGGGCCGGGAGATCCCGATGCACGAGGCCGAGATGCTGGCCGAGGCGTTCCGGGAGCGCAACCTGCACACCGAGGACTCCCTCGAGGGGCCGAAGGCGTTCGTCGAGAAGCGGACTCCGAACTGGCAGTGCCGATGACCGCCGCGTTCGAGACCATCCTGCTCGACTTCGACCGCACCGACCACGTCGCGACCATCACGCTCAACCGGCCGGACAAGCTCAACGCGTTCAACCGCACGATGTGTGAGGAGATGGCTGCCGCCTGGCGGATCGTCAAGCACGACACGGCCATCCACGCGGTGGTGCTGCGCGCGGCCGGCGACCGGGCCTTCAGCGCCGGGCTGGACGTCAACACCCCGTACGGCCAGCCGCACAACGTGTGGAACCACGAGGACCCCGGTGAACTGCTCAGCCCGAAGTGGCAGAAGATGTGGAAGCCGGTGGTGTGCGCGGTGCACGGGATGTGCACGGCCGGCGCGTTCTACTTCGTCAACGAGGCCGACGTGGTGATCTGTTCGTCGGACGCCACGTTCTTCGACTCGCATGTCAGTGCCGGTCTGGTGAGCGCGCTTGAGCCGGTCGGGTTGATGCGCAAGGTCGGACTCGGCGAGACGCTGCGAATCGCGTTGATGGGCAACGACGAACGGGTCAGCGCCCAGACCGCGATGCGCATCGGCCTGGTGTCCGAGGTCGTCACACCCGACGACCTGTGGAGCCGGGCGCACGAGATCGCGGCCACCATCGCCGCCAAGCCACCCTCGGCGACGCAGGGCACCGTCAAAGCGATCTGGGAGTCCCTGGACAAGCCTTACCGCGCCGCCATGGAGCAGAACCTGATCTACACCCGGTTGGGGAATCCGTTGGGGCAGGCCGAACTTGCCGAACAGGAGCACAACGGGATTCGGACACACCCGAAGGTTCGGTAATGAGTCACCCACTGAGCCTGCGTATCGCCGCGGTCCTCGATCTCGACCCCGACGGCCGCGCCATCGAATACGAGGACCGCTGGTTCTCCTGGGCACAACTCGGAGCGACCAGCCGGGCCGTCGCCGACACCGTGGGGCCCGGCGCTCAGGTGGGAATCCTGCTGCGCAACAGCCCCGCCCACGTCGCCGCACTGCTGGGCGTGCTGCTGGCCGGCGGGCTGTGTCGTCGTGGTCAACCCGTCTCGCGGGGACGACCGCACCCGGGCCGATATCGCCGGCCTGAACCTGCCCGATGATCATCGGCGCACCCGACGATCTCGCGCTGCTGACCGGACTCCGACACTGCCCGGACGGTCGGCGACCTGGTGGCGGTGACGCGGCACTCGGCGCCGGCTGGATCAACCGGTGTGGCGGTGCGGATGCTGACCAGTGGCACCACCGGGCCACCCAAGCGGGTGGACCTGACCTACGACATGCTGGCGGTGTCGGTGATGGGCGCCGATTTTGCGAACGCGACCGCACCGTCGGCGGTCGCCGGCGCGGTGGCGATCGTCAATGCGCCGCTGGTGCACATCGGCGGGGTGTACCGGGTGCTGCAGTGCGTCGCCGAGGCACGGCCGTTCGTCTTGCTGCCTCGTTTCGAACTGGCGTCGTGGGCCGCGGCGGTGCGCCGCTACCGCCCCAAGGCGGTGTCGCTGGTGCCTGCCGCGCTGCGGGCGGTCCTGCACTCCGACCTGGACGCCGAGGATCTGGCCGGCATTCGTGCCGTGACCTCCGGCACCGCGCCGCTGTCGGCCGACGACGCCGACGCATTCACCGAGAAGTTCGGCATCCCGGTGCTGACCTCCTACGCGGCAACCGAATTCGGCGGCGGCGTCGCGGGCTGGACGCTGGCCGATCATCGGAGTACTGGCAGGCCAAGCGCGGCAGCGTGGGCCGGGCCAGCCTGGGCGCGCAACTGCGCGTGGTGTCCTCCGACGGCGCGGTCCTCGGGCCGGACGAGCCGGGCCTGCTGGAGGTGAAGCCCGGCCAGTTGGGTCCCGACGCCGAGTGGGTGCGCACCACGGACCTGGCCCGCATCGACGCCGACGGCTTCCTGTGGATTCTGGGCCGGGCCGACCAGGCGATCATCCGCGGCGGGTTCAAGGTGCTGCCCGACGACGTCCGCGCCGCGTTGGAGTCCCACCCCGCCGTTTCCGGCGCCGCCGTGGTGGGCCGAACCGACCCGCGATTGGGTGAGGTGCCCGTGGCGATGGTCGAACTGCGTGACGGCCGCCGCCGTGACGGAGTTGACGAACTTCCTGCGAGACCGTCTGGCGCCCTACGAGATTCCAGTCGAGATCGCGGTCGTCGAGGCGATCCCCCGAACGCCCTCGGGCAAGGCCGATCTGGCCGCCGTCCGCGCCCACTTCTCCGAACCCGTGAGCGGCCGTGCGCACTGACCATCCCGACACCGTCGGCCGCCTGCTCGCCGGTCAGGCGGATGCGCGCGGTGATCATCCGCTGCTCGATCTGCGATCACGAGCAGCTGAGCTACCGCGAGGCCGAGGAACAGTCAGCGCATCTGGCGCGCGGGCTCGTCGCGCTCGGCGCGGGCAAGGGCACCCACGTCGGTGTGCTGCAGCCGAACGGCGCGGCGTTCGTCGTCGCCATGCTGGCGGCGGCCCGGATCGGCGCCGTCGTCGTGCCGTTCTCGACGTTCGCCACCGGCTGTGGAGTTGCGAGATCAGCTGGTCCACAGCGACACCGAGATCCTGTTGTCCGCGAGTGGGTTCCGCGGCCACGACTACGTCGCGCGGCTGGCGGATGTCACCGCACCGTGGCTGCGGCACGTCGTCTTCGACAATCGAGATAACCGGTGACTCACCGTTGTTGTCGGCCCTGGAGGCACGATGTCGACGGCTGCGATCCCCTGGCGATCATCTACACCTCGGGATCGACCGGCGTGCCGAAGGGCGCGGTGCACACCCACGAGTCGCTGCTGGGCCATCAGCGCAATCTCAACGAGATTCGCGGACTGACGGCCGACGACCGGTTGTTCTGCAACTCACCGTTCTTCTGGATCGGCGGGTTCGCCTTCGGTCTGCTCGCAACCCTGCTCGCCGGCTCGACGCTGGTGTGCTCCAACGCCACCGACCCCGCCGAGACCCTCGACCTCCTCGAGACCGTGCGGCCCACCGTGACGAACGGCTTCGCCGCCGGCGTCGCCCATCTCGCGCGGCATCACAGCTTTCCGGACCGCGACGTGTCGTCGATGCGCCGCGGCAACCTGTACCCGATCATGGCGCCCGACGCCCGGCCGCGGGATCCGGAGCTGCGCCACGACATGCTGGGAATGACCGAAGGCGGCAGCGTGGTGCTGCTCAGCGGCGACGAGACCGACCAACCCGAGCATCGGCGCGGTTCGTTCGGAAAGCCCGCGCCCGGATTCGAGACCCGGGTGGTCGACGCGGACAGCGGCGAGACGGCGGCAGCCGGCGAACTGTTCTTGCGCGGGCGCTATCTGATGCAGCACTACTACAAGCGCAGCCGCGAAGAGTGTTTCGACGCCGACGGCTGGTTCCACACCGGTGATCTGGTCCGAGTCGACGACGACGGCTTCTTCTACTTCCTCGGCCGGCGCGGGTCGATGATCAAGACCGCCGGGGCCAACGTCTCCCCCGTCGAGGTCGAGAGGGCGATCGCGCACCGTGAGCGGCATGGCGGCACACGTGCTGGGACTTCCGGATTCCGAGCGCGGACAGATCGTCGCGGCGGTCGTCGTCACTCCCGACGGCGCAGGCCTCGACGTCGCGGCGCTGCGGGACGAACTCAAGGCCGAACTGTCGTCGTTCAAGATCCCCCGGCGCATTCGTCGCGGTTCGAGCCGCCGACGTCCCGTTGATGTCCAGCGGCAAGGTCGACATGCGCCGGCTCGCGGAGCTCTTCGATGCCTGACACCATCGACACTCTGGTTCGCGCCCGAGCAAGCCTGGGCGACAAGCCATTCCTGATCGACACCACCTCGCGGATCGGCTACGCCGAGCTTGCTGCCACGACGTCGGAGTTGGCGGCCGGGTTCGTCGGCGGCAGGGGTGACGAAGGGCAGCCGCGTCGGGTTGATCATGCCGAACGGCGTGCGGTGGGCGCAGATCGCGATCGCGCTCACCAGAATCGGGGCCGTGCTGGTGCCGCTGAGCACACTGCTGACCGGTCCGGAACTCGTCGCGCAGCTCGAGGTGGCCTCGGTGCGCTACCTGATCTCGGTCGAGGAGTTCCGCGGTCACCGTTACCTCGACGGCGTGCGGCCTGCGAATCTGCCTGCCCTACGCGGTATCTGGCTCGCCGACGAACTGCCGTCCGGCGGCAGCGACGCGGACGTGGACTCGCTGGCCGGCACCGTCGTACCGGCCGACCCCATGTTGGTGATGTTCACCTCGGGCAGCAGCGGCCCGCCGAAGGGCGTGATCCACTCGCACGGCAACGCGCTGACCGCGGTGCGCGCCGGCTTGTCGGCCCGGCGCATCGACACCGACACCCGGCTGTATGTGCCGATGCCGTTCTTCTGGGTCGGCGGGTTCGGCACCGGCCTGCTGACCGTGCTCGTCGCCGGCGCGACGCTGGTGACCGAGGCGATACCGGAACCGCAGAACACCCTGCGGCTGATGGAGCGCGAGCGCGTCACGTCGTTTCGCGGCTGGCCCGCTCAGGCGGAAACCCTGGCGCGCCACGCCGCCGAACTCGGCGCCGACCTCTCGGCGCTGCGCCCCGGCAGTCTCGAGGCGCTGCTGCCGCCAGATCAGCGCTCGGCACCCGGCGCACGGGCGAACCTGCTCGGCATGACGGAGTCGTTCGGACCGTACTGCGGCTACGCCATGGACACCGACATGCCACGCTCGGCGTGGGGTTCGTGCGGAAAGCCGTTCGACGGCATGGATGTTCGGATCGTCGACCGCGCCACGGGCCGACCGGTGGCGACGGGCACGGTCGGGGAGATCCAGATCCGCGGACCGCAGATACTGCGGGGCATGTGCCGGCGCAGCCGCGAGGATCTGTTCACCGTCGACGGGTTCTTCCCGACCGGCGACCTCGGACTGCTCGACGCCGACGGATTCCTGTTCTACCACGGCCGCTCCGACGACATGTTCAAGGTCAGCGGCGCCTCGGTGTACCCCAGCGAGGTCGCGGCGGCGCTGCGCAAGATCGACGGTGTGCGTGCAGCTTTCGTCACCGAGGTCGACGGGCGGGTGGGGGCAGCCGTCGTGGGCGCACACCTCCGTCGATGAGCTGCGATCCGGGGCGCGGCAGCTGCTGAGTTCGTTCAAGGTGCCGACAGTGTGGCTGCTGCTCGACTCCGACGACGACGTGCCGCGCGGTGGCACCGGCAAGGTCGACGTGCGACGCCTCCGGGAGTTGCTGGCCGCCACAGCGTGTGTTAGCAAGAATGTTGCCAAGCTTGCATATTGCTAGCATTGGTCCAGGTGAAGACTCTGTACCTGCGCAATGTTCCTGACGACGTGGTCGAACGGTTGGAACGCCTAGCTCGGCGGGAGAGCACTTCGGTGTCGGCCATCGCGGTACGGGAGCTCACTGAGTCGTCTCTGCGAGTGGACAATCCTGCACTACTGGGCGCCCTGCCCGATCTGAATGTCGAGCCGGCAGTTCTGGTCGACGACATCGATGTGGAGCGCGCCGGCCGGTGATCGTCCTGGATGCCTCAGCGGCGCTGACCGGCCTGCTCAATGACGGTCCCGCCCGCCGACTGCTGGCCTCCGAGCGCCTGCACGCGCCTTACCTCGTCGACAGTGAGGTCGCGAACGCGGTACGGCGGCGAGTTCGCGCGGGTCAGTTGACCTCAGATCAAGGGTGGGCGGCTCTCGACATTTGGCGGCGCCTTGCACTGACGCGATACCCAGCCCACGGAATGCTGGACCGCATCTGGGGACTGCGTGACAATCTGTCGGCCTACGACGCGACCTACGTCGCGTTGGCGGAGAACTTGAACTGCGCGCTGGTGACAGCGGATGAACGTCTCAGCCGCGCGGGCCGCGCCGCCGAGTTCCAGTGTTCCGTGACAATCGTTCCCAGATGAACGGACAGGGCCTCGTCACACGCCACGGCGTGTTCCAAACTACGTATCACGCAACAACTTCGATCGCGCAGCGTATGCCGCGGGCTCGTGCCAGGCGGCCGTCCCCGCTCAACAACGCGATCCCCAGGATTTCCGCGAGTGCGATGTAGGCAGCGTCGTACGGCGTGACGGTTTCCCGCAGTTCCCAACACCGGAACAGCAGCGGTCGGTGCGCAGCCCGTCTCATCGGCAGTTCGGTCAAGTCGGTCAGGGCGACTTCGGCACGCGCCGGGGTCATCAGCCCGGCCTTCACCCGACGGCGCAGGACCGACACCACCTCCAGATCGATCAGTTCGGGTGCCACGAGGGTGCAATCTTTCAGTGCCGCCCGCGCACTAGCCCCATCGGCACCGTCGTCACCGAGGGGGACCGACAACACGCTGGCATCAACGACTATCACGGTCGCTCCGGACCGCCTCGACGGCGGCCGAGAACGTCAGTGAACCACCGGACCGTTTTCCGGCACGCTCGAGTACCTCCTCAACGGTTGGCATCGCGGCCTCTTGGATCAACCAGCTGCGCAGGTACTCCTGCAACGACTGGTGTGCGCGCGCCGCGCGCTGCCGCAGCACAGCATGTGTCTCTTCCGGGACGTCTCTGATCTGCACACTCGTCATGGCGCCAGTTTGCGCCAATAGCGCCAAACTGCAAGTCCCCGGCGCTCGGCTTGTCAGCGGCGCTCGTCGACAGGTGCCACCCGCTCCGCCACACCCTGCTTCACCAGGTGGTCGATCAACGGCGTCGCACCGGCCGCCAGGTGATCGGACATCGCGGTGCGGGCACCGTCACCGTCGTGCGCCCGTGAGCGCGGCCAGGATGCGCTCGTGGTCGGCCACCGACCGCGCGGGCCATCCTTCGATCGTGGGAAACACCGACTCCGGTGCGTACCGGGTGATCTGAGACATCAGCTGGGCCAGCTTCGGCGAGTCCGCGGCCACGTTGATGGCGCGGTGGAACTCGTGGTTGAGCCGCACGGCGCGGTCGCCGTCGTCGGCGTCGTAGGCATCGGTCAGCTCGTCGTGGACAGCCGAAAGTGCTTGCAGTTGTTCGTCGGTGATGTTGCAGCGCCGCGCGGGCCGCCAACTCACCGCCCACATAGGCCTGCAGGTTGGAGACGTCGGTGATGTCGCGGTCGGTGAACGGCAGCACGACGAAGCCGCGCCGCGGCAGCTGGTCCAGCAGCCCTTCACCGCGCAGCTCGAACAGCGCCTCGCGCACCGGCGTGACGCTGATGCCGAGTTCGGCCGCCAGCTGCTCCAGCCGGATGTACTCACCGGCGGGATAGGTGCCGTTGAAGATCCGTCGGCGCACGAAGCGCGCGACATCCTCGGCCAGCTGCGGCCGGGGAGCGAAATCCGGTGCGCTCATGTCAGATCCGGTAGTCGGCGAGCAGCCGCTTGCTGATGATGTTCTTCTGGATCTCGCTGGTGCCTTCGCCGATGAGCAGGAACGGGGCGTCGCGCATCAGCCGCTCGATCTCGTACTCCTTGGAGTAGCCGTAGCCGCCGTGGATGCGGAAGCTCTGCTGGGTGACCTCCGAGCAGAACTCGCTGGCCAGGTACTTGGCCATGCCGGCGGCGACGTCGTTGCGCTCACCGGAGTCCTTCAGCCGGGCCGCGTTGACCATCATCAGATGTGCCGCTTCGACTTTGGTGGCCATCTCGGCGAGCTGGAAGGCGATGGCCTGGTGCTCGGCGATCGGCTTGCCGAAGGTGCTGCGCTGCTGGGCGTAGCGGACGGCGAGCTCGAACGCGCGGATGCCCGACACCGCAGGCGCGGGCGGCGACGTTGACGCGGCCGACCTCGACGCCGTCCATCATCTGGAAGAAGCCCTGGCCCGGCTTGGCGCCGAGGACGTCGTCGGCGCCGGCGACGTAGCCGTCGAAGATCATCTCGGTGGTGTCGATGCCCTTGTAGCCGAGCTTGTCGATCTTGCCGGGGATCGTCAGGCCGGGCGCGACTTCGCCGAAGCCGGAGGGCTTTTCGACGAGGAACGCGGTCAGGTTGCGGTGCGGCTTGTCGGCGCCCTCGTCGGTGCGCACCAGGGCGGCCACCAGCGTGGAGCTGCCGCCGTTGGTCAGCCACATCTTCTGGCCGTCGATGGTGTAGGTGCCGTCGCCGTTGTCGCGGGCCCGGGTGCGGATCGCGGCGACGTCGGAGCCCAGTTCGGGTTCGGACATCGAGAACGCGCCGCGGGTCTCGCCGGTGGCCATCCGGGGCAGGAAGCGCTGCTTCTGTTCGTCGGTGCCGTGCTGGCGGATCATGTAGGCGACGATGAA
This sequence comes from uncultured Actinomycetota bacterium, assembly GCA_963786695.1. Taxonomy (GTDB): domain Bacteria; phylum Actinomycetota; class Actinomycetes; order Mycobacteriales; family Mycobacteriaceae; genus Mycobacterium. Next base: position 273,591 of record CAWBAL010000037.1, read on the forward strand.
GTGGGTGTTGATCACCCCGGAGACGCTCATCCAGCCGCGGGCCAGCTCCTCGACGCACAGCGCGTAGGTCAGCAGCGACTCGCCGAGGCCGCCGTACTCCTCGGGCATCATCAGGCCGAACAGACCCATCTCGCGCATCTGGTCGACGATGGCCTGCGGGTAGGTGTCGGAGTGCTCGAGCTCCTGGGCGTTGGGGATGATCTCCTTGTCGACGAATTGCCTTACCGTGGAGATGATCTCGGTCTGGACCTCGGTCAGTCCGAGCGTCTGCGCGAGTTTGGTCATCGGTCACCCTTTCGAACACGGCGGCCAACCCCTGCCCGCCGCCGATGCACATCGTCTCCAGCCCGTAGCGCGCGTCGCGGCGGTGCAGTTCGCGGGCCAGCGTGGCCAGCATGCGGCCGCCGGTGGCGCCCGACCGGATGACCCGAGCGAGATCCCGGAGCCGTGCACGTTGGTGCGCTCGCATGTCGGCGTCGGTGAACTTCCACTCCCGCATGACCGCCAGCGCCTGCGCGGCGAACGCCTCGTTGAGTTCGATGACGTCGATGTCGCTCAGCGTGCAGGCCGGCCTTGCCCAGCGCGGCCTCGGTGGCCGGGACCGGGCCGATGCCCATCACTTCCGGACCCACCCCGGCCGACGCCCAGGACACCAGCCGCACCAGCGGGGTCAGGCCGAGTTCGGCCGCCTTCTCCGCGGTGGTGACGATGCACATCGAGGCGGCGTCGTTCTGGCCGCTGGAGTTGCCGGCCGTCACGGTGGCGTCCGGATCCTGCTTGGCCAGAACCGGTTTGAGCTTGGCCAGCGACTCGACGCGTGGTGTCGGCGCGGGGATGTTCGTCGGTGTCGATCACCTGCTCGCCCTGCCGGGTGGACACCGTGACACCGATGATCTCCTCGGCGAGAATGCCGTCTCTGCTGCGCTGCGACCGCGCGCTGATGTGAGGCGACGGCCAGTTCGTCCTGCTCCTGGCGGGAGATGCCGTACTGGCGGCGCAGGTTCTCGGCGGTCTCGAGCATGCCGCCGGGCACCGGGTGGAACTTGCCGCCGGCGGTGGTGCGCCCGCGGGCCAGACCGTCGTGCACCTGGACGCCGTGGCGGCCTGCGCCCCAACGCATGTCGGTGGAGTAGAACGCGACGTTGCTCATGCTCTCCGCGCCGCCGGCGACGACGAGATCGTTGTCGCCCGAGGCGACTTGGAGGCAGGCCTGGATGACGGCCTGCAGTCCCGAACCGCAGCGCCGGTCGACCTGCATGCCCGGCACGGTCACCGGCAGTCCTGCGTCGAGGGCGACGACGCGGCCGATCGCCGGCGCCTCACTGTTGGGGTAGCAGTGCCCGAGGATGACGTCCTCGACGGCGTCGGGGGCCACGCCGGTGCGCTCGAGCAGTCCCTTGAGCGCGATCACCCCGAGATCGACCGCCGTCAGCGAACCGAACATGCCGCCGTAGCGCCCGATCGGCGTGCGGACCGGCTCACAGATGACGGCGGCTTCGCGCATTCGTCGACTCGGCGGCAGAGGTGCCGTCCGCCGGTGACCTCCAGCACCGTGCCCGTCATGTACGACGAGAGGTCCGAGGCCAGGAACAGTGCGACGTTGGCCACCTCGGACGGCTCACCGGCGCGGCCCAGCGGCACCTCGGCGACCTTGGAGTCCCAAATGCGTTGCGGCATGGCCTCGGTCATGGCCGAGCGGATCAGGCCCGGCTGGATGGCGTTGACCCGCACCCCGAGGTGAGCGAGCTCCTTGGAGGCGGCCTTGGTCATGCCGACGATGCCGGCCTTGGCCGCCGAGTAGTTGGTCTGGCCGATCATGCCGACCTTGCCGGAGATCGACGACATGTTCACGATCGCACCGCGCTTCTGCTCACGCATGATCGACGCGGCCTTCTTCAGCCCGTTCCAGGTGCCCTTCAGGTGCACCGAGATGACCTGGTCGAAGTCCTCCTCGGTCATCTTGCGCAACGTCGCGTCGCGGGTGATGCCGGCGTTGTTGACCATGATGTCGAACCGGCCGAACTCCGCCAGCGCCGCCTCGACCAGCGCGTCGACATCGGCATACGCCGTCACGTCGCACTTCACCGCGCGGGCGACGTCGGCACCGCCGAGCGTTTCGACAGCCTCCTTGGTGGCATCGAGGTTGAGGTCACCGAGGACCACGCGGGCGCCCTCGGCGATGAACCGTTCGGCGATGGCGTAGCCCAAGCCCTGCGCTCCACCTGTGATGACCGCGGTCTGACCGGCCAGCAGCGACATCTGAACTCCCATTTCGATCGATGGACCCCGAATTCGTCACACATCATATTTCATATATGATCGCTCGCATCCAGCGCCCCCACGCTCTCGAGGAGCCTTGATGAGCCCTGCCGTACTGTCAGCGACGACGACTTCCGCGAGATCCTGGCGCAGACCCGGCACTTCGTGCGCACTGCCGTGGTGCCGCGCGAGGCGGAGATCCTCGCCGAGGACAAGGTGCCCGACGATCTGCGCGACCAGGCCAAGAAGATGGGGCTGTTCGGCTATGCGATCCCGCAGGAGTGGGGCGGGCTGGGTCTCAACATCGCCCAGGACGTCGAGCTCGCGATGGAACTGGGCTACACCAGCCTGGCGCTGCGGTCGATGTTCGGCACCAACAACGGCATCGCCGGGCAGGTGCTCGTCGGCTTCGGCACCGACGGTCAGAAGGCCCGCTGGCTCGAGCCCATCGCCTCCGGTGACGTCGTCGCCTCCTTCGCGCTGACCGAGCCCGGCGCGGGCTCCAACCCGTCCGGGCTGAAGACGAAAGCCGTTGCGCGACGACGGTGATTGGGTGATCACCGGCCGCAAGCAGTACATCACCAACGCACCGGTGGCCGACCTGTTCATCGTGTTCGCCCGCACCCGGCCCGCCGACGCCAACGGGCCGGGCATCGCGGTGTTCCTGGTCCCGGCGAACACTCCCGGTGTCGAGATCGGCGTCAAGGACGCGAAGATGGGCCAGGAGGGCGCCTGGACGTCGGATGTGAACTTCACCGACGTCCGCGTCGGCAACGACACGCTGATCGGCGGCAGCGAGGACATCGGCTACCGGGCGGCGATGACGTCGCTGGCGCGCGGCCGAATTCACATCGCCGCGCTGGCGGTCGGCTCGGCGCAGCGCGCGCTGGACGAGTCGGTGGCCTACGCCGCGACCGCCACCCAGGGCGGCACCCCGATCGGCAACTTCCAACTGGTGCAGGCGATGCTGGCCGACCAGCAGACCGGCGTGATGGCCGGCCGCGCCCTGGTGCGCGACGCGGCGCAGAAGTGGCTGCACGACGAGGACCGCAGGATCGCGCCGTCGGTGGCCAAGCTGTTCTGCACCGAGATGGCCGGCAACGTCGCCGATCTCGCGGTGCAGGTGCACGGCGGCGCCGGCTACATGCGCGGGGTGCCGGTGGAGCGGATCTACCGCGAGGTCCGGCTGCTGCGGCTGTACGAGGGCACCAGCGAGATCCAGCGCCTGATCATCGGCGGCGGTCTGGTCAAGGAAGCGCAGCGCAACCGGTGAGCGGCCGACTCGCGGGCAAGGTCGCCTTCATCACCGGGGCGGCACGCGGCCAGGGCCGCGCGCACGCGGTGCGGATGGCCAACGAGGGCGCCGACATCATCGCCGTCGACATCGCCGGCAAGCTGCCGGACTGCGTTCCGTACAACCCGGCCACTCCCGAGGACCTGGCCGAGACGGTGCGCCTGCGTCGAGGCGACCGGCCGGCGGATCGTGTCCGCGATCGTCGACATCCGCGACTACGACGGTCTCAAAGAGGCTGTCGCCCAGGGCGTTGCGACGCTGGGCCGGCTCGACATCATCGTCGCCAACGCCGGCGTCTCCGCACCGGCGGCGTGGGACGCCATCACGCCCGAGGCGTTCCGCGACGTGATCGACATCAACGTCACCGGCGTCTGGAACACCGTGATGGCCGGCGCGCCGACGATCATCGAGGGCGGTCGCGGCGGCTCGATCATCCTGATCAGTTCGGCGGCCGGCATCAAGATGCAGCCGTTCATGGTGCACTACACCGCGAGCAAGCACGCGGTCACCGGCATGGCCCGGGCGTTCGCGGCCGAACTCGGCAAGCACCGCATCCGGGTCAACAGCGTTCACCCGGGGCCGGTCGCCACCGACATGGGCACCGGCGACATGGTCGCCGCACTCGGCAAGGCGATGGAGACCAACCCGGCGCTGAACAACATGCTGACGCCGTTCCTGCCGACCTACATCGCCGAGCCGGAGGACATCGCCGACGCGGTGTGCTGGCTGGCCAGCGACGAGTCGAAAATGATTACCGCTGAGGCGATTTCAATCGATCAGGGCTCGACGAAGTACTGAGCAGCGCCGGCTCAGGAACGCCACCTGGTCGGCGGCGGCCTTCTCGAACCAGTCGTGGCCGGGCCAGACGTCGAAGTGGTCGCACGGGTAGTGGTGCACCACTCCCCTGGCCAGTACCGCGGTCTTGGCCACCGAGTCGGCCGGCACGTAGCGGTCGAAGTCGGCGATCTGGAACAGCGCCGGGCAGCGCAACTGCTTGGCGGCCTCGGCGGTGCGGATGCCGGCGATCTGCAGGCCCACCGCGGAGTCGACCTCGTTGCGCCACGTCGGGCCGGCCAGGGCGGTGTAGCTCTCGTAGGCGCCGTCCAGCGCCAGCGCGCCGGGCTCACCGGGATGGGCGACCAGCGGCATCATCGTGGGGCGGCGACCGCGGGCGACGTCGGCGCGGCTCTTGAGCCCCACCAGCCGTCCACTTCAGCGCCGACGCGACGTCGCGGTGGGCGACGGCGGCGCGACTCGCGGCCAGCGCCGCTGGTCAGCGGTGTCATCGCGATGACGGCGGCGATGTCGTCGCGTCCGGCGGCCACCCGCAGCACATGGCCGCCCGACATCGACGAACCCCACAGCACGATGCGGTTCGGGTCGACACCGGGCAGGCGTTTGGCGGCGGCGACCGCGGACTCGAAGTCGCGGATCTGGTCGGCGACCGAAACCGTCTGCCGCGGAGTGCCTTCCGAGGCACCGAAGCCGCGGTAGTCGAAGGCCAGCACGTCGAGTCCGGCCCGGCTGAGCCGGTCGGCGAACGGCTCGAGGCCGGAGTCCTTGGTGCCGCCGAAGCCGTGGCCCATCACCACCACGGGCCGGCCGTCATAGCGGTCCCCCGCACCGGGGAAGTGCCAGCCGCTGCAGGTGACGCCGTCGGAGTCGAAGGTGATGTCGGTGCGCGTCATACGGTTTCCTTGGCTCGACGGCGGCGCAGTTCGGCGCGCTTGACGCCCGCCGGGAACTCGCGGGCGCGGATGTCGTGCTCGTAGTGGAAGTAGTCGACCTGCTGGGTGTGCCGCGGCCGGTCGACGCAGTGCCCGACATACTTCTGCTGGTCGGCGTCGATCACCCGCTCCATCTCGGCGACCGGCGGCAGGGCGTAGCGGCCCACCGCGTAGGCGGCCATGCAGTTTGCGCCTGGCATTCGATGAACGGGAACAGCGTCGGGATCGCCTGGGCGAAACCGATGAACACCAGATTGTCCATGCCGGGCTTGAACATTCGCTTGTAGAGCCGGATGTCGTTGCCGGGCGCGCTGATGAAGTCGGGGTCGAAGAACGGGAAGGTGATGTTGTAGCCGGTGGCGTAGACGATGGCGTCGAACACCCCGCTGGTGCCGTCCTCGAAGTGGACGGTGTCGCCGTCGAGGCGGGCGACGTTCGGTTTGGGGATGACGTCACCGGAGCCCAGCCGCAGCGGCAGTTCCACCGACTGCGTCGGATGTGCTTCGAACAGTTTGTGATTCGGTGCCGGCAGGCCGTAGAGCGTGGGGTCGACACCCATGAACGGGCGCCATCAGCTGAATGGCCTTGCGCTGCCAGGACAGCGGGAGGTAGGGCGAGGTGCGCCAGACCGTGTCACCGGGCCGGCCCGCGATGTACTTGGGCACGATCCAGGCGCTCGAGCGGGTCGACAGGGTGACGGTGTTCTGCAGTGTCTTCGACGACAGCTCGACGGTGATGTCGGCCGCACTGTTGCCGATCCCGACGACCAGGATGCGCTTGCCGGTCAGGTTCAGCGGGGTCTGCGGGTCGATGTAGTGGTGCGAGTGGATGGTCTCGCCGGTGAATTCGCCTGGGAAGTCGGGGTATCGGGCGTCCCAGTGGTGGCCGTTGCCGACGACGAGCAGGTCGAACTCGCGGGTGTCGCCCTGCTGGTCGGTGATCTCCCACCGGCCGTCGGCGCGCTGGGCGGCGTGCTGGACGCCGTTGTTGAACTCGATGTTGTCCAGCAGCCCGAATGCGTCGGCGTAGGAGTCGAGGTAGGTCTTGATGTCGCTGTGGTGCGGGAACGACGGGAAGTGCTCCGGGATCGGAAAGTCCTTGAACGACAACCGTTGTTTGGAGGTGTCGATGTGCAGCGAGCGGTAGGCGCTGCTCAGTCCGTTGGGGTTGCCGAACGCCCAGTTGCCGCCGATGCGGTCGGACAGCTCGAAGGTGGTGTACGGCACGCCGTAGTCCTTGAGCATCTTGCCCGACGTCAGTCCGCTGATGCCCGCACCGATGATCGCTGTGCGCGGCGGGGTTTGGACCATGTGTGCTCCTACTCGGCGGCAATCAGCTCGAGGGTCCCCAGGTCGCGGATGGCCTGACAGCCCCGGCGCAGCATGGCGGCCATCATGTCGTCGCCGCGTTCGGTTTCGATCGAGAAAGCGCACCCCAGCGCGGAGATCAGCGGGACCTGGATCATCCCGAGACGGTAGTCCTGCCAGCAGGTTTCCAGGTCGTAGTCGCTGACGCCCTGCTCCTGCAGGGCTCGGTGGTAGTCGGCGACCAGGTCGTGCTCCACCTCGGCGCGCACAGTCGGGTTCCAGGCTGGTGCCGGTGAAGTAGGCCAGGTCGCGGCCGGCCAGTCCGACGCCCAGGGTCTGCCAGTCGACCACCGCGACCCGATCGCCGTCGAAGAGCAGGTTGTCCAGCCGGTAGTCGCCGTGCAGCAGGGCGAACCGGTCGGGTGCGTTCAGCAGCCACGGCGTCACCAAAGCCATTGCGGCGACCAGAGTCTCGGCGTCGGCGTCGCTCAGCTTGCCCTTGAGCTTGTCCACGGTGATGTCGGCGGCCATCTTGGAGACCTCACCCATGCCGCGGATGGCGTCCTCGCCGGTGATGCTCATCGCCAGGCCCTCGAAGCTCTGCCAGTGCGGGTCGCACCAGGTGGGTCCGTGCAGCCCGGCCAGCGCGCGCACGGCCAGGCGGGCCTCCGTCGACGCCGCAGCCGGCGATCTGGTCGCCCTGCACCGCGGGCGCCTGATCGGCCAGCAGCAGCGCGTAACTGGCTCCCTCGTCGGTGATCTCGCAGTGGAAGCACTCCGGGATCGGGATGGTGACCCGGTCGGCGACCGATTGGTAGAAGGCGCACTCGCTGCGGTAGCCGAGCGATCACCCGGTCGCGCACCGCGTCGTCGCCGGAGGGCAGTTTGAGGATGAAGCTGTCCGGCAGGCCGTGCGGGTTGGTCGCGTAGGTGGCCGCCACCCGGAACGTCGCACCGGTCTGTCCGGTGCCGACGGGCGCGACGTCCACCGAGGCGACCTCGGTGATCGTGCCGCGGCGAGCGAGGACGTCGGACAGCCAGGCCGCTGTGACGTCGGAGGGATACCGGGGAATGGAGGACACGGCGCTCATCGTGTCATCGACCTGTCGTCGGCGGAACGTTGTTGGGCGACGAAGCGGGCCGCCATGCGGTTCAGCAGACCGGGCGCCAGCCGGGCGAACAGCCAGGCGGCATGGGCCTGGCGGGGTGTGACCAGCAGGGCCTTGTTGCGTTCGACGGCGCGCAGCGTGTCGGCGGCCAGCCGGTCGGGGCTGTGGAAACTCTTGCTGCCTTGTCCCATCTGGTAGAACTCGCGGCCGTTGAAGTCGCCCAGCCAGCCCTTGTCCAGGATCGGGGTGTCGACGGCGGTGGGACAGATGGCCAGCACCCCGACGCCGCGGGAGGCGGCTTCCGAGCGCAGCGCCAGCGACAGCCCGACGACGGCGTGCTTGGTCATCACGTAGGAGGTGATGCGGCCGGCGGCGGCCAGGCCGGCCATCGAGGCGGTGTTGACGATGTGGCCGTGACGCTGACGGACCATGTGCGGGTAGGCGGCGTGGACGCCGTGCACGACGCCGCGGATGTTGACGTCGATGATGGCGTTCCACTGGTCGAGGGTGAGCAGTTCGGTGTCACCGCCCCAGGTGATGCCGGCGTTGTTGAACATCAGGTCGATGCGGCCGGTGCGGTCGACGACGTCGTCGACGGCTTCTTGTACGGCGGCCGCGTCGGTGACGTCGAGTTGCCGCGCGGTCCCCGGCTTGGTCAGGGATGCGGCGGTGCGTGCGGCGGCCTCGCCGTCGATGTCGGTGCAGACCACGTCGGCACCGGCGGCGGCCAGCGCACGGCACAGGGCGGCGCCGATTCCCGAGCCGGCTCCGGTGACGATCGCCTGCTTGCCACCGAAGCGGGTCACGCCGAGGCCATCCGGTCGACGTGGGCGAGCACGTCGGGATAGCGCTTGAGGTGGGCGCCGCCGTTGAGGTCGAGGACCTCGCCGGTGAGCCAGGAGGCCTTGTCCGAGCAGAGGAACAGCACGGCCTCGGCGACGTCTTCGGGGACGCCGACCCGGCCGAGTGGGGTGTTCTCGACGTAGTCCTCGATCACGCCGGGGGCCATGGTGACCAGTTCGGTCAGCGGGGTGTGGACGAAGCCGTGGGGTGCGCCGAGTTCACGGGCCTTCTCCGCGGCCCCCTCGGCGTTGCGGTCGGCGACGGTGACGTGGCGTCCCTCGGCGGCGAGGCCTCTGGCGACGGCCCACCCGATGCCGGAGGCGCCGCCGACGACGACCGCACGCGATGCTGCTTGCGACACACTGCCTCCCAGGACACCGGTCGGGATGGTTGAAGTGGTGTCAACTGTAAGGCATACGGCAAGAGTCGCGGTAGGTCGGCTTCGTGCTGTTCGATGCGAACGGGCCCGCCTCACGTGCCTGCCTACTCCGGTGTGATCGGAGCCTGCCACGACTGAGCAGGCTCCGCCTCCCAGGGTCCGTCGTCATCCGCCAGCGTTGCTGTGACCTCGGCAGAAACGACAAGCGAGTACGCCTCCGCGAGCTGGAGCAATTTCAGATCGGTGGCTTTTCGTGCTTGGTCTCGTATCGCTTTGAGTAATTCCTCGGCGGCTTCGTCGGCTAGCTTCTTGAGGTCAGCCATGTTCCCCTCCTACGGCCTCGTTGCCGCAAAGGTGCGGCAAGATCGACGGTACTGCCCGAACAGTGCAGCACTTGCCCGATCAGTCCACGACTTCTGTCAGCTGGTCGCGCTCATCGAGCAGGAACACTGAGTCGACCCGCCATCCGACGACGCCGACACTTCCGCAGTCGATGACCCAGGATGTCTACAAGTCGCGGGGCCAGGCGCACGCCGAGGTGGCTGCTGTGCTCGCCAAAGCGGTCGGCAAAACGACGAACAATGCGTCAACTGAGCGTGAGTCTCGAGGCGGAAAATAGCCTCTGAAGTGGCCAGGGCCGGGATCGAACCGGCGACCTTCCGCTTTTCAGGCGGACGCTCGTACCAACTGAGCTACCTGGCCGGAAGGCACACCGTGCCTCGCCGCGATGGCGACCCTGACGGGACTCGAACCCGCGACCTCCGCCGTGACAGGGCGGCGCGCTAACCAACTGCGCCACAGGGCCTTACGTCACTCCGCGAGTTCGGCCTCGTGCGTACCCCCTACGGGATTCGAACCCGCGCTACCGCCTTGAAAGGGCGGCGTCCTAGGCCGCTAGACGAAGGGGGCCTGAGCCGAATCTCTCCGGGGTACCCGCAACGAGTCAACGTTGGAGCGTCGTTAGCTTAGGGCACCGGGAGCCCAATCCCAAAACCAGGCCCCGGTTCAGAAGGCAGTATTCTGTGCGTCGCGCCCCTATAGCTCAGTTGGTAGAGCTACGGACTTTTAATCCGCAGGTCCTAGGTTCGAGTCCTAGTGGGGGCACTTCGCCCGAGCGGCCGTGGTGTGCGGTCTTCTCCACCGCGCAAGCGGGCTGATCCACCGCCGTCGGGACTCGCCTAGGATTGAGGCGATGTCCGGCCCGCACATTGCCCTGCCCTACTGGCGGCGTCACCCGGTTGTGAGCGCCGTCGGCGTTGCCGTTGTCTGCTGGGCGTGGCTGCAGGGTTGGTACCTGACCGTCCTGCTGGTTCTGGGCTGGACCACCTTCGTCGTCGCGCGACGGCATTGGCGGGTGGCTGCGCGTCGCCGCGCGGAGTTGCGCGCCCGCGCCGAGTACGAACATCGCCTCAGCCTGGCCGGCGATCCGCGAGGTCTCTACGGCCGTTTCCCGCCGGTGCAGGCCGGCTGGTTCCCCGACCCGGGGCACAGCGGCCAGTGGCGCTACTTCGACGGCGCCTTCTGGACGGGGCACCTCGCACCCAGGTAGTGGATGCCCTTGTCGCGCTCGTCGACCGGCGGCAGATTGCGTGCGGGCGTGTGCACCAGCGGGGTGTCGGCGGGAATGCGCCCGGTGGCGCGGTCCCAGCCGGCGCGGGCGCGGGGATGCATCCGGCGGCGCTTCGGCAACAGCTTGAACGCGAGGTTCACCGAGCGGCCGAACAGCCGGTGCAGCCGCGCGTCGCGCGCAGACCAGGTGTAGCCCATCAACTCGCGCACCGGCTCGTCGTACAGACCCACCGTGATCCACACCGCGAACGGGCCGAGCACCTTCAGGTAGGCCGACCACAGCGGATCCGGAATCCATTGCAGCGAAGGATGTTTCGGCATGGTCGACAGGTCGAGGACCGTACGGGTGGCCCAGTTGTTCTCCAGCACCTCGCGGCACATGCGGTCCCAGTAGACCTGGAAGTCCTCCCAGGTCTCGGGCACCGGTCGCATGCTCATGCCGTACATCCGATACCAGGTGACGTGCTCGTCGAAGAGTTGGCGCTTCTGGTCCTCGGTGAGCCCGTCGCCGAAGTGCTCGGCGGTCAGGACGGTGCCCATGAAGAAGGTCGCGTGCGCCCAGTAGAAGACGTCGGGATTCAGCGCGCTGTAGCGGCGGCCCTGCTCGTCGACACCTTTGATCGGGATGTGGTAGTCGCGGACCTCCGCACCGGTCGTCGGTGCGCGGTCGCCGTCGAACACCACCCCGCCGATCGGGTACAGCGACCGCAGCAGCCGCGGCAGGCGCTCGCGGAAGAAGATCGAGTGGTCTTTGACCGCCGCGCCCAGCTGCGGGTGCATGTTCTGCATCGAGCCGGCCCACGGACCCTGCAGCAGGCCGCGCCAGTCACCGAAGTACTGCCAGGTCAGCGAATCGGGACCCAGCACATGCGGCGGAGCGTCGTAGGCACCCGCCGTCACGGGGCAGCCTGGCGCCGACGCGGCGCTGTCGCTGGTTTCTGCACCGGCCTCGGACGTATCTTGACTCAACTGGTGACCTTCTCAGATCTGACTACGCACGTTGTCACCACGAGCTTAGGAGCGATGTGACGTCGGGTCAACGACGGGGCCGCTGGTCGGGCGTGCCGCTACAGGCTCGCCAGGCGCTGCGCCGCGACCAGTTGATCGCCGCCGGAGTGACGTTGCTCGGCGGCGCGAGCGGCCCGGCGCTGACCGTGCGGGCGGTGTGCCGCGAAGCCGGGTTGACCGAACGCTACTTTTACGAAAGCTTCAGCGACCGAGACGATTTCGTGCGCGCCGTGTACGACGACGTCTGCACCCGGGCCATGTCGACGCTGATGTCGGCGAGCACGCCCAAGGAGGCGGTCGAGCGGTTCGTCGCGCTGATGGTCGACGACCCGGTGCGCGGACGGGTTCTGTTGCTGGCGCCGGAGGTCGAGCCGGTGCTGATCCAGTCCGGCGCGGAGTGGATGCCCAGCTTCATCAAGCTGCTGCAGGGCAAACTCATCGCGATCAGCGACCCGACGCTGCAGAACATGATCGCCACCGGGTTGATCGGGGCGCTGACGGCGTTGTTCACCGCCTACCTCGACGGTCGGCTGACGGCCTCCCGCGAGCAGTTCATCGACTACTGCGTGGAGTTGCTGCTCACGCGAGCGGCGCGTTAGCCGCCGGCGATGGCTCACCCGGAACGTCGCCGGACTGCAGCAGCTCGTCGACTCGTTCTGCTGCTGCCTCGGCCTCGGCCTGGGCCTCGGCGAGCTTGTCCTCGTAGTCCTGGCGCGCCGCGCGGCCTTCCGGGCTGCCGATGGAGTTACCGGGGACACCGGCGGCGGCGAAGGTGTTGTTGCAGTTCAGGTACAAGCAGCACCCGGCCGCCGGGGTTGGTGCCGCTGGAGTCGAGGAAGTTGGCGTTGCGCGAGCCGGTGACCACGCACGGAACCGGTCGGCAGGAAGCTGCCGACGCGGGTCGCGATGACGGGCGACTGGCCCGCGTCGCTGATCGCCTGCGCGGCGTCGTTATAGGTCTGGCCGGCGTACTCGTTGGTGGCCGACGCGGTGCCGGAGCCGAAAACGGCGAACGATGCGGCCGCAGCACCGATGGCGCCGATGCCGAGGACCACGGGCTTCTTCATCTGAACGACCTCCGACTGGACGGTTCCTGTGCGTCTACGTACGAAACGCTGGCTTCAGATTCGAAAGCGTACTCCAACAGGCCGGTGCATGCAGAGGCACCGACCAGGGATTTACGTGTTCAGATGGCGGCTACGGAATCTGGCCGGGAACCCCGGGCACGTTTCCGGACTGCAGCAGTTCGTCGCCCTCGTTCTGCTGGGCTTCGGCCTGCTGCTGAGCCTGCTGATCCTCCAGCGCCTGGCGGCCCTGCGGGGCTCGCGGCGGAGTTGCCGGGGTTACCGGGGCTGGCGAGGTCGGCGTTGCAGTTCAGGTCGAGCAGGATGCGTCCGCCGCCTGAGTTGAACCCGCCCGGGTCCAGAGTGTTGGCGCTCCTGGAGCCAGTCACGCGGCACTGTGTTGTCGGCAGCTGGTCGCCCACGACGGTGGCGACGGTGTCGGTCCCGCCGGCTTGCTGGATTGCCTGCTGAGCCTGGGCGTACGTCTGGCCGGCGTACTCGTTATCGGCGTGGGCGATGGCTGCAGTGGGAACACTCAGAGCACCCGCCGCGGTAGCACCGACGGTCAACATAACTAAGCGCTTCATAATCCCCCCGACACAACTGCAACAGCCGTCCCCAAGTCTGACTCGGACGAGACCGTACCGCTACCGCGCCAACCCCGCACCCAAACGACGCGCCCAAGCCCGGCAACTTGAATGTCACCGCGATACACAGATATATTGGTGCAACTACTAGATACAGATAACTGGAGGGTTCATGTCGCCCGACTTGCCCAACGTCGATCTTTTGCGTGAGCTCGAGCCCGTCGCTGAGAAGCTGATCAACCGCCACATGTCGATGTTCAAGGAGTGGAATCCCCACGACTACATCCCGTGGTCAGACGGCAAGAACTACTACGCCCTCGGTGGCCAGGACTGGCATCCCGAGCAGGCCCAGCTTTCCGAGGTCGCTCGCGTGGCGATGGTGCAGAACCTCCTGACCGAGGACAACTTGCCCTCCTATCACCGCGAGATCGCAATGAACTTCTCCATGGACGGTGCCTGGGGCTACTGGGTGAACCGGTGGACCGCCGAGGAGAATCGGCACGGCATCTCCATCCGCGACTATCGACTACATCCCGTGGTCAGACGGCAAGAACTATTACGCCCTCGGTGGCCAGGACTGGCATCCCGAGCAGGCCCAGCTGTCTGAAGTCGCCCGCGTGGCGATGGTGCAGAACCTCCTGACCGAGGACAACCTGCCCTCCTATCACCGCGAGATCGCCATGAACTTCTCCATGGACGGCGCCTGGGGTTACTGGGTGAACCGGTGGACCGCCGAGGAGAACCGGCACGGCATCTCCATCCGCGACTACCTCGTCGTCACCCGCAACTGCGATCCCGTCGAGCTCGAAGAGCTGCGGATGGAGCAGATGGCCCGCGGCTTCTCACCCGGCCAGAACCAGCAGGGCGACCTGTTCGCGCAGAGCCTGTTCGACTCGGTGATGTACGTCAGTTTCCAGGAGCTGGCCACCCGCGTCTCGCACCGCAACACCGGCAAGGCCTGCCAGGAGCCCGTCGCCGAGCAGCTGCTCGCGCGCATCTCCAACGACGAGAACCTGCACATGATCTTCTACCGGGACGTCAGCGAGGCCGGCTTCGACGTCGCCCCCAACCAGGCCATGCGCTCCCTGCACCGGGTGCTGCGCAACTTCAAGATGCCCGGCTACACGGTTCCGGACTTCCGCCGCAAGGCCGTCATCATCGCGATGGGCGGCGTCTACGACCCGCGCATCCACCTCGACGACGTCGTGATGCCGGTGCTCAAGAAGTGGCGCATCTTCGAGCGCGACGACTTCACCGGCGAGGCCGCCAAGATGCGCGACGACCTCGCCGACCTGATCAAGGAGCTCGAGGAGACCTGCGACAAGTTCGAGGACGCCAAGGCCCGCAAGCTCGAGCGCGACGCCAAGCTGGCCGAGAAGCGCGCCGCCAAGGCGCTCGCCGGGGCGGCGACATAGTCGACACCTCACCAGCCACCACCGGGCTGCGGATCGGGCCCTTCGCCCTCCGCAGCCCGGTTGTCTTGGCGCCTATGGCCGGGGTCACCAACGTCGCGTTCCGCACCCTGTGCCGCGAACTCGAGGAAGCCAGGGCCGGCACCGTCAGCGGCCTCTACGTCTGCGAGATGGTCACCGCCCGCGCCCTGGTCGAGCGTCATCCCGTCACCATGCACATGACGACGTTCGCCCCGCAGGAGTCGCCGCGCTCCCTGCAGCTCTACACCGTCGACCCGGCCACCACCTACGAGGCGGCCCGGATGATCGTCGAGGACGACCTCGCCGACCACATCGACATGAATTTCGGCTGCCCTGTGCCCAAAGTCACACGCCGCGGCGGCGGAGCGGCACTGCCCTACAAGCGGAAGCTCTTCGGCCAGATCGTCGCCGCCGCCGTCCGCGCCACCGAGGGCACCAGCGTGCCGGTGACGGTGAAGTTCCGCATCGGCATCGACGACGCCCACCACACCCACATCGACGCAGGTCGCATCGCCGAGCAGGAGGGCGCGGCCGCCGTCGCCCTGCACGCCCGCACCGCCTCCCAGCGCTACTCCGGCACCGCCGACTGGGACCAGATCGGCCGCCTCAAGGAGGCCGTGAGCGACCATTCCCGTGCTCGGCAACGGCGACATCTTCGAGGCCAACGACGCCCTGGCGATGATGGCCGCCACCGGGTGTGACGGAGTCGTCATCGGCCGTGGCTGCCTGGGCAGGCCCTGGTTGTTCGCCGAACTGTCGGCCGCGTTCAACGGCTCACCAACGCCGACGCCGCCGACGTTGGGCGAGGTCGCCGACATCATGCGCCGCCACGGCCAGCTGCTGGCCGCGCACTTCGGCGAGGACAAAGCCATGCGTGACATTCGCAAGCACATCGCCTGGTATCTGCACGGCTTCCCGGCCGGAGCCGACCTGAGACGGGCATTGGCGCTGGTCAAGACCCTCGACGAGCTCGACCGGCTGCTGGATCAGCTCGACCGGGACGTGCCGTTCCCGCCCGCGGCGACCGGCCCGCGCGGACGGCAGGGCTCGGCCGCGGCGGTCACGCTGCCCGAAGGCTGGCTGAACGACCCCGACGATTGCACGGTCCCCGAGGGGGCCGACGTCATGCATTCGGGTGGCTGAACCGAGACGGACCCGACATCGCATCGAGCTAGCGGCCTCTTATGTTGTCTCAGTACGATAGTGATCTTGTTGTGGACCGCTCAACTGGCGGAACCCCAGCGACTGCTGCTACAAGACATAGGACGGTTGTGACGCCGCACGGCGGCGATCCGACCGAGGTGCCAAGAAAGCCGCACCGCGGTAGTGCAAAGCGCATCGACGCGCCGGACCCACCAGAGTCGGAGGCCACTGGAACATGAGTGACGGCGATAACGCCACTCCTGGCCAGCATCGCGCTCCCGACCCCGGCGAGGAGCGGATTACCCACGCGCCGCGACCCGCGTCGGGCGCGACTCCCTGGGAACGCGCTGCGGCCTCACGGTCGGCGCCGTCGGGCAATCACACCGAGGGCGTCACGGTCGCCGACCTGATCGCCAAGGTCGGCGGCACTCCCATGCCCTCCCGGCGCCGCGTGCAGACCCCGCAGCCGGACAACTCGGCCGATCTCACCGAGCCCATCCCGGTCATCCCGGCCTACGCCGACGAGGTCCCCGACCTCGAAGCACTCAACCGCTCTCGCGGCCCGCTGGCCGCCGACCCCAACCCGGTGCCCCGCGACCGCGTGCGCCCGGCCACGGCCCCCCGCACGAAGAAGCCGGCTCCAAGAAGAAGAAGTCCAAGTCCCGCAGGCCGGCCATGCTCGCGGCGCGGTCGGCGGCCGCAGTCTTCGCGGTCTCGGCGCTCGCTCTGACCGGCGGGGCGTGGCAGTGGCAGTCGACCAAGAACGACCTGCTGCGCAACGTCGCGGCCCTGGATCCCAACTCTCGCGACATCCTGGACCCCAACGCCCAGTTCGGTGACGAGAACTTCCTGATCATCGGCGTGGACACCCGCACCGGCGCCAACGGCGACATCGGGGCCGGCACCACCGACGATGCCGAAGGCGCCCGGTCGGACACCATCATGCTGGTCAACGTCCCGGCCAACCGTAAGCGCGCGGTCGCGGTGTCCTTCCCCCGCGATCTGGCGATCACCCCGACGTACTGCCAGGCCTGGAACTCCGAAACCGGTGAGTATGGCCCGGTCTACGACAAGCACACCGGGGAGTGGAGCGACGACTGGCGCTACACCGAGACCAAGCTCAACTCGGCCTACGCCTACGGCGGGCCGAAATGCCTGGTGAAGGTCATCCAGAAGATGTCGGGGCTGTCGATCAACCGGTTCATGGCCGTCGATTTCGCCGGCTTCGCCAAGATGGTCGACGCCGTCGGCGGGGTCGAGGTGTGCAGCACCACCCCGCTGGAGGACTACATGCTGGGCACCGTTCTCGCCAATGCCGGGCGGCAGACCATCGACGGAGCCACCGCCCTGAACTACGTGCGGGCTCGCGAGGTCACCACCGAGGTCAACGGCGACTACGGCCGCATCAAGCGCCAGCAGCTGTTCCTGTCCTCGCTGCTGCGCTCGATCATCTCCAGCGACACGCTGTTCAGCCTCAACAAGCTCGACAACGTGGTCAACACGTTCATCGACGACACCTACGTCGACAATGTGCGCACCAAGGACCTCGTCGACCTCGGCCAGTCCCTGCAGGGCGTGAATGCCGGCCGCATCACCTTCGTCACGGTGCCCACCACCGGGATCACCGACGAGGACGGCAACGAGGAGCCGCGCACCGAAGACATCCGGGCACTGTTCGACGCGATCATCAACGACGACCCGCTGCCGGGTGAGAACGACACCAACGCGACGACAAGTCCGATGACGGCGGCCAAGAAGGCCGAGGAGGCCGCGCCGACGACGACCGCGCAACCGGCGGAAACCACGCAGACCGAGCTGGTCAACGCGGTGACCACCGATCCGGGTGAGGTCACCGTGCAGGTGTCGAACTCCACCGGCCAGGAGGGTCTCGGCGCCACCGCCGCCTCGGCGCTGCAGGAGCACGGGTTCAGCGTGCTGGAGCCCGACGACTACGACGGCACCGTCGAGTCGACGACGGTCATGTACTCCGAGGGCAACGAGGAGGCCGCCGCCACCGTCGCGGCCGCGTTCCCCAACGCCAAGATGGAGCGGGTCGACGGCCTGAGCCAGACCGTGCAGGTGGTGCTCGGACCCGACTTCACCGGCGTCAACGCGCCCCCACCCAGCGGTTCGCCGGTCAGCGTGACCGTCAGCCACAATTCCAGCGCCACCCCGACCCAGCTGCCCGACGACCTGACCGTCACCAACGCCGCCGACGTCACCTGCGAGTAGCCGCGCGGCGCGGTTTGCTTCCATTCACCGTTCGTTCACGCTCTGGCGGCATACTGGGCTCAGCTTCGGAAAGTAGGGTGGGGCTATGCGTACCGCGTACCACGAGCAGCCTCGATGCTCTGACCAACCAGCTGGCCGAGATGTGCCGGATGGCCGGTGTCGCGATGGAACGTGCGACACAGGCGCTGCTGCAGGCCGATCTGGTGCTGGCCGAGCAGGTCATCAGCGACCACGAGCAGATCTCGGCGGCCAGTGCGCGCGCCGAGGAGGCGGCCTTCGTGCTGCTGGCCCTGCAGGCCCCGGTGGCCGGCGACCTGCGCGCGATCGTGAGCTCCATCCAGATCGTCGCCGACGTCGACCGGATGGGAGCGCTCGCGCTGCACGTCGCCAAGATCGCCCGCCGCCGCCATCCCCAGCACGCGCTGCCCGAAGAAGTCAACGGCTACTTCGCCGAAATGGGGCGTGTCGCAGTCGAATTGGGCAACAGCGCCCGCGAGGTGCTGCTGTCACGCGACCCGGAGAAGGCCCGTCGCATCCGCGAGGAAGACGACGCGATGGACGACCTGCACCGCCACCTGTTCACCGTGATGATGGACCGCGAGTGGAAGCACGGCGTGGCCGCTGCGGTCGACGTGACCCTGCTGGGCCGGTTCTACGAGCGCTTTGCCGATCACGCCGTGGAGATCTCCCGGCGAGTGATCTTCCAGGTCACCGGCCGGCTGCCGGAAGAGGAAGAGATCCCGACCTACTGAGTGCGTCCCGACGCGCTACGCGCCGACCGGGACCTGCAGCTCCGCGAGCAGTCCGCGCACCCGTTGTTCGATCTCGTCTCTGATCGGGCGCACGGCGTCGGTCGACTGACCGGCCGGATCGGTCAGCTCCCAGTTCTCGTAGCGCTTCCCCGGGAAGATCGGGCAGGCGTCCCCGCAGCCCATCGTGACGACCACGTCGGCGGCCTGCACGATTTCATCGGTCCACGGCTTCGGGTACTCGCCGGTGATGTCGATGCCTACTTCGTTCATCGCGGCAATCGCGGCGGGATTGATCTCGATGCCCGGCTCCGAACCACCCGACCACGCCACCGCGCGTTCACCGGCGAGGTGAGTGAAGAAACCCAACGCCATCTGGGAGCGGCCCGCGTTGTGGGTACACAGGAACAGCACCGTGGGCTTTCCGTCGCTGATTCTGCCCTCGACCCGGGCCAGCGCGTTGAGCCGTTGCAGCGCGAATCTTTCGGCCAACAGCGGTAGGAAGTTCGACACGCTGGCGCGACCGGCGAACTGGTCATAGGACGAATGCAGAAACCGTTCAATGGTTTCCACACCGAACGTGCCGTCGAAACGCTGCTCCAGACGGGTGGCGGCAGTTCGCAGCGCCAGCTGCTGATCGATGCTGAGATCCCGATGGTATTGGGTGACGGGACTTTCGGTCATCAGTGACTCCTGTGCTCGATGTGGCCGGCAGTTGCGTGCGGATGTGGAACGACGACGTCGTCGGCGCGGGCCTCGATGCCGGGATAGAGGGCTGCGATGAGCGCCAGACCGATGAGGGCGCCGACAATCTGGGCGAGGATGAAGCCGGGCGCCGACCCCGGCGCGATGCCGGCAAAGCTGTCGGAGAACATTCTTCCGACGGTGACCGCTGGATTGGCGAACGAAGTCGAGCTGGTGAACCAGTAGGCCGCCCCGATGTAGGCGCCCACGGCCGCAGCGGAGAGTGCCGCCCGCCCGCTACGAGCCAGGGCGAACACCAAGGCGATGAGTCCCGCGGTGGCGACGACTTCCCCGACGAGATGGCCGACGGTGATGCGCTCCTTGGTGGACAGTTCGAAGACGCGGCGATCGAACATGAGGTTGGCCAGCAGGCAGCCGGCGATCGCACCGACGATCTGAGTCAGCACGTACGCTCCTGCGTCACCGCTGCTGATCCCGGTGCCGGAGCGCCGCCCCAGCAGCCAATCCGCGCCGGTCACAACGGGATTGAAATGCGCGCCGGATACCGGTCCGAAAATCAGAATCAGAACGCCCAGCCCGAACACCGTCGCCATGGAGTTCTCGAGTAGCTGCAGCCCGACGTTGTCGGGCGAGAGTTGGGCCGCGGCGATTCCAGAACCGACCACGACAGTGACCAGCAATGCCGACCCGGCGAACTCGGCGAGCAGCCGACGCGCGAGCCCGATCTCCATCGTCACGCCGCCATCGACTTCGACACACACCGATATTGACTCTTATCGAATCAGCGCGCAAGCGAACGCTAGGTGAACACTCCGGTCAGCGGCAGCAATTGGGGTCGAGCACGGCGCACAGCGCGGCGACGGCGTCACCGTGGGGACGGTGGTAGACATTCATGCCGCGCCGTTCGGATTCCACCAGGCCGGCGCGACGCAACTGGCCGAGGTGATGACTGACCGTCGATTCACTGAGGGCGAGAGCCGCGGCGAGGTCCCCGCTGTTCTCCTCGCCGGCGGAGAACAGCAGCGACATGATCTTCACCCGGGCCGGGTCGGCCAGCGCCTTGAGCCGCAACGCGACCTGAAGAGCATCGTCGTCGCTCATCGGGCCGGCCGCTACGGGCGCACAACACACCGGGGCGGTGATGTCGACGACGGGCAGCGCCTTGGGCATGAACCGATCCTGCCAGATGGATTGACATATATCAAAGAGGTCGCCATTATGGGGTTCAGCACTACTTCGATATACGTCTCACAGGTGGAAGGAAACCGACATGTCACGCATCCAGCTCGCCCTCAACGTCGACAACCTCGACGAAGCAGTCGCGTTCTACTCCAAGCTCTTTGACGCGCAGCCGGCGAAGCTCAAGCCGGGCTACGCCAACTTCGCGCTGACCGAGCCGGCGCTGAAACTGGTATTGCTCGAGAACCCCGGCAACGGCGGCACCCTCAACCACCTCGGCATCGAGGTCGACTCCAGCGATACCGTGCACTCCGAGATTGCCCGACTCACCGGCGAAGGCCTGTTCACCGACGAGGAGATCGGCACGACGTGCTGCTTCGCCACCCAGGACAAGGTCTGGGTCACCGGTCCGGGCGGTGAGCGCTGGGAGGTCTACACCGTACTGGCCGACTCGGAAACATTCGGCTCCAGCCCGAAGCACCTCGAAATCGATAGTGAAGACTCGGCGTGCTGCGGCAGCCAGGCTGCCGATCAGAGCACCGCTCAAGCGTCCTGCTGCTGACGAGCCCCCGTCAGGTCCTCCAGCGCCGGTATGCCGACGGGTTCGGCTGGCCAGCAGGGGCACGACGGCGATCCGATCGGCGTGTTCGCTTCTCACCCTGGCTATTTCGGTGAGCTCCGCCACTGCCCGCTGCCGTAGCAGCGGCGCAGTGGGGTGAGCCGCGGCGAGGGAGTTGTTGATCACCCACGCCCAGGGATGGATGCCGGCGCGTTCGAGTTCGCGCTGCAGGCCGGCGGCTTCGAGCACCGGGGTGGTTTCGGCGAGGGTGACGATGATGACCTTGGTCAGCTCGGGGTCCTGCAGACGCATCAGCGGAGTCGTGAAGTGTCGGTTGCCGAGTTGGCGGGCGACCTCGCGATGGTAGGAGCCGGTGGCATCGAGCAGTAGCAGCGTGTGACCGGTCGGTGCGGTGTCGACGACGACGAACTTCCGCCGCGATTCACTGATGACGCGCGAAAACGCTTGGAAGACAGCCACTTCCTCGGTGCACGGCGAACGCAGATCTTCGGCGAGCGTCGCCCGGCCCTGCTCGTCGAGAGCGGCGCCCTTCGTGGCCAGCACATGGTCGCGGTAGACGCGGGTCGCCTCGGCCGGATCGATGCTCGACACCTGCAGGTTGGGCAGCGTTCCCGTGCAGGGTCTCGGTCGAGATGGCCGGCCGGGTCGGTGGTGGTCAGGTGCACGTCGTGCCCCCGGTCGGCGAGGGCGACCGCGATGGCGGCGGCGATGGTCGTCTTGCCCACCCCGCCCTTGCCCATGCACATGATCAGTCCGTGCTCGGCGGAGGCGATCTCGTCGACCAGAGTCGCCAACGGGGCGTCCGGCACGTCGAGGTCGGGCTCGGCCGGCTGATCCGAGAGGCTGGCGTTCGGAGTGAACAACGAAGCGCAGGGCGGTCAGCCCGACGATGTTGGTGGGCTTGAGTTCGACCTGATCGATCGGCAGCGAACGCAATTCGTCGGGCATGGACGCGATCGCCTGCTGCTCGCGCCGGTAGATCGCCGCGGCGAGCGGATCAGCTGTCGTCGGTCGGGGCGGGCAGGACCCCGTTGATGACGACGTACTGGTCGCGTCAAGCCGATCGCGGCGAGTTCACGGTGGGTGCGGGCGATTTCGGCCAAGGTCGACTTCTGGGCGCGGGCCACCAGGACGACGCGGGTGCGCTCCGGGTCGGCCAGCGCGGCCACCGCCTCGGCGTAGACGGTGCGCTGCTTCTCCAGCCCCGCCAGTGGCCCCAGGCAGGACGCGTCACCCTTGCCTTCGTTGAGGAAGTCGGTCCACGAACCGGGCAGTTGCAGCAGCCGGATGGTGTGTCCGGTCGGCGCGGTGTCGAACAGCACGTGGTCGAACCCGCCGATCTGACCACCGGAATCGGTGAGCAGTTCGGTGAATTCGTTGAAGGAGGCGATCTCGGTGGTGCACGAGCCCGACAGTTGCTCGGTGATCGACGCGACCTCCGCCTCGGGCAGCAGCCCGCGCACCGGGCCGATGATCCGTTCGCGGTAGGCGTCGGCGGCCTGTTCGGGGTCGATCTCCAGCGCCGACAGTCCGTCGACCGCCGGGATCGGCGGTGATGGTGTTGCCGATGCGTCAACCCGAAGACCTGCCCGACGTTGGAGGCCGGGTCGGTGCTGACCAGCAGCACCTTCCGGCCCTGGCCGGCCAGCGTGATCGCGGTGGCACAGGCGATCGAGGTCTTGCCCACCCCGCCCTTGCCGGTGAAGAACAGGAACCGCGGCGGACCGTCGAGAAACTTCATCTCAGCAGCATGCCGGAGTCGCCCAGCAGCAGTCGCCTGGCGCCGCTGGTGTCGGTGATGTCGAGCAGTCCGTCGGCCCGACCGCGGCGGGCACCTCGACACCGGCCCAGGCGGCAAGCTGGCCGCGGTCGGGGTAGCGGCCGGTCATCGCGGTGACCCCGTCGACCAGCACCAGCGGCAGGCCGTCGGAACCGGCGACGTGCAGAAAGGCTTTCACCGCCTCGTTCGTCGGCGAACGCGAGCGGTTCGCTGGCGAGGTTGTAGCGCGACACGTCACCGCCGCGGCTGCGGACGAAGTCCAGGTCGGCGGAGAACGTCACCAGATCCTGGGCGACGTCGTCGCCGCAGACACCGGTGGCACAGCACAACGCGGGCTCGAACACCTCGATCTTGCTCATCTGAGGATCTCCTTCGATCAGTGGGGTGCGGCTGCAGCTCGCAGCTCGTCAGCGAGCTCGCCGACGCGGGCGTGCGATGTCGTCGCGGATCAGTCGCATCCGTTCGATGCCGTCGATGCCGCGCTCGCGACGGCTCGTCGGTGTCCCAGTTCTCGAACCGGGGCCCGGCACGGGGTCGACGTGGGCTTCCGTCCCAGCGTGACGACGACGTCGACCTCGGCGCAGCGATGTCGGGTCGATCGGCTTGGGGTGCTCGCCGGTGATGTCGACCCCGACTCCTCGAAGCGATTGCACCGACAGGGAATTCAGCTCCGCACCCGGGCTGCGTTCCCGCCGAGAACACCTCGATGCCGTCGCCGGCGATCTTGCGCATCAGGCCGGCGGCCATCTGCGACTTGCCGCTGTTCTTGACGCACACGAACAGCACCGAGGGTCTGGTCACGAGGATCGTCCCGGCACTGCGGGAGCAGTTCGGCGATCAGCGCTTCGACGCGCGTCTTGATCTCGTCGCGGATCGGGCCGGACCGCATCGATGCCCTTGCCGGCCGGATCCGGCAGCGCCCAGTCGCGGTAACTGACACCGGGGAACACCGGGCAGGCGTCTCCGCAGCCCATGGTGATGACCACGTCGGAGGATTCGACCGCGTCGGGAGTCAGGAGTTTCGGCGACTGATCGGAGATGTCGATGCCGACCTCGGCCATCGCCTCCACCGCGGCGGGATTGATCGTCTCGCGGGAGCGCTGCCGGCGGAGCGGACCTCGATCGCCTCGCCGGCCAGGTGGGCGAGAAACCCCGCCGCCATCTGGGACCGGCCGGCGTTGTGGATGCAGACGAACAACACGCTGGGACGCTGCGACATCACAGCTTCTCCTTCGACAGCGAATCGGTGGCGCAAGGCCAGCGCCACGTAGACCAGTCCGACCAGGACCGGCACCTCGATGAGCGGGCCGACCACACCGGCCAGCGCCTGTCCGGAGGTGGCGCCGTAGGTGGCGATGGCGACGGCGATGGCCAGCTCGAAGTTGTTGCCCGCGGAGGTGAACGCCAGCGTGGTGGTGCGCTCGTAGCCGAGCCCGAGCGCGGCGCCGACGGCGAAGCCGCCGCTCCACATGATCGCGAAGTAGGCCAGCAGCGGAAGCGCGATACGCACGACGTCCACGGGCCGGGAGGTGATCTGATCACCCTGCAGCGCGAAGAGAATCACGATGGTGAACAGCAGGCCGTACAACGCCCACGGCCCGATCTTCGGGAAGGAAGGTCGACTCGTACCACTCGCGGCCCCTGGCCTTCTCGCCGTAGCGGCGGGTCAGGTAGCCGGCCACCAGCGGGATGCCGAGGAAGATCAGCACCGACTTGGCGATCTGCCACGGCGAGGTGTCGATCGTGGTCTGCCCCAGCCCGAGCCAGCCGGGCAGCACCGAGAGGTAGAACCAGCCCAGCACGGCGAAGATCAGCACCTGGATCACCGAGTTGATCGCGACCAGTACGGCGGCGGCCTCCCGGTCACCGCCGGCCAGGTCGTTCCAGATGATCACCATCGCGATGCACGGCGCCAGGCCGACGATGATGATGCCGGTGCGGTACTCGGGCAGATCCGGCAGGAACACCCAGGCCAGCGTGAACATCAGCGCCGGGCCGACCAGCCAGACCAGGACCAGCGCACTGACCAGCATCTTGCGGTCTCTGGTGACGGTGTCGAGGCGGTCGTAGCGCACCTTGGCCAGCACCGGGTACATCATCACCAGCAGCCCCAGGGCGATCGGCAAGCGAGATGCCGTCGATCTGCACCGCCGACACCACGTGTCCGAGCCCGGGAATCAGCCCGCCCGAGCACCAGGCCGGCTGCCATCGCCGCGCCGATCCAGACCGGCAGGATAGCGATCGAGGGTGGACAGCTTGCCGACGACGGCGGGATGTTCGGTGGTGGCGCTCATGCCGGCTGCCTCCGCGCACGCGTCGGCGGTCAGCGCGGGACCAGCATCGACGCACAAGGATCGCCGAAAGTTGTTGCAGCGCAGCGGGAATCACCCAGTAGTACACCCAGCTGCCGCGGCGCTCACAGTCCAGCAGGCCTGATTCGCGCAGCACCTTCAAGTGGTGGGAGATCGTCGGCTGCGACAGGTCGAACGACTCCGAGATGTCGCACACGCAGGCCTCGCCGCCGGGGTGGCTGGCGATCAGACTCAGCAGCCGAAGCCGCGCCGGATCGCCGAGGGCCTTGAACATTCGGGCCAGGGCGCCGGCCGCGCTTTCGGTGAGCGGCTCGCAGGCCAGATTCGACATCTGTCGATATTGACAGACATCGAATCTCCCCACAAGCACGCCGAGACGGCGCAGCTCAGCCGAAGCGGCCGGAGATGTAGTCCTCGGTGGCCTTCTGGCGTGGGGTTGGAGAAGATCTTCTCGGTGTCGTCGATCTCGACGAGCTTGCCCGGCTTGCCGGTGGCCTCGAGGTTGAAGAACGCGGTCTGATCGCTGACCCGCGCGGCCTGCTGCATGTTGTGCGTGACGATGACGATCGTGAAGTCCTGCTTGAGTTCGGCGATCAGGTCCTCGATGGCCAGCGTCGAGATCGGGTCCAGCGCCGAGCACGGCTCGTCCATCAGCAGCACGTCGGGCTGCACGGCGATCGCGCGGGCGATGCACAGCCGCTGCTGCTGACCGCCCGAGAGACCGCCGCCGGGCTTGTCGAGCCGGTCCTTGACCTCGTTCCACAGGTTGGCGCCCTTGAGCGAACGCTCGGCGGTCTCGTCGAGCACCTTGCGGTTGCGCACGCCCTGCAGCTTCAGCCCGGCGACCACGTTGTCCTTGATCGACATGGTCGGGAACGGGATTCGGCCGCTGGAACACCATGCCGATGGTCTTGCGCACACTCACCGGGTCGACGCCCGGAGCCGTAGATGTCCTCGCCGTCGAGCAGCACCGACCCTTCGACGCGGCCGCCGGGGATCACCTCGTGCATCCGGTTCAGCGAGCGCAGGACGGTCGACTTACCGCAGCCCGACGGGCCCGATGAACGCGGTGACGCTGCGCGGCGGCACCGCCAGTGCCACGTCGGCGACGGCGTGGAACGAGCCGTAGTAGATGTTGACGTCTTTGAGATCCATCCGCTTGGCCATAGTGTCGCTCCTCGAAGCCTCAGGTCCGCGATTTCGCGTCAGGTACCGGTTGACGAAGGCGGCCGCGATGTACAGCACCGCAACGAGCAGGATGAGGGTGAGCGCAGCGCCCCACACCCGCAGACCGCCCGGCGGCCTCCGGGTTGATCAGCTCGGTGTAGATCAGCAGCGGCAGCGACGCCATGTTGCCGCTCGAACACGTCGAAGTTGATCGACCTGGCGTAGCCGACCAGCACCAGCACCGGCGCCGTCTCGCCCATGACCCTGGCCAGCGCCAGCAGGATGCCGCTGATCATGCCGGGCAGCGCGGTCGGCACGACGATCCGCACGATGGTCTTCCATTTCGGAATGCCCAGCGCGTAGGACGCCTCGCGCAGTTCGTCGGGGACCAGCTTCAGCATCTCCTCGGTGTTGCGCACCACGACCGGCAGCATCAGCAGCACCAGCGCCAGCGACACGGCGAACGCGCTCTGCGGGAAGCCCAGCGTCGCGATCCACAGCGCGAAGATGAACAGCGCCGCCACGATCGACGGGACGCCGGCCAGGATGTCGACCATGAAGGTGGTGACCTTGCGCGAACGTCCCGCGGCCGTACTCGACGAGGTAGATGGCCGCCATGACGCCGAGCGGGACCGACGATCACCGCCGCGATCCCGGCCTGGATGATGGTCCCGTAGATCGCGTGGTAGACGCCGCCGGCGAACTGCTCCGGCAGCACGCCGGCCAGCGACCTGGTCCACCACCCCGGCGTGATGACCGCCTTGAAGCCCCGCTCCAGCACGGTGTAGAGCACCCACACCAGCGGCACCATCGCGATCAGGAACGACAGTCCCGAACAGCGTCGTGGCGAGGCTGTTCTTGAACTTGCGGCTGGCGACTGATCGGGATGGAACGTCGGTCCTTTGACCGGCGCGTCGAGCGCTGCTTGCGTCATCCTCCGCTCACCCTTCCTCCCGCTGCTAGCACGAGCGAGCGCGTTGACGACGAATGTCAGGATGAACAGCACGAAACCGGCGGCGATGTAGGCGCCCGTCGGCAGCGGTGCGCTGAATTCCGCTGCGGCCGAGGCGATCTTGGAGGCGAAGGTGTAGCCGCCGTCGAACAGCGACCAGTGTCCGGCCTGCGCGGCCGACCGCAGGATGATCAGGACGGCGACCGTCTCGCCGAGCGCCCGGCCCAGGCCGAGCATCGAGCCGGCGATCATTCCGCTGCGGCCGTACGGGAAGACCGTCATCCGGACGACTTCCCACTTGGTGGCGCCGAGGGCCTGGGCCGCCTCGACCTGGCCGCGCGGAGTCAGGCTGAACACCTCGCGGGTGACCGAGGTGATGATCGGCAGGATCATCACGGCCAGCACGACTCCCGCGGTGAAGATCGTGCCACCGCCGGCCAGCGAGACGTTGCCCTTGGCGAACAGGAAGAACCAGCCGAGGTTGTCGTTGAGGAACGTCGGCGACCGGCCGAGCCACGGCGCGAGCACGAAGATGCCCCACAGGCCGAACACGATCGACGGCACCGCGGCGAGCAGGTCGACCAGGATCGCGAACGGCTTGGCGAGCCGCCGCGGCGCGTAGTTGGTCAGGAACGATGGCGATGCCGATCGCGATCGGCACGGCGATCACCAGACGCGAACACCGAGCTCAGCACGGTGACCTGGAAGAGGTCGGCGATGCCGAACCGCAGATTGTCCGCGTCGTTGGTGCTGAACTCGGAACTGGTGAAGAAGTTGGCCTTGTTGGCCTGAAGCGACGGCACCGCCCGAATGATCAGGAACAGCGCCATCAGCGCGATGGCGCCGATGATCGTGGCGCCCGCGGCGATCGCGATCGAACCGGAAGATCGCGGTCACCCCATCGGCCGCTGCCGTCCTTGAGCGCCGGCCCTGGGTGGCCGGTGTGGTCGGCATCTTCGCAGTATCCCCGCTCCGGCTGTGGGCTCGCGGGCGTTCGCGAGCCCACAGCGGTCGGTTCCGGCTTGACCGTCATCAGCCTGCAGGCTACTCAAGAGATTGCGTTGATGGCGGTGGTCAGCTTGCCCTTGAACGAGTCCGGCACCGGGATGTAGCCGTTGTCGGTCGAGGCCGTCCTGGCCCTCGCTGAGCGCCACGGTCAGGAACGCCTTGACCGCCGGAGCGATCTCGGCGTCCGGGTACTTCGAGCAGACGATCTCGTAGGTGCCCAGCACGATCGGGTAGGCGCCGGCCTCGGTCGGCTTGTAGAACGACGAGGTGTCGAGCACCAGGTCGTTGCCCTCGCCCTTGATCTTGACGCCGCGTCGATCGACTTACCGACCGAATCGACGCTCAGCACGACCGGGTCCGGCCCGGCGGAGGTGATGATGTTGGCGATCTGCAGGCCCTGGCTCTTCGCGAACGACCACTCGTTGTAGGTGATCGAACCGGGGGTGCTCTTGATCGCCGCGGAGGTGCCCTCGTTGCCCTTCGCGCCCTCGCCGACACCGCCGTTGAAGGTCTTGCCGGCGCCCTTGCCCCACGCGCCGTCGGAGGCGGCGTCCAGGTACTTCTGGAAGTTGTCGGTGGTGCCGGACTCGTCGCTGCGGAAGATCACGATGATCGTCGTCGCCGGAAGCGTCTTGCCCTCGTTCAGCGCCGCGATCTCCGGGGCGTCCCAGGTCTGTGACGGCGCCGTTGAAGATCTTGGCCGCGGTCGGCCCGTCGAGGACGAGCCCGTCGACGCCGGCGACGTTGTAGGTGATCGCGATCGGGCCGAACACCATCGGCAGGTTCCAGGCGTCGCTGCCGCCGCAGCGCGTCTTGGCCTTCTCCACCTCACCCTTGTCGGCGTTCAGCGGCGAGTCGGAGCCGCCGAAGTCGGTCTGGCCACCGATGAACTCGGACACACCGGCGCCCGAGCCACTGGAGGTGTAGTTGAGGGTGAAGCCCGGGCACGCCGCCTCGTAGGCGGTGACGAACCGGGTCATGGCGTTTGCCTGAGCGGACGAACCACTGGCCTTCAGCGACTTCTTGCCGCCGCAGTGCCGCCGACGAGCCGCCGCGCCGCTCCGGAGCCCGACGACGACGTCGGTGTTGTTGTCGCTACCGCACGCCGACAGTGTCAACGTCGCGATCGCTGCGACAGACACCGTGGTGCCGAACGCCTTGCCAATGCTGTTGAAGCTCACTGATCCCACTTTCCCTCGACGGCTTGAAGACTCCCGGGAAACGTATGCGGCGGTGGTGGACGGAACCCGCCAGGAAGGTGAACGCAGGGTGAACAGGTTGGTGAACGCGACGCGATGACCTGCCGCTAATCAGCTGTGAGTGCCGTCGCCGTCAATATCAGCTGGCGGCCGGTGCGTACGCGGTGTCGACGTTGGCGACAGCAAAGCCCAGCCGCTCGGTAGGTGTTGACCGCTGCGGTGTTGTCGGCTTCGACGTAGAGCATGACGGCCGGGTCGTCGTGGGAGCCGAGCCGACGGGCCAGGTGCCCGATGCCGACGAGGGTCAGCGTGCGGCCCAGGCCGCGGCCCTGCGCGGCCGGGTCGACGCCGACGACGTAGACCTCGCCGACGCCCGGTTGCTCGGCGTGCACCTTGGTCCAGTGGAAGCCCAGCAGCTCGCCGGTGCTCGTCGTCGAACGCCAGGAACAGGCCGTCCGGATCGAACCAGGGCTCGCCGCGGCGCTCGCCGATCTCGGCCTCGCCCCAGCCGCCCTGCTCGGGGTGCCAGGCGAACGCGGCGTTGTTGACCCGCAGCAGCTCGGCGTCGTCGGCCGGGCCGGCGTAGGTGCGGATGCGTGACGCCCTCCGGGACGGCGACGTCCGGCACGTCGCGCAGGCTGCGTCGCATCTGCATCAGTTCACGTGCCGCGACCATTCCCAGCGCGTCGGCGACCGCCCGGGCCGCCGGGCAGGGTGCCGTGCGCCCAGTACCGGACCCGGCCGCCGGTGCGTTCGGTGGCGACCTCGCAGCAGCGCCGACCCGATGCCGCGGCGGCGGGCCTCCGGGTGCACGACCAGTTCACCCATCGCGTCGGCGTCGTCGCGGCCGGGTGCCAGGTTCAGATAGCCCGACGACGTCGTCGCCATCGGTGGCCAGGAGATGTCCGGTCCGCTCGTGCGGCAGCTCACGCAGGACCTGCTCACCGACCGGGGCGACACCGTCGGCCCGGGTGGCGGCGTCGACCAGCTCGCGGATCTGCTGTTGATCGCCCGCCGACAGGGCTGGTTCGCCAGTGCGGTCCGGTCACTGACTGCGCAGCGGGTGGAGGGCTTCGCGCACCGAGTCGATGGCGTCCTCACCGCCGTCGAAGCCGTCCTGCGTCGTCGTCTTCGATGTAGTCGGACTCCACGGCGGCCGGGCGGCCCCGGGCCGGGCGGACCGCCTTGTAGCCGACGTTGCGGACGGTCCCGATCAGCGACTCGTACTCCGGGCCCAGCTTGGCGCGCAGCCGTCGCACGTGGACGTCGACGGTGCGGGTGCCGCCGAAGAAGTCGTAGCCCCACACCTCCTGCAGCAGCTGCGCGCGGGTGAACACCCGGCCGGCGTGCTGGGCGAGGTACTTCAGCAGCTCGAATTCCTTGTAGGTGAGGTCGAGCGGGCGACCGCGCAGCCGCGCGGTGTAGGTGCCCTCGTCGATGACGAGCTCACCGAGGCTGACCTTGCCGGCGCTCTCCTGGCTGGCCATGCCGCCGCGCCTGCCGACGAGCAGCCGCAGCCGGGCGTCGATCTCGGCCGGCCCGGTGCTGGGCAGCAGGATCTCGTCGAGGCCCCAGTCGACGTTGACGGCGACCAGGCCGCCCTCGTTGACGACGGCCACCACGGGCACCGACGTGCCGGTGGTGCCGAGCAGCCGGCACAGACCCCGCGCGGCGGCCAGATCGGTGCGCGCGTCGACGATCGCGACGTCCGCGGTACCCGCCTCGAGCAGCGACGACACCTCGGTCGGCGCCGAGCGCACGTTGTGCGCCAGCAGCGCCAACGACGGCAGCACCGACTCCGGATGCGGGTCGACGGTGAGAAGCAGCAGGTCCAACAGAATCTCCAATGCTCTGGATGACCATCGTCGACAGCGCCGTCGCGGTGACGTACCAGACTCATGGGCGACATCTGGCCGTTACCGGCCATGGGTCATCTAACTTTAACCCGCTACCTGCTATTTAGCCGATCCGAGTTGTCCGCGGCTGCTCCCGCGGGGTGCGCGACGGCGCGTCGGCCGCGGCCGTGGGCCAGAATGTGCAGGTGCGAAAACTGCTGATCACCCTGGCCGCCACGCTGCTCGCCGTGGTCGTCGGGGCCGTCGGCGCCGACTTCGGGGCGACCATCTACGCCGAGTACCGGCTGGCGCGAACCGTGCGCGATGTCGCCGGGCTGTCGTTCGACCCGTCCGTGGCGATCCTCGGGTTTCCCGTTCATCCGCCAGGCCATGCGCCACCACTACGCCGAGATCGAGATCAAGGCCAACGGCGTGGACCACGCCGTCGTCGGCAAGGCCTCGCTGGAGGCCACCATGCACGACATCGACCTCACCGAGGCGTCCTGGCTGATCAGACCCGACGCGAACCTGCCGGTCGGCAAGCTGGAGAGCCGCATCATCATCGACTCGGCCCACCTCGGACGATTCATCGGCATGAAGGATCTGATGGTCGAGGCCCCGGCCAAGGACACCAACGACGCCACCGGCGGCACCACCGAGTCGGGAATCTCCGGCAGCAAGGGCCTGGTGTTCACCGGCACCCCGCGCGAGGCGGACTTCGACAAGCCGGTCAGCGTGACCGTGGACCTGTCGGTCACCGGGGCGGACCAGACGACGCTGGTGTTCACCGCCACCGGCGTGACCACCGGAGCCGGCACCGCCGACCAGAGCGTGCCCGACGAGAAGAAGGCAGCCGTGCTCGCGGCGTTCAGTGGCAGCCTGCCGGGCCAGAAGCTGCCGTTCGGGGTGCGCCCCACTACCGAAGGTGCCCGTGGATCGGACATCATCATCGAAGGCATCACCGAGGGAGTAACAATCCGCCTCGACGGGTTCACACCATCATGACCCCTGCACTGATCACCGCGATCGCGGCCATCGCGGCCGCACTGGGTGTGGCCGCCGTCGCCGGCGTGCTGCACAACCGGCGGTCCGGCGTGCTGCGCGACACCGTCGCTCCGGACGCCGTCGACACCAGCGATCTGGGCCTGTCCCGGACCGGGCCGACCATCGTCCACTTCAGCGCCGTGTGGTGCGGGCCGTGCGCCGGCGTGCGGCGGGTGGTCAACCAGGTGTGCGCCGACATGCGGGACGTCGCTCACGTCGAAATTGACATGGACGCCAATCCGGCTGCCGCGCGCAGGCTTTCGGTGCTGTCGCTGCCGACGACGTTCATCTTCGACGCCGACGGCCGTCAGCGGTATCGGTCATCGGGGGTGCCGAAGGCCGCCGACCTGCGCTCGGCTCTCGAGCCTCTGTTGGCCTAAGACCGGGGTCATTGGGTAGCATGTCGTCCGTGTCCGCCCGCATTGAGCTCGTGCTCACCAAGCGCCGCGCAGTCGATCTGTGCCGCGTCGCGGGTTGTTGCTGTTGTTGTTGTAGCTGCTGAGTAGCTGCGCGCTCTCTATCTCTTTCGCGTCAGCACTCGGAGCGGCCCCATGTGGCGTGCCTCCGTCCAGCCCATTCCCAGCAACAGGAGTAGATCCGTGTCGACTACGACCAACACGAACACCACCACCGCCACCGGACCCGCCCAGGTGGACGTCCGCGGACCCCGCTTCGCGGCCTGGGTCACCACCGTCGTCCTGCTCGCGGTGCTCGTCGTCTCGGCGTTCAGCACCGTCGCCGCGGCGATCCTGCTGGCCGTCCAGGCGGTGGTGTTCGCCATCGGCGCGCTGCGCGGGCCGCGTCAGCACCCGTACGGCCTGATCTTCGCCACGTTCGTGGCACCACGGCTGAGCCCGGTCACCGAACGGGAACCGGTGCCGCCGTTGAAGTTTGCCCAACTGGTCGGGTTCGTCTTCGCGGTCGTCGGTGTCGCCGGCTTCGCTCTCGGCGTGCCACTGCTCGGTGTGATCGCCACGGCCTTCGCGCTTTTCGCCGCGTTCCTCAACGCGGCCTTCGGCATCTGCCTGGGCTGCCAGCTCTATCCGCTGGTGCACCGGGTGCGCCGCACCTCCGCATGAACTTGCCTCGCATCAGTAATCGAAAGGAATTCCGTCATGGCTCGCTCTGACGTCCTGGTCTCCGCCGACTGGGCCGAGAGCAATCTCGACAACCCCACCGTCGTCTTCGTCGAAGTCGACGAGGACGCCAGCGCCTACGACACCGGCCACATCGCCGGTGCGGTGAAGCTGGACTGGAAGACCGATCTCCAGGACCCGGTCAAGCGCGATTTCGTTGATGCCCAACAGTTCTCGAAGCTGCTCAGCGATCGCGGCATCTCCAACGACGACACCGTGGTGCTCTACGGCGGCAACAACAACTGGTTCGCCGCCTACGCCTACTGGTACTTCAAGCTGTACGGCCACGAGGACGTCAAGTTGCTCGACGGCGGCCGCAAGAAGTGGGAGCTCGACGGTCGAGCGCTGACGGCCGACACGGTCGAGCGGCCGGCCACCAGCTACTCGGCGAAGGCGCCCGACAACAGCATCCGCGCGTTCCGCGACGAGGTGATCGCGGCGATCAACACCAAGAACCTCGTCGACGTCCGCTCTCCCGACGAGTTCTCCGGGAAGATCCTCGCGCCCGCGCATCTGCCGCAGGAGCAGAGCCAGCGTCCCGGCCACATCCCCGGCGCGATCAACGTGCCGTGGAGCCGGGCGGCCAACGAGGACGGCACTTTCAAGTCCGACGAGGAACTGGCCAAGCTGTACGCCGACGCCGGCCTGGACGGCGAGAAGGAGACCATCGCCTACTGCCGCATCGGCGAGCGGTCGTCGCACACCTGGTTCGTGCTGCAGGAATTGTTGGGCCACCGGAATGTAAAGAACTACGACGGCAGTTGGACGGAATACGGCTCTCTCGTTGGGGCCCCGATCGAGTTGGGAAGTTGATCAACATGTGCTCTGCACCCAAGCAAGGACACACCCTGCCCGCCGGCGTCGACCTGGAGAAGGAGACGGTGATCACCGGACGCGTGGTCGACGGCGCCGGGCAGACCGTCGGCGGTGCGTTCGTGCGTCTGCTGGACGACACCGACGAGTTCACCGCCGAGGTGGTGGCGTCGGCGACCGGTGACTTCCGGTTCTTCGCCGCACCGGGCACCTGGAAGGTGCGCGCGCTGTCGAAGATCGGCAACGGCGACGTGACCGTGGCGCCGGTCGGTGCCGGCATCCACGAAGTCGACATCAAGGTCGCCTGACGCGGAGTCAGGCCGTCGGACAGCGCCTGACGGCGCCTGACATATCGCTGACGCGGCTCGGGCGGTTGACGCTGCCCGGGTCCGGCGCGGTTAAACTCTCCCCGTGGTCCTTTTCTACGAGATCCTGCTGGTGGCTACCGTCGTGGTGATCACCTGGTTCGCGCTGTACGCGCTGTATCGACTCATCACCGACGAATCGTGACCTCGGAGAACATCGCCGGCAGCGGAGATCGCGCCGTCGCCGCGGCTGCCCAGCGCGCCAAGGAAACCGCCGGCCGCAACATCCCCGTCTTCGAAGACCTGCCGCTGCCCACCGACACCGCCAACCTGCGCCACGGCGCCAACCTGCACGACGCGCTGCTGGCCCTGCTGCCGCTGGTCGGGGTGTGGCGCGGCGAAGGCGAGGGCCACAGCCCGAACGGCGACTACCGGTTCGGCCAGCAGATCATCTGCTCGCACGACGGCGGTGACTACCTCAACTGGGAGGCCCGCTCGTGGCGGCTGGACGAGGAGGGTGGCTACCACTCCCCCGGGCTGCGGGAGACCGGCTTCTGGCGATTCGTCGACGACCCCGACGACCCGAGTGAATCACAGGCCATCGAGCTGCTGTTGGCGCACTCGTCCGGCTACGTCGAGCTGTTCTACGGACGGCCCCGCACCCAGTCGTCGTGGGAGCTGGCGACCGATGCGCTGGCGCGCAGCAGGTCCGGCGTGCTGGTCGGCGGCGCCAAGCGGCTCTACGGCATCGTCGAGGACGGCGACCTGGCCTACGTGGAAGAGCGGGTCGACGCCGACGGCGGCCTGGTGCCGCACCTGTCCGCACGACTGACCCGACACGTCGGCTGATGCGCGTACTGGTATTCGGGGCGGCCGCGGCCGCCGTACTTCTCGCGGGCTGCACGTCGAGCCCGACACCGACCGGTCCGCCGACCGCGATCAGCCCGGCACCGACGAGTGCAAGCGTCGCGCCGGCCGAACACGGGTCGCTGGCGCATTGCCTCCAAGAGCACGGCGTGACCGACTCCGGCGGCTCGGCCGTACTGGGACCACCGGCCGGGGTGGACCAGGCCACCTGGGACCAGGCGATGAAGGCGTGCTCGACGCTGGCGCCGGGGCCGGGGCCGGGCTAGTCGCGTCCCGCGCCGGTCACCCGACGTAGGAACTGCTGGGTCCGCTCGTGCTGCGGATCGGTCAAAACCTGCTCGGCAGAACCTGATTCGATGATCGTGCCGCCGTCGAGGAAGCACACCGTGTCGGCCACCTGGCGGGCGAAGCCCATCTCGTGGGTGGCCATGACGATCGTGCGCCCCGACGCGGCGAGCTCGCCGACCAGGTCGAGCACCTCGCCGACGAGTTCGGGATCCAGCGCGCTGGTGATCTCGTCGAGCAGCAGCAGCCGGGGATCGTAGGCCAGCGCGCGGGCGATCGCGACGCGCTGCTGCTGACCGCCGGACAGCTTGTCGGGATAGGCATCGGCCTTGTCCGCCAACCCGACTCGGGCCAACAGCTCGCGGCCGCGGTCCTCGGCCTCGCGCCGGTCGCGGCGATGCACCACCCGCGGGGCGAGCGTGACGTTGTCGAGAACCTTCATGTGCGGGAACAGGTTGAACGCCTGGAACACCATCCCCATCGACCGCCGGGCCGCGTCGGCGTCGACGCGCGGGTCGCTGATGTCGTTGCCGTCGAGGAAGATCTGCCCGTCGTCGATGTCCTCGAGCAGGTCCACACATTTCAGCAGCGTCGACTTCCCCGACCCGGACGCCCCGATGAGCACGACGACCTCGTGTTCGGCGACGTCGAGGTCGACGCCGGCCAGAACGGTGCGCTCGCCGTAGTTCTTGACCAGACCGCGGACCGACAGAACCTGGGTCACAGCGCACCCTGACGGGTGGCGGCGCGCCGCGAGGCCCAGTCGGCCAGCCGCGCCGAGGGCACCGCCAGCGCGACGAACAGCAGACCGGCCACCACATACGGGGTGAAGTTGTAACTGGTGGCCACCTGGATCTGCGCGGCCCGCACCGCGTCGACCGCACCGAGTACCGAGATCAGTCCGCAATCCTTCTGCAGCGCAACGAAATCGTTGAGCAGCGCCGGAGTGACGCGACGCGCGGCCTGCGGCAGCACCACCAGCCGCATGGTGCGCCGGTAGTTCAGGCCCAGCGATGTGGCGGCGGCCAGTTGCGAGGGGTGCACCGACTCGATGCCGGCGCGGAACACCTCGGCCACGTAGGCGGAGTAGACCAGAACCAGCGCCAGGCCGCCCAGCAGCACCGGGTTGTTGGGGATGCCGGCCAGCCGCAGCCCGGGCAGCCCGAAGCCGACGAGGTAGAGGCAGATGATCAGCGGCAGGCCGCGGAACAGGTCGACGTAGCCGGTGGCCAGCGCCCGCACCGGGAACCAGACCGGTCCGCGCAGGGTGCGCACCGCCGCGAGCCCCAGACCCAGCGCGAGGATCAGGATCTGACAGACGACCAGCACCCGGACGTTGAGCCACAGGCCGTCGAGCACGGCAGGCAGGCTGTTCCACCCGATCCGAAAGTTGAAGAACGAGTCGCGGACCCGCGGCCAGCCCGGCGACGAGGTCATCGCCACGGCGGCCACGACGGCGAACACCAGCGTCGAGCCCAGTGCGACCAGGGTGGAGCGTCGTGCCCGTGACCGCCGATAGGCCAGACGTTCGGCGGCCAGTGCCGTCATTTCAGTACCGGCGCGCTGCCGGCTTCGGCCAGCCACTGCTGCTGCAGCTTGGCCAGCGTGCCGTCACCCCGCAGCGCGTCGACGGCGCCGGAGACGCAGGACGTCAGCTTGCTGCCCTTGTCGAGCACGATCCCGAACTGCTCGGGTTTGTCTGTGCCGGAGGGCAATTGGCCGACGATCTTGCCGTCGGTCAGTTCACTTTGCACCTGGAACGCGGTCGGCAGGTCGAGCACCAGCGCGTCGATCTGGCCGCTGGTCAGTGCCGCCTTGGCGTCGTCGTTGTTGTTGTAGACCGAGACCGGCGCCTTGGTGTTGAGCGCTTTGGCGGCGTTGTAGCTGGTGGTGCCGACCTGGGCGCCGAGGCGTAGATCCCGCAGACCGTCCAGGCCGGTGACGTTCGCCGCCGGGGAGGACTTCGATGGTCACGACCGCCTGGGTGACGTCGTAGTAGGGCGCGGAGAAGTCGACGGCGTTCTTGCGTTCGTCGGTGATGGAGAACTCGTTGAGGTTGGCGTCGAACGTCTTCGGCCCCGGTGCGATCGCGGCGTTGAACGGCACCCGCACCCATTGCACGTCTTTGGTGCCGAAGCCGAGCTTGTCGGCCACGGCGTAGGCCACCGCGGACTCGAAGCCCTTGCCGTTGGCCGGGTCGTCGTCGACGAACCACGGCGGGTAGGCGGGCTGGTCGGTGCCGAAGGTCAGCACGCCGGCTTTCAGGGTGGCCAGGGAGCCCTTGGCGCAATCGTCACCGCCGGTGGCCGTCGTCGACTTGTCGTCGGCGGGGGCACAGCCCGCGAGACGCCAGCAGTGCCGTCGCCGCGAGGACGGTGATCATGATCGAGCCATTGCGCATGCGCGGCATCATTGCGCAGAGTGCGCGATTGCGCCAGGAATCCGCTCAGTGGACGTCTTTGGGCGCGGCAAGAGCGACGATTGTTGCCCGCCTCATAGCGACTCTGGATCTGACGATCGCAAATAGTCGCTGTGAGGTGGGCACCTCCACACTTCTCCGGCGACGAGTCGTTGCCGGCGGCTTGTCGGTGGCTGTCCCTAACATCGCCGGCATGGGGGCCAAACGTCGTCGCAACGACTCGTCGAATGCATCCGGTGCCGGGTTTGCACTGCTGGTGATCATCGCGCTGATCATCAAGTTCTTCTGGTGGATCGTCGGGGCACTTGCCCTGGTGGCGCTGTTCTTCGTCGTCCGCGCGATCGTGCGGGAGGACCGCAAGCGTCGGACGGCCCACGCCCGGTACTGCGCGCAGGTCGCGGCTCGCGCCGAGCAGCAGCACAACTGGGTGCTGCAGGGCGATGACCGCGGTGTCTACGGAACCGAGGGCGCCCGCCTGATGCGGATCATCGAACGACCCGCGAGCGCCTAGGCCACACCCCGGATATGGGTCGGCCCCCGAGCCGTTATTCCTGGTTGGACGAACCAGGGGCTCGGGGGCCGGGTAGCTGCCTGGAATTCGCCAGCGCGCTCAGGGCGAAGGTGATTCCGGCACCTGGTGCTGCTAGCGGGCAGCCACCTCACATGTCCAAGAATTACTACTCAATGTTCCGGACCACCTCCTTCCCTGTGTACGGCCGACCGTACTCGCGCAGGCAGGGGTGTGCCAATAGTTTTTCGCGCTCAGCGATCGCTGACTATCGCCGTGTCGACCAGTCCGGCCACCTCCGCAGCCAGCGGGGCGGGCTGCAGCAGCCGGCCGTCCAGTGTGTGCACCCGTGCGGCGAGGGTGATGCTCGAGACCAGCCAAACTCCCTGCGCGGCAAACAGATCCGCGGGGCGCAGGACGCGGTAGTCGCAGTCGTAGCCCTTGTCGCGGGCAACCTCGAACAGCGCCTGCTGGGTGGTCCCGCGCAGGATCGGGTACCACGGCGGCGGGGTGTAGAGGCAGGTGCGCCCGGACCCGTCGTCGCTCTCGGCGGCGATCACGACCGTCGAGCGCGGCCCTTCGAGAATGCACCCGTCGGTGCTGACGAAGATCACGTCGCCGGCGCCCTTGTCGGCGGCGTGCCGCAACGCGGCCATGTTCACCGCGTACGACAACGTCTTGGCACCGGCCAGCAGCCACGGCATCGCATCGACCCCGGTGGCCGGCAGCCCGCGATCCAGCAGCACCGCGGCGAGACCGTCGCGGCGGGTGGCCGCCACCCGATCCGCCAGCGGGCTGACGGTGAGATAGGCGGTCGGCGCCGAGCCGCTCTCCCGGCCCCGGCTGTACACCAGGCGCAGCGCGCCCTCGTCCGGGCCGGCCGCCGTCCACTGCCCCACCGCGACCTCGATGGCATTGCGCCACGCGGGCAGGTCCGGCTCGGGCAGGTCCATCATCTTCGCCGACTGAACCAGCCGGCGCAGGTGCGACTCGACCAGGCAGGCCCGGCCGTCGCGCACCAGCAGCGTCTCGAACACCCCGTCGCCGCGAACGGCGGCCAGATCGTCGGCGAACAACAACGGCTGAGCCGGGTCGCGCACCTCGCCGTCGAGGGTGACGACCACCGAAGACTGCCCGGGCATGAGGTCACAGCGTACTTGCAGGCTCCGTAGAGTTGATGTGTGTCAGCCGTCCCCGCCCCCGCCACCTCGCCCGACGCCGGAGCACTCTGGCACTTCGGTGATCCACTCGGCGAACAGCGGGCGGCCGAGCAGGGCGCCGTCGTCGTCGACCGGTCCCACCGCGCGGTCATCACGCTCACCGGAGCCGACCGGCGCAGCTGGCTTCACTCGATCTCCAGCCAGCACGTCAGCGAGCTGCCCGACGGCGCGGTCACCGAGAATCTCAGCCTCGACGGCCAGGGTCGTGTCGAGGATCACTGGATCCAGACCGAGCTCGGCGGCGTCACGTATCTGGACACCGAACCGTGGCGCGGCGAACCGCTGCTGGCCTACCTGAGCAAAATGGTGTTCTGGTCCGATGTCGCCCCCGCGGCGGCCGACTACGCGGTGTTGTCGCTGCTGGGCCCCCAGCTGGCCGACGCCGGCGTGCTGGCCGCCCTGGGCCTCGCGAACTGCCCGCGCCGTCGACGGCTGCACCGCTCGCGAACGGCGGGTTCGTCCGGCGGATGCCGGCAACCGACGAGACAATCCAGCTTGACCTGGTGATTCCCCGCGCCGCCAAGGACGAGTGGCTGGCACGGCTGGCCGCCGCGGGGGTGCGCCAGGTCGGGGTGTGGGCCTACGAGGCACTCCGGGTGGCCGCACAGCAGCCCCGGCTGGGCGTGGACACCGACGAGCGCACGATCCCCCACGAGGTGGGCTGGATCGGCCGTGCCGTGCACCTGGACAAGGGGTGCTATCGCGGCCAGGAGACCGTCGCCCGCGTCCACAACCTGGGAAAACCGCCTCGCATGCTGGTCCTGGTCCATCTCGACGGCTCCGGTGACCGGCCGGCGACCGGGGATCCGCTCCTGGCCGGCGGGCGTGTCGTCGGCCGGCTGGGCACCGTGGTGGACCACGTCGATCTGGGTCCGATCGCGCTGGCCCTGGTCAAACGCGGAATTCCGGCCGATACGGCGCTGACCACGGGCGGAGAGCACCAGGTCACCGCCGAGATCGATCCGGATTCGCTGCCGGCGGCCGACGGCGTCGGCGCGGGCCGGCTGGCCGTGGAACGTCTCAAGGGTGCTGGCAGATGATGTTCACGTGCGGCCGAACGGGCCTGCCAGCACATCGGAGCGGGGCACGGTAAAGTGTTGGCAGGACAATAACCAACACACAGATCGGAGCCGCCTGAATTCGGGCCGCTCCGTTATTGCGCGAGGGGGTTCCCCCATGGGCCGCGGCCGGGCTAAGGCAAAGCAGACCAAGGTTGCTCGAGAGCTGAAATACAGCTCTCCGCAAATCGATGTCGATCGGCTCCGCAAGGAGCTGGCCGGTTCGGGCGGGAGTGAACCCGAAAAGTCCGAGAACGGGTTCGTCGAGGACTCGTGGACCGACGAGGACGACTGGCGGCCCTGAGCCGCCGCCCTCTTTAAAACCGTGGGTGCTGACCCACGAGCTTGGCTCTCGGGCCGTCCTTGCCCTTGGCGACAGTCCCCAGTGTCCAGCACTTCAGGTGCCGCGCGGTCAGGATGGCCAGCGCGCGATCGGTGTCCTCCGGCGCGACGATGGCGACCATGCCGATCCCCATGTTGAAGGTCTTTTCCATCTCGGCGCGCTCGATGCGGCCGCGCTGGGCGATCATCCCGAAAACCGGTGCGGGAGTCCAGGTTCCGCGATCGAGCTCGGCGACCAGGCCGTGCGGGATGACGCGTTCGAGGTTGCCGGCCAGACCCCCGCCGGTGACGTGGCAGAACGTCCGGACCTGGGTCTCGGCGGCCAGCGCCAGGCAGTCCTTGGCGTAGATGCGGGTCGGCTCGAGCAGCTCCTCGCCGAGGGTGCGGCCGAACTCCTCGACGTGTCCGGCCAGGTTCATCCGGTCGATCTCGAGCAGGACCTTGCGGGCCAGCGAGTACCCGTTGGAGTGCAGGCCCGAGCTGCCCATGGCGATGATGACGTCACCGGGGCGCACCCGATCGGGCCCCAGCACGTCGTCGGCCTCGACCACGCCCACTCCGGTGGCGGAGACGTCGTAGTGGTCGGGCTCCATCAAGCCCGGGTGTTCGGCGGTCTCCCCGCCCAGCAACGCGCAGCCGGCCAGCACGCAGCCCTCGGCGATGCCGGAGACGATCGCGGCGACCCGCTCGGGAACCGTGCGCCCGACGGCGATGTAGTCCTGCAGGAACAGCGGCTCGGCACCGCACACCACCAGGTCGTCGACAACCATCGCGACCAGGTCGAGCCCGACGGTGTCGTGTTTGTCCATCGCCTGCGCCACGGCCAGCTTGGTGCCGACGCCGTCGGTCGAGGCGGCCAGCACCGGCTCGCGGTAGCCGCCGCGCAGGGCGAACAGTCCGGCGAAGCCGCCGAGCCCGCC
Organism: uncultured Actinomycetota bacterium; assembly: GCA_963786695.1. Lineage (GTDB taxonomy): Bacteria > Actinomycetota > Actinomycetes > Mycobacteriales > Mycobacteriaceae > Mycobacterium. The sequence goes on from CAWBAL010000037.1 coordinate 315,928, forward strand.
GCGCACCTCGGCCCGGGTGGCCCGCTTGGCCAGCGGTTTGAACAGCTCGACCGCGCGGTCACCGGCCTCGATGTCCACCCCGGCCGATGCGTAGGAGATGTGGGTGTCGTCCTCGCGATCCGTCATCGCGGATAAGGCTACCGGTCGTCGTCCGCCGCCGGAACGGGCCGTGGTTCAGCCGACGTGACGGGCCAGCCAGTCGTTGAGCGGCACCCCGGCACGCAGGGTGGCGACCACCCGGTCTTTGGCCTTCCTGGTGCCCAGCCACGCGCCCACCGGCCAGGTCTTCATCATCGCGATGCCCTTGTGGCGGAGCAGGTCGATCCGCGGATGGTCTTTCGGATATCCCCTGGGCGCGGTCTTGAGGACGTCGTGGGCCATCGTCTCGTAGCCGGCCTTGTGCAGGGCGGCGACGATCGCGGCGAGCTCGGCGCCGGACTTCTCCTTGTCGACGGCCTCGCGGTAGCGGGCCAGGGCCTTCGGGTCCGGCATGTACAGCCCGCCGCCGACCGACAGACCCTCGGCCGAGAAGGACACGTATCCCGACCCGATGGTCGCCGCGCAGTTGGTCTTGTACGGCGTCTTGTCGGCGCTGAACCGGACGTCACGGTAGGGCCGGAAGATCTTGCCCGCGCCGAACTCGTCGGCGAGCTCGGCCAGCAGCTCCTCCATCGGCGCCTTGACGTAGCGGTCGTAGACCGCCTTGTTGTCCTGCCAGTAGACCTTGGAGTTGTCGGCCTCCAGGCCCTCGTAGAACTCGACCGCCTCGATGGGCCATCCCGCAAACGCCATGGGAGACATTGTGGACCGGCGGGTTCGGCCGCGAGCGGCGATTGCGCTGTGACAGTCTGCTCAGCATGAAGGCATTGCGGTGGCTTGGCGCGGTCGCGTTCGGCGTCGTGCTGGCGGCTCCGGGTTCGGCTTCGGCCACGCCGGGCGACGGGGTGGAGGCGATCACGTTCTCGCACTCGTCGCTCAACGGCAAGGACTACATCACCAAGCAGATCACCATCGCCCCGGGCGGCACCACCGGGTGGCACTACCACCCCGGGCAGGTGTTCGGCGTGATCAAGTCGGGCACCCTGACGCACTACGACAGCGGATGCTCGATCGACGGCGTCTACGGCACGAACGATCCGATCACCGAGGGCAGCGGGACCGGATACGTGCACGAGGGCCGCAACGAGGGTCCCGACCCGCTGGTGATGTGGGTGCTCTACATCGACCCGGCAGGCAGCCCGCTGACGGTGGACATGCCCAACCCCGGCTGCCCGTTCTGATCCGGCCTCGCTGTATCGCCTCGCTCCGGCGTGCGACGGACGAGAGTGATGCGCAATAGCCGACACCCGTTCGGGCAATCCAGAGGGGCCTCGACTCCGAATACAAGTCGACGATGGGAGGGCTTTGGTGTCGGCTGAGCAGATGAGGTGCCTGGTCACGGGTGCCACGGGGTATATCGGTGGCCGCCTGGTGCCGCGGCTGCTGGAAAGCGGCTTCGCGGTGCGAGCGCTGGCGCGCAACCCCGACAAGCTCGCGAACGTGCCGTGGCGCAACAAGGCCGAGGTGGCCCGCGGCGATCTCAACGACGTGGCGTCGCTGGAGGCGGCGTTCGCCGACGTCGACGTCGTCTACTACCTGGTGCACTCGATGGGCCTGGAGAAGGACTTCGCCACCGAGGAGCGTCGCGCCGCCCAGAACGTCGTGACCGCCGCCCGCACCGCCGGCGTTCGCCGCATCGTCTACCTCAGCGGCCTGCATCCCGAGGGTGCCGAACTGTCCACGCATCTGTCCTCGCGCACGACGGTCGGCGAGATCCTGATCGCCTCGGGCATCGAGACGATCGTGCTGCAGGCCGGCGTGGTGGTCGGGTCGGGCTCGGCGTCGTTCGAGATGATCCGTCACCTCACCGACCGGCTGCCGGTGATGACGACACCGAAGTGGGTGCACAACAAGATCCAGCCGATCGCGATCCGCGACGTGCTGCACTACCTGGTGGCGGCCGCGACCGCCGAGGTGCCCAAGTCGCGGACCTGGGACATCGGCGGCCCCGACGTTCTCGAGTACGGCGACATGATGCAGATCTACGCCGAGGTCGCCGGTCTGAGCCGTCGGCACATGCTGGTGCTGCCGGTGCTGACCCCGCGCATCGCCGCGCTGTGGGTGGGCCTGGTGACCCCGATTCCGTCCGGGCTGGCCCGCCCACTGGTCGAGTCGCTGCACTGCGACGCGGTGATGAACAACCACGACATCGACACGATCATCCCGCCGCCGCCCGGCGGTCTGACGCCCTACCGACGCTCGGTGTCGCTGGCGCTGGCCCGCATCGCCCGCGGCGAGGTCGAGACGGCGTGGAACACCGGCACCGCCGCGCAACTGCCCAGCGACCCCGACTGGGCCGGCGAGGTCGTCTACACCGACACCCGCTCGCGGCACAGCGATGTCGGCCCGGAACAGTTGTGGAAGGCCGTCGAGGACAGCATCCCCGACCGGTGGCAGGTCGAGGACCACGAACCGGGCAGCGTCGTTCGGCTGCGCGCCCAGAACGGCGGCCCCGGTGAGCGCTGGCTGGAGATGCGGGTCAGTCCCGAGGGCAACGGCAGCCGCTACGAACAGCGCACGATCTTCTATCCGCGCGGACTGCTGGGCCGGGTGTTCTGGTACGCCGGACGGCCGGTTCAGACCATCGCTTCAGATGCCCGGGTGCGACGGGTGATCGCCGCCGCGGCCCGCAACTAGGGTCGGCGCAGCGCCGAGACGTTGTCGTTGTCGGCCTGGACCGGATGTCGCCGGCCTTCCGGCTCCGAGATCGGCAGGCCGGTCCGAGCCGCGGTGGCCAGCATGTGCTCGACGACGTTCTTGCCCAGCTGCGCCTCGCCGGGCAGTTCGATCGGGTAGTTGCCGTCGAAGCAGGCGCAGCACAGCCGGGTGGCCGGCTGTTCGGTCGCGGCGATCATGCCCTGCTGGGAGATGTAGACCAGGCTGTCGGCGCCGATGGCGTGGCGCACCGCCTCGAGCATCTCGCCCTCGTTCTCCACCGCGTTGGCGATCAGCTCGGCCGGGGTGGCGAAGTCGATGCCGTAGAAGCACGGCCACTTCACCGGCGGTGAGGCGATCCGCACGTGTACCTCGACGGCGCCGGCCTCGCGCAGCATCCGGATCAGGGCGCGCTGGGTGTTGCCGCGCACGATCGAGTCGTCGACGACGATCAGCCGCTTGCCGCGGATCACCTCTTTGAGCGGGTTGAGCTTGAGCCGGATGCCGAGCTGACGGATGGTCTGCGACGGCTGGATGAAGGTGCGCCCGACGTAGGCGTTCTTCATCAGGCCCTGACCGAACGGGATTCCGGACTCCTGCGCGTAGCCGACCGCGGCGGGGGTGCCGGACTCGGGAACGCCGATGACGAGGTCGGCCTCGACCGGCTTCTCGCGGGCCAGCCGGCGGCCGATGTCGACTCGGGCACCGTGCACCGAGCGACCGCCGAGGTTGCTGTCCGGGCGGGCCAGGTAGACGTACTCGAAGACGCAGCCCTTCGGCGTCGGGTTGCGCGAACCGGCTCGAGCGCACACCGTCGGCGTCGATGGCCAGCAGCTCACCGGGCTCGATGTCGCGGACGAAGGACGCGCCGACGATGTCCAGGGCGGCGGTTTCGGAGGCGACCACCCAGCCGCGGTCGAGCCGGCCCAGCGACAGCGGGCGCACCCCGAACGGGTCGCGGGCGGCGTACAGGGTGTTCTCGTCCATGAAGATCAGGCAGAACGCGCCACGGACGGTGGGCAGCAGTTCCAGTGCGGCCTGCTCGATGCTGGAGTCCGCCGCGCCGTGGGCCAGCAGGGCGCCGAGGATGTCGGAGTCGGTGGTGGCCGCGCCCGGCATGTTGGGGTTGATCAGTCCGGCGTCGCGGGCCCGGCGCGTCAGGTCGGTGGTGTTGACCAGATTTCCGTTGTGCCCCAACGCAACTCCGGTACCGGCCGCGGTGTTGCGGAACACCGGCTGGGCGTTCTCCCAGGTGGTCGAGCCGGTGGTGGAGTAGCGGCAGTGGCCGATGGCGACGTGGCCCGGCATCGCGGCCAGGGTCTGCTCGTCGAACACTTGACTGACCAGGCCGAGGTCCTTGAAGACCAGCACCTGCGAGCCGTCGGCGACGGCGATACCGGCCGCCTCCTGGCCTCTGTGTTGTAGCGCATAGAGGCCGTAGTAAGTGAGTTTGGCAACATCCTCGCCGGGAGCCCAGACTCCGAAGACGCCGCACTCTTCGCGAGGCTCGTTTTCCAGTTGGCCGGTCACGATATGGGCTGCTCCCTGGCGGGGGTTGGTGACGTCAAGCCAGTCTACGGTGATCAGCCCGAATCGCGGAATTGAACGGCGAGTGTCGCCCGTCGTGGTCAGTCGATGTTCACCAGCGGCAGAAGCAAGGCCACCTCACCGGTGCGCGAACCGGACAACCGCAGTGCGCCGTTCGCGGTCGCTCCGGCCAGGTCGAGCAGGCCGGTCGCCAGCCGCAGCCACGTCCTCGGGTCGGTCTCGACCACGTTGGGTGGGGTACCGCGGGTGTGCTTGGGCCCCGAGATGCATTGAACCGCAGCGAAAGGCGGGATGCGGACTTCCACGCTGGCGCCGGGTGCGAGTCCGGCGAGGGTTCGGGCGGTGAGCCGGACCGCCGCGGCGATCGCGGCGCGGTCCGGAGTCGGCTCGGTGTCGTCGCGCAGCCACGGGGCTACCGCGCGCACCGCGGCCAGGGTTGCCTGCGGGTCGGCGGTGCGGCGAGACGACATGCGTTCAGTATTTCAATGCCGTCACGCACGACGTTGACATCAACTGGAGTTGAGGTCCTAACCTTGGGCCATGTCCTTCAAAGCGCACGAAATCGCCTACCTGAACTCGGCCGATCTGGGCAGGCTCGCCACCATGCAGCCGAACGGCACGTTGCAGAACAGCCCGGTGAGCTTCAACTACAACGAGCAGCTGGGCACCCTGGACATCTACGGCTACAACCTGGCCAAGAGCCAGAAGTTCCGCAACGTTGCCACCAACAACACCGTCGCGTTCGTCGTCGACGACGTCTTCTCGCACGATCCGTGGCGGGTGCGCTGCCTGGAGATCCGCGGCACCGCCCAGCAGGCCGAGAACGACAAGGCCGAGCCGCTGATCCGGATCACCCCGAAACGGATCATCAGCTTCGGCATCGACGACACCGAGAGCGAAGCCCACGACCTGGTGTTCGACAGCCGCGACGTGCCGACGACCGCGAGTTAGCGTCTCCGCTGGACGGCCAGGGCCGCCACGGCGCCGGCTTCGTTGATCGCCAGGTGCGCGAGCACCGGGGCCAGCAGGCTGCCGGACCGCTCGGCCAGCCAGCCGAACACCCAACCCGCCAACCCCGTCACCAGCACCGTGCCGACGATCGGTTCGCCGGCCTTCCTGGCGTCCGGGATGTGCCAGAGCCCGAAGGCGATCGCCTGCAGCAGCCGTCCGCCGCTCGGGCCCGAACGCCCGCCCGGCGAGTGTCTGAAGCCCGCCACGAAAGACGGTCTCCTCGGCCCAGACCGTGCCCAGCGGAATCTCGAACGCCAGCCAGCGAGGCGCGTCATCGGGAAGGTCGCGGTCGGCCATCGCCCTCCGCACCGTGGGCACCGCGGTCGTGGCGGCCACCCCGAGGGCGACGGCACCCGCCGCCGCGCCGCCGTGGCGCAGCCCGGACCACAGCGTGCGGCGGCCGCAATCCCAGCGGGGCACCGGCGGCAGCGGCCACGGCGCTGCCGACTACCGCCCGCAGGACCGGACGCCAGCGGCCCGTCACTGGAATTCGGGGCCGCCGGCCGCCATGGCCTTCTCCAGCCCCCGGCGGATCCGCTCGGTGTCCTCGACCGTCCACCCGGCAGGCGCGGCCACCGCGACCCAGCCGTCGAGCTGGCTGTCGCCGTAGTTGTGGCCATGTCCGACCGGCGACGCCTGCGAACTGGTGACGTTGCCCGCCATGTCGGCGCTCACCTGCCAGAAGGTGACGATCGGATACCAGCGCATGGACGCGCTGCGGTCGAAGCCGGGCGGCTCCTTGAGCCAGTCCGGCTTGTCGAACAACAGGTCGGGTGTCCACCACACCACGGGATCCGACGGGTGTTGCAGATAAAGCACTTTGGTCGGCTTCCACGGCGGCGCCGCGGCCACCGCGGCGATCTCCGCCGGACCGGACGCCTGCGCGAAGCGCACGGTACGGCCGTTGTCGTAGCGCGGTTGGATCTCCGGCGTGCCGGGATCGCGCCTGACGGTCAACGCCTTCCACAGCGCGCTGGCGTTCGGCGGCCCCACCCACAGCACCGACGAGAAGTCCATGTCGACGACGTCGGGCAGATATCCGAACGCGCCCTGCCCGGCCATCGAGCCGAGACTCTCGCCGTACAAAGCCAATTGGGGCCGGCGGTCGGCCGGCCACTGCAGCCAGCGGTCGTGGATCGCATCGATCATCGCCTTGCCCGCCTCCACCGACTTCTGCTGATCGGCGAGGAACGAGATCCAGCTCGGCAGATACGAATACTGCATGGCCACCAGCGCGGTGTCGCCGTTGTACATCGACTCGATCGAGCGGGCGGCGACGGGATCCACCCATCCGGTGCCGGTGGTGGGGATGATGACCAGCAGCTTGCGTTCGAAAGCCTTGGTGCGCTGCAACTCCGAGAGCAGCAACGCGATGCGGCCGGCATCGGTGTCGGCCGACTGCAGCCCGGCGTAGATGCGGATCGGCTCCTTGGCCGGGCGGCCGTTGAGTGCGGTCAGCTCGTCGGCGCGCGGCCCGGTGGCCACGAAGTTGCGGCCCTGGAAGCCCAGCGTGTCCCACGCCACGAACGAGCCTGTGCTGCCGGATCGTTCGGGCTGCACCGGTTGTTCGATCCCCGGCCGGGTGCTGGCGTTCTGCGGCTGGAACACCGTGCGGGCGCCGGCGATGAAGCCACGCACCAGCACGCCGTTGACCAGCGTGATGACCAGCACCACGACGATCGCGGTGCCGACGAACATCGCGACCTCGTCGTTGATGTCCCAGCGCCGGATCATCACGCGGGCCAGGAACTTGATGACGTCCTTGATGACGCGCGCCGCGCCCACCAGCAGTCCGCCGGTGACCAGTGCGACCGCGAGGGTGCGCAGGTAGCCCAGCGTGCCCGGACCTTCGATCCCCATCACGGCCGACACCTGCCGCTGCCACGCCGCGGCCGGGACGAGCATCAGCACGCTGGCGCCGATCGACGCGACGACGGTGGCTGCCTTCAGTGCGTAGAGCACCTTGGGGCTCGGCGGCCACCAGTCGCGATGCGACAGGAACAGCCAGCGAAACACCTTGCCCAGCAACACGCCGATGCCGTAGCCGATGGCGGCGTTGATGCCGCCGATCAAACCGCCGGTCAGCCAGTCGCGGGGCAACAGCGACGGGGTCAGCGACAGGCAGAAGAACAGGGCGCCGAACGCGACGCCGACGAAGTCCAGCCGAACCAGGCTCCACGCCCAGGCCGCCAGGGATTCCCGGCGCCGCCGTCGTTCGGGTGGGGCCTGCGCCTCACCGGTGACGTCGTCGACCGCACTGGTCATCCGAAAAGCCCGGGCAGCACTTTCTCGGAGGTGGAGCGCAGCTCGTCCAGCGAGACGCTGAACAGGTCTTGCACCTCAACGGAATCCGATCCGGTGTCCGAGACGCCGATGCGGGTGACGGGCAGGTCCGCGGGCCTCGCACATCGACCGGAACCGGCTCTCCTCGGTGCGCGGCACCGCGACCAGAACGCGGCCCGCCGACTCGGAGAACAGGAACACGAAGGGATCGACATTCTCGGGAAGCACGATCCGGCAACCGGTTTCACCGGCCAGCGCCGCCTCCACCACGGCCTGGATCAGACCGCCCTCGCTGAGGTCGTGGGCGGCCGAGACCAGTCCGTCGCGGGAGGCGGCGGTGAGCACCTCGGCCAGCAGCTTCTCCCGCGCCAGGTCGACCTCCGGCGGCACGCCGCCGAGGTGGTCGGCGGTGACCTGCGCCCAGATCGAGCCGTCGAACTCGTCGCGGGTGTCGCCGAGCAGGAACAGCGTCTCCCCCGGCTCGTTGCCCAGCCCGGTGGGCAGTCGCCGGCTCACATCGTCGAGGACGCCGAGCACGCCGACCACCGGGGTCGGCAGGATGGCCGTCGCACCGGTCTGGTTGTAGAAGCTGACGTTGCCGCCGGTGACCGGAATACCAAGGGCCGCACAGCCATCGGCGAGCCCGCGGACCGCCTGGGCGAACTGCCACATCACGCCCGGGTCCTCCGGCGAGCCGAAGTTCAGGCAGTTGGTGACGGCGACCGGGGTGGCGCCGGTGACCGCGACGTTGCGGTAGGCCTCGGCCAGCGCGAGCTGCGCGCCGGCGTACGGGTCGAGCTGGGTGTAGCGCCCGGATGCGTCGGTGGACACCGCGATGCCGCGGCCGGTGGCCTCGTCGATGCGCAGCACACCGCCGTCGGCGTGCTCGGCGAGCACCGTGTTGCCGCGCACGTAGCGGTCGTACTGCTCGGTGATGAACGCCCGGCTGCACAGGTGCGGACTGCCAAGCAGCGCAAGCAGAGTCGCGCGCAGCTCCTCGCCGGTCTTCGGCCGCGACCAGCGCGGCGGAGGTGTCGGCGTTCAGTGCGTCCTGCCAGTCCGGCCGGGCCAGCGGACGCTGGTAGACCGGACCCTCGTGGGCGACGGTGCGCGGCGGCACGTCGACGACGCTCTCGCCGTGCCAGCTGATCTGCAGCCGGTCGCCGTCGGTGACCTCGCCGATCACCGTCGCGATGACCTCCCACTTGCGGCAGACGGCCATGAACTTCTCGACGTTCTCCGGCGCCACCACGGCGCACATGCGTTCCTGCGACTCGCTGGACAGGATCTCGGCCGGCGTCATGTTGGCCGCGCGCAGCGGCACCTGGTCCAGTTCGATGGCCATGCCGCCGTCACCAGCCGACGCCAGTTCCGATGTGGCACAGGACAATCCGGCACCGCCGAGGTCCTGGATGCCGATCACCAGCCCGGCGGCGTACAGCTCGAGGCAGCACTCGATGAGCACCTTCTCCATGAACGGGTCGCCCACCTGCACGCTCGGCAGCTTCTTGCGGCCGGGCCCGGAGCCCTCGTCGCCGCCGAAGGTGTCGCTGGCCAGCACCGACACACCGCCGATGCCGTCCAGACCGGTGCGGGCGCCGAACAGGATGATCTTGTTGCCGGTGCCGGAGGCGAACGCCAGGTGCAGGTCCTCTTTGCGCAGCACCCCCACACACATCGCGTTGACCAACGGGTTGCCGGCATAGGAGGCGTCGAACACGGTCTCGCCGCCGATGTTGGGCAGGCCCAGCGAGTTGCCGTATCCACCGATCCCGCGGACGACACCGTCGACCACTCGGCGGGTGTCGGGGGCGTCGGCCGCGCCGAAGCGCAACTGGTCCATGACGGCGACCGGGCGCGCGCCCATCGCCATGATGTCGCGCACGATGCCGCCGACGCCGGTGGCCGCGCCCTGATAGGGCTCGACGTAGGACGGGTGGTTGTGCGACTCGACCTTGAAGGTCACCGCCCAGCCGTCGCCGATGTCGACCACGCCGGCGTTCTCGCCGATCCCGGCGAGCATGCCCGCCTTCATCTCGTCGGTGGTGGTCTCACCGAAGTAGCGCAGGTGCACCTTCGAGGACTTGTAGGAGCAGTGCTCGCTCCACATCACCGAGTACATCGCCAGTTCGGCGTCGGTGGGCCTGCGGCCGAGGATGTCGCGAATCCGCTGGTACTCGTCGTCCTTGAGGCCGAGTTCGCGGAAGGGTTGGGGGTGATCGGGGGTGGCCGCCGCGTGCTCGACCGTGTCGACTGCTCCAGTGGGGCCAGATGTCACGGGCTCAGTCTAGTGACCCGGCATGACCTCCCGGGTAATTGAGCGTCCGCGCCTGCGGCGACAGGCTGGCGGTGACGCGCTCGACGGGAGCGCCCGACCAGAGGAGGGAATCATGACCGACATTCAGACCACCCCGAGGTTCAGCGCCGAGATGTGGGCCGCGTTCTGGGCCGCACCGGAGTTGTCGCAGGGCAAGGACATCCTCGCCGACGACATCGTCGGCTACTGGCCCGGACAGCACGAACCGATCCGGGGCCTCGACGGGTACACGAGCAAGATCGCCGACCTGTTGGCCGCCTATCCCGACATGCGGCTCGAATTGGTCGACAGCGCAACGGTTCCCGGCGACGCCGAGAACGAAGAGCTGGTGTTCCTGCACTACGTCGGAACCGCGACGGGTCCGAGCGGCCCCTTCCACTTCCGCGGACTGGACCGCGTCCGCACCCGCGACGGCATCGTGGTGGAGAACGTCATCCGCTACGACCCGGCCGAGCTGCCCGGCTGAGCGGAGCTACTCCGGCGACAGGAACGCGCGTAGCGCGGCTGCATACGTCGCGACGTCGGCGGCGCCCATCAGCTCACGTGCCGAGTGCATGGCCAGCTGGGGCGCGCCGACGTCCACGGTGGGGATGCCGGTGCGCGCGGAGGTCATCGGCCCGATGGTCGAGCCGCACGGCAGGTCGGCGCGGTGCTCGTAGCGCTGCAGCGGCACCCCGGCCTGCCGGCAGGCCAGCTCGAACGCCGCGGCGGTGCGGCCGTCGGTGGCATAGCGCAGGTTGGGCTGCACCTTGAGCACCGGGCCGCCGTTGACGTCGATCAGGTGGCCGGGCTCGTGCCGTTCCGGATAGTTGGGATGGGTGGCGTGCGCCATGTCGCCGGAGGCCACCATCGACGCGGTCAGCCGGCGCAGGAAGTCCTCCCGGTCACCGCCGGCAGCCAGCACGATGCGCTCCAGCGTCGTCAGCAGCAGATCCGACTGGGCGCCGTGGTCGGAGGTCGAGCCGACCTCCTCGTGGTCGAACAGCGCCAGCACCGGCAGGTAGCCGCGCGGCTCGGCGGCCAGGAACGCCTCGAGCCCGGCGTAGCAGGTGCCCTGGTTGTCCAGCCGGGGAGCGCTGACGAACTCGCCGTCCACGCCGATGAGCGCCGACGGGGTCAGGTCGTGGGTCATCAGGTCGGCCGACAGCAGGTCGGCCGGTGCCACCCCGGCCCACTGCGCGGCGTAGTCCAGGAACGATCGCGTGGTGTCGCCCAGCCCCCAGACCGCGTTGACGTGGCGCTGCGGATCGAGTTTGAGCGCGGCCCGGTCCTCGGCGAGGTGGATCGCCAGCTGCGGCACCCGCAGGATCGGCTCGTCGATGAGGACCAGCCGGTGCGAGACGCCGCCGTCGGCGTCCGGGTCGCGGACCGAGAGCCGGCCGCTGATCCCGAGGTCGCGGTCCAGCCAGGAGTTCAGCCACGCGCCGCCGTACGGCTCGAGTGCGACCACCTGCCAGCCGGCCACCACCCGGTCGGGGTGCTGCTTGACCCGCAGGTTGGGGCTGTCGGTGTGCCCGCCCACGACGCGGAACGGCCGGTCGAGATCCGCCGAGCTATGCCCGAGCTGTTCCAGGCCACCAGCGATCCGGCCCGCACGGTGAAGAACTGCCCCCTGCGGTCGGGCCAGCGATCGGTCTCGGCCAACTCGGTGTAGCCGGCGGCGGTCAGGCGCCGCGCCACCGTCTGGCAGACGTGGAACGGCGACGGCGATGCGTCGATGAACTCGCACAGCCCGTGCGCACTGGCCCCTGTGGACATGTTGACCATCATCGCCGACCGTCGACCCATTAGGGTCGAACGGTGCCCTCACCACTACCGCAGCCGGTACTGGCGCCGTTGACGCCGGCGGCCATCTTCCTGGTGGCCACCATCGACGAGGGCGGCGAAGCGGCCGTGCACGACGCACTGCCGGACCTCGCCGGCCTGGTGCGGGCGATCGGTTTCCGCGACCCGTCCAAGCACCTGTCGATGGTGACGTCGATCGGCTCCGACGCCTGGGACCGGTTGTTCTCCGGACCGCGCCCCGCCGACCTGCATCCGTTCGTCGAGTTGCACGGCGCGCGCCATCACGCCCCGTCGACGCCGGGTGATCTGCTGTTCCACATCCGCGCCGAGGTGCTCGACGTCTGCTTCGAGCTGGCCGGCCAGGTGGCCAAGTCGATGGCCGGGGCGATCACCATCGTCGACGAGGTGCACGGCTTCAAGTTCTTCGACAACCGCGACCTGCTGGGTTTCGTCGACGGCACCGAGAACCCGGACGGCCCGCTGGCGGTCAGCGCCACCGAAATCGGCGACGAGGATCCCGATTTCGCCGGCGGCTGCTACGTCCACGTGCAGAAGTACGTCCACGACATGTCGTCATGGGAGGCGCTGTCGGTCACCGAGCAGGAGCGGGTGATCGGCCGCACCAAGCTCGAGGACATCGAGTTCGCCGACGATGTCAAGCCGGCCAATTCCCATGTGGCACTGAACGTCATCGAGGACGCCGACGGCAACGAGCTGCAGATCGTGCGGGCCAACATGCCGTTCGGCGAAGTCGGCAAGGGCGAGTACGGCACCTACTACATCGGCTACTCGCGATCGCCCGCGGTGACCGAGAAGATGCTGGAGAACATGTTCATCGGCGACCCGCCGGGCAACACCGACCGCATCCTGGACTTCTCCACCGCGCTCACCGGCTGCCTGTTCTTCACCCCCATCGTCGACTTCCTCAACGATCCCCCACCGCTGCCGGGCGCCGATCGCGGCGGCGGCTCCCCCGGCACCGACCACCTCTTCCGACGGCTCACTGGCGATCGGCAGTCTGAAAGGACGACCCTGATGAACAACCTCTATCGCGAGCTCGCCCCGATCACCGAATCCGCCTGGGAAGAAATCGAATTGGAGGCCACCCGGACCTTCAAGCGGCACATCGCCGGCCGCCGGGTGGTCGACGTCAGCGGTCCGGGCGGGCCGGTGACGGCGGCGGTGAGCACCGGCCATCTGCGTGACGTGTCCGCGCCCGCCGACGGCGTGGTCGCCCATCTGCGCGACGCCAAGCCGCTGGTGCGGCTTCGGGTGCCGTTCACCGTGTCGCGTATCGCGATCGACGACGTCGAGCGCGGCTCGCAGGACTCCGACTGGGATCCGGTCAAGGAGGCCGCCAAGAAGCTGGCGTTCGTCGAGGACCGGGCGATCTTCGAAGGCTACGGCGCGGCTTCGATCGACGGTATCCGCGGCTGCAGCTCGAACCCGCCGCTGGCACTGCCCGCCGACGCGCGAGAGTTCCCCGACGTGATCGCCCAAGCACTTTCGGAGCTGCGGCTGGCCGGTGTGGACGGCCCGTACTCGGTGCTGCTCTCGGCCGAGGCCTACACCAAGGTCAGCGAGACCACCGAGCACGGCTATCCGATCCGCGAGCACCTCAACCGGCTGGTGGACGGCGAGATCATCTGGGCGCCCGCCATCGACGGCGCGTTCGTGCTGAGCACCCGCGGCGGCGACTTCGACCTGCAGCTGGGCACCGACGTGTCGATCGGCTACCTGAGCCATGACGCCGAGACCGTGCAGCTGTACCTGCAGGAGACGTTGACGTTCCTCTGCTACACCGCCGAGGCCTCGGTCGCGCTGACCCCCTGAGCGCCTCTTCGCCCGCGAGCGTGCGTGTCTGTACGCGACACGCCGCTGCGGGTGAACCGGAACCGCACGCTCGGAATAATCGTCTGCGCGTGGCTGTCGTGGCTTTCATGACAACAGCACTGGTGACCGGCGCCACCGCCGGGATCGGATACGCAATCGCACTCGAACTCGCCCGCACCGGCGCCGACGTGATCGTTCACGGACGCGACGCAGAGCGCGGCCGAAAAGTCGTGCAGGACATCGAAAATGCCGGGGGCACAGCCCGGTTCATCGCTGCCGACCTCACCGACGCCGACGACGTCCGCCGCCTTGCCCGCGAAGCCGGTGACGTCGACGTCCTGGTGAACAACGCAGGCATCTACACCTTCGCCAGCACGGCGGAGACCACCGATGCCGCCTACGACGCCCAGTTCGACATCAACCTGCGCGCGCCGTTCATCCTGGTGCAACAGCTCGCCCCGGCCATGGCCGCACGCGGACACGGAGCGATCGTCAACATCACCACCGTGATCGCCACGACACCCGGTGCGGGTGCGGGCGTCTACGGCGCCAGCAAGGCCGCCCTGGAGTTGTTCACCAAGGTGTGGGCCGACGAGTTCGGCAGGTCCGGCGTGCGGGTCAACGCGGTGTCCCCCGGGCCCACCGCCACTCCCGGAACAACCAGCATCCCCGGGTTCGTCGACGCCATGGCCGGCACCAGAGCCCTCGGCCGGGTCGCCCAGCCGGAGGAGATCGCCAGCGTGGTGGCCTTCCTGGCCGGGCCCGGCGGCAGCTTCGTCAACGGCGCGATCGTGCCCGTCGACGGCGGCGACGTGGCGCTGAGCGCCTAGATGAGAACGGCGTCCAGCGCGGAGTAGAACAATCCCAGACCGTCGTCGGACGGCCCGGTGAGCGGTTCGGTGGCGTGCTCGGGGTGCGGCATCAGCCCCACGACCCGGCCGTCGGCCGAGCTGATGCCGGCGATGTCGCGCATCGAGCCGTTGGGGTTGTCGGCGTAGCGGAACACCACGCGCCCCTCGCCTTCGAGTTCGTCGAGCACGGCGTCGCTGGCGACGTAGCGGCCTTCGCCCGACTTCAGCGGCACCAGCAGCTCGGCGCCCCACTCGTAGCGGGAGGTCCAGGCCGTGGTGATCGAGTCGACCTTGAGCCAGACGTCGCGGCAGACGAAGTGCAGGCCGGCGTTGCGGGTCAGCGCGCCGGGCAGCAGGCCGGCCTCGCAGAGCACCTGGAAGCCGTTGCAGATGCCCAGCACCGGCATGCCGCGGCCGGCCGCGGCGACCACTTCGCCCATGACGGGTGCGAACTTCGCGATCGCCCCGCAGCGCAGGTAGTCGCCGTAGGAGAAGCCGCCGGGGACGACGACGGCGTCGACCCCCTTGAGGTCGGCGTCGGCGTGCCACAGGCTGACCGCCTCGGCGCCGGCCAGCCGGACCGCGCGGGCGGCGTCGACGTCGTCGAGCGTGCCCGGGAAGGTGATGACGCCGACGCGGGCGCTCATGACGGTTCCCGGGTGACCGACCAGTCCTCGATCACGGTGTTGGCGAGCAGCGACTCGGCGATCTCGGCGAGCTGGGCATCGCTGACCGAGTCGTCCACCTCGAGTTCGAATCGCTTGCCCTGCCGGACATCTGAGATGCCGGCGTGCCCGAGCCGGCCCAGCGCGCCGACGATGGCCTGACCCTGTGGGTCGAGAATCTCGGCTTTGGGCATCACGTTGACAACCACCCGGGGCACAGAAGCTCCTCGCTGACGTCGGGGAATGGTGCGGCTCAACTGTACCGGCGCACTACGGGCACGACCCGATATAGGCCGTGCACAGCGGCGCGCCGAGCGCGTCGAGCACCGTGTCGTCGCCCGGCGCCGGCCATGCGGTCAGCGGCGGGGCGGTCGACCACAGCGCCAACTCGGTGATCGTGCTGTTGGCCGGGTTGGCCACCAGGTACTGGTGCAGGATCACCGGCCCGCTGACCACGGCCGCCATCCGGTCCGGTTCCACGGTGGTCAGCGACGGCGAGGCGGCGGGGTTGGTCAGCTGACAGGACCGCAGCGCGGCGACGGCGGTGTTGAAGACGTCCTCGGCCAGCTGGCCGCCCCGCCAGGTCTCCCCGCGCCAGTGCAGCACCTGGGCCTGCAGCTGCCACTGGCCCTCCGGGTTGACCACCACCGCCTTCTCGGCCACCACATAGGAGCGCGGGTCCTGGGCGACCGGCGGGCTGGCGCACAGCTCCTCGAACCGGAACCGCGGCGCGGTGGCCGTCACCGCCAGACCGGGCAGCCGCGGCCAGGCGTAGCGGGCGTTCAGCGGTATCGCCCACGACGCGATCCAGGCGGAGTCGGGGATGCGGTCACATGCCGGCGGGCAGGTCTCCGGTTCGGCGGCAGCGGGCGTCGCGACGAGAAGTCCACCGGCTGCCAGTAGCACCGCCAGGACCATCCGCATAGTGACGCCTCCCCTGAGCGCACAATCGTAAGCATGGAACTGACGCATTTCGGACATTCATGTCTTCTCGCCGAGTTCGGTGGCGTCAACGCTGTTGTTCGACCCCGGCAACTTCTCCCACGGCTTCGAGGGCGTGACCGGGCTGTCGGCCATCCTGATCACCCACCAGCACCCCGACCACGCCGACCGCGAGCGGCTGCCCGCGCTGGTGGAGGCCAACCCGGACGCCGCGCTGTACGCCGACCCGGCCGACCGCGGCCGAACTCGGCGGCCGGTGGCGCGCGGTGCACGTCGGCGACGAGCTGACCGTCGACGAGCTGACCATTCGCGGGGTGGGTGGCCGTCACGCCGTCATCCACCCGGAGATTCCGGTGATCGACAACATCTCCTATCTGGTCGGCGACGCCGAGCATCCCGCCCGGCTGATGCACCCGGGTGACGCCCTGTTCGTCCCCGGCGAGCCGGTCGAGGTGCTGGCCACCCCGGCGGCCGCGCCATGGATGAAGATCTCCGAGGCGATCGAATACCTGCGCGCGGTGGCGCCCGAGCACGCCGTGCCGATCCATCAGGGCGTGGTCGCCCCGGAGGCCCGCAGCATCTACTACGGTCGACTCACCGAGATGACCGACACCGACTTCCGGGTTCTGCCGGAGGAGAACTCGGTCCGCTTCTGAAAGCGCTTCGCGCCCAACAGGAACACAACGCCGGGCGCTTCTCGATCAGCCACCGGAATAGAGTCAGGAGACATCGTGAGCGCAGCAGATCTGAACAACCTGTTCGGCCTGTCCGGCAAGACAGCTTTGGTGACCGGCGGCACCAGAGGTATCGGCATGATGATGGCGCGCGGTCTGTTGCAGGCCGGTGCCCGGGTGATCGTCAGCTCCCGCAAGGCCGACGCCTGCGAGCAGGCCGTCGAGCAGCTGTCGGCGTTCGGCGAGGTGCGGGGCATTGCGGCCGACCTGTCCCGCCAGGAGGAGTGCAAGCGACTGGCCGGCGAGGTGCTCGCCGACACCGACGAGTTGCACATCCTGGTCAACAATGCCGGTGCGACGTGGGGCGAACCGCTGGAGAACTTCCCGGCCTCGGCGTGGGACAAGGTGCTCGACCTCAACGTCAAGTCGCCGTTCTGGATGGTGCAGGAGTTGGTGCCCGCGTTGCGCAAGGCCGGTACCCACGACGACCCGGCGCGGGTCATCAACATCGGCAGCATCGACGCGATCCATGTCAGCGTGATGCCGACGTACTCCTACTCGGCCAGCAAGGCCGCGCTGCACCAGCTGACCCGGGTGCTGGCCAAAGAGCTTGGCCCGCAGCACATCACGGTCAACGCGGTGGCCCCGGGGCCGTTCCCGTCGAAGATGATGGCCGCGACGCTGGACGCCTTCGGCGAGGCGATCGCGGCGTCGGCTCCGCTGCGCCGCATCGGCCGCGACGACGATATGGCCGGTATCGCGATCTTCCTCGCCAGCCGGGCGGGTTCCTATGTGAACGGGGCGATCATCCCGGTCGACGGCGGGATCGCGACGACGGCGAGCGGCTCAGGCCGCTGACGATGCGGGCCGGTCGGTACCCCAGCGGTACACGGTCGGCAGACAGTCGTGCATGCAGGGCGAGGTCGACGACGTCGAGCATGGCCTGCCGCGGGCCGGGCTTGCGCAGCTGCCGGGCGGCGACCGCCACCCGCACGATGCCGCCGCGGCGCGCCGTGCGCTCGGCGGACAGCACCAGCGTCCGGCACCACCACGGCTCGGTGAGGAACCCCTCGCCGATACCGAGCACCCGGCCGCGCACCGACGAACCGGTCACCAGGTCGGTGATGCCGTGCAAGCCGGCGAGAAGCCGAAAGCCGTTGCGCGGCAGGGCCGTGACGGTACCCGGCGACACCGTCCAGCCGGGGGCGGCGAACAGCCGGGTTCGCAGGCCGACGTGTTCGAGAACGCGGTCGGCGCCCATCAGCCGCAGGTTGGCCTCGTGGGCCGGCAGTGTGGCGAACTCGCCGCGGCGCCGCTTGGTGGCGGCCTCGTCGTAGCCGTGCAGGACCACCGCGTCGCCACCGGATCGGCGGTTGGTCACCCAGTCGACGGTGTCGGGGTCGTTCTCCAGCCGGTAGCCGTTCTTGAGCCGGGGTGCCACGAGAAGTGACACCGGCACGCCGCGGGTGTCGAGCACCCGGCAGAACTCGTCGATGTCGGGCAGTGTCCGGTCGCAGATTCCGGACACCGAGACGATGAGCTGTCCAGCCACATCCGCAGTGTGTCAACTCCAGGTGACCGGACGGTGTCGTCCATCAAGACGTCAGACGTCCATCCGGTTCAGTTCGGCAGCACCGTTTCGATCGCGGCGACCACCTCGGGTGCGTCGGGCTCGGTGCGCGGACGGAAGCGGTTGACCACCTCGCCGCCGGGTGCGATCACGAACTTCTCGAAGTTCCACTGGATGTCGCCGGCCTGGCCGTCGGCGTCGGCGGTCTTGGTCAGCTCGGCGTAGAGCGGATGACGGTCGGCGCCGTTGACGTCGGTCTTGGCCAGCAGCGGGAACGTCACGCCGTAGGTCGTCGAGCAGAAGGTGGCGATCTCCTCCGGGGTTCCCGGCTCCTGGCCCATGAACTGGTTGCACGGCACCCCGATCACCGTCAGCCCGCGGTCGGCGTAGTCGCGCGCCAACTGCTCCAGGGCGCCGTACTGCGGGGTGAGACCACACTTGGAGGCGACGTTGACCAGCAGCACTGCGCGGTCGCTGTAGTCCGCCAGCGAAGTGGGCTTGCCGTCGAGGGTGGTCAGCGGGATGTCGGTCAGACTCATGGCGCTGACGCTAC
>CAWBAL010000038.1:0-88795 GCA_963786695.1 uncultured Actinomycetota bacterium
GACCGCGGTACCAGCAGGGCCAGCAAGCACTCGGCTGACTAAGTTCGCAACTGACAAGGTGCCCCTCCTTCCTCGGAAGGGGGGGCACCTTGCTGTGCGGGGTGATCTGTGTGAATGTTTGCCACGCCGCACGCCCCGGGTTACATTCTCAGGTTCGTCTCAGGTAGGGTTGGCGTCAGACAATCGAGCTCAAGGGGTGAATCGCTGTGCGGCGGGCATTAGGTCCAATCGTGACCACCGGGGTAGCGCTGGTAGGCGCCGCCGTGGTGGTGGCCAACCCGCTGGTCACCACGCCGCACGACGTCTGCCGTCCCCACGGTGCGACCTCTCGGCCGGTGCCGGCGCCCCGCACGGCATGTTCGACAAGGCTCTGGTCGACGCCATCGCCGTCGACACCGGCGATTCGGCAAGCCCCGTCGGTGTGCTCAAGCAGATGTTCGCGTCGCTGGCCGCCAACGCCAGCCTGCTCGGCGGCAAGGCGGTGTCCGAGGTGTTCCCCAAGGCCCGGCTGTCGCGCCGCCGCCGGCCCAGACCGCCCCGGCTCCCGACGACACCGCCGCTACCGCGTCGCCGGTCGACGTCAACGCCCTCGCCGCCCTCATGCAGCCGGCGCCGCCCGCACCGGCGTCGACCGCCGGCCAGATCGGCCCTGAGCTGCAACAAGCCCTCACCGTGGTCACCGCCGACACCAGCTACGTCGGCCGGCAGGTCGTCGCGGCCGCCATCGCCGCCGCCGGGCTCACCGTCACCGAACCTGCACTGATCACCCAGGTGGTGACCGCGCTGGCCAACGGCGATGTCAACGGGGCGGTCAAGAAGGTGGTCGACGCCGCCCAGGCTCCGCTGCGCCCGCCATCGATGATTCTCGACGCGGTGCGCACCGTCGCCGGCCACCACGGCGTGGACCTCGAATCCGGCCCGACGGCGCTGACCGCCGCCGCATCCGGGACTCGGCACGCGCCGACGGTGGCCGCCGAGCCCAATCCGGTCACGTCACCCGCTCGGCACTGCAGGCCGCTGACGCTCAGGACGCGGCCGACGCCGCCGCTTCGGCGCCGGCCGATATCGCCCAACGGGGCCACCGACCTCACCGACGGCAACAAGGTCACCCCGAAGACGATCGCGCCGGGCCCGACCCGCGTCCGACTTTGCTGTCCGGGAGCAGATTCGCACGGCGCTCGCAAACTTCGGTGCGGTCGTCCGCAAGCTCGCCGGACTGCCGCCCAAAGACGCCACGGTCGCGGAAGCGACTCCGCGAACTGACCCGTGACCACCTCGGTGGCACAATTCGCAGCATGCGGATGTCAGCGAAGGCCGAGTACGCCGTTCGCGCGATGACGCAGCTCGCATCCGTCGACGACGGCGGCCTGGTCAAGACCGACGATCTCGCCAAGTCCCAGGGCATCCCCGCACAGTTCCTCGTCGACATTCTGTCCGACCTACGCACCGACCGGCTGGTGCGCAGCCACCGCGGCCGCGACGGCGGCTACGAACTGGCCCGCCCGGCAACCGAGATCAGCATCGCCGACGTCCTGCGCTGTATCGACGGGCCGTTGGCCAGCGTGCGCGACATCGGCCTGGGCGACCTTCCCTACACCGGCCCGACCAAGGCGCTGACCGATGTGTGGCGTGCGCTGCGGGCCAGCATGCGGTCGGTGCTGGAGAAGACCACCCTGGCCGACGTGGCCAGCGGACACCTGCCCGACCACGTCGTGGCGCTCGCGCGCGACTACCTCGAGCAGGAGAACCGGCGCGGGCACGGAAGCGGGTGACCGAGACCGTCATCGCCGGAGACCGGATCGCCCTGCGCGCCCCGCTGATCGGCGACGCCGAGGCCCTGTTCGCCGAGCTGACATCGGACCCAGAGGTCACCCGCTATCTGTCCTGGCTGCCCCACCGCGACGTCGAGGAGACCCGGGGCGTGATCACCGGGCTGTTCAATGTCGGCATCGACCACACCTGGCTGATCACGCTTCGCGACAGCGGCGAGCTCGTCGGGCAGATCGGCTATCTGGACACCGAACCGCACGCGGTGCAGGTGGGCTACGCCTTGGGCCGGCAGTTCTGGGGCCGCGGCCTGGCCGGCGAGGCGCTGCGACTGCTCGTCGGTCACCTGAGGACCAACCCGGCGTTGTTCCGGGTCTCGGCCTACGTGCACCCCGACAATCTCCGGTCCGCACGCGTCCTCGAACGCGCGGGCTTCACCCTCGAAGGGCAGCCGGCCCGGGCGATCATGTTCCCCAGCCTGTCCGCCGAACCCCAGGACGCCCTGCTCTACGGAATGGCGCTGCGGTAGGGCGGCCGGGCCGTAGGGTTCTAGGTCTTATGGCGACGCCACAGACCCGAGTCGAGATGCTGGGCCACATCGGCCCGAACTGGTTCGCGTCGGTGATGGGCACCGGGATCGTCGCCACCGCGGGAGCGACGCTTCCCGTCCACATCCCCGGGCTGCGGGCCTTCACCGCAAGTGGTGTGGGTCATCGCCGCGGTCCTGCTGGCCGTGCTGATCGTCGTGGTCGGCGGTCACTGGCTGCGCCATCCGACGGTGGCCCGCACCCACGCGCGCAACCCGCAGATGGCGCACTTCTACGGGGCGGCGCCGATGGCGCTGCTGACCGTCGGCGCCGGTGCGGTGCTGGTCGGCCACGACGTGATCGGCCAGCGCCTGGCCGTCGACCTGGATTGGGTGCTGTGGACCGCGGGCACCATCGGCGGGCTGTTCACCGCGGTCAGCATCCCGTTCCTGATGTTCACCCAGCACAACGTCGAACCCGACGCCGCGTTCGGCGGCTGGCTGATGCCGGTGGTGCCGCCGATGGTGTCGGCGGCCACCGGCGCACTGCTCATCCCGCACATGGCGCCCGGCAGCGGGCGGGCCACCATGTTCTACGGCTGCTACGCGATGTTCGGGCTGTCGCTGGTGGCCTCGCTCATCATCATCTCGATGGTCTGGAGCCGGCTGGCGCTCTACGGGACCTCGGGCACCGCGCGGGTGCCGACGCTGTGGATCGTGCTCGGCCCGCTGGGCCAATCCATCACGGCCGCAGGGCTTCTCGGCCTCAACGCCGGCCTGGCCGTGGCTCCCGACCTCGCCGACAACATGAACGCCTTCGCGATCCTGTACGGGGTGCCGGTGTGGGGCTTCGCCGTGCTGTGGATCGCATTGGCCACCGCGTTGACCGTCCGCACCCTGCGGCGCGGCATGCCGTTCGCGCTGACCTGGTGGAGCCTGACGTTCCCGGTCGGCACCTTCGTCACCGGCACCACCCAGCTGGCCGTGCACACCAACCTGCCGGCGTTCAAGGTGGCCGCCGTGATCGCCTACGTCGGCCTGCTGTGCACCTGGCTG
Source organism: uncultured Actinomycetota bacterium (assembly GCA_963786695.1). Lineage (GTDB taxonomy): Bacteria > Actinomycetota > Actinomycetes > Mycobacteriales > Mycobacteriaceae > Mycobacterium. The sequence goes on from CAWBAL010000038.1 coordinate 3,350, forward strand.
CTGGTCGCCGTGCGCACCACCCGCGGCAGCGTGCGCGGCAACCTGCTGCGCCCGCCGCCGAGCGCCGGCCCGGTGCGCGCCCACAAGGACCCGGTGGCCTGACCCCCTTCTTCGCCCAAACCGACGTTTGGGCGAAGAATCGCGAGTGGGACACGGCAAAACGTCGACCTCGGCGACGTGCCAGAATCGCGGACGTGCAGATTGGCATGACCTTGCCGGTGATGGAACCGGACCTCGACGCCGACGTGTTGAAGCGCTGGGCCCGGACCGTCGACGAGGGCCCGTTCTCCTCGCTGTGCTGGGGTGAGCGCATCGCCTTCAACAACCCCGACTCGCTGACCCTGCTCGGCGCGCTGTCGGCGTGGACCGACCGGGTTCCGCTGGTGACCACCGTGGTGGTTCCCCAACTGCACGACCCGGTGATGCTGGCCAAGGCGCTGGCCACCGCCGACATGCTCTCCGGCGGACGCCTGACCGTCGGAATCGGTGTCGGCGGTCGGCATGAGGACTACCACGCCGTCGGCGCCGACCCGAAGACCCAGACGATGCGGGAGATGGCCGATCGGGTCGCGGTCATGAAGCGCATCTGGGCGGGGGAGAAGATCACCGACTCGGTGTTGCCGGTCGGCCCGCAGCCCGCCCAGCGCGGTGGCCCGCGGCTGCTGGTCGGCGCGACCGGACCGAAGACGCTGCGCAGCGCCGCACAGTGGGCCGACGGTCTGGCCGGCATCACCCTCGATCTCGACGTCGCCAAGCAGGACGAGTTCTTCGACGTCGCCCGCATCGCGTGGGCCGAGGCGGGCAAGCCCAAACCCCATCTGGCGACCTCGTTTTGGTTCGCGCTGGGCGACGGCGACGAACCCCGCGCCCAGGTCCATCGGCACCTGCGCCACTACATGAACTGGATTCCGTCGGAGTACGTCGACGCGATAGCGCCCACCACCGGCTGGGCCGGCACCGACGAGGAACTCGTCGCCACCCTGCGCAGGTTCGCCGACATCGGCACCGACGAGGTGCACCTGATCCCGACGAGCAGCGACATCGACCAGCTGCGCCGAGTGGCCGACCTGGTGGCGGAGGTGACGCGATGACCCAGCCCTACGGCAACTACCAGATCGAGATCTACTTCCAAGGCCTCACCGGGGTTCAGCCCAGCCTGCCGATGTCCTTCGACGAGCTGGAAGCCCGCGCCGCGCAGGCACTCTCGCCGTCGGTGTGGTCCTATGTCGCCGGCGGCGCCGGTGACGAACGCACCCAGCGGATCAACGCCACCGCGTTCAACCAGTGGGGCCTGATCCCGCGGATGCTCGTCGGCGCCACCGAGCGCGACCTGTCGGTCGAGTTGTGGGGCCGGCGCTGGCCCGCCCCGATGTTCATGGCGCCCATCGGGGTGATCGGGCTGTGCACCCAGGATCAGCACGGCGACCTCGCCGCGGCGCGCGCCGCCGCCCGCACCGGCGTGCCGCTGTGCGTATCGACGCTTACCATGGACCCGCTCGAGGACGTCGCCGCCGAGTTCGGCGACACCCCAGGGCTTTTCCAGCTCTACACCCCGACCGACCGCGACCTCGCCGAGAGTTTCGTCCACCGCGCCGAAGCCGCCGGCTACGCCGGCATCGTCGTGACCCTGGACACCTGGGTGCCCGGCTGGCGACCGCGCGACCTGGCAACCGCCAACTTCCCGCAGCTGCGCGGCAAGTGCCTGGCCAACTACATCAGCGACCCACACTTTCGCGCCAAGGTCGACGCCGACATCGACGCCGACCCGCGCAACGCGGTGATGCACTGGATCAGCGTGTTCGGAAACTCGTTGACCTGGAACGACTTACCGTGGCTGCGGTCGCTGACGAAGCTGCCGCTGATCCTCAAGGGCATCTGCCACCCCGACGACGCCCGCCGCGCCATCGACGCCGGGGTCGACGGCATCTACTGCTCCAACCACGGCGGCCGCCAGGCCAACGGCGGCATTCCCGCCATCGACTGCCTGCCCGACGTGGTGGCGGCCGCCGGTGACGTCCCGGTGCTGTTCGACTCCGGGATCCGCTCCGGCGCCGACGTCGTCAAGGCACTCGCACTGGGCGCCAGCGCGGTGGGCATCGGCCGGCCCTACGCCTACGGGGCGGCGCTGGCCGGAACCGACGGCATCGTGCACGTCCTGCGCTCGATGCTGGCCGAGGCCGACCTGATCATGGCGATCGACGGCTACCCGACCCTGGCCGATCTGACCCCCGAGGCGCTGCGGCCCGTGCGACAGTAGGGCCATGTCGCAACCCTCGACCACGGTCAGCCGCCTCGCGGAGAAGCAGAACACCTCGCGGACACGTCTGGACGAACTGCTCGACGCCACCCCGCTGGCCACCATCGCGCTGATCCGAGACGGGCACCCGGTGATCTTCCCGATCGGCTGCGCGCGCATCGACGACGAACTGGTCATTCACGGCTCGACGGGCTCGCCGTGGCTGCGCCAGCTTGCCGACGGCGCCGCCGCCGCCGTGTCGGTCACGGCGCTGGACGGAGTTCTGGTGGCGCGCAGCGGTTTCGAATCGTCGTTCCAGTTCCGCAGCGCGGTGCTGTTCGGGACGTTCGAGCCGGTGCGCGACGCGGACAAGGTCGGCTACCTCGAAACGCTGACCGACACCTTCATTCCCGGCCGGGTCGCCGAGCTGCGGCCCAGCAACCGCAAGGAACTCGCCGCCACCATGGTGCTGCGGATGCCGATCGGGGCCGACAACTGGTCGTTGAAGATCGGCGACGGCTGGCCGGAGGATCCCGACGAGGACGTCGCCGCCGGGGCATGGGCCGGAATCGTCCCGCTGGCAACGGTTTACGGCGAACCGCGGCGCGCGCCGGACTGCGACGCCGGCACGCCGATCCCGCCTTCGGTCACGGCGATGACGGGCGAGCTGTCGAACCGGCGGGGGAGGCAGAGCCGCTAGAGGCCGCCGTCGGCCGCAGGATCATGCTGAACGCCAGCGCGATCACGCCGATGCCGACGCAGGTCCAAAACGCCGCCTGGAACGTCGAATCCGTGCCAGAGCCGACCATCGGCCCGGCCCAGGCGAAGCCCAGCGAGAAGCCGATCCCGTAACTGGCGTTGGCGATCCCGGGTAGCGCTCCCGGTTCCTCCTCGGATGCCTGCAGCACACCCAGTGAGCTCAAGCGGTGTCAATATCACTGCGGTGCAGGTGAATCCGAAGACCACCATCAAGCGCCGCCACGGCGTACTTGTGGTCGGCGAACACCGCCATCAGCGCCACCACCACGATCGAGGCCGCCACCCCGGCGCGCAGCATCGTCACGAACCCGATCCGCACGGCCAGCCGGCCGACGAACGGCGCGGTGAGAACCTGCACGATCGCGCCCGGGGTGAGGAACAGCAGCGCCGTCGTCGTCGCATTCAGCCCGAAACCGGAGTCGGGATCCTCGGCCATGCTCGGCACGATGAAGCCGTTGACCACCATGAACGACCCCATCACCAGGACGGTGACCACCAGCAGCGGCCACGCCTCGCGCGACCGCATGTACTTGATCGCCACCACCGGGTCGGCGGTTCGCCGGTTGGACAGCAGCAGCCCGACGAAGGCGACCGCGGTCACCGCCAGCCACGACCAGCGCGGGTGTCGAGTCCCAGCCGCTGTGCCCGCCGTTGGACAAGAACAGCGTGATGCCGCCGACGGTCAGCGCGATGAGAACCGCGCCGATCCAGTCCATCCGACCCGACTTGCGCTCACCGGCCTCGTCGGCGGGAACCGCCTTCCACACCAGGCCCAGCGCGACGACGCCGACCACCAGGATGAGAGCGAAGATCGACCGGTAACCCCAGACGTCGGTCATCACCCCGCCCAGGAAGGCGTCCCCGCCGGCCACCCCGCCGTTGATCGACGCCATCACCCCGCAGCACAGGCCGAACGTCGTGCCGCTGACCCGGGCCCGCAGGATCAGGAAGGCAAGCCCGTAGGTGATGTTGGCCGTGCCTTGCAGGAACCGGCCGACGATGACCACCGGCAGCGAGGTGCTCAGGCACAGCGCCGTGCCGATGCACACCACGACGAGGATCGCCAGCAGAACCCGTTTGCGGCCGATGTAGTCGCTCCACCGGATCAGCACGACGTTGGCGATCGCCCCGGCCAGGTAGAACGGCGTGGAGATGGCGGCGAACGCGCCGGGGCCCAGGGTCTGGTTGATGTCGCGCACCGCCGGCGAGATCATGGTGGCGTTCAGCGAGAACGACATGAGCGCGAACACCAGAGCCGCGACCAGGAAGACGATCTGGCGGCGGGTCAGCGAGTCGGTGTCGGTGGACGAGGCGACGGGTGGCTGACTCACGGCGGTCGCTCTCCTCAGGCTATGACGCGCTCAGGGCATCGTAAGCGAGAGATCCGTGTGGTGGTCGCGACTCAGCGACGGTTCCACGGTGCCAACAGCACCCGCCAGATTTTGCGGAAGCTCTCCGGAAAGGCCTCGTCTTCGGGAAGGTACGGAGACGGGGGCTTCTCCTCGCCGCCCGCCGGCCCGCGGGGTTGCTCGGTGGATTCCTCATCAGCCATGTGGATGTCTTCCTCTTGGCGGCGCCGCGACGAGCGCGACCCGCGCGTGAACGTTCACGGTATCCGACCGGAATCACCAGGTCACCGGGAGTGCGACCAGGCCGTGCGACAGCGAATGGAATCCGGCGGTCATGGTGGACGCGTCGGCGCACAGCTGCATGGTCGGGAAACCGTGGAATCAGCTGGGAGAAAACAATTTTCAGCTCCATGCGGGCCAGTGCGGCGCCGACGCAGTAGCGCAGGCCGTAGCCGAAGCCCGACGTGGGCGGCGCCGGTGCGGTTGAGGTCGATTCGGTAGGGATCGGGGAAGGCGGCCGGGTCGTGGTTGGCCGATCCCGGGTCGAGCAGGACCAGGTCGCCGGCGCGGATCGTGACGCCGTCGACGTCGATGTCCTCCCGGGCGTAGCGGGGCACGCCGATGCCGCCGGGCATCCCGACCCGGAGCAATTCCTCGACCGCTTTCGGGATCAGCTCGGGGGAGGTCAGCAACGTCTGCCACTGGTCGCGGTGGGTGAGCAGCAGCAGGGACTGCAGCCAGATCTGCATCACCGTGGTCTCGTGCCCGGCGAACAGCAACTGCATGCCCAGCGTGGCGACCTCGAGGTCGCTGAGGTCGGGCTCGTCGCACAGCCGGGAGATGACGTCGTCGACCGGGCTCGCTGCGTTTGACGGCGACGAGTTCCAGCCCGTATTGCAGAAGCGCGGCAAGGCCGTTCACCGAAGCGGTGTCGTCCGGGGAGAAGGCGGCCTCCTCGACCCAGACCCGGAAGCGGTCCCGGTCGGAGTACGGCACGCCGAGCAGGTCGCAGATCACCAGCACGGGGAACGGCTGGGCGAAATTCGCATGCAGGTCGGCCGGTGGTCCCTGCTGCTCGAGGTCGTCGAGCAATGTGGTGCAAAGGTTTTCGATCTTCGGCTGCAACTCCCGCATGTGTCTGGGGGAGAAGTGCGGCTGCAGCAGCAGACCGCATCCGGGCGTGGTCGGCGGGCTCGGTGTCGAAATCGCCGATCGGGCCACCGAACAATGCCGAGGTTCTGCTGCGCGGCGCGTTGGCGGGGTCGCGGTGAGTGCGGCCGAGATTCTCGTCGTCCATCAGCCGGCGCACCTGGGCGTAACCGGTGACCAGCCAGGCCTCGTCGCCGACGGGGGTCTGCACTTTGTGGATCGGACCGTCGGACTGCAGGGCCCGCAACTCCTCCGAGGACTGCAGCGGGTGGTCCTGGCGGAACGGCAGTTGTGCGGTAGCGGTCATCGGAGTCCTCCTGGGTGAACGCGTCATGGGCCGTCACCATCAGGCTAGGAGGGCGGGACAGGGTCCGGCTGGAAATCCATTTCCACCGTCTTCGAGACAATGCTCTGGGTGCACGGCCTGCCGGTGCGCATCGACGCATTCGATGCCCGCATGGCGACACTGCGCGAGCAGTCCGCCCCGGCGTCCGAGGGCGCCACCCGCAAGGTGACTTTGCCCGCCCACTGGCCCGACGTCGTCTCGGTCGCCACGCCGCCAGATCAACACGCGTTTGAAAAGGGGAGCACTCCGATGCCGGAAGTGAACCACGGAACGGTGCAATCGATGCCCGCCGCACCGGCCTACCCCACGCCACTGGTGATCCCACAGCAGGAAGTCCTCGTGACGCCGGCCGAACTCGTACCCGCCCGCGGGCACGCCGCACCGGCGGCGGTCAACGGACGCGCGGCCGCTGCGATGAGCCTCGTCGAGTCGGTGGGTGAGACACATGCGGCGTTCGTCGAGCGGCAGGCGCAGGCGCACACGTCGTTTCTGAAGATGCGCGGCGAGATGCTGGCGATGGCAGCGGGCCGGCGTTCGTCGCTCACGGTGGACGCGGCGGCGTCGCCGGTCGCGTTGACGTCGGCGCCACCACCCGCGGCGGCACCGGTGATTCCGCCCCGGACGGCCATGCCGGTTGCCCCGGTGACGCCACCGACTCCGCCCGCTCCGGCGGACCCGCCCGCGGCGCCCACTCCGGCGCCGGAGCAGGCGCTCTGGTCGCGCGCCCAGCTCGAAGTCCTTGCCGGCGGCAAGATTTCGGAGGTGTTCGGCCCGCTGTTCGCCGAGCAGGACCAGTACGACCGCCTGGTGCGCATGCCGGAGCCGCCGCTGCTCCTCGCCGATCGGGTGATGAGCATCGAGGGCGAGCCCGGCACGATGGGCACCGGCCGGATCGTCACCGAGACCGACGTCGACCCGGACGCCTGGTACATGCACAACGGCCGGATGTCGCCGGGTGTGGTGATCGAGTCCGGCCAGGCCGACCTGCTGCTCGCCTCGTGGCTGGGCGCCGACTTCCACCAATCGCGGCGAGCGCGTCTACCGCCTGCTCGGCTGCGATCTGACGTTCATGGGCGAACTGCCCAAGGGCGGCGAGACGCTGCGCTACGACATCCACATCGACGGCCACGCGCAAACCGGCGACACGCGGCTGTTCTTCTTCCACTACGACTGCTACATCGGCGATCGGCTGCTGATCTCGGTGCGCAACGGGCAGGCCGGCTTCTTCTCCGACGAGGAGCTGAGCCGAGTCCGACGGGGTGCTGTGGGACGCCGCCGACGACGACACCGCGTCGACGGCGCGCGTCGTGACGAGCCGCCCGTCGTCACGCAGAAGCGTTCGTTCACCGGGACGACGTCGACGCTTTCACCGCGGGACACGCGTACACGTGCTTCGGCACCGGCTTCGAGCGGGCCGCCGCGCACACGCGGACGCCGACGCTTCCGAGCGGGAAGCTGCGGCTGATCGACGAGGTCACCGAGTTCGATCCCGACGGCGGCCCGTGGGGCCGCGGCTACCTGCGCGCCACCGCCGCGGTGCCCAAGGACGCCTGGTTCTACGACGGGCACTTCAAGAACGATCCCTGCATGCCCGGCACGCTGATGGCCGACGCGGCCACCCAGGCCCTGTCGTTCGCGATGGCCGCCTACGGCTTCACCATCGAGCGCGACGGCTGGCGCTTCGAGCCGGTGCCCGACGAGATGGCGCGCTTCGTCTGCCGCGGGCAGGTGACCCCGGACGCCGACCACCATGCTCGACTACGAGGTGTTCATCGAGGAGATCATCGACGGGCCGACGCCGACGATCTACGCCGCGCTGCTCTGCCGCAGTGACGGTTTCAAGGTGTTCCACTGCCGTCGCTTCGGGATGCGCCTGGTTCCGGACTGGCCGATGCCGCCGGGTGCGCCCGGGCCGGCGCGAATCCTGGAGGGCACCAAGATGTTCGCGGTGACCAGGGCGCACTGCTGGCCTGCGGGCGCGGTATGCCCTCGGACGCGTTCGGCTCCCTGTACGCACCGTTCGACGGCACCCGCCGCGCGCCGCGGCTGCCCGACGAGCCGTACCACTTCATGTCGCGCATCATCAGCGTCGACCAGCCCGCCGGGGGTGCCGACCAAGGGCGGCACGGTCGTCGCGGAATACGACGTCCCCGCCGGCGCATGGTATTTCGAGGACGGCAAGTCCGACGCGGTCCCGATGTCGGTGCTGATCGAGATCCTGCTGCAGCCCTGCGGCTGGCTGTCCTCGTACAACGGGTTCGCCGCCAATCGCCCCGACGACGTGGTGTTCCGCAACCTCGACGGTGACGAGGTCGTCCTAGTCACACGCCCGCCGGGGTCGGGACGCTGCGGGTGACGTCGACTCTGGAGCGGTTCGCCGACGGCGGCGGCTCGACGATCGTGTTCTTCGACGTCATCTGCACCCAAGGCGACGACGTCGTGATGACGATGAAGACCGCCTTCGGGTTCTTCAGCCCCGAGGCGCTGAAGAACCAGGTCGGGCCTGCGGTGGAACCGGGTGCGCTGGAGGCACTTTCAGCAGCCGGCTCCGGTCGCACTGCCCTACCGGCGCCGACGAACTCACCGGCGCGCCCGTGGCTGGCCCAGGGCCGGCTTCAGGTGCTCGACCGGGTGAACTTCTGGCCCGACGGGGGAGAGGCAGGTCTGGGCCGGCTGGTCGCCGAGTACGACGTCGACCCCGAGGCGTGGTTCTTCAAGGCCCACTTCTTCCAGGATCCGGTGCAACCCGGTTCGCTGCGGCCTGGAGGCCATGCAGCAGGCGGCTCGCGCGGCGGCGCGAAGCTGGCGGGATTGGCCGACGCGGGACAGTCGAGTTCGAGCCCGTCGCCGTGGACCAGACGTTCAGCTGGAAGTTCCGCGGTCAGGTGACGCCGACCAACAAGCGAACCCGATCCGAGATCGAGATCCTGTCGACGGCAGCGGGATGACCGGGGTGTGCTGGTGGTGTTCGACGGCCGTTCTGGGTCGACGACCTGTGCATCTACGAGACGCAGGGGATGGGTGTTCGGGTCATCGACGGTCCGTGGATCCAATGACCGCCGACTACCATGGCGCCATGAAGGGCATCATCCTGGCGGGCGGCTCGGGTACGCGCCTCCACCCGATCACGCTTGGGTGTCTCCAAGCAGCTGATCCCGGTCTACGACAAGCCGATGGTGTACTACCCGCTGTCTACGCTGATGCTGGCGGGTATCCGCGACATCCTGGTGATCACCACGCCGCACGACGCGGACAGTCTTCGAGCGGCTGCTCGGTGACGGATCGCGGTTCGGGGTGTCGATCACCTTCGCCCAGCAGCCGTCGCCGGACGGGCTGGCTCAGGCATTCACGATCGGCTCCGATTTCATCGGGACCGACAAGGTCGCACTGGTGCTGGGCGACAATCTGCTGTACGGGCCGGGTTGGGCACTCAGCTCAAGTGCTTCGCGGACGTCGACGGCGGCGTCGATCTTCGCGTACTGGGTGGCCGAGCCGTCCGCGTACGGGGTGGTGGAATTCGACGCCGGCGGACTGGTGGTGTCGCTGGAGGAGAAGCCGAAACAACCGAAGAGCAATTACGCGGTGCCGGGGCTGTACTTCTACGACAACGACGTGGTGGAGATCGCGCGCGACCTCCCCCCGAGTGATCGTGGCGAGTACGAGATCACCGACGTCAATCGCGCCTACCTGGAGCAGAGCCGGTTGCGGGTGCAGGTGCTGCCGCGTGGCACCGCATGGCTGGACACCGGGACGTTCGACCAGATGACCGACGCGGCCGACTTCGTGCGCACGATGGAGCGGCGCACCGGTCTGAAGATCGGGGTGCCCGAGGAAATCGCCTGGCGGCAGGGCTTTCTCACCGACGACGAGCTGCGTGAGCGCGCCGAGACGCTGGTCAAGTCGGGCTACGGCTCCTACCTGCTGGGCCTGCTGGAAAGGGGTTTCTAGTGGCTCAGCTTCTCGTCACCGGAGGTGCGGGCTTCATCGGATCCAACTTCGTGCACTACGTCGGTCGAGCACACCGACCATCACGTCACGGTGCTGGACAAACTGACCTACGCCGGCAACCGTGCGTCGCTGGCCGGCCTGCCCGAGGAGCGGGTGAGCTTCGTCCACGGCGATGTCGCCAACGCCGAGCTGGTCGACGAACTGGTGGCCGTCTGCCGACGGCGTCGTGCACTACGCCGCGGAAACGCACAACGACAATTCGCTCGACGACCCGGAGCCATTTCTGCACACCAACCTGATCGGTACGTTCACGCTGCTCGAGGCGGTCCGCAAGTACGGCGTGCGCTACCACCACATCTCGACCGACGAGGTCTACGGCGACCTGGCGCTGGACGATCCGGGCCGATTCACCGAATCCACCCCCTACAACCCGTCGTCGCCGTATTCGTCGACCAAGGCCGGCAGCGACCTGTTGGTGCGCGCCTGGATGCGCTCCTACGGGGTGGCGGCAACGATCTCGAACTGCTCCAACAACTACGGCCCGTACCAGCACGTCGAGAAGTTCATCCCGCGCCAGATCACGAACGTTCTTCGCGGCATTCGCCCCAAGCTGTACGGCGACGGTCTCAACGTCCGCGACTGGATCCACGCCGACGATCACTCGTCGGCGGTGCTGCAGATCCTGGAGAAGGGCCGGATCGGCGAGACGTACCTGATCGGCGCCAACGGCGAAAAGGACAACAAGACCGTCGTCGAATTGATCCTGACGATCATGGGTCAGGATGCCGATGCCTACGACAATGTCCCGGACCGCGACCGGTCACGACCTGCGGTACGCGATCGACTCGACCAAACTGCGCGACGAACTCGGATGGCGGCCGCGAGTATCCTGACTTCGAGCACGGCCTGACGGCGACCATCGAGTGGTATCGCGACCACGAAGACTGGTGGGCGCCCGCCAAAGATGCCACCGAAGCGTTCTACGCCCGACTCGGGCAATGACAGGGAGAGCGCAAGTAATGACGGAGCTACGGCAAGGCGCTGCGCGCGACTGCACACGCCGATTCCAGGACTGATCGATCTGGGAGCTGCCCGTTCACGGCGACAACCGCGGGTGGTTCAAGGAGAACTGGCAGCGCGCGAAGATGGTCGCCGCCGGGATGCCCGACTTCGGGCCGGTGCAGAACAACATCTCGTTCAACGACGTCGGCCGGCACGACGCGCGGTATCCACGCCGAACCGTGGGACAAGTACATCTCGGTGGCGCACCGGACGGATCTTCGGCGCGTGGGTCGATCTGCGCGACGGCCCGACGTTCGGGACGGTGTTCACCGCCGAGATCGATCCGTCGCGTGCGGTGTTCGTGCCGCGCGGAGTCGGCAACGGATTTCAGACGCTGGAGCCGAACACGGTCTACACCTACCTGGTCAACGATCACTACTCGCCGGACGGTCGTCTACACGTCGCTGAATCCCGGCGACGAGACCATCGCCGTCGACTGGCCGATTCCGCTGGAGCACGCCGAACTGTCGGCGAAGGACCGCGCCCAGGGCGGCCTGGCCGACGTCGTCGCCCATCCCGCCGCGCAAGACCTTGGTGATCGGCGCCGGCGGGCAGCTGGGCCGCGCGCTGCGCGCGGCGTACGCCGACGCTCCGCACGTCGAGTTCGCCGACCGCGCCGACTTCGATCTCACCTCCGGTGATCTCGGTGCGGCACGCGCCTGGCGCGAGTACGACACGATCATCAACGCCGCGGCGTACACCGCGGTGGACGCGGCCGAGACCGCCGAAGGACGTGCTGCGGCGTGGGCCGCCAACGTCACCGGGGTCGCGGCGCTGGCGCAAGTCGCTGCGCGCGCATCGACTCACGCTTGTCCACATTTCCAGTGACTACGTGTTCGACGGCACCGCAACGCGGCCCTACCGCGAGGACGACCCGGTGGCGCCGCTCGGCGTCTACGGGCAGACGAAAGCCGCCGGCGATCAGATCGTGGCCACGCGTGGACCGGCACTACATCCTGCGCACCTCGTGGGTGATCGGGGACGGGCGAAACTTCGTGCGCACCATGCTGTCTCTGGCCGACCGGGGCGTTGACCCGTCGGTGGTCGACGACCAGTTCGGCCGCTTGACGTTCACCTCGGAACTGGCCCGGGCGATCCGGCACCTCACCGAAAGCCGGGCGCCGTACGGGACCTACAACGTGACGGGGTCCGGGTCGGTCACCTCGTGGGCGGATGTGGCGCGACGCACCTTCGCGCTGGCCGGCCACGATCCGAACCGGGTGAGCGGAGTCTCCACCGCGGAGTACTTCGGCAAGGCCGCGAGCCCTGTTGCGCCGCGGCCGGCCAACAGCGTTCTGGACCTGACGAAGATCGAGTCCACCGGATTCGTGCCTGCCGACAGCCGACGAGATGCTCGCTGACTTCGTGGGGCGGGAAAGCGGACTCTCCTAGACGGATAGCTTAGGCTGTTCGGCGGTTACCGGGGTGTCGCCGTCCTCGCGCGGCAGCATCAGGGCCCTCACCAGCGGGCGAGGTCCGTACTCCCGGAGCATCCGGCTCGCCGGGCGGGGACGGTCGTCGCGCAGGCGACCGCGGCCACCGCCCCCGCAACCGCGGCGAAGAAGGCGGCCTCGAACTCGACGGCCAGCGTGCAGTCGTCGGCCGCCGCCGCGGTGGTGCCCTCGCCGGACCCCGTTGATCCGGCCGAGTTCGCCGGGACCTACTACGAGCAGGGCAGCGTCAAGCAGTTCTTCTCCATCGGCCTGGTGAACACCAAGGCGGTGTACAGCCTCAAGTCCGACGGCACGATTCGGGTGCAGAACTCGGGCAACTACTTCTTCAACAAGGGTCTGCAGTCGTCGATCACCGGCTCCGCGGTGCCGGTCAACGCGACCAACACCGAGTTGAGTGTGAGCTTCCTGCCCTTCCGGTTCGGCAAGCCCAAGCCCAACTACACGATCCTGGCCCACGCCGACGACTACAGCTGGGTCATCGTCAGCGATCCCAGCGGCAAGAGCGGCTACATCCTGACCAAGAGCAAGACCATCTCGCCGGAGGAATACCAGCAGCTGCTCGGCCAGGCACGTGCTCTGGGCGTCACGGGGAACATCACCCCGACCAAGCAGTTCGCCTAGCAGGCGGCCCGGTACCCGCCGCTGTTGAACACCGGCGGGTCCCGGTCGGCCAGCGTCGACCAAATCCAGCTGCGACTTTTCTACTTTGAGCCGCAGAACAGGCATAGCCTGGAGGTAGCGGTGGAATTCGGAGCTGGTTGCGTTCACCTCTCCGCCGTCAGATGGCCGTTGGTGCAACTGTGGTGTTAAGCAGTCAGCATCAGACTGGCCGCCGTCGCACTTGCTGTGTGCACAGACGCAGCGCCTGTCAGTGAGGGAAATGGGTGCCCCCGGCAGGATTCGAACCTGCGGCCTTCTGCTCCGGAGGCAGACGCTCTATCCCCTGAGCTACGGGGGCGCAGTGATTGCGCCGTTGGGCTTTGACAGCCTAACGCATCGCGCGGAGGGCTCACGAAAGCACTTCCTGGTCCCCGGGTCGCTGCGCTCCTGCCCGCCGGGGATATGGATTCGGGCGCTGACCACGTCAGACCATAGGATGGACCCCCGTGACCCCCGCCGACCTCGCCGAGCTGCTCAAGAGCACCGCCGCCGCGGTGCTGGCCGAGCATGACCTCGACCCCGCCGCCCTGCCCGCGACGGTGACCGTCGAGCGTCCGCGCAACCCCGAGCACGGCGACTACGCCACCAACCTGGCCCTTCAGCTGGGCAAGAAGGTCGGCGCCAACCCGCGCGAGCTGGCCGGCTGGCTGGCCGCCGCGCTGGCCGAGGCCGACGGCATCGCCTCGGCCGACGTCGCCGGACCGGGCTTCGTGAACCTGCGCATCGAGGCCTCGGCCCAGGGCGTCATCGTCCGCAACATCCTCGCCGCCGGCGCCGGACTACGGCCGCTCCGCCGCACTGGACGGCCAGAACATCAACCTCGAGTTCGTCTCGGCCAACCCGACCGGGCCCATCCACATCGGCGGCACCCGCTGGGCCGCCGTCGGCGACGCGCTGGGACGGCTGCTGTCCACCCAGGGCGCCCGCGTGGTGCGGGAGTACTACTTCAACGACCACGGCGCCCAGATCGACCGGTTCACCAACTCGCTGATCGCCGCGGCCAACGGCCAGCCGGCCCCCGAGGACGGCTACGCCGGCGCCTACATCAACGACATCGCCGACCAGATCCTGGCCAAGGCGCCCGACGCGCTGAGCCTGACCGGCGAAGAGCAGCGCGAGACCTTCCGCTCCATCGGCGTGGACCTGATGTTCACCCACATCAAGGAGTCGCTGCACGAGTTCGGCACCGACTTCGACGTCTACACCCACGAAGACTCGATGCACACCAGCGGCGCGGGTGGACCAGGCCATCGCCAAGCTGCGCGAGACCGGCTCGATCTACGAGAAGGACGGCGCAACCTGGCTTCGCACAACCGAATTCGGCGACGACAAGGACCGCGTCGTCATCAAGAGTGACGGCCAGCCCGCCTACATCGCCGCCGACCTGGCCTACTACCTGGACAAGCGCCAGCGCGGATTCGACCTGTGCATCTACATGCTCGGCGCCGACCATCACGGCTACATCGCCCGGCTCAAGGCCGCGGCCGCCGCACTCGGCGACGACCCCGACACCGTCGAGGTGCTCATCGGCCAGATGGTCAACCTGGTTCGCGACGGCCAGCCGGTGCGGATGAGCAAGCGGGCCGGCACCGTCATCACGCTCGACGACCTGGTCGAGGCCATCGGGGTGGACGCCGCCCGCTACGCCCTGACCCGCTCCTCGGTGGACACCCCGATCGACATCGACCTGCAGCTGTGGTCCTCGGCGTCGAGCGAAAACCCGGTCTACTACGTGCAATACGCGCACGCCCGGCTCTCGGCGCTGGCGCGCAACGCCGCCGAACTCGGACTGACGCCCGACACCGCACACCTGGGGCTGCTCACCCACGACAAAGAGGGCACGCTGATCCGCAACCTCGGCGAGTTCGCCCGGGTGCTCGAGTCGGCGGCCTCACTGCGCGAGCCGCACCGGGTCTGCCGCTACCTCGAGGACCTCGCCGGCGACTACCACCGGTTCTACGACTCGTGCCGGGTGCTGCCGCAGGGCGACGAGGACGCCAGGCGATCTGCACCGCGCCCGGCTCGCGCTGTGCGACGCCACCCGCCAGGTGATCGCCAACGGTCTGGGCATTCTCGGTGTGTCCGCACCGGAGCGCATGTGAACGCTCACCCGGCCGGCCCACGGCACGCCGAGGAGATCCACCACGGCGGCACCCCGCCGCGCCCGCAGACCTCCGCCGACGCACTCGGCCTTGCCCCGAACATCTGGCCGCACAACCTCGTTCGCCGCGACGACGGTGAGGTGGCGATCGCCGGCGTGACGGTGACCGACCTCGCCGCCGAGTACGGCACTCCGCTGTTCGTCATCGACGAGGACGACTTCCGCGGCCGCTGCCGCGAGATCGCCGCCGCGTTCGGCGGCGGGCGCAACGTGCACTACGCGGCCAAAGCGTTCCTGTGCAGCGAGATCGCCCGCTGGGTCGACGAGGAAGGGCTGTCGCTGGACGTCGCGAGCGGCGGTGAGCTCGCCGTCGCCCTGCATGCCGGATTCCCCGCCGAGCGAATCGCGTTCCACGGCAACAACAAATCTGTCGACGAACTCAGCGCGGCGGTCAAGGCCGGCGTCGGCCACGTCGTACTGGACTCGATGACCGAGATCGACCGGCTGGACACCATCGCCGGGGATGCCGGGGTGATGCAGGACGTCCTGATCCGCATCACCGTCGGCGTCGAGGCGCACACCCACGAGTTCATCGCCACCGCCCACGAGGACCAGAAGTTCGGCCTGTCGCTGGCCAGCGGCGCGGCCATGGACGCGGTGCGACGCGTGTTCGCCGCCGACCACCTGCGTCTGGTCGGGCTGCACAGCCACATCGGATCGCAGATCTTCGACGTCGACGGCTTCGAACTGGCCGCCCACCGGGTCATCGGCCTGCTGCGCGACGTGGTCGCCGAATTCGGGGTGGACAAGACCGCCCAGATCGGCACCGTCGACCTCGGCGGTGGACTGGGTATTTCCTATGTGCCCCAGGATGATCCGCCGCCGGTCCAGGACCTGGCCGCCAAGCTCGGCGCGATCGTGGGCAACGAGTCGGCTGCCGTCGGTCTGCCCGCGCCGCGCCTGGTCGTCGAGCCGGGTCGCGCCATCGCCGGCCCCGGCACCGTGACGCTCTACGAGGTGGGCACCGTCAAGGATGTGGCGATCAGCGCAGGCGCCTCGCGGCGCTACATCAGCGTCGACGGCGGCATGAGCGACAACATCCGCACCTCGCTGTACGGCGCGGAGTACGAGGTCCGCCTGGTGTCCCGGGGCAGCGACGCACCGCCGGCCCTGGCCCGCATCGTCGGAAAGCATTGCGAGAGCGGCGACATCGTCGTCCGCGACGCCTGGGTGCCCGGCGACGTGCACCCCGGAGACCTGTTGGCGGTGGCCGCCACCGGCGCCTACTGCTATTCGATGTCGAGTCGGTACAACCTGATCGGCCGCCCCGCCGTGGTGGCCGTGCGCGACGGGCGGGCCCGCCTGATCCTGCGCCGGGAGACCGTCGACGATCTGCTGAGTTTGGAAGTGAGGTAGCCAATGAGTACACCGAGAAGGCGACCGGAGCCGCAGAGCCGGCGACACAGGCATCGGCATAGCGGTATTGGGGCTGGGCAACGTCGGCAGCGAGGTCGTCCGCATCATCGAGGACAGCGCCGCCGACCTGGCCGCGCGCATCGGTGCGCCGCTGGAACTGCGCGGCGTGGCGGTGCGCCGCGTCGCCGACGACCGCGGCGTGCCGGTCGCCATGCTCACCGACAACGTCGAGGAGCTGGTGTCGCGCGAGGACGTCGACATCGTCGTCGAGCTGATGGGCCCGGTCGAGCCCGCCCGCAAGGCGATCCTGACCGCCCTCGAGCACGGCAAGTCGGTGGTGACCGCCAACAAGGCGCTGCTGGCACAGTCCACCGGCGAGCTGGCGCAGGCCGCCGAACGCGCGCACGTCGACCTGTACTTCGAGGCGGCCGTGGCCGGCGCCATCCCGGTGATCCGCCCGCTGACCCAGTCGCTGGCCGGTGACTCCGTGCTGCGGGTGGCGGGCATCGTCAACGGCACCACCAACTACATCCTGTCCGAAATGGCCTCGACCGGAGCCGATTACGCCTCGGCCCTGGCCGACGCCAGCGCACTGGGATACGCCGAGGCCGACCCCACCGCCGACGTCGAGGGCTACGACGCCGCCGCCAAGGCGGCGATCCTGGCCTCCATCGCCTTCCACACCCGCGTCACCGCCGACGACGTCTACCGCGAGGGCATCACCAAGGTCAGCCCGGCCGACTTCGAGGCGGCCAAGGCGCTGGGCTGCACCATCAAGCTGCTCTCGATCTGCGAGCGCATCACCACACCCGATGGCCAGCAACGGGTTTCGGCCCGCGTCTACCCGGCGCTGGTTCCGCTGACCCACCCGCTGGCGACGGTCAACGGCGCGTTCAACGCCGTCGTGGTCGAAGCCGAGGCCGCCGGCCGGCTGATGTTCTACGGCCAGGGCGCCGGCGGCGCGCCGACGGCATCGTCGGTGATGGGCGATGTGGTGATGGCGGCCCGCAACCGCGTCCAGGGCGGACGCGGCCCGCGCGAGTCGAAGTACGCCCAGCTGCCGATCGCCCCGATGGGAGTGATCCCGACCCGCTACTACGTCAGCATGACGGTCAAGGACGAGCCCGGCGTATTGGCCTCGGTGGCAGCCGAATTCGGCAAGCGCGAGGTCAGCATCGCCGAGGTGCGCCAGGAGGGCATCGTCGACGAGGGCCGGCCCTGCGGTGCCCGCATCGTCGTGGTCACCCACCGGGCCACCGATGCCGCGCTCTCGGAGACCGTCACCGCGCTGTCGGGTCTCGATGTCGTGCAGAGCGTCAACAGCGTGCTGCGTCTGGAGGGAACCAGCGAATGAGTTCGACGAAGGTCCACACCCCATGGCCGGGTTTGATCGAGGCCTACCGTGACCGGCTGCCGGTCGCGGCGGACTGGACGCCGGTGACGCTGCTGGAGGGCGGCACCCCGCTGGTGTACGCCCCGCGGCTGTCGGAAAAGACCGGCTGCACAGTGCATCTGAAGGTCGAGGGCCTCAACCCGACCGGCTCGTTCAAGGACCGCGGCATGACGATGGCCGTCACCGACGCCGTCGCACGCGGACAGAAGGCCGTGCTGTGCGCCTCCACCGGCAACACCTCGGCCTCGGCGGCCGCCTACGCCGCGCGGGCCGGGATCACCTGCGCGGTGCTGATTCCGCAGGGCAAGATCGCGATGGGCAAGCTCGCCCAGGCGGTCATGCACGGCGCCAAGATCATTCAGATCGACGGCAACTTCGACGACTGCCTCGAGCTGGCCCGCAAGCTCACCAATGACTACCCGACGATCTCTCTGGTCAACAGCGTCAACCCGGTGCGCATCGAGGGGCAGAAGACCGCGGCGTTCGAGATCGTCGACGCGCTGGGTACCGCACCGGACATCCACGCGCTGCCGGTCGGCAACGCCGGCAACATCACCGCCTACTGGCGTGGCTACACCGAGTACCACCGCGACGGAGTCAGCGACAAGCTGCCCCGCATGCTCGGCACCCAGGCCGCCGGCGCCGCGCCACTGGTGTCCGGCAAGCCGGTCAGCCACCCCGAAACCATCGCCACCGCGATCCGGATCGGTTCGCCGGCCTCCTGGGACGGCGCGGTCACCGCGCAGCAGGAGTCCGGTGGCCGCTTCCTGGCCGCCACCGACGACGAGATCCTGGCCGCCTACCACCTGGTCGCGCGGGCCGAGGGCGTCTTCGTCGAGCCGGCATCGGCGGCCAGCATCGCCGGTCTGCTCAAGTCGGTCGAGGACGGCTGGGTCGCGCCCGGTTCGACGGTGGTGTGCACCGTGACCGGCAACGGCCTGAAGGACCCCGACACCGCGCTGCGGGACATGCCCATCGTGACGCCGTTGGCGGTCGACCCGTCCGCCGTCGTCGCCGAGCTCGGCCTGGGCTGAGGAACTTCGTGTCGATGACCCTGCCTGCGGGCCTGACCTCCAGCGCCTCCGTCGCGGCGTCGAGCGCCAACCTCGGCCCCGGTTTCGACAGCCTGGGCGTGGCGCTGGGCCTCTACGACGAGATTCTGGTCGAGACCATCGACGCCGGACTTGTCATCGAGATCGAGGGGGAGGGCGCCGGGCATGTGCCGCCACACCCACGAGCACCTGGTGGTCCGCGCCATCCACCGCGGCCTGCTCGCAGCCGGCGTCGACGCCCCGGGCCTGCTGGTGCGCTGCCGCAACGCCATCCCGCACTCGCGCGGACTCGGCTCGTCGGCAGCGGCCGTCGTCGGTGGCTTGGCTGCCGCGAACGGCCTTCTGGCACAAGCGGATTTAGTGCCGCACTCCGAGACGCGGCTGATTCAGCTGTCCTCGGAGTTCGAGGGCCACCCGGACAACGCGTCGGCCTCAGTGCTCGGTGGCGCCGTGGTGTCGTGGACCGACACCCGCACCGACCCGCCGACCTACGCCGCCGCGCCGCTGCGCCTGCACCCGAACATCCACCTGTTCCCGGGTATCCCGCAAGTCCGGTCCTCAACCGCGGAGACCAGGATTTTGCTGCCCGATCAGGTCAGCCACGTCGCCGCCCGGTTCAACCTCAGCCGGGCCGCGTTGCTGGTGGTGGCGCTCACCGAGCGTCCGGACCTGCTGATGGCGGCCACCGAGGATGTGCTGCACCAGCCGCAGCGGGCCGCCGCCATGCCCGCCTCGGCGGAATACCTGCAGGTCCTGCGGCGTTGTGGCGTGCCAGCGGTGCTGTCCGGTGCCGGCCCGTCCGTTCTGGCGCTCAGCACGAGTCCGGAACTGCCGGCCGAGGCGCTCGAGTTCGGCATCGCCAAGGGATTCACCGTCAGCGAGATGGGCGTCGGCGAAGCTGTTCGCTGGAGCTCAGGTGTGGCTGTCCACGGTTGAGTTGTCACACGCCGGCGCCGGTTTCTTGCGTTCGGGCCGCAAAGAGGGCTATCCTCGGTCCCGTCCAGGCAATCGCAGCGTCTGCACCTGCGCCGAGACTAGGACGACCACCAATTCTTCTCGTGTTCAACTCGTGGACTGACGGTTCGCCATGTAGCCGCGAATCCCGGCCATCACCGTTGATGCACAGATGACGGTGAGACTTCGCATTCAGCGAATCGCCTGAATGCCAGAACCCCTCGTGTGATTGATCGGCGAGGGAAGAAAGGAAATCCGTGACCGATACGGACCTCATCACGGCTGGAGACAGCGCCCATCAGACGGATGCGCCCGCCGTGACCGCACAAACCCCGCCGGCCGCCGAATCTCAGCGCGCTGAGTCCCGTGGCGCCGAGCAGGGTGCGGACGCCGGATCGACCGTGGCGACTGGGTCCCTGTCGACGATGGTTCTGCCCGAGCTTCGCGCTCTGGCCAACCGCGTCGGCGTCAAGGGAACCTCCGGGATGCGCAAGGGCGATCTCATCGCCGCCATCCGGGAGAACCAGAACGGCGGCAGCGATGCCCCGCGTAACGGCGGCGCACCCGCGGCCGAGGCGCCCAGCCAGCCCGCCACCGAGACCCGCGACGACGCCGTGACCAACGGCACCGAGCAACCCCGGCGCGAGCGCCGGACCGCCAATCGCGACGCCGGCGCCCCCACCGAGGGTGGCGACCAGCAGAAGTCCGCCGGCGAATCGCAGCCCAAGTCCGAGAATCGCCAATCCGAGAACCGTCAGCAGAACCGTCAGCAGAACCGCGAACAGAACCGCGATTCCGACAACCGCCAGCAGAACCGCGAGCAGAACCGCGAGTCCAATGACCAGGGCAGCGACGGGCAGGGCGGCGGCCAGCAGAATCGCGGCGGCGGCGGTGACGACGACGAGCGCGGCCAAGGCCGGCGCGGCCGGCGCTTCCGCGACCGCAGGCGCCGCGGTGAACGCACCGGCGGCGAGGGCGGCGGCCCGGCAACGAGTCCGAGCTCCGCGAGGACGACGTCGTCCAGCCCGTGGCCGGCATCCTCGACGTCCTCGACAACTACGCGTTCGTGCGGACCTCCGGCTACCTGGCCGGCCCGAACGACGTGTACGTCTCGATGAACATGGTCCGCAAGAACGGCCTGCGCCGCGGCGACGCGGTCACCGGCGCCGTGCGCGTGGCCAAGGACGGCGACCAGAGCAACCAGCGGCAGAAGTTCAACCCGCTGGTGCGCCTCGACAGCGTCAACGGCGGACCGGTCGAGGCGGCCAAGAACCGCCCCGAGTTCGGCAAGCTCACCCCGCTGTACCCGAACCAGCGGCTGCGCCTGGAGACCACCTCCGAGAAGCTGACGACCCGGGTCATCGACCTGATCATGCCGATCGGCAAGGGCCAGCGCGCCCTGATCGTGTCCCCGCCCAAGGCCGGTAAGACCACGATCATGCAGGACATCGCCAACGCGATCACCAAGAACAACCCCGAGTGCCACCTGATGGTCGTACTCGTCGACGAGCGGCCCGAAGAGGTCACCGACATGCAGCGCTCGGTCAAGGGTGAGGTCATCGCCTCGACCTTCGACCGGCCGCCGTCAGACCACACCCAGGCCGCCGAACTCGCCATCGAGCGGGCCAAGCGACTGGTGGAGCAGGGCAAGGACGTCGTCGTGCTGCTCGACTCGATCACCCGGCTGGGCCGCGCCTACAACAACGCCTCCCCGGCGTCCGGGCGCATCCTGTCCGGTGGTGTGGACTCCACCGCGCTGTACCCGCCCAAGCGGTTCCTCGGCGCGGCCCGCAACATCGAGCACGGCGGGTCCCTGACGATCATCGCCACCGCCATGGTGGAGACCGGTTCGACCGGCGACACGGTGATCTTCGAGGAGTTCAAGGGCACCGGCAACGCCGAGCTCAAGCTCGACCGCAAGATCGCCGAGCGCCGGGTGTTCCCGGCCGTCGACGTCAACCCGTCGGGCACCCGCAAGGACGAGCTCCTGCTCTCGCCCGACGAGTTCTCGGTCGTGCACAAGCTGCGCCGGGTGCTGTCCGGACTGGACAGCCATCAGGCGATCGACCTGCTGATGAGCCAGCTGCGCAAGACCAAGAACAACTACGAGTTCCTGGTGCAGGTGTCCAAGACCGCACCGGGCATGGCAGACGTCGACTAGTCAGGTCTGTCGGCGATGAATACCGACGAGATCTGGCGCAACGTCGACGAGCAGCGCTCGAGCCTGGCCGGTCTGCTCGAGCCCCTGAGCCCGCAGCAGTGGACCACCGCCTCGTTGTGCGAGGGCTGGAAGGTGCGCGACGTCGCCGCCCATCTGACGCATTCGCAGATGAGTCCGGGCCGGGTGGTCGTCGAAGCGTGCAAGTCGAGGTTCCGGTTCGACCCGATGGTCAAGCGGCTTGCCTTGGCGGACAACCGATCACAGGCCGAGATCGTCGCCGCGTTGCGCGGCATGGTCGGCTCGCGCAAGCACATCGTCGGAACCAAGCCGCTCGACCCGTTGACCGACGCCCTGGTTCACGGGCAGGACATCGCGGTGCCGTTGGGCATCGACCGGCCGATGCCTGCGGCGGCCGCTGCCGCATCGGCAAATCACATGTGGCACATGCGTTTTCCCATGCAACCTGCCAAACAGTTCACCGGTATCCGGCTGCTGGCGACCGACGTCGACTTCGCCGCGGGAGAAGGCTACGAGATCAAGGCGCCCATCCGCGACATCCTCATGGCGATCACCGGCCGCCCCAGCGGGATCGCCGACGAGGTCAAGGCGCACCGCACCGCCTGACCCTCACTGCGCAGGCGCGCTCCGCAGTGCGGGCAGCACATAGCGCCGCATGTAGCGCAGCACCGCGTCGTGATCGTCGGGGTCCAGTGTGTCGCCGGGAACCGTGCCGAGGCTGATCTGCACCCGGGCCACCCATTCGGCCGCCTCGTCCAAATCGGTGTCCGGATGGATCTCACCGCGGTCGCGGGCGGCCTCGAGATAGGGGCGCCAGAACCGGCCGAGGTCGGGAACCAGACCCTGAACACCGGCCCCCGCGCATGCGGCGAACTCCTCGGGCTCGTCGCGGCGCAACTGCATGACCAGCGCGCCGGGGGTTTCGTAGGCGCTTCGGCCCAACCGCACCCCCACCGCAAGCTGCTCCTCGAATCCGGTGATCGCCGACAGGGTTCGGTTGGACTCGCCCCAGAACACCTCGTTGAGCCGCACGATCGCCGCACCCAGCAGTGACGCCTTGTCGGGGTAGTGGCGGTAGAGCCAGCCGCGTGACACACCGGCGGCCTCGGCCACCTCGGACACCGTCGTGGCGCGGATGCCCTTGTTTCGCAGACAGGCCTCCGCCGCATCGATCAGACGCTCCCGGACGGTCTTCGTCCCGGTCGGGCTGTCGGCATCGGTGCTGGCGATCACCCGGATATCCTTGCAAACCCGTCGACCGCCCGTGGCAGTAGACACATTTGTAATCCTGTTTACCGCGCTTCTATTGTGACGAGTACCGCCGTGCCGATGGCGGATGGACCCATGCGACGGGAGATCAGTGGCCGAGACCGTCCAGCAACTGCTGCGTGAGCACCTCGACAATCCCGCCCCCGCGGTGAAGTTCGGCGACCGGGTGTGGACCTGGCGCGAACACCTCGGTGAGGCGGCCCGGCAGGCCGCCGCGGTGATCGCCCTCGCCGACCCCGGGCGTCCGCTGCACGTCGGAACGCTGCTGGGCAACACCCCCGAGATGCTGACCGCGATGGCGGCCGCCGGGCTGGGCGGATACGTGCTGTGCGGGGTGAACACCACCCGGCGCGGTGACGGCCCTGGCGCGCGACATCGCCAAGGCGGACTGTCAGATCCTGCTCACCGACGCGGACCACAAGGACCTGATCGACGGTCTGGACCTGCCCGGCGTCCGGGTGGTCGACGTCGGCTCGGAGCAGTGGTCGAAACTGCTGGCCGACGCCGGCGATCTCACCCCGCACCGCGAGGTCACCGCCACCGACACGTTCATGCTGATCTTCACCTCCGGCACCAGCGGCGAGCCGAAGGCCGTCCAGGTCGCCCACATGATGGTGCCGTTCGCCGGGATGTCGCTCGTCCAGCGGTTCGAGATCACCGCGTCGGACGTCTGCTACCTGTCGATGCCGCTGTTCCACTCCAACGCGCTGATGGCGGGCTGGGCGGTGGCGCTCAACTCGGGCGCGGCGATGGCGCCGGCGACGTTCTCGGCCTCCGGCCTGCTCGACGACCTTCGCCGCTACGGCGTCACCTACATGAACTACGTCGGCAAGCCGCTGGCCTACGTGCTGGCGACGCCGGAGCAGCCCGACGACCAGGACAACCCGCTGCGGGTCGCGTTCGGCAACGAGGCCACCGACCGCGACATCGCCGAGTTCGGCCGCCGCTTCGGCTGCACGGTGTGGGACGGCTTCGGTTCCACCGAGGGCGCGGTCATCATCACCCGGGAGGACGACTGCCCGCCCGGATCGGTCGGCCGCGGCTTCCCCGGCGTCGCCGTCTACAACTCCGAGACGCTGCAGGAATGCCCGACGGCCGAGTTCGACGCCCACGGCGCCCTGGCCAACCCGGACGAGGCGATCGGCGAGATCGTCAACACCACCGGCGGCGGGCTGTTCGGCGGCTACTACAACGACCCGAACGCCACCGACGAACGGCTGCGCCACGGCATGTACTGGTCGGGCGATCTGGGCTACCGGGACGCCGACGGCTGGATCTACCTGGCCGGCCGAACCGCGGACTGGATGCGTGTCGACGGCGAGAACATGGCCGCCGCGCCCATCGAACGCATCATCCTGCGGCTGCCCGAGGTCAGCCAGGTCGCGGTCTACCCGGTGCCCGACGAGCACGTGGGCGACCAGGTGATGGCGGCGGTGGTGCTGGCCGAGGGAACCGCGCTGGCGCCCGACACCTTCGGCGACTTCCTGGCGCTGCAGTCCGACCTGTCGCCCAAGGCGTGGCCCCGCTACGTCTGGATCGCCGACGAACTGCCCGCCACCGCGACCAACAAGGTGCTCAAGCGTGAGCTCGTCGCACGCGGCGCCAACCCCGCGGGGGGACAGCTGTGGACCAGGGCGCCCCGAGGCCGGGTGTACGTGCCGGCAGGGGCCGAGGAATAGGCCCTGGCGCCGCGGCGTTTGGGCAGGTGACGGTCAACCTGGCATACTGGATCGTCGACCACCTCCGGTACCGGTTCACGTCCGCTATCCAGGGATTTTCCCGAGGGCGACCCGGCGACCGACGAATGAAGAGGACATCATGAAATCAGGCATCCATCCTGCCTACGCCGAGACCAGCGTGGTCTGCGGCTGTGGCAACACCTTCACCACCCGGAGCACCAAGGACGGCGGCCACATCACGGTCGAGGTCTGTTCGCAGTGCCACCCGTTCTACACCGGCAAGCAGAAGATCCTCGACAGCGGCGGCCGCGTGGCCCGCTTCGAGAAGCGGTACGGCAAGCGCAAGACCAGCGAGTCTGCCGAGTCTGCCGACAAGTAGCTGCCTCACCGACGCCCGATCTGTCGCGGATTTCCAGCGAGAGGCCGGGCGTCGGTCTGCGTTCGGGCACAGTCGACAGTGACGAGGAGGTAGGTAGATGGCTCAGCAGAGCGCCATGGCGATCGACGGCGTGCTCGCCGAACACGCCGACCTCGAGCGTCAGCTGTCCGATCCGGCACTGCACGGCGACACGGGCAATGCCCGCCGGGTGGGGCGCCGCTTCGCGCAACTGGCGCCGATCGTCGCGACCTACCGCAAGCTCGAAGCGGCCCGCGGTGACCTGGAGGCCGCCCGCGAGCTGGCCACCGAGGACGCGGCGTTCGCCGCTGAGGTGCCCGAGCTGGAAGCCAGGGTCGCCGAGCTCGACGAGCACCTGACCGACCTGCTCGCCCCGCGCGACCCGCACGACGCCGACGACATCGTGCTCGAGGTGAAATCCGGCGAGGGTGGCGAGGAGTCCGCCCTGTTCGCCGCCGACCTGGCCCGGATGTACATCCGCTACGCCGAGCGGCACGGCTGGATCGTGACCGTCCTCGACGAGACGACCTCCGACCTGGGCGGCTACAAGGACGCCACGCTGTCCATCCGCAGCAAGGGCGATACCGCCGACGGCGTCTGGTCGCGGCTGAAGTTCGAGGGCGGCGTGCACCGCGTGCAGCGCGTGCCGGTCACCGAATCGCAGGGCCGGGTGCACACCTCGGCGGCCGGGGTTCTGGTGTACCCGGAGACCGAGGAGGTCGAGCAGGTCCAGATCGACGAGTCCGACCTGCGCATCGACGTCTACCGGTCATCGGGCAAGGGCGGCCAGGGCGTCAACACCACCGACTCCGCGGTCCGCATCACCCACCTGCCCACCGGCATCGTCGTCACCTGCCAGAACGAGCGCTCCCAGCTGCAGAACAAGGCCCGCGCCATGCAGGTGCTGGCCTCGCGGCTGCAGGCGCTGGCCGAGGAGCAGGCGCAGGCCGACGCCTCCGCGGACCGGGCCAGCCAGATCCGCACCGTCGACCGCAGCGAGCGCATCCGCACCTACAACTTCCCGGAGAACCGGATCGCCGATCACCGGATCAACTTCAAGGCGCACAACCTCGACCAGGTCCTCGACGGCGACATGGACGCGCTGCTCGACGCGCTGGCCGCCGCCGACAAACACACCAGGCTGCAACAGGCATGACGCCCGACGGCGAGCGGTATCGGCTCAGGCAGGCCATCGAGGTGGCCACCGCTGCACTCGCCGAGGCCGGGATCGACTCGGCACGCATCGACGCCGAGCTGCTGGCCGCCCATCTGGTCGGCAGTGACCGCGGGCGGTTGGCCACCATCGACCCGCCCGCCGCCGACTTCTTCCGCCGCTACGACGAGGTGATCGCCGCGCGGTCGCGGCGTATCCCGCTGCAGCACCTCACCGGCACCGCGGCCTTCGGCCCGCTGGAGCTGCACGTCGGCCCCGGGGTGTTCGTCCCCCGCCCGGAAACCGAGGCGATGCTGGAATGGGCTGTCGCCCAAAATCTTCCGGAAGCTCCGGTGATCGTCGACCTGTGCACCGGTTCCGGCGCGCTGGCCATCGCGCTGGCCGCTCGATGGCCGGGTGCCCGTGTCATCGCGGTCGACGACGACGCCGCGGCACTGGAATACGCCCGCCGCAACGCGGCAGGCACCGCGGTCGAACTGGTGGCCGCTGACGTCACCACGCCCGGGCTGCTTTCCGCGCTGACCGGTACCGTCGACCTCGTGGTGTGCAACCCGCCCTACATCCCCGCCGGGGCGCAGCTGGAACCTGAAGTGGCCGAGCATGACCCGGCACACGCCTTGTTCGGCGGACCGGACGGGATGGCGGTGATCGGTCCGATCGCCGCCCTGGCAGGCGGCTGGCTCGCGCCGGGTGGGCTGCTGGCGGTCGAACACGACGACACCACGTCGCAGCAGACCATCGAAACCATCGAGCGCACAAAACTTTTCACCGCCATCGCCGCGCACCGCGATCTCGCGGGGCGCCCGCGGTTCGTGACGGCCAGAAGAACGGAGGAGTCAGCGTGACCCAGGTGTTCGACTGCGCCGACACCGCTCGGCGCGCCGAGGCCATCTCGGCTGCCGCCGGCGCAGTCAAGAGCGGCCGCCTGGTCGTGATGCCCACCGACACCGTGTACGGCATCGGGGCCGACGCCTTCGACAGCGCGGCGGTCGCCAGCCTGCTCGCGGCCAAGGGCCGCGGCCGGGACATGCCGGTGGGCGTGCTGGTCGGCTCCTGGCACACCATCGAGGGTCTGGTGTTCTCGGTTCCGCACAGCGCCCGCGAACTGATCCGGGCCTTCTGGCCGGGAGCGCTGAGTCTGGTTGTCCAGCAGGCGCCCTCGTTGCAGTGGGATCTGGGCGACGCGCGGGGAACCGTCATGCTGCGGATGCCGCTGCACCCGGTGGCCATCGAACTGCTCCGCGAGGTCGGCCCCATGGCCGTCTCCAGCGCCAACATCTCC
Source organism: uncultured Actinomycetota bacterium (assembly GCA_963786695.1). Lineage (GTDB taxonomy): Bacteria > Actinomycetota > Actinomycetes > Mycobacteriales > Mycobacteriaceae > Mycobacterium. Next base: position 31,209 of record CAWBAL010000038.1, read on the forward strand.
GGTCGCCCGCCGGCCACGACGGCCGACGAGGCGCAACTCCAGTTGGGCGACCTGGTCGAGGTATACCTCGACGCCGGGCCGTCACAGGAACAGGCCGCCTCGACCATCGTCGACCTCACCGGCCCGACTCCGCGGGTCCTGCGCGAAGGTCCGATCACCGCCGCCGCCATCGCCGAGGTTCTCGGCGTCGACGTGGCCTCGCTGACCGCCTGATCACCGCACCGGCAGGTCACAGAATGGTGCAGTACGGTTCTTCCTGAAATGCTCAGCGGAGTCCAACTTCTCGCACTGTCCGACCGGGGTGCCGGCGTTCCGCTGCGCGAGTTGGCACTCGTCGGTCTGACGGCCGCGATCATCACCTACTTCGCCACCGGCTGGGTGCGCGTCCTGGCCACCCGACTCGGCGCGCTGGCGTACCCCCGCGAACGCGACGTCCACACCCGCCCCACACCCCGCATGGGTGGGCTGGCGATGTACCTCGGTGTGATCGCCGCCGTGTTCCTGGCCTCCCAGCTGCCCGCCCTGACCCGTGGCTTCATCTATTCCTCGGGCATGCCTGCCGTGGTGGTGGCCGGGGGACTGATCATGGCCATCGGCCTGATCGACGACCGCTGGGGCCTGGACGCGCTCACCAAGTTCGCCGGACAGATCACCGCGGCCAGCGTGCTGGTGACCATGGGCGTGGCGTGGAGCGTGCTCTACATCCCGATCGGCGGTGTCGGCACCATCGTGCTGGACCAGGTGTCGTCGATCCTGCTGACACTGGCGCTGACGGTGTCCATCGTCAACGCGATGAACTTCGTCGACGGGCTCGACGGGCTGGCCGCAGGCCTCGGGCTGATCACGGCCTCGGCCATCTGCATCTTCTCGGTGGGGCTGTTGCGCGACCACAGCGGCGACGTGCTGTTCTACCCGCCGGCGGTCATCTCCGTCGTGCTGGCCGGCGCCTGCCTGGGCTTCCTGCCGCACAACTGGTACCGGGCCAAGATCTTCATGGGCGACTCCGGCTCGATGCTGATCGGGCTGATGCTGGCCGCCGCCTCCACCACCGCGGCCGGGCCGATCTCGCAGAGCGCCTACGGTGCCCGCGACGTCTTCGCGCTGCTGTCTCCCTTCCTGCTCGTGGTGGCGGTGATGTTCGTCCCGGCGCTGGACATGCTGCTGGCGATCGTCCGTCGGACCAGGGCGGGCCTGAGCCCGTTCAGTCCGGACAAGATGCACCTGCACCACCGGCTGCTCCAGATCGGCCATTCCCATCGCCGGGTGGTGCTGCTGATCTACCTGTGGGTCGGCATCGTCGCGCTCGGCGCGGCCAGCACGATCTTCTTCGATCCGCGGTACACCGGGGGAGTCATGCTGGCCGCGATCGTGGTCGCCGTGGTGGTCACCCTGATCCCGTTGTTGCGTCGCCCCGAGGGCGACTACGACGAGATTTACGACGGTGAGTAGTAGACATATTTAGGGCCGCCTACCATGTGGTACGGTGCTGGCAGAACCCAGCCGAGATATGACTGAACCTCGCGGGTTGCCGGCCCCCGGGCCGTCGGAGTGACATCCGATCGGCGCGACTTACGACCGACAAAGGGAGCTGCCCCTTGGGTGATTCCAGCGCGCCTCACGCCGTTCGATACGCTCGGCGGGCCACGCACCAAATCACCCGGACAGCTCTCGAGACGCAAGATTGAGGTGAACCTGTGACGACGCCAGCGCAAGATGCGCCGTTGGTGTTTCCGTCGGTTGCCTTCCGGCCCGTTCGGCTGCTTGCGATCTGCAGCGCTGTGACCGCCCTGGCGGTGGGTCTGGCGGCGATGGCCGGCCACGTCATGTTCGGTGTCTTCTTCGGTGTCGGCCTCGCGCTCGGTCTGACCAACGCCGTGCTCGTCCAGCGCTCGGTGGCGTCGATCACCGCGGGGGACCATCCGCTCAAGCGCAAGATGGCGCTGAACTCCGCCACCCGCCTGCTGGTCATCAGCGCCATCGGCCTGACCGTCGCGTTCGTTTTCCGGCCGGCCGGCCTCGGTGTGTTGTTCGGCCTGGCTTTGTTCCAAGTTTTGCTCGTTTTGAGTACGGCGCTGCCGGTGTGGAAGAAAATGCGCACGGGCGAAGACAGTGAAGAGGTAGGCGCGGGGCACGGCGTCCCCGCGTCGGCCACCGCAGACGAAGCACCGAAGGATTGAGCACGCGATGAGTGAACGAATCCTCGCCGAGGGCGCCATCGAGGTCGGCCATCACACCACGGCCCACTGGCTCGGCATGACCGTGAACACCGACACGGTGCTGGCCACCGCGATCGCCGCGGCCATCACCCTGGCGCTGGCGTTCGTCCTGCGGGCCAAGGTCACCTCGACCGGCGTCCCCAGCGGTGTGCAGCTGTTCTGGGAGGCCATCACCACCCAGATGCGTGGCCAGATCGAGGGCGCGATCGGCATGAAGATCGCCCCGTTCGTGCTGCCACTGGCGGTCACTCTGTTCGTCTTCATCCTGATCGCGAACTGGATCTCGGTGCTTCCGGTGCAGTACGGAACCGCGAACGGCGGGACGGGCGAGCTGCTCAAGCCGCCGGCCTCGGACATCAACTTCGTGCTGGCGCTCGCGCTGTTCGTGTTCCTCTGCTACCACGCGGCCGGCATCTGGCGGCGCGGCCTGCTGGGCCACCCCGTCAAACTGCTCAAGGGCCACGTCGCGTTCCTGGCGCCGATCAACCTCGTCGAGGAGATCGCCAAGCCGATCTCGTTGTCGCTCCGACTTTTCGGCAACATCTTCGCCGGCGGCATCATGGTCGCGCTGATCGCGCTGTTCCCGCCCTACATCATGTGGGCGCCCAACGCGATCTGGAAAACGTTCGACTTGTTCGTCGGCTTGATCCAGGCGTTCATCTTCGCCTTGCTGACCATCTTGTACTTCAGCCAGTCCATGGAACTGGATGAGGAGCACCACTAAAAGACGTGTTCGACCCCCGAACCACCCACAGCCTGGTAGGAGTCCTACCAGCAATCAAGGAGGATAGAGAATGGCAGCAGACCCCCAAATCGTCATGGGCGCCCTCATCGGCGGCGGCCTCATTCTGGGCGGCGGCGCCATCGGCGCCGGCATCGGTGACGGTATCGCCGGTAACGCCCTGATCTCGGGCATCGCCCGTCAGCCCGAGGCCCAGGGCCGGCTGTTCACGCCGTTCTTCATCACCGTCGGTCTGGTGGAAGCGGCGTACTTCATCAACCTGGCGTTCATGGCCTTGTTCGTGTTCGCCACCCCCGGCGCTTCCTAGTCGGCATGGGGGAGCACAGCGTCACCTTGTTGGCGGCTGAGGAAGGCGGCACACAGAACTTCCTCATCCCCAACGGCACCTTCTTCTTCGTGCTGGCCATCTTCTTGATCGTGCTCGGCGTGATCGGCAAATTCGTCGTACCGCCGGTCCAGAAGGTGCTCGGTGAGCGCGAAGCGATGGTCGCCAAGACCACCGACGACAACCGCAAGGCCGTCGAGCAGGAATCCGCAGCCGAATCGGACTACCAGAAGGAGATGGCCGCGGCCCGCACCGAGGCCTCGGGTATCCGCGACGAGGCCCGTGCCGAGGGTCGCGCGGTCATCGACGAGAAGCGGGGCCACGCCAACGAGGAGGCGGCCGGGACGCTGCAGGAGGCTGCTGAGCAGCTCAAGCAGCAGAGCGACGCGATCGCGGCGGACCTGAGGTCGTCGGTGGAGACACTGTCGGCCAACCTGGCCAGCCGGGTCCTCGGTGTCGAGGTTTCCAGTACGTCGGCGTCAGCGCCGGGACGGTAGGAGCATGTCAACCTTCATCGGCCAGCTCATCGGCTTCCTGGTCATCATCTGGATCATCTGGCGGTACGCGGTACCGCCGGTGCGCCGCCTGATGGCATCGCAGCAGGACGCGGTGCGCAACCAGCTGGACGAGAGTGCGAAGGCCGCTCAACGGCTGGCCGACGCCGACAAGTATCACGCCCAGCGGGTGCAGGAAGCCAAGGCGGAGGCCAAGCACATCACCGAAGAGGCGCGTGTCGATGCCGAGCGCATCGGCGAGACGCTTCGCGTGCAGGCCGATGTCGAGGCCGAACGGATCAAGGTGCAAGGCGGACAGCAGGTTTCGCTGTTGCGCGCCCAGACGATCCGTCAGCTGCGCCAGGAGCTGGGTATCGAGTCGGTGGCGCGCGCGGCCGATCTGGTCCGTGCGTACGTCGCCGATCCGCAGGCACAGTCGGCCACCGTCGACCGCTTCCTGGACGAGTTGGACTCGATGGCGCCCGCGGCGTTCACGCCCGTGGTGTCCTCGGATCTGCGCTCGGCCAGCCGCGACGCACAGGCCGCGCTGGTCGAGAAGTTCGACTCGGTGTCGTCCGGTCTGTCCGGTGACGCGCTGTCGACGCTGTCCGATGAGTTGGCCTCGGTGGCCGAACTCCTTGTCGCGCGAGCCGATCCTGGCTCGTCACCTGGCCGAGGCCTCCGGCGAGGTCGAGGCCAAGAAGCAGCTGCTGCAGCGTCTGCTGGCAGGCAAGGTCGGCGACACCACACTCGACGTGCTCAACACGGCGGCATCCGTGCGGTGGTCGCTGACCTCCGATCTGGTCGACGCCGTCGAGCACGTCGCCCGGCTGAGCCTGCTGACCCGCGCCGAACGCGAGAACCAGGCCGACGAGGTCGAAGAGCAGCTGTTCCGGTTCAGCCGCATCCTCGACGCGCAGCCGCGGCTGACCACGCTGCTCGGCGACTACGCCAAGCCCGCCGACGGCCGGGTCGAGCTGGTGCGCAAGGTGATCGAGCCAGACCAACGGCGCCAACGCGACGGCCACCGCGCTGCTGGCCCAGACGGTCGAGCTTCTGCGCGGGAAGCGGGCCGACGAGGCGGTGCTGGCGACTGGCCCAGCTCGCGGTCGCCCGCCGCGGCGAGATCGTCGCGCAGGTGAGCGCGGCAACCGATCTGAGCGACGCGCAGCGCACCCGGCTCACCGAGGTGCTGACCCGGATCTACAACCACCCGGTTTCGGTGCAGCTGAACATCGATCCCGATGCTGCTGGGCGGCCTTTCGGTCGCCGTCGGCGACGAGGTCATCGACGGAACGCTGTCCTCACGGCTGGCCGCGGCCGTGACCAAGTTGCCTGACTAGCCGACCGACTAGCCCTACGAACCACCCAAGACCCAACAAAGGCAGGAAGACGAAAAGCCATGGCAGAGTTGACAATCTCGGCTGACGACATCCAGGGCGCCATCCAGGATTACGTCTCTAGCTTCGAGGCGGACACCGGGCGCGAGGAGATCGGCACCGTCATCGACGCCGGCGACGGCATCGCCCACGTCGAGGGCTTGCCCTCGGTGATGACCCAGGAGCTGCTCGAGTTCGCCGGTGGCGTGCTCGGTGTCGCCCTGAACCTCGACGAGCACAGCGTCGGCGCGGTCATCCTCGGTGACTTCGAGAAGATCGAGCAGGGCCAGCAGGTCAAGCGCACCGGTCAGGTGCTCTCGGTCCCGGTCGGCGACGGGTTCATGGGCCGTGTGGTCAACCCGCTGGGTCAGCCGATCGACGGACGCGGCGACATCGAGTCGAGCGAGGTCCGCGCCCTGGAACTCCAGGCGCCCTCGGTGGTGCGAGCGGCAGAGCGTCAGCGAGCCGCTGCAGACCGGTATCAAGGCCATCGACGCGATGACCCCGATCGGCCGCGGCCAGCGCCAGCTGATCATCGGCGACCGCAAGACCGGCAAGACCGCCGTCTGCGTCGACACCATCCTCAACCAGCGCAAGAACTGGGAGACCGGCGATCCCAAGCAGCAGGTGCGCTGCGTGTACGTCGCCATCGGCCAGAAGGGCACCACCATCGCCAGCGTGCGCCGGGCCCTCGAGGAGGGTGGCGCGATGGACTACACCACCATCGTCGCGGCCCCCGCATCGGACGCCGCCGGCTTCAAATGGCTTGCGCCCTACACCGGTTCGGCCATCGCCCAGCACTGGATGTACGACGGCAAGCACGTGCTGATCGTGTTCGACGACCTGTCCAAGCAGGCCGACGCCTACCGCGCGATCTCGCTGCTGCTGCGCCGCCCGCCGGGCCGCGAAGCCTTCCCCGGCGACGTGTTCTACCTGCACTCGCGCCTGCTGGAGCGCTGCGCGAAGCTGTCCGACGAACTGGGCGGCGGCTCGCTGACCGGACTGCCGATCATCGAGACCAAGGCCAACGACATCTCGGCGTTCATCCCGACCAACGTCATCTCCATCACCGACGGCCAGTGCTTCCTGGAGACCGACCTGTTCAACCAGGGTGTGCGTCCGGCCATCAACGTCGGTGTGTCGGTGTCGCGCGTCGGTGGCGCCGCACAGATCAAGGCCATGAAAGAGGTGGCAGGACGTCTCCGTCTGGACCTCTCGCAGTACCGCGAGCTGGAGGCCTTCGCCGCGTTCGCCTCCGACCTCGACGAGACGTCGAAGGCTCAGCTGGAGCGCGGTGCGCGTCTGGTCGAGCTGCTCAAGCAGCCGCAGTACAGCCCGCTGTCGGTCGAGCAGGAGGTGGTGGCCATCTTCCTCGGCACCAAGGGCCACCTCGACTCGGTGCCCGTCGCTGACGTGGCCCGCTTCGAGACCGAGTTCCTGGAGCACGTCGCAGGGCTCGAATGAGGGACTGCTCAACGAGATCCGCGACTCCAAGAAGCTCTCCGAGGAGACCGAGGAGAAGCTGAACGAGCTCGTGGCCGACTTCAAGAAGGGCTTCGCCACCACCGACGGCAGCTCGGTGGTTCCCGACGCCCACGTCGAGGCGATGGAGGAGGCGGACGTGGAGAAGGAGTCCGTCCAGGTCCGCAAGCCCGCCCCGAAGAAGAAGTAGACCGGAGGGTCTGGGAAACGTATGGCAGCGACACTGCGCGAACTGCGGGGACGCATCCGCTCGGCCGGGTCGATCAAGAAGATCACCAAGGCCCAGGAGCTGATTGCGACTTCCCGCATCGCCCGGGCACAGGCCCGGGTCGAAGCGGCACGTCCGTACGCCGCCGAGATCACCAACATGCTGACCAACCTGGCGGCCGAGTCGGCGCTGGATCACCCGCTGCTGGTGGCGCGGGAGAACCCCAGGCGGGCGGCGGTACTGGTGGTGTCGTCGGACCGCGGTCTGTGCGGTGCCTACAACGCCAACGTGCTTGCGCCGCTCCGAGGAGTTGTTCTCGCTGCTGCGGGAGGAGGGCAAGGAGCCGGTCCTCTACGTGGTCGGCCGTAAGGCGCTGGGCTACTACAGCTTCCGCAACTGGAAGATCACCGAGTCGTGGACCGGGTTCTCCGAACAGCCCACCTACGAGAATGCCCAGGAGATCGCCGACGACCCTGGTCGAGGCGTTCCTGGCCGGCGCCGACGACTACGGTGACGACCCCGGCGCCGGACGACGTCCTCGGTGTCGACGAGCTGCACATCGTGTTCACCGAGTTCAAGTCGATGCTCTCCCAGACGGCCGAAGCGCGCAGGATCGCGCCGATGGTCGTGGAGTACGTCGAGGAGGAGACCGGACCGCACACCCTGTTCTCGTTCGAACCCGATGCCACCACGCTGTTCGAGTCGCTGTTGCCGCGCTACGTCGCGACCCGCATCTTCGCTGCACTGCTCGAGGCGGGAGCGTCGGAGTCGGCGTCGCGCCGGCGGGCGATGAAGGCGGCCTCCGACAACGCCGACGATCTCATCAAGGCCCTCACTCTGATGGCCAACCGGGAGCGGCAGGCACAGATCACCCAGGAAATCAGCGAAATCGTCGGCGGCGCAAACGCTCTCGCCGACGCGAAATAGACACACCAGAAAAGCTCAGGAGCGAAGAGAACATGACTGCCACCGCTGAGAAGAAGAGCAGCACCGATACCGCCGGGCGCGTCGTGCGCATCACCGGCCCCGTGGTCGACGTGGAGTTCCCCCGCGGCGCGGTGCCGGAGCTGTTCAACGCCCTGCACGCCGAGATCACGTTCGAGACGCTGGCCAAGACGCTGACCCTCGAGGTCGCCCAGCACCTCGGCGAGAACCTGGTGCGCTGCATCTCCATGCAGCCGACCGACGGACTGGTCCGCGGCGTCGAGGTGACCGACACCGGCGCCTCGATCTCGGTGCCCGTCGGCGACGGCGTCAAGGGCCACGTCTTCAACGCCCTGGGCGACTGCCTCGATGACCCCGGCTACGGCAAGGACTTCGAGAAGTGGTCGATCCACCGCAAGCCGCCGCCATTCGACGAGCTCGAGCCCCGCACCGAGATGCTCGAGACCGGCCTGAAGGTCGTCGACCTGCTGACTCCCTACGTGCGTGGCGGCAAGATCGCCCTGTTCGGTGGTGCCGGCGTGGGCAAGACGGTGCTCATCCAGGAGATGATCAACCGTATTGCGCGCAACTTCGGTGGTACGTCGGTGTTCGCCGGCGTCGGTGAGCGCACCCGTGAGGGCAACGACCTGTGGGTCGAGCTTCGCGAGGCCAACGTGCTCAAGGACACCGCGCTGGTGTTCGGTCAGATGGACGAGCCGCCGGGCACTCGTATGCGCGTGGCGCTCTCGGCGCTGACCATGGCGGAGTACTTCCGCGACGAGCAGCAGCAGGACGTGCTGCTGTTCATCGACAACATCTTCCGGTTCACCCAGGCCGGCTCCGAGGTGTCGACCCTGCTGGGCCGCATGCCGTCGGCGGTGGGTTACCAGCCGACCCTGGCCGACGAGATGGGTGAGCTCCAGGAGCGCATCACCTCGACCCGTGGCCGGTCCATCACCTCGATGCAGGCCGTGTACGTGCCCGCCGACGACTACACCGACCCGGCGCCGGCGACCACGTTCGCCCACCTCGACGCCACCACCGAGCTGTCCCGTGCGGTGTTCTCCAAGGGCATCTTCCCGGCGGTGGACCCGCTGGCGTCGAGCTCGACGATCCTGCACCCCAGCGTGGTCGGCGACGAGCACTACCGCGTGGCGCAGGAGGTCATCCGAATCCTGCAGCGCTACAAGGACCTTCAGGACATCATCGCCATCCTCGGTATCGACGAGCTGTCCGAGGAGGACAAGCAGCTGGTCTACCGGGCCCGCCGCATCGAGCGCTTCCTGAGCCAGAACATGATGGCGGCCGAGCAGTTCACCGGTCAGCCCGGCTCGACGGTTCCGCTCAAGGAGACGGTCGAGGCGTTCGACAAGCTCTGCAAGGGCGACTTCGACCACCTGCCCGAGCAGGCGTTCTTCCTCATCGGTGGCCTGGACGACCTGGCGAAGAAGGCCGAGAAACCATGGGCGCCAAGCTGTGATGAGCCGCTTGCGCGAAGAACGTCGAGCTGTGAGCCCGGGTCAGAGCCGAAAGGTGATGTGAGATGGCCGACTTGGACGTCGACATCGTTGCCGTCGAACGCAAGATCTGGTCGGGCAAGGCGACTTTCGTCTTCACCAGGACCACCTCGGGCGAGATCGGCATCCTGCCGCGGCACATCCCGCTGGTCGCTCAACTGGTGGACGACGCGATGGTGCGCGTCGAGCGCGAGGGTGAGGACGACCTGCGCATCGCCGTCGACGGCGGCTATCTGTCGGTGACCGAGGCGGGCGTGACGATCCTCGCCGAGTCCGCGGAGTTCGAGTCCGAGATCGACGCGGATGCCGCCAAGACCGACGCCGCCAGTGACGATCCGCAGACGGCGGCCCGCGGGCGGGCCCGGCTGCGGGCCCTCGGCCAACTCGACTAGCCAAGGCGACCGATGAGCGCGCCGATGATTTTCATGGCCGCGCTGATCACTGTCCTGCTGCTCGTCGTCTTGGCGCTGAGCTACCGGTTGTGGAAACTGCGCCAGGGTGGAACGGCCGCGATCCTGCGGGACATCCCCGCGGTGGGCGGCCACGGCTGGCGTCACGGAGTCATCCGCTATCGCGGTGACGAGGCCCGCTTCTATCGGTTGTCGAGCTTGCGCTGGTGGCCCGACCGCCGGTTGAGCCGGCGCGGGCTGGAGATCATCTCTCGGCGCGCACCGCGCGGCGATGAGTTCGACATCATGACCGAGGAGATCGTCGTGCTCGAACTGCACGACACCACCGCGGAGCGCCGGCGCGGCTACGAGATGGCGCTGGACCGTGGCGCGCTGACGGCATTCCTGTCGTGGGTGGAGTCGCGCCCGTCGCCGCGGGCGCGGCGCCGAACCGTCTGAGCGCTATTTCGCCTGCGGCCGTTCGGCGTTGGCGCCACCGGGCTGCCACAGCACGTCGCCGTCCGGGTTGGCCACCCGCGACAGGATGAACAACAGGTCCGAAAGCCGGTTCAGGTATCGGGCCGGCAGCGGGCTGATGGTGTCGGGGTAGGCCTTCACCGCGATCCAGGCCGAGCGTTCGGCGCGGCGCGTCACCGTCCGTGCGACGTGCAGCAGGGCGGACAGGGCGGTGCCGCCCGGCAGGATGAACGAGTTCAGCGCCGGCAGGTCCTCGTTGTAGTGGTCGCACCACGCCTCGAGCCGCTCGATGTAGGGCGCGGTGATCCGCAGCGGCGGGTACTCGGGGTTCTCCACGACGGGAGTCGAGAGGTCCGCACCCGCGTCGAACAGGTCGTTCTGGATCTGCACCAGGACCTTGCGCAGCGCCTCGTCGGGCTGCCCCAGCGGCCACCGCGACGCCGAGTGCGGCGTTGGCCTCGTCGCAGTCGGCGTAGGCGATCAGGCGCGGGTCGCTCTTCTCGACACGTGAGAAATCACTCAGCCCGGATGTCCCGTCGTCGCCGGTACGGGTATAGATGCGGGTCAGGTGCACTGCCATGGATGAAACCGTACCGGCCGAGTGGCCCGGGCAGGGGGGCCGCCTCCACTAAACTGACGCCCGTGGGCGAGCGCTTCGTGGTGACCGGCGGCAACCGGTTGTCCGGTGAGGTCGCTGTCGCGGGCGCCAAGAACAGCGTCCTGAAGCTGATGGCCGCCAGCCTGCTGGCCGAGGGCACCACCACGATCACGAACTGCCCCGACATCCTCGACGTGCCGTTGATGGCCGAAGTGCTGCGCGGCCTGGGCGCCAACGTGGAACTCGACGGCTCGGTCGTGCGGATCACCTCGCCCGACGAGCCCAAGTACGAGGCGGACTTCGCCGCGGTGCGGCAGTTCCGTGCCTCGGTGTGCGTGCTGGGCCCGCTGGTCGGACGGTGCAAGCGCGCCCGGGTCGCGCTGCCCGGTGGTGACGCCATCGGCTCGCGCCCGCTGGACATGCACCAGTCGGGCCTGCGGCAGCTCGGCGCGGAGTGCAACATCGAACACGGCTGCGTGGTCGCCACGGCCGACAAGCTGCACGGCGCCGAGATCCAGCTCGAGTTCCCGTCGGTCGGCGCGACCGAGAACATCCTGATGGCGGCTGTCCTCGCCGAGGGTGTCACGACCATCCACAACGCCGCGCGCGAACCCGACGTCGTCGATCTGTGCGAGATGCTCAACCAGATGGGCGCGCAGATCCAGGGCGCCGGCACCCCGACGCTGACGATCATCGGCGTACCGAAGCTGCACCCGACCGAACACCGGGTGATCGGCGACCGCATCGTCGCCGCGACGTGGGGTATCGCGGCGGCGATGACCCGCGGCGACATCTCGGTCACCGGTGTGGATCCCGCGCACCTGCAGCTGGTCTTGCACAAGCTGCACGATGCCGGTGCCACGGTCACCCAGAGCGACGACGGCTTCCGCATCGTCCAGTACGACCGGCCCAAGGCGTGCAACGTGGCGACGTTGCCCTTTCCCGGTTTCCCGACCGACCTGCAGCCGATGGCCATCGCGCTGGCGTCGGTCGCCGACGGAACGTCGATGATCACCGAGAACGTCTTCGAGGCGCGGTTCCGGTTCGTCGAGGAGATGATCCGGCTCGGCGCCGATGCGCGCACCGACGGCCACCACGCTGTGGTCCGGGGGATTCCGCAGTTGTCCAGTGCGCCGGTGTGGTGCTCGGACATCCGGGCCGGCGCCGGGCTCGTGCTGGCCGGCCTGGTCGCCGACGGAGAGACCGAGGTGCACGACGTTTTCCACATCGACCGCGGCTATCCGCTGTTCGTGGAGAACCTGGTGCGTCTGGGTGCGGAGATCGAGCGAGTACAGTAGAGTCACAAGTCGGCCAGCCGCGCCGGATCCCAGTTTGGGAAAGGCGGCGGCAAGTTGACGCCGCCTCAGACATTTAGTAAGCTGGCAGGGTTGCCTGCTCGCGGGTGTCTTCGCGGGTGTGTTGTTTGAGAACTCAATAGTGTGTTTGGTGGTTTTTGTTTGTTGTTTTTTTGCCATGCCTTGTGGGGGACTCCCCGTCTTCCTGTTGTGGGGTGTGGTTTGTTTTATTTTTGCCAGATATTTTTTCTGGTGCTTGGTCAGATTTTTCTGATTCGAATTCACCTGGCTCTTTTGGGTTGGGTTGTTTTTGTTTGGAGAGTTTGATTCTGGCTCAGGACGAACGCTGGCGGCGTGCTTAACACATGCAAGTCGAACGGTAAGGCCCTTCGGGGTACACGAGTGGCGAACGGGTGAGTAACACGTGGGTGATCTGCCCTGCACTTTGGGATAAGCCTGGGAAACTGGGTCTAATACCGAATAGACCCTGCTGGTCGCATGGCCTGGTGGGGGAAAGCTTTTGCGGTGTGGGATGGGCCCGCGGCCTATCAGCTTGTTGGTGGGGTGATGGCCTACCAAGGCGACGACGGGTAGCCGGCCTGAGAGGGTGTCCGGCCACACTGGGACTGAGATACGGCCCAGACTCCTACGGGAGGCAGCAGTGGGGAATATTGCACAATGGGCGCAAGCCTGATGCAGCGACGCCGCGTGAGGGATGACGGCCTTCGGGTTGTAAACCTCTTTCAGTAGGGACGAAGCGCAAGTGACGGTACCTATAGAAGAAGCACCGGCCAACTACGTGCCAGCAGCCGCGGTAATACGTAGGGTGCGAGCGTTGTCCGGAATTACTGGGCGTAAAGAGCTCGTAGGTGGTTTGTCGCGTTGTTCGTGAAAACTCACAGCTCAACTGTGGGCGTGCGGGCGATACGGGCAGACTGGAGTACTGCAGGGGAGACTGGAATTCCTGGTGTAGCGGTGGAATGCGCAGATATCAGGAGGAACACCGGTGGCGAAGGCGGGTCTCTGGGCAGTAACTGACGCTGAGGAGCGAAAGCGTGGGGAGCGAACAGGATTAGATACCCTGGTAGTCCACGCCGTAAACGGTGGGTACTAGGTGTGGGTTTCCTTCCTTGGGATCCGTGCCGTAGCTAACGCATTAAGTACCCCGCCTGGGGAGTACGGCCGCAAGGCTAAAACTCAAAGAAATTGACGGGGGCCCGCACAAGCGGCGGAGCATGTGGATTAATTCGATGCAACGCGAAGAACCTTACCTGGGTTTGACATGCACAGGACGCTGCCTAGAGATACGGTATTCCCTTGTGGCCTGTGTGCAGGTGGTGCATGGCTGTCGTCAGCTCGTGTCGTGAGATGTTGGGTTAAGTCCCGCAACGAGCGCAACCCTTGTCTCATGTTGCCAGCACGTAATGGTGGGGACTCGTGAGAGACTGCCGGGGTCAACTCGGAGGAAGGTGGGGATGACGTCAAGTCATCATGCCCCTTATGTCCAGGGCTTCACACATGCTACAATGGCCGGTACAAAGGGCTGCGATGCCGTGAGGTGGAGCGAATCCTTTAAAGCCGGTCTCAGTTCGGATCGGGGTCTGCAACTCGACCCCGTGAAGTCGGAGTCGCTAGTAATCGCAGATCAGCAACGCTGCGGTGAATACGTTCCCGGGCCTTGTACACACCGCCCGTCACGTCATGAAAGTCGGTAACACCCGAAGCCGGTGGCCTAACCCGTAAGGGAGGGAGCGGTCGAAGGTGGGATCGGCGATTGGGACGAAGTCGTAACAAGGTAGCCGTACCGGAAGGTGCGGCTGGATCACCTCCTTTCTAAGGAGCACCACGAGACCTATGGCCGGCCCGCATCGTGCGGAGTCAGCCGGACCTGGGCGATTCGTTGGATGGGCCTGGCCTGTAGTGGGTTTCAGGTTCTGGTGCAACAACAAACTTTGTGGTCCCTTTCGGGGATGGATCCGCCAGACACACTATTGGGCTTTGAGACAGCAGGCCCGTCACCTCTTCGCCCCGTTTGTGGGGAACCGGGGGTGGTGTTGCGTCCCGTGCGGGGTGTGGTGTGTTGTCGCTCCACTTTGGTGGTGGGGTGTGGTGTTTGATTTGTGGATAGTGGTTGCGAGCATCTAGCAGCAAAAGTGTCTGCACGCCTCCCTGTGAGGGGGGTGGGTTGTTTTGGTGTGTTGATGTGCAATTTTTCCTAATCTCATTTTTGGTATTTTGTGTTGTAAGTGTTTAAGGGCGCATGGTGGATGCCTTGGCACTGGGAGCCGATGAAGGACGTAGGAGGCTGCGATAAGCCTCGGGGAGCTGTCAACCGAGCGTTGATCCGAGGATGTCCGAATGGGGAAACCCGGCACGAGTGATGTCGTGTCACCCGTCACTGAATACATAGGTGGCGGGGGGGAACGCGGGGAAGTGAAACATCTCAGTACCCGTAGGAAGAGAAAACAAATAGTGATTCCGTGAGTAGTGGCGAGCGAAAGCGGAGGATGGCTAAACCGTGTGCATGTGATACCCGGCAGGGGTTGTGTGTGCGGTGTTGTGGGGCCTTTCTTCTCAGATCTGCCGGTCTGGGCAGCAGTGAGAAAAGAATGTGTTAGTCGAAGTGGCCTGGGATGGTCTGCCGTAGTGGGTGAGAGCCCCGTAGGTGAAAACATGTTCTCTGCTGTGGAGGGTTCCCGAGTAGCAGCGGGCCCGTGAAATCTGCTGTGAATCTGCCGGGACCACCCGGTAAGCCTGAATACTTCCCAGTGACCGATAGCGGATTAGTACCGTGAGGGAATGGTGAAAAGTACCCCGGGAGGGGAGTGAAATAGTACCTGAAACCGTGTGCCTACAATCCGTCAGAGCCTTCGACTTTGTCGTGGGGTGATGGCGTGCCTTTTGAAGAATGAGCCTGCGAGTCAGGGACATGTCGCGAGGTTAACCCGAGTGGGGTAGCCGTAGCGAAAGCGAGTCTGAATAGGGCGTATCCACACAACAGTGTGTGGTGTAGTGGTGTGTTCTGGACCCGAAGCGGAGTGATCTACCCATGGCCAGGGTGAAGCGCGGGTAAGACCGCGTGGAGGCCCGAACCCACTTAGGTTGAAGACTGAGGGGATGAGTTGTGGGTAGGGGTGAAAGGCCAATCAAACTCCGTGATAGCTGGTTCTCCCCGAAATGCATTTAGGTGCAGCGTTGCGTGTTTCTTACCGGAGGTAGAGCTACTGGATGGCCGATGGGCCCCACAGGGTTACTGACGTCAGCCAAACTCCGAATGCCGGTAAGTCTAAGAGCGCAGCAGTGAGACGGCGGGGGATAAGCTCCGTACGTCGAGAGGGAAACAGCCCAGATCGCCGGCTAAGGCCCCTAAGCGTGTGCTAAGTGGAAAAGGATGTGCAGTCGCAAAGACAACCAGGAGGTTGGCTTAGAAGCAGCCACCCTTGAAAGAGTGCGTAATAGCTCACTGGTCAAGTGATTGTGCGCCGATAATGTAGCGGGGCTCAAGCACACCGCCGAAGCCGCGGCAACGACCTTGTGTCGTTGGGTAGGGGAGCGTCCTGCATCCGGTGAAGCCACGGAGTGATCCAGTGGTGGAGGGTGTGGGAGTGAGAATGCAGGCATGAGTAGCGATAAGGCAAGTGAGAACCTTGCCCGCCGAAAGACCAAGGGTTCCTGGGCCAGGCCAGTCCGCCCAGGGTGAGTCGGGACCTAAGGCGAGGCCGACAGGCGTAGTCGATGGACAACGGGTTGATATTCCCGTACCCGTGTGTGGGCGCCCCTGATGAATCAGAGGTACTAACCACCCAAAAGGTGACTAGACCAATCCCTTCGGGGGGCGGCGTGCACCGGCTGCGTGGGACCTTCTTTGGTAGTAGTCAAGCGATGGGGTGACGCAGGAAGGTAGCCGTACCAGTCAGTGGTAATACTGGGGCAAGCCCGTAGGGAGACATCTAGGCAAATCCGGATGTCATGTTCCTGAGAGGTGATGCATAGCCGAGTGAGGCGAATTCGGTGATCCTCAGCTGCCGAGAAAAGCCTCTAGCGAGCACACACACGGCCCGTACCCCAAACCGACACAGGTGGTCAGGTAGAGAATACCAAGGCGTACGAGTGAACTATGGTTAAGGAACTCGGCAAAATACCCCCGTAACTTCGGGAGAAGGGGGACCCCCTACTGTCATGGCCCTCGCGGCCGGCAGCGGTGGGGGGTGGCACAAACCAGTGAGAAGCGACTGTTTACTAAAAACACAGGTCCGTGCGAAGTCGCAAGACGATGTATACGGACTGACGCCTGCCCGGTGCTGGAAGGTTAAGAGGACCCGTTAACCCCTCGGGGTGAAGCGGAGAATTTAAGCCCCAGTAAACGGCGGTGGTAACTATAACCATCCTAAGGTAGCGAAATTCCTTGTCGGGTAAGTTCCGACCTGCACGAATGGCGTAACGACTTCTCAACTGTCTCAACCATAGACTCGGCGAAATTGCACTACGAGTAAAGATGCTCGTTACGCGCGGCAGGACGAAAAGACCCCGGGACCTTCACTATAGCTTGGTATTGGCGTTCGATACGGTTTGTGTAGGATAGGTGGGAGACTGTGAAACTCACACGCCAGTGTGGGTGGAGTCATTGTTGAAATACCACTCTGATCGTATTGGACTTCTAACTTCGAACCGTATATCCGGTTCAGGGACAGTGCCTGGTGGGTAGTTTAACTGGGGCGGTTGCCTCCTAAAAAGTAACGGAGGCGCCCAAAGGTTCCCTCAACCTGGACGGCAATCAGGTGTTGAGTGCAAGTGCACAAGGGAGCTTGACTGCGAGACGTACATGTCAAGCAGGGACGAAAGTCGGGACTAGTGATCCGGCACCCCCGAGTGGAAGGGGTGTCGCTCAACGGATAAAAGGTACCCCGGGGATAACAGGCTGATCTTCCCCAAGAGTCCATATCGACGGGATGGTTTGGCACCTCGATGTCGGCTCGTCGCATCCTGGGGCTGGAGCAGGTCCCAAGGGTTGGGCTGTTCGCCCATTAAAGCGGCACGCGAGCTGGGTTTAGAACGTCGTGAGACAGTTCGGTCTCTATCCGCCGCGCGCGTCAGAAGCTTGAGGAAACCTGTCCCTAGTACGAGAGGACCGGGACGGACGAACCTCTGGTCCACCAGTTGTCCCACCAGGGGCACCGCTGGATAGCCACGTTCGGACAGGATAACCGCTGAAAGCATCTAAGCGGGAAACCTTCTCCAAGACCAGGCTTCTCACCCATTAAGTGGGATAAGGCCCCCCGCAGAACACGGGATCGATAGACCAGACCTAGAAGACCAGCAATGGTTGCAGGGAACTGGCACTAACCGGCCGAAAACTTACAACAACACCCAAAATCACCAACACACAAAATGGTGAATAGGGACATTGCCCGCAACCACACATCCACGCAGATCAGACCATCTGCACCCCACCACCAAACACACTCCCACACCACAACAGTGTGGACAAGAGTTACGGCGGCCATAGCGGCAGGGAAACGCCCGGACCCATCCCGAACCCGGAAGCTAAGCCTGCCAGCGCCGATGATACTACCCAACCCGGGTGGAAAAGTAGGACACCGCCGAACACAAATTACGGAAACGCCCCCCGAGAAATCGGGGGGCGTTTCTCATTTCTCAATCGAATAGCGTCAGGTTCGCCGGCTTGCGGCTTTTCTCCAATGCCAGCAGTGTGCGCTTGCGTTCAATTCCGCCGCCATATCCGGTCAATCCACCGGTGGAGCCGATTACCCGATGGCACGGGACGATGATGCCGATCGGATTTCGGCCATTCGCCAATCCCACCGCGCGGGACGCGCCCGGCGATCCTATTTGTTCGGCAATTTCTCCGTATGACCGGGTTTCGCCATAGGGAATTGTGCGCAGGGCTTTCCACACTTTTCGCTGGAATTCAGTCCCCATCAGTTCGAGTTCGACGTCGAATTCGGTCAGCTCCCCGTCGAAATAGGCGGCCAATTGTTCGACGGCTTCCGGGAACGCCTGATCGTCGGCGGTCAGCCAGCTCGTGCGGTCCGGCTCGTGGGTCTGGTCGACCATCCGCAGGTGCATCAACGTCGGCCCGATGCCGGCCAATGTCAGCGGACCTACCGGGCTGTCCACGATTCGGTATCGCAGTGTGGTCGTCACATCGTCTCCTTCGGTGGCCAGTGATTCACGGAATGGTCAAGGGTGGTCCACAGGTGTTGCACCGCATACGACCGCCAGGGCCGCCATCGGGCGCTGTGGGCGGCCAGGGCGCCGGCGTCGCCGGGCAGTCCCGCCTGCTCGGCGGCCGACGCGCACGCCCAGGTCGGTGGCGGGGAAGGCATCGGGATCGCCCAACCCCCGCATCGCGACGATCTCGGCGGTCCACGGCCCGATTCCGGGCAGCGCCAGCAGCTGGGTGCGGGCCCGTTCCCAGTCGCAGCCGGGATCGAGCACCACCTCGCCGCCGGCCAGGGCCGCGATGAGGGCGATCAGCGAGCGCCGGCGTGCGCCCGGAACGGCGAGGTGGGCGGGGTCGATGTCGGCGAGCTGGCCGACGGTGGGGAAGGTGTGGGTCAGGCCGCCGGCGGGATCGCTCACGGCGGTGCCGTACGCGCTCACCAGCCGACCGGCATGGGTGCGGGCGGCCTTCGTCGACACCTGCTGGCCCAGCACCGTCCGCACGGCCAACTCCTGCTCGTCGACCGTGCGGGGAATCCGCTGTCCGGGCGCCTTGGCGACCACCGCCCGAAGATCGGCATCCGAGCTCAACGCCTCGATGACGGCCTCCGGGTCGGCATCGAGGTCCAGCAGCCGCCGGCACCGGGCGATGGCCGTGGCCAGATCGCGCACGTTCTCCAGCATCAGGGTGCAACTGACGTGGTCGGGCCGGGGGGTCAGGCTGACGATGCCGTACCCCGACGGCAAGCTCAGGGTGCGTCGATACGCGCCGTCCCGGATCTCCTCGCAGCCCGGCACGGCAGTGGCCGCCAGGTGACCGAAGACGCCCTCGTACGCGAACGGTGCGCGTACCGGCAAGCGCAGCGGTCAGGGTCTGGCCGCCCGGTGCGGGATCATGCCATTGCCGCTGAGCGGCCTTGTGGCGCAACGCTGTCGGCGTGGTATCGCAGGCGGACCTGATGGTGTCGTTGAACTGCCGGATGCTGGCGAACCCGGCGGCGAAGGCGATGTCGCTGAACGGCAGGTCGGTGGTCTCGATGAGCACCCGGGCCGTCTGCACCCGCTGCGCCCGCGCCAACGCCAGCGGCCCGGCGCCCACCTCGGCCTGCAACATGCGCTCGAGCTGGCGGCTGGTGTAGCCCACCCGGGCGGCCAGGCCGAGAACGCCGTCGCGGTCGACGACGCCGTCGGTGATGAGCCGCATCGCGCGGGCCACCGCGTCACCCCGGACGTTCCACTCGGGTGACCCCGGCGAGGCGTCGGGACGGCACCGCTTGCAGGCCCGGAAGCCGGCTCGCTGCGCGGCGGCCGCGCTGGGGTAGAAGTGCACGTTGCGGGCCAGCGGCAGCCGTACGGGGCAGCTGGGCCGGCAGTAGATGCCGGTGGTCAGCACCGCGGTGACGAACCAGCCGTCGAACCGGGAGTCCTTGGACTGGACGGCCCGGTAGCAGCGGTCGAAATCGTCGTGCATACCTCGACCCTTACACGCCGGCACCGACAGCACTAGCGGAAAACCGACATGGTGGTCGGGCGCTAGACGATGAGAAGCCAGACGGCGACGTAATGGCAGGCGGCTGCGGCTGCGGTGAACGCGTGAAAGAACTCGTGGTGGCCGAACGACTCTGGCCAGGGGTTGGGCCAGCGGAACCCGTACAGGATGGCGCCGATGTTGTAGAGCACGCCGCCGGCGACGAGCAGGGCGACGACGGTCAGACCCGCCCCGTGCAGGAGAGTCCCGGCGAACCAGATCGCGGCGTAGCCCAGCAGCAGGTAGAGCGGTACACCGACCCACCGGGGTGCCGACGGCCAGATCATCTTCAGCGCGATTCCCGCCGCGGCGCCGGCACACACGATCGTCAGGACCTGTGCCCCGATGCGCGGCGGCATCGCCAGTAGCGCGAACGGGGTGTAGCTGCCGACGATGAAGATGAAGATCACCGAGTGGTCGGTGCGCTTCATCCACTTCTCGGCGGCAGGCGAGCGCCACCGTTTGAGGTGATAGGTAGCGCTCACGCCGAACATGGCGACGATGGTGGCGGTGTAGATCAGGGTGGCCCATCCGGCCCTCGGTGACGCCACGGTGAAGGCGACCGGCACCAGGGCCGCGCCGGCAACGACCGCGATGGCCGCCGAGCACAGGTGGATCCAACCCCGCGCCCGTGGTGTGCCGAGGAACTCGGTGACAGTGTCAGCAAGGACCTGAGGCAGGTCGTCGTCTGCGCATGCCGGGTCGCTCGGTACGAACGTCACGTCGAGTGCATCGCCGATTCGCAGCCGTTCAGGATCTCTCCCCGTTCCCGATGTCTCGCCTGAGCCCCCGAACTTGAGGGTACAGACGTAGCCCGCACCGCGCCTGCGCCCACGCTGGGAGCGCGATGGCTAAGATCTTCAGGCGTGGCCGACCTGGTGCAGCGCTATCTGGACCAGATCGTCGCGGAGTACGCCGACGTCACCGACGGCGCGCTGGCCGACTACATCCCCGAACTCACCGAGGTCGACCCGTCGGGTTTCGGGCTCACACTGTCGTCCTCTGACGGCTTTCTCTACGAATCCGGTGATGCGCGAACCGAATTCACCATCCAGTCCATCTCCAAGCCGTTCACCTACGCGCTGGCACTCGACCAGGTCGGGGAAGCCGCCGTCGACGCCAAGATCGGCGTCGAACCCTCCGGTGAGGCGTTCAACGAAATCAGCGTCGACGACAAAACCAAGACGCCGAAGAACCCGATGATCAACGCCGGGGCGATCGCCGCGGTCGCCTTGGTGCCCGGTGCGACTCCCGACGAGCGGTTCGCCAGGATTCGCGACTTCTACTCGGCCTGCGCGGGGCGTCCGCTCGAACTCGACGAGGACGTCTATCGCTCCGAGAAGGCCACCGGCAGCCGCAACCGCGCGATCGCTTACATGCTCGACAGTTTCGGTGTGCTCGCCGACGACCCCGACGAGGTGCTCGACGCCTACTTCCGCCAGTGCTCGCTGCGGGTGACGAGCGCCGACCTGGCCCGGATGGGTGCGACCCTGGCCCGCGGTGGCGTCAACCCACAGACCGGCAGGCGGGTGACCAGCACCCGGGTGGTGCAGCGCACGTTGTCGGTGATGGTGACCTGCGGGATGTACAACGCCGCCGGCGACTGGGTCAGCGCGGTGGGCATGCCGGCCAAGAGCGGGGTCGGGGGCGGCATCGTGGCGGTGCTGCCCGGCCAGCTCGGCATCGGGGTGTACTCGCCGCTGCTGGACGCCCGCGGCAACAGTGTGCGCGGAGTTCTGTTGTGCCGCAGTCTTTCTGAGCGACTGGGCCTGCACTTCCTGACCGTGGGCCGCGAATCGCGCTCGACCATTCGCGCCATCTACACCCCGGTCGATCGCGTCCGCGTCTACGAACTGCACGGCGACCTGATGTTCGCCGGCGCCGAGCGGGCCGCGCGGATCGTGGACCGCGAGGCCGACGAGTTCGATGTGGCGATCATCGACGTCACGCGTATCGACACCATCAACGACGCCGCCCGCGAGCTGCTGGCGGGAATGAGCGCGGCGCTGCGCGAAGCCGGCAAACAGGGGTTGGTCGTCGACCCGGACCGGGTGGTCATCCGGCCCGATCGGGGCTACGACGACGTCGTGTTCACCACCCTCGAGGATGCGCAGGCCACCGCCGAAAGAGTGTTGCGCGCCAATCCGATTCGCTAACGCCGCCGCGCCAGGGTGGCCAACTGGATGGGCTGCTCGTAGCCACGCAGCGTCACCGTCTCGGCCAGCTCCCAGCATCGGCGCTCCGTCGGCGTCGGCGGCCTCGACCGTGGTGGCCGAGGCCAGCACCCGCACCGGCCGGGACTTGGCCAGCTCGGAGAGCCGCGCCGCCTCGTTGACCGGTTCACCGATCACGGTGTACTCGAACCGCTCGTAGGCCCCGACATTGCCGGCGACCACCTGGCCCGCCGCCACCCCGATCCCGGCGGGGCATTCGGGCACCTCGCGCTCCAGTCGTTCCAGGATCGTCCGAGCCGCCGCCAGTGCGTCGTCCTCGGGCTTGTCCAGGGTCACCGGCGCGCCGAAGATCGCCAGCGTCGCGTCACCCTCGAACTTGTTCACCATCCCGCGGTGGCGGTCCACCTCTTCGACGATCACCGCGAAGAACCGGTTGAGCAGCTCGACGACATCCTTGGGCGGCAGCGTGCTGACAAACTGCGTGGAGCCGACGACGTCGACGAAAATGACTGCGACATGGCGCTCTTCGCCGCCGAGCGTCGGGCGCTGCAACTCGGCGGCGGCGGCGACCTCCCGTCCGACGTGACGGCCGAACAGGTCACGCACCCGCTCACGCTCCCGCAGGCCGTCCACCATGGAGTTGAAACCGCGTTGCAGCTCACCGAGTTCGGTGCCGTCGAACACCACCAGGTTGGCGTCGAGGTCACCGTCCTCGACGCGTTTGAGCGCCGCGCGCACCACCCGCACCGGGGTTGCGGTGAGCCAGGCCAGAATCCACATCAGGATGAAGCCGAAGATCAGGCGAGACGATCGAGGTGATCAGGATGGCGACTTCGAGCTGGGTCTTGGTGAGGTTCTGCAGGATCAGCGAGAACATCGCCGTCAGGCCGATGCCGATCAGGGGCACACCCGAGCCCAGCATCCACACCGTCACGGTGCGGCCCATGATCCCCGGGGCCAGCCGGTGCGGTGGTGGGCCGGCGGCCAGCGCCTGGGCGGCCACCGGCCGAAGTGCGAACTCGGTGAACAGATACGCGCTGGTGGACACCAGCACGCCGCAGAACCCGACACCCAGCGCGATGCGCGGAATGAAGTCGGTGTCGTACATGCCGTAGAGGATGGTGAATGCCGCGGTGCCCGCCGCCCAGAGCAGCAGCTGGGCCAGCGCGATACGCCACGGCGTGAAGAAGGCGTTGCGCTGGTCGGCGCGGGTCGGCGGCCGGCCGTCGATCGCCCAGCGCAGGTCGTTGACCGTGCGGGTGGTGATCCACCAGCTGCCGAACGCCAGCGCCGCGGCGGCATAGGCGGGCGCCACGGCGAAGGTGAGCCACCGTGGCACGTCGTGGAACACGCTCGGCACCGGGAAGGCCACCGTCACCAGCAGCGCGGCCACCGCGACGCCGATGACGTTCACGGTCAGCATGAAGACCGTGACCAGGGTCTGGATCCGGACCCGCCGGCGGGCGGCGCTCTCGGTGACCTTGCCCAGCAGCAGCGACCCGTAGGCCGGTGTGCCGGCCAGCCGACCGCTCTGCCTGGTCACCCGCTCCAGGACGCGGCCCAACCGCTGCGCAACGCTGGGGTGGAACTCATGGTGGCGTCAGCCTAATTCGTCGGGCCCCCGACACCCTAAGCTTGTGCGGTGCGCCTCGTGATAGCTCAGTGCACCGTCGACTACATCGGCCGGCTGACTGCCCATCTGCCTTCCGCGCGCCGGCTGCTGCTCGTCAAGGCTGACGGCTCGGTCAGCGTGCATGCCGACGACCGCGCCTACAAGCCGCTGAACTGGATGAGCCCGCCGTGCCGGCTCACCGAGGCCGAGGCCGACGACGGCCCGCACGCGGTGTGGGTGGTGGAGAACAAGGCCGGCGAGCAGCTGCGCATCACCCTGGAGGCCATCGAGCACGACTCCAGCCACGAACTCGGCATCGATCCCGGCCTGGTCAAAGACGGTGTCGAAGCGCACCTGCAGGAACTGCTGGCCGAACACATCGAGTTGCTCGGCGACGGCTACACCCTGGTGCGCCGGGAGTACATGACCGCGATCGGCCCGGTGGACATCCTGGCCCGCGACGAGCAGGGCCGCTCGGTGGCGGTGGAGATCAAGCGCCGCGGCGAGATCGACGGTGTCGAGCAGCTGACCCGCTATCTCGAGCTGCTCAACCGCGACAGCCTGTTGGCCCCGGTCGCCGGCGTCTTCGCGGCCCAGCAGATCAAGCCACAAGCGCGCACGCTGGCCATTGATCGCGGGATTCGCTGTGTGACATTGGATTACGACAAGATGCGCGGCATGGACAGCGACGAGTTCCGGCTGTTCTGATGCCGCGCCGCAGACCGGAACGTCGGCAGGGGACCGGTCTGCCGCCGCTGCCGGTGCATCGCCGCATCGAGACGGGCGCCGACGGGTTCGACTACGAGGTGCGTCCGATCGCCGCCTCGCGGGCCGTCAAGCACTATCGGTGCCCGGGCTGTGATCACGAAATCCGCTCCGGCACAGCACATGTGGTGGTCTGGCGGGTTGACGACGGAGAGGCCGGGGCGGATGACCGGCGGCACTGGCACACGCCGTGCTGGGCCAACCGCGCGAAGCGCGGCCCGACCCGAAGATGGTCCTAGTGCTGCGGCGGGCTCGACGAGTTCCACCAGGACGCCACCGGCGTCCTTGGGGTGGATGAAGTTGATCCGCGAATTGGCCGTACCGCGCCGCGGCGCGTCGTAGACCAGCCGCACACCCTGGCTGCGCAGCTGATCGCTGATCGCGTCGAGGTCGCTGACCCGGTAGGCCATCTGCTGGATGCCGGGGCCGCGCTTGTCGATGAACTTGGCGATCGTCGAGTTCTCGTCGAGGGGAGCCATCAGCTGGATCTGCGCGCAGTCCGGGGCGGCGCCGCGCAGCGACAGCATGGCCTCGCGAATGCCCTGGTCTTCGTTGATCTCCTCGTGCACCAGGATCATGCCGAGGTGCTCGTGGTACCACTGGATGGCCGCGTCGAGATCCGGCACCGCGATACCGACGTGGTCGACGGCGGTGACGAGCGCACTGGCCAGGACTGGACGGGCGTCAACTTGCTCGGCGGTCATAACGCAAAGGTAACCTAACGACATCGGATCCAAAACTGTTGGATTTGTGGATAGCCGCGGCGAAGCGGCTCCAAACGCCCCTGGAGGTAGTGATGACGACGTCTGTGATTGTTGCTGGAGCACGGACTCCCATCGGCAAGCTCATGGGTTCGCTCAAGGGTTTCTCGGGCAGCGATCTGGGCGCTATCGCCATCAAGGGTGCTCTGGAGAAGGCCGGCGTGCCTGCCTCGCTGGTGGAGTACGTGATCATGGGCCAGGTGCTGACCGCGGGTGCCGGCCAGATGCCCGCCCGCCAGTCGGCGGTGTCCGCGGGCATCGGCTGGGACGTGCCGGCGCTGACCATCAACAAGATGTGCCTGTCCGGTATCGACTCGATCGCGCTGGCCGACCAGCTGATCCGCGCCGGTGAGTTCGACGTGGTCGTGGCCGGTGGCCAGGAGTCGATGACCAAGGCGCCCCACCTGCTGATGAACAGCCGGGAAGGCTACAAGTACGGCGACGTCACGGTGCTGGATCACCTGGCCTACGACGGCCTGCACGACGTGTTCACCGACCAGCCGATGGGCGCGCTGACCGAACTGCGCAACGATGCCGACAAGTTCACCCGGCTCGAGCAGGACGAGTTCGCTGCGGTCTCGCACCAGAAGGCCGCCGCGGCCTGGAAGGACGGCGTGTACGCCGACGAGGTCGTGCCGGTCTCGATCCCGCAGCGCAAGGGTGACCCGATCGAGTTCGCCGAGGACGAGGGCATCCGGGCCAACACCACGGCCGAGTCGCTGGGCGCTCTGAAGCCCGCGTTCCGCAAGGACGGCACCATCACCGCCGGTTCGGCGTCCCAGATTTCCGATGGCGGTTGCGCCGTCGTCGTGATGAACAAGGCCAAGGCCCAGGAGCTGGGCCTGAGCTGGTTGTGCGAGATCGGCGCCCACGGTGTGGTCGCCGGCCCCGATTCCACGCTGCAGTCCCAGCCGGCGAACGCCATCAAGAAGGCGGTCGCGCGGGAGGGCATCGTCGCTCGACGACCTCGATGTTCTCGAGATCAACGAGGCCTTCGCCGCGGTGGCGCTCGCCTCGACCCGCGAGCTCGGCGTGGACCCCGAGAAGGTCAACCGCAACGGTGGCGCCATCGCGGTCGGGCACCCGATCGGCATGTCGGGTGCGCGGATCACGCTGCACGCCGCGTTGGAGCTCGCCCGTCGCGGCTCGGGCTACGCGGTGGCCGCGCTGTGCGGCGCCGGCGGCCAGGGTGACGCGCTGATCCTGCGGGCCGGCTAGCGGCAGCACCGCAACGACGGCGCGTAGTAGCTGGGCCTGCGCTCGGGCACAATGGCGCCATGACGAGCATTTTCGACGTCCGCAGCACCGCGGGACGGTTCCGGTTGGTCGCGCTGGCCGAAGCTGTGAGCTGGGTCGGGCTGCTGATCGGGATGTACTTCAAGTACCTGGGCAGCCCGCGCACCGAGATCGGGGTCAAGGTCTTCGGAATGGTCCACGGACTGGTCTTCATCGCGTTCCTCATCACCGCCGTGCTGGCCGGCATCGCCTACTCCTGGAGCGTCCGGACGTGGTTGCTGGCGTTGCTGGGCAGCATCGTCCCGCTGGGGAGTGTGATCTTCCTCATATGGGCCGATCGGACGGGCAAACTGGGGCCGGAAAGCGGGTCTCGACCTGGTGGATTCGGCGGCCGCGCGGACGTGACAAACTTGAGGGCGTGACGCGTCCACGACCCCCGATCTCGCCGGCACTGGCCGGTGCCGTCGACCTCTCCGGTCTCAAGCAAACCGCCTCAACCGGATCGGGTGGCGCCGCCCCCGCCGGTGGTGTCGAGATCACCGAAGCCAACTTCGAAGCCGAGGTGCTGGTCCGCTCCAGCCAGCTACCCGTGGTGGTCCTGCTGTGGTCACCGCGCAGCGAGGTCTGCGTGCAGCTTGCTCAAGCGTTCGCGACTCTGGCCGCAGCCGACGAGGGCAAATGGTCACTGGCCACCGTCAACGTCGACGTGGTGCCCCGGGTCGCCCAGATGTTCGGCATCGAGGCGGTACCCACCGTCGTGGCGATCGCCGGCGGACAGCCGCTGGCGAGTTTCCAGGGTCCCCAGCCGCCCGATCAGCTGCGGCGCTGGGTGGACTCGCTGCTGGCGGCGACGTCCGGAAAGCTCGGCGGCGCAGAGGATTCCGACGCGGAGCAGGTCGACCCCGCGGTGGCCCAGGCGCGTGAGCACCTCGAGGCCGGCGATTTCGCCGCGGCCGCGGCGGCATACCAGGCGATCCTGGACGCCGATCCCGGGCCACGCCGAAGCCAAAGGCGCGCTGACGCAGATCACCTTCCTGGAGCGCGCCACCGCGCAGCGTCCCGACGCGGTGGCGGTCGCCGCCGCCGCACCCGACGACATCGAGGCCGCGTTGGCCGCAGCCGACGTGCGAGATCCTCAACCAGGACGTGACGGCCGCCTTCGATCGGCTGATCGCGTTGGTGCGCAAGACATCCGGCGACGAGCGCACCGCGGTGCGCACCCGGCTGATCGAGCTGTTCGACTTGTTCGACCCCGCCGATCCGGACGTGATCACGGGCCGGCGCAACCTGGCCAACGCGCTGTACTGACCGCCGAGATCGCGAAAGTCCGACACGCACTGCGCGCTTGCGATGCTCGCGAGCGTCAGGCGGGTTCGAGCCAGATCGCCGACGTGGGCGGTAGCACCAACGTCGCCGAGGCCGGGCGACCGTGCCACGGGTCGTCGGTGGCCTCGACGGCGCCGAAGTTGCCGACCCCCGCGCCGTTGTAGATCGTCGCGTCGCTGTTGAGCACCTCCCGCCAGGTGCCTGCGTGCGGCAGGCCCAGCCGGTAGCGGCTGTGCTCGGCGCCGGAGAAGTTGAACACGCACGCCAGCACCGAGCCGTCGCTGCCGTAGCGCAGGAAGCTCAGCACGTTGTTGGCCGAATCGTTGGCGTCGATCCACGAATAGCCCTCGGGCCGGGTGTCCTGGCTCCACAGCGCGGGGCGGCTGCGATAGATCTGGTTGACGTCGGCGACGAACCGCAGCACCCCGTCGGAGTAGCTGTTCTCGTCGAGCTGATACCAGTCCAGCCCGCGTTCCTCGGACCACTCGGCGCGCTGGCCGAACTCCTGGCCCATGAACAGCAGCTGCTTGCCGGGGTGCGCCCACTGGTAGGCCAGCAGGCTGCGCAGCCCGGCGGCCTTGACGTGGTCGTTGCCCGGCATCCGGCCCCACAGCGTGCCCTTGCCGTGCACCACCTCGTCGTGGCTGATCGGCAGCACGTAGTTCTCGCTGAACGCGTACAGCATCGAGAACGTCATCTCGTGGTGGTGGTAGGTGCGGTAGATCGGGTCGCGGCTGATGTAGTCCAGGGTGTCGTGCATCCAGCCCATGTTCCACTTCATCGAAAAGCCAAGGCCGCCAAGGTTGGTCGGGCGGGTGACGCCGGGCCACGAGGTGGACTCCTCGGCGATGGTGACGATGCCCGGGCGCGCGCTTGTGCACGGTGGCGTTCATCTCCTGCAGGAACTGCACCGCCTCGAGGTTCTCCCGGCCGCCGTAGATGTTCGGCGTCCACCCGCCCGCCGGGCGCGAGTAGTCCAGGTAGAGCATCGATGCCACGGCGTCGACCCGCAGGCCGTCGATGTGGTACTCCTGCAGCCAGTACAGCGCGTTGGCCACCAGGAAGTTGCGCACCTCGGGGCGGCCGAAGTCGAAAACGTAGGTGCCCCAGTCGAGTTGCTCACCACGACGCGGGTCGGAGTGCTCGTAGAGGGCGGTGCCGTCGAAGCGGCCCAGCGCCCAGCCGTCCTTCGGGAAGTGCGCGGGCACCCAGTCGACGATCACGCCGATGCCGGCCCGGTGCAGCGCGTCCACCAGGAACCGGAAGTCGTCCGGGCGAGCCGAACCGCGACGTCGGCGCGTAGTACGACGTCACCTGATAGCCCCACGACCCGCCGAACGGATGCTCGGCGACCGGCAGCAACTCGACGTGGGTGAAGCCCTGGGCCACAACGTAATCGGTGAGCTGCTCGGCGAGTTCGCGGTAGCTCAGTCCCGGCCGCCACGAGCCGAGGTGGACCTCGTAGGTGCTCATCGGCTCGAACACCGGATTGCGCGTCGGCCCGCTGGGTCATCCAGTCGCGCGTCGTCCCAGGTGTAGTCCGACACCGTCACCTTCGACGCGGTCGTGCGGCGGGACCTCGGTGGCGAAGGCGAACGGGTCGGCGCGGTCGGTGACCGAACCGTCGACGCCGTGCACGCGGAACTTGTACAGGCCGTCGGCGGGGAAGCCCGGCCAGAACAGCTCCCAGACGCCCGAGGAGCCCAGCGACCCGCATCGGTGCGTCGTTGCCGTCCCAGTGGTTGAACTCGCCGATCAGGTTGATGCCCTTGGCGTTCGGTGCCCACACCGCGAACGAGACGCCCTCGACCACGCCGTCGGGCGTGGTGAAGGAGCGCGGGTGGGCGCCCAGGATCTCCCACAGCCGTTCGTGGCGTCCCTCGGCGAACAGGTGCAGATCCATCTCGCCCAGCGTGGGCAGGAACCGGTAGCCGTCGGCCACGGTGTCGGCGCGGGTCTGCCGTCCCCGCCCGGGTAGCTGACCTCGAGTCGGTAGTCGACGAGATCGGTGAACGGCAGGGCGACGGCGAACAGCGCCGGAGTCGACGTGGGTCAACGGATACCGCTCGGCCGCCGACGACCGCCGACCACCTCGAGCGCGTGCGGGCGCAGCGCGCGGATCACGGTGTGGTCGTCGTATTCGTGCGCACCGAGGATGCCGTGCGGGTTGTGGTGCACCCCGGCCACCAGCCGGGCCAGATCACCGGGGTCCGGCGCCAGGTGTGGGCTGGCGAGTTCTTCGGATCTCGTCATTTCGCCCTAGGCTCCTCTCGTTCCCGTCATTCCCGCCGCAGCAGGGTCTGCGCGCTGCTCGGCCGGAATCACCGGCATGTTCAGGATGTGCGCGACGGCCCTGGCCGGCTCGAGGCGGACGTAGTTCGCCTGGCCCCATTGGTATTCCTCCCCGGTGATCTCGTCCCGAACCCAGAAGCGGTCGTAGGGGTGCATACCCAAAGCGGCCATGTCCAGCCACAGGGTGCCCTCTTCGGCGCCGAACGGGTTGAGGGTGACGACCACCAGCACGGTGTCGCCGGTGACCGGATCGAACTTGCTGTAGGCCAGCAGCGCGTCGTTGTCGATGTGGTGGAACGTGATGGTGCGCATCTGGCACAGCGCCGGATGGACGCGGCGAATCTCGTTGAGGCGCTTGAGGAATGGCTCCAGAGAGCGGCCCTCGGCCAGCGCCGCCTCGAAGTCGCGGGGCCGCAGCTCGTACTTCTCGGAGTCCAGGTACTCCTCGCTGCCCTCGCGGACCGGCGCGGTGCTCGAACAGCTCGAAACCGGAGTAGACACCCCACGACGGTGCCCATCGTGGCGGCCATCACGGCCCGGATCGCGAACATCGCCCGGACCGCCCTGCTGCAGGACTCTCGTGCAGGATGTCGGGGGTGTTGACGAACAGGTTGGGCCGCGCGTAGTCCGCGTGCTCGGCGATCTGTCGGCCGAACTCCTCGAGCTCCCACTTCGCGGTACGCCAGGTGAAGTACGAATACGACTGCGTGAAGCCGATTTTGGCCAGACCGTAGAGCCGTGCCGGCCTGGTGAACGCCTCGGACAGGAACAGCACATCCGGGTCGGCCGACTTGACCTGACTGATCAGCCAGGCCCAGAAGTTCGGCGGCTTGGTGTGCGGGTTGTCGACCCGGAAGATCCTGACGCCGTGGTCCATCCAGTGCCGCACCACCCGCAGCACCTCGTCGTACAGCCCGGCCGGAGTCGTTGTCGAAGTTCAGCGGATAGATGTCCTGGTACTTCTTCGGCGGGTTCTCCGCGTAGGCGATCGTCCCGTCCGGCAAGCTCGGTGAACCACTGCCGGTGGTCCTTGGCCCACGGGTGATCCGGTGCGCACTGCAACGCCAGGTCCAGCGCCACTTCCAGACCGTTCTCGCGGGCTGCGGCCACGAACCGGTCGAAGTCCTCGATGGTCCCCAGGTCGGGATGTACCGCGTCGTGCCCGCCCTCGTCGCTGCCGATCGCCCACGGTGAGCCCACGTCGTCGGCTTCGGCGGTCACGGTGTTGTTGCGTCCCTTGCGGTGCACCTTGCCGATCGGGTGGATCGGCGGCAGGTACACCACGTTGAAACCCATCGCGGCGACCCGCGGAAGCGCCGCCGCTGCCGTCGCGAAGGTGCCGTGCAGCGGGTGGCCCTCGGCGTCCCAGCCACCGGTGGATCGCGGGAACAACTCGTACCAGGCGCTGCAGCGGGCCAGCGGCCGGTCCACCCAGACGCCGTAGGTGGCGCCGCGGGTCACCAGTTCGCGCAGCGGGTACTGCGCCAACAGTGCGGTGACCTCGTGGGACAGCGCCAGCGCCGCGCGGGTGACCGGGTCGCCCGGCTCACGCAGCGCCGCGACGGCGTGCAGCAGGGGAGCGCGATGCTCGCGGGGCACGCCGGTGGCGGCGCGTTCCAGCAGCCGCGCACCCACCAGCAGGTCGTTGTTCAGTTCCGTCTCGCCCTGGCCGGCATCGAGTTTGGCCGTGACCGCGTGATGCCACGTCGTGATGGGGTCGCCCCACCCGTCGATCCGGAAGGTCCACAGACCCACCCGGTCGGGCACGAACTGACCGTGGAACAGATCCGGGGTGCGACCCGACGACATCGGGTACAGCTGCGGCTTGATCCGGCTGGCGGCGGGCGCGCCGGCGTCGGTCGTCTCTGTGCCCTCCAGGGCCTTGACACGGCGGGCCGGGCTCTGCCCGATCTGCGGGTAGGCCGGGCCGAGGTAGCGGACGACCAGCGTCGCGGCCACCGCGTCGTGGCCTTCGCGCCACACCGACGCCGAGACCGGGACGACTTCGCCGACGACCGCTTTGGCCGGGTAGGTGCCGCACGACACAACGGGCGCGACGTCATCGATCTCGATACGACCGGGCACCCAACCACTCCCATTCATCAACTCGTACGACGCGTGTGCCTTCTCGGGGTAACCGCAAGGCGCTTTGTTCACACCGTAGTGGCCCGACTCGGTGCCGGTGGAAGAAGCGCACGCGCCGGTGGCGCGCTCAGTAAGGTAAGGACCCGTGAAAGCCCTGCGTAGGTTCACGGTCCGTGCCCACCTCCCCGAGCGCCTGTCGGCGCTCGCCCGGCTGTCCACCAACTTGCGGTGGTCGTGGGACAAACCGACGCAGGAACTCTTCGCGTCGATCGACCCCAGCCTGTGGGCGCAGTCGCGCCAGGACCCGGTCGCGCTGCTGGGCGTGGTCGACCCCAAGCGGCTCGACGAGCTGGCCAAGGACCAGGCGTTCCTGGGCAGCCTGGACGCGCTGGCCGCCGATCTCGACGACTACCTCGCCCGGCCGATGTGGTACCAGGAGCAGGACCCGGCCGTCATGCCCACCGGCATCGCGTACTTCTCGATGGAGTTCGGCGTCGCGGAGGTGCTGCCCAACTATTCGGGCGGCCTCGGCATCCTGGCCGGCGATCATCTGAAGTCGGCCTCCGATCTGGGCCTGCCCCTGATCGCCGTCGGCCTGTACTACCGGTCCGGCTATTTCCGCCAGTCGCTGACCGCCGACGGCTGGCAGCGGGAGAACTATCCGTCGCTGGACCCCCAGGGTCTTCCGCTGCGTCTGCTCACCGACACGGCGGACGCGCCGGTGCTCGTCGAACTGGCCATGCCCGGGTCGGCCCGGCTCCGGGCCCGGGTGTGGGTGGCCCAGGTCGGCCGGGTCCCGCTGCTTCTGCTCGACTCCGACATCCCGGAGAACGAGCACGATCTGCGCAACGTCACCGACCGGCTCTACGGCGGCGATCAGGAGCACCGCATCAAACAGGAGCTGCTGGCCGGCGTCGGCGGGGTGCGCGCCATCCGCGCGTTCACCGCCATCGAAGGCCTGCCCGCCCCGGACGTCTTCCACATGAACGAGGGCCACGCCGGCTTCCTCGGCGTGGAGCGCATCCGCGAGTTCATGGCCGCCGACAAACTCGACTTCGACACCGCGCTGACGGTGGTGCGCTCCAGCACGGTGTTCACCACCCACACGCCGGTGCCGGCGGGCATCGACCGGTTCCCGGTGGAGATGGTGCAGCGCTATCTCGGCGACGACGGCCCAGGCGGGCTGCTGCCCGGAGTGCCGGTGGAACGCGTCCTGGCCTTCGGCGCCGAGGACGACGCGACGAAGTTCAACATGGCGCACATGGGCCTGCGGCTCGCGCAGCGCGCCAACGGGGTGTCGCTGCTGCACGGGCGGGTCAGCCGCCAGATGTTCGACGAGTTGTGGCCGGGGTTCGACCAGGCCGAGGTGCCGATCGGCTCGATCACCAACGGCGTGCACGGCCCGACCTGGGCGGCTCCGCAGTGGCTGCAGCTGGGCCGCGAGCTGGCCGGTTCCACCGAGGCGTTGCGCGAGCCGCAGGTGTGGGAACGGCTGCAGCAGGTCGAGCCCGGCCACATCTGGTGGATCCGTTCGCAGCTGCGGGCCCTGCTGGTCGACGACGTCCGGGCACGGTTGCGCCGCTCCTGGCAGGAGCGGGGCGCCTCTGAAGCTGAATTGGGTTGGATCGCAACGGCTTTCGATCCCGATGTGCTGACCATCGGGTTCGCCCGGCGGGTGCCCACCTACAAGCGCCTGACGCTCATGCTGCGCGACCCCGAGCGCCTCGAGGCGCTGCTGCTCGATCCGGACAAGCCGCTGCAGCTCATCGTGGCCGGCAAGTCGCATCCGGCGGACGACTCCGGAAAGGCCCTCATCCAGCAGGTGGTCAAGTTCGCCGACCGCCCCGAGGTGCGGCACCGTATCGCCTTCCTGCCCGACTACGACATGTCGATGGCGCGGCTGCTGTACTGGGGTTGCGACGTGTGGCTCAACAACCCGTTGCGTCCGCTGGAGGCGTGCGGCACCTCCGGGATGAAGAGCGCGCTCAACGGCGGGCTGAACCTGTCCATCCGCGACGGCTGGTGGGACGAGTGGTACGACGGCGAAAACGGTTGGGAGATACCGACTGCCGACGGTCTGGCCGACGAAGGCCGCCGCGACGACCTCGAGGCCGCGGCGCTCTACGACCTGCTCGAGCAATCCGTGGGGCCGAAGTTCTACGACCGCGACGGCGCCGGTGTGCCGACCCGATGGGTCGAGATGGTCCGCCACACCCTGCAGGCGCTGGGCCCCAAGGTGCTGGCGTCGCGGATGGTGCGCGACTACACCGAGAAGTACTACGCGCCCGCCGCGCAGTCGCTGCGCCGAACCGTCCAGCCGATCGACGGCCTGCCGTTCGGCGCCGCGCGGGAACTGACCGCCTACCGCCTTCGGGCGCGCGAGGCCTGGCCGAAGATCGCCATCTCCGACGTGGACAGCACCGGCCTGCCCGACACCCCGCTGCTGGGCTCCGAGCTGACGCTGACCGCCGCCGTGCAGCTGGCCGGCCTGAAGCCCGACGAGGTCGCGGTGCAGGCTGTCCTGGGCCGGGTCGACGCCGCCGACGTGCTGCAGCACCCGACCTGCGTGGACATGGTGCACACCGGATCCGGCGACGGCGGCACCGAGATCTTCTCCACCACGACGCCGCTTCCGGTGGCCGGATCCGTCGGCTACACCGTGCGGGTGCTGCCCCACCACCCGCTGCTGGCCGGCGACACCGAACTCGGTCTGGTGACTCTGGCGTAACGCTGACGGTTCGGAATCCGGTTAGCAGGCTAGGGGAGCCGCATGTAGGTTCCCAAAGGGAGCGTCGGCCGGTCCAGCATCGGGGCGGACGAGCGGCGCTGCCGGGAAGGCGTTCGGGGCCGTGTTTGTACGTGGTGCAGCTGTGATGGTGCTGGTCGGTTCATTGTTGACGGCCGCACCGGCCTGGGCCGACCCCGATCCCGGCGCCCCCGACGCGGCGACGCCGGTATCGGCCGCGGTGCCCGACGCCGCACCGCCGGTCGACGACGGCAGGGTCGAGTCCACCCCGCCGGCCACCACGAAGGCACCCGACGGCTGGACGCTGACGATCTCGGCCAAGGACGAGATCCAGATGCCCGCGCCGCCGCTGACCACGGCGATCTCGTCGCGGGAGTACATCGTGGGCGGTGTCTACAACGGGGCGCTCAGCGGCGACGGCGACGCCCCGAAGGGCGTGTTCGAGGTCGGCTACCAGATCGGCTGCGGCATCGACATGAGCACCTCCAACGGTGTCTCGCTGACCGGCACCGCTGGTGTCAACCCGTCGATCGGCTACTTCGGGCTGGACTTCGCCAACACCGCGGCCGACGGGCATCCTGCCCGGCGTCGGCGCCAACGTCGGCGGCGGCATCACCGTCGGCCTCAAACCCGGCATCATCAACGTCGTCCCGGTGACCAAGAAGGAGTACAAGGGCGCCGCGCCGTGGGTGTCGATCAGCAACTTCCACGTCAAGATCGACGGCTGCGTCGGCGAGTCCTTCATCCGCTCCTACGCGACACTGACCAAGTCGACCGACGAAGGCGACGCGATCCTGTCCTGGTACGGGGTCACGAAAAAGATCTAGCAGCACGTTGACATAGCACTGAGAGCGATGAACTGCCCAAAAAGTCGATCTCAGTACCGTTTCAACGGGCTCGCCGACCCCCGCTACGGGAAGCGCTTGAGGCAGCGGTCCTGATCGCCCAGCACACCGATGCGGAACGCGTCGATGCGGGAGAACCCGGCCGGCACCGTCTCGCCGTTGACGTCGCTGGCGACCAGCCCGTTGGTCAGCAGGCCCGACACCGCCTCGTCGACGTCGCCGGCGGTCAGCGCCACCGTGTTGCCGTCGGGAGTGGTGACCTCCTTCGACAGCTTGGTGGTGGCCACGCCCGGTCAGACACGCGGTGCGCAACCCGGCCTCGGCGTTGTCGAGCACCAGGCCGCCCTTCTGATGCTGTAGCGCCAGCATGTAGCGCGACACCACGACGGAGTACGCGGTGTTGTCGCCCTGCACCAGCACGTTGTCCTGGCCCTCGTTGGACGCGCCGATCTTCTCCAACGCGGGCAGGTCAACGGCGATGGTGTTGGTCGACGGGCAGAACGACACCGGCGGACTGGGCCGCGCATCCGGGCAACTCGACGCCGAGTCGCCGTCGAAGCTCAGCTGGGGCGGGTTCTTGGGGGCGAACAGGATGTTCATCGCGTCGACGATGGCTCTGGTCGACTCCTCGCTCACCGGCCATTCACCGGTCTGATCGGACTGCAACTCGACGGGCAGGTCGCCGCGGCGCTGGCCGATCTCCTGGGCGTCGATGCCCGCGCACGACGAGGCCCCGTCGGTGAACCCGAACTGGAAGGCGGAAATCCGCTCGAAGGCCGAGCCGTGCTCGTCGCCGGTGTCGTAGTAGTCGTTCTGGCTGAGCAGCGGGTCGCGGAACGAGATCATCGCCGCCAGAAGGTTGTTCAGCCCGTCACCGGTGGACAGCGTGAAGCGCGGCGAATTGCCTTCGGCCACCCACCGCATGTACACCCCGGCGAAGCAGTCGGCCTGCTGTTCGGACACCAGCGTCGGCGTGCTCTTCTTGTTGAGCTTGGCCTGCTTCTGGATCGCGTGGCCGTATTCGTGGGCCAGCACCATCGTGATGGCCATGTCGCCGTTGGCTTGCCGCAACGAGGGCAGCAGGACACCACGATCCCAGCCGATGGTGTTGTCGTCCTCGCAGAAGCCGGCGTTGATCAGGCCGTCGGTCGACTCGTCGCAGAACGTGCCGCCGTAGTCGTTGGAGTCCCACGAGATCAGTTCCTTGACCGGCTCGAACTGGCCGTCGAAGGCCTGTCCGTAGGCGTCTTGCCAGAAGGTCTCCAGGTCGCTGATCGACTGCGCGGCGATCTCGTCGTCCTTGCCGCCGTCGCCGTCGGTGACCTCGCGCGAGGGCTTCTCGGCATCCGAGCGCAGCCCGCTGGTGCCGTCGACGGCCTGCAGACCGGCCACCTTGAACGGGTCGTCGAAGATCGACACGGCTTTGCCCTGCACGGTCGCGCCGCAGCCGGCAAGCACCACCGCGGCACCTGCCACGGCGAGCAGACGCCCCAGGTGTCGTGCGACGCATGAGTGCTACCTCTCTACAGTGCCGATGGCCGGCGGGGTCCGGTGTGGAAGTTCGCCACCACAATAGTGCCGCGTGCGGCCGGCGGCCGCTGGTCAGCTCACTCGCCGGTCGTCCCCGCGCAGCCGCTGAAGTGCTTGTTTGGCCCGCTGCGGGTCGGTGGTCGACCAGAACGGCGGCAGCGAGGCCCGCAGATAGCCGCCGTAACGGGCGGTGGCCATCCGGGAGTCCAGCACGGCGACCACGCCCCGGTCGTCCACCCGCCGCAGCAGCCGGCCCGCGCCCTGCGCCAGCAGCAGCGCCGCGTGAGCGGCCGCGACCGTCATGAAGCCGTTGCCGCCGCGCGCCGCGACGGCCCGCTGGCGGGCGGTGAGCAGGGGATCGTCGGGCCGGGGGAACGGGATGCGGTCGATCAGCACCAGCGACAGCGACGGCCCCGGCACGTCGACGCCCTGCCACAGCGACAGGGTGCCGAACAACGAGGTCTCCGGGTCGGCGGCGAACTGCTCGCACCAGCGCGCCGGTGGCGTCGTCGCCCTGGCACAGCACCGGGGTGTCGATGCGCGCCCGCATCGCCTCGGCGGCCGCCTTGGCCGCGCGCATCGAGGAGAACAGGCCCAGCGTGCGTCCGCCCGCGGCCTCGATGAGGCCGGCGATCTCGTCGAGCTGCGCCTCGGCGCCGGCGCCGTCGCGCCCGGGCGGCGGCAGGTGCGCGGCGATGTAGAGGATGCCCGACTTGGCGTGGTCGAACGGCGAGCCGACGTCGAGGCCGCGCCAGGACGGGCCGTCGGCCAGTCCCCACGCCGCGGCCATCGCGTCGAAGGACCCGCCGACGGTCAGCGTCGCCGACGTCAGCACCGTCGTCGCGGTGTCGAACAGCCGGCCGCGGAGCAGCCCGGCCACCGACAGCGGCGCCACCCGCAGCACCGGACGTCAGGACCGGTGCCCGCTTGATGTCTTCGTGGTCCAGCCACACCACATCGGTGCGGTCCGGGATCGCGGGCACGAACGAGTCCAGGACCCGCGCGGCGGTGTCGGCGATCTCGGTCAGCGCGGCGATCGCCTCGGTGCGCGCCGCGGCCGCCTTGGGGTCGCGAGGGGACGGGTCGATGTCGGCGCGGGCCGCGTTGGCCGCGTCGCGCAGCGCGGTCAGGTAGGTGGCCAACTCGTCGTCGAGGTAGTCGATCCGGCCCGGCTCGGCGTCGTGGATGGCCGAGGAGAACGTCGCCACCGCCGCCTCCATCCGCTGGCTCAGTTCCGGGCTGACCAGCCGGGTGATCCGCCGGAGCGCCACCCCCAACGGCGCCGGGGTGAGCTCGCCGGTGGCCACCGAGGTCACCCGGTCCACCAGCTCGTGCGCCTCGTCGACCACCACGTAGTCGTGTTCGGGCAGTACCGAGGCCTCGGCGATCGCGTCGATGGCCAGCAGGGCATGGTTGGTGACGACGATGTCGGCGTCACCGGCCACGGCGCGAGCCTTCTCGGCGAAGCAGTCCGCGCCGTACGGGCAGCGCGCCATCCCCAGGCATTCCCGGGCCGACACGCTGACCTGCGACCAGGACCGGTCCGGCACGCCCGGGGTCAGGTCGTCGCGGTCACCGGTCTCCGTCGACGACGCCCATGCGGTCAGGCGGGCCACGTCGCGGCCCAGCCGGGTCGCCGCAAGCGGTTCGAACAGCTCCTCCTGAGACTCGGGCGTGTCGGCACCCGCTTCGGGTGCACCATGAATCTTGTTCAGGCACAGATAGTTTCGCCGACCCTTCAGCAGGGCGAAGCGCGGCCGGCGGGGCAGCGAACCGGCCAGGGCGTCGACCAGACGGGGCAGGTCGCGGTCGACGAGCTGACGTTGCAGGGCGATGGTCGCGGTGGACACCACCACGGGCGACTTGCCGGTGATCGCCCGCGCGATCGCCGGCACCAGGTAGGCCAACGACTTTCCGGTGCCGGTCCCGGCCTGCACCGCCAGATGCTCGCCGGACTCCAGCGCGTGCGCCACCGCCTCGGCCATCGCCACCTGGCCCGGTCGCTGGCTGCCGCCCAGCGCCGCGACCGCGGTGGCCAGCAGCTCGGCGACCGGCGGAAGTTCGTCAGCTGTCACCGTCGGCGCACCGGCACCTGACGGGTCGGGATCGCCGGCTCGCCGTGCGAGAGGGCCAGGCCCTCCCACGGCAGGCTGTGCAGCCCGGCGACCACGCGCTCACGGGCCGCGGCGAGATCCGGCTGCGCCAGCGGCGTGCCGGCGCGCACCAGCGGCACCGTCAGCAGCCGGGCCGGCTCGGCCGTCTCGAGGGGTTCGCCGAGCGGGTGGATCACCTCCTCGGTGATCGTTCCGGTGGGCCGGGACAACCGCGTCGCGGCCTTGCGGCCGCCGTGAGATTCCTTGTGGCTGCTGCGTTTCTGCACCGGCAGCCCGTCGACCTCGACCAGCTTGTAGACCATGCTGGCGGTCGGCGCGCCCGAGCCGGTGACCACCGAGGTGCCGACGCCGTAGGTGTCGACGGGGTCGGCGCGCAGCGCGGCGATCGAGTACTCGTCGAGGTCACCGGACACCACGATCTGAGTGCCGGTGGCGCCCAGATCGTCGAGCTGGGCGCGCACCTGCCGGGCCAGCACGCCGAGGTCGCCGGAGTCGATGCGCACCGCGCCGAGGTGCGGGCCGGCGACGGCGATGGCGTTGGCCACGCCGGCGGTCACGTCGTAGGTGTCGACCAGCAGCGTGGTGCCCACCCCCAGCGCGTCGACCTGGGCCCGGAACGCCGCCTGCTCGTCCGGGCCCGTCGGCCGTGGTGTGCAGCATCGTGAACGCGTGCGCGCTGGTGCCCAGCGCGGGCACGCCGTAGCGGCGGCTGCGCCTCGAGGTTGGACGTGCCGGCGAAGCCGGCGATGTAGGCGGCGCGGGCGGCGGCGACCGCGGCCTGCTCGTGGGTGCGCCGCGAGCCCATCTCGATCAGCGGCCGGCCCGCGGCCGCGCTCACCATGCGGGCGGCGGCCGAGGCGATCGCGGTGTCGTGGTTGAAGATCGACAGCGCCAGCGTCTCGAGCACCACGCATTCGGCGAAGGTGCCGGTGACCGACAGGACCGGCGACCCGGGGAAGTACAGCTCGCCTTCGGCGTAGCCGTCGATGTCGCCGCTGAACCGGAAGTCGCGCAGGTAGTCCAGCGTGGCATCGTCGAGAAACGAGCTCAGCGACTCGCAGCGCGACGTCGTCGAAGACGAACTCCGTCAGCAGCTTCCAGGAACCGGCCGGTGCCCGCCACCACGCCGTAGCGGCGGCCCTCGGGCAGTCGGCGGGCGAACACCTCGAAGGTGGTGTGGCGCCCGGCGGTCCCGTCCCGCAACGCCGCCGACAGCATCGTCAGCTCGTACTTGTCGGTCAGCAGCGCGGCCGTCACACGGCAACGGTATCGGCTGCACACGGGCGGCGCTGGGTCAGGCATTGCGGCGGCTCGCTATCCTTGGACGCATGGGCGCGTCAGCAGCACCGACCCGGCCGGGGACCAGCGGGCAGCAGGCAACCGAGACCGTCGAGGCCATCGACCGGCCGTGGGTCACCATCGTCTGGGATGATCCGGTGAACCTGATGAACTACGTGACCTACATCTTCCAGAAGCTGTTCGGCTACAGCGAGCCGCAGGCGACCAAGCTCATGCTCCAGGTGCACAACGAAGGTAAGGCGGTCGTGTCCTCCGGTAGTCGCGAGTCCATGGAAGTCGACGTGACCAAACTGCATGCCGCGGGCCTGTGGGCCACCATGCAGCAGGACCGCTGAGCCCGGCGCTGATTCGTGCGCAAATGGAAGCGGGTCGACACCGCTGACGGTCCCCGGTTCCGGTCATCGCTGGCCCCGCACGAGGCGGCGCTGCTGAAGAACATGGTGACCTCGGTGCAGGGCATGCTCGACGAGCGGGAGGCGGCGGCACCGTCGGACCCGCTGACCCAGATCACCGGGATCCGCACCGGCCACTCCCAACCTCCCGATGACTCCACGATGCGCCGGCTGCTGCCCGACTTCTTCAAGCCGCAG
The DNA here is from genome assembly GCA_963786695.1 of uncultured Actinomycetota bacterium. GTDB lineage: Bacteria > Actinomycetota > Actinomycetes > Mycobacteriales > Mycobacteriaceae > Mycobacterium. The sequence goes on from CAWBAL010000038.1 coordinate 72,341, forward strand.
CGCGATCACCCCGCAGGCTCGGCGGCCGCCGAAAGTCTCAACGGCGCGCTGCGCAGCCTGCACGAGCCCGACATCATCGAGGCGAAAAAGGCTGCCGCGCAACGGCTTCTGGACACCCTGCCCGATGACGGCGGGCGCTTCGAGCTCACCGAGGCCGACGCCAATGCGTGGATCTCGGCGGTCAACGACGTGCGGCTGGCGCTGGGCACCATGCTCGAGATCGGGCCCGACGGCCCCGACCGGCTGCCGCCCGATCACCCGCTGGCCGGGCACCTCGACGTCTACCAGTGGCTGACCGTCCTGCAGGAGTATCTGGTGCTCGGTCTGCTGGGTAAGCCGATCCGATGAGCGCGGGGGCGATCACCGACGTCGAGGGCATCCTGGTCGGCCACCATCACCGCCTCGACCCCGACGCCACCCTGGGCGCGGGGTGGGCGTGCGGCAGCACCGTCGTCGTCGCGCCGCCGGGCACCGTCGGTGCGGTCGACGTTCGCGGCGGCGCCCCCGGCACCCGCGAGACCGACCTGCTCGACCCGTCCAACAGCGTGCGGCACGTCGACGCGGTGGTGTTGACCGGCGGCAGCGCCTACGGCCTGGCCGCCGCCGACGGCGTGATGACGTGGCTGGAGGAGCGGGAACGCGGCGTCAAGATGGACGGCGGCGTGGTGCCGATCGTTCCGGCCGCGGTGATCTTCGATCTTCCCGTCGGCGGCTGGGCCTGCCGGCCGACCGCCGAGTTCGGCTACCGCGCCGCCGAGGCCGCCGGCGTGGACGTCGCGGTGGGCACCGTCGGCGCCGGTGTCGGCGCGCGCGCCGGTGTGCTCAAAGGCGGCGTGGGCACCGCCTCGACAACCCTGGATTCGGGGGTGACGGTCGGCGCCGTCGTCGTCGTCAACTGCGCGGGCAACGTCGTCGACCCGGCCACCGGCCTGCCGTGGATGGCCCACCTCATCGCCGAGTTCGGGCTGGTCGCACCGCCTGCCGAGCAGATCGCCGCATTCGCCGCACTCGACGCCGAGTCCAGCCCGCTCAACACCACCATCGCGGTCGTCGCCACCGACGCCGCGCTGACCCCGATGGGCTGTCACCGCTTGGCCGTCGCCGCCCAGGACGGTCTGGCGCACGCCATCCGGCCGGCCCACACCCCGCTGGACGGGGACACCGTCTTCGCGTTGGCCACCGGCCGGGTCGAGGTCGCGCCCGATCCCGACACCCCGGTCGCGATGTCGCCGGAGACCAAGCTGGTCGCGGCGCTGGGCGCGGCGGCGGCGGACTGTCTGGCCCGCGCGGTGCTGGTCGGTGTGCTGGCCGCCGAGTCCGCGGCCGGAATACCGACCTACCGCGAGATGTTGCCCGGAGCGTTCACCCGCTGACCGACGCGAGCGCCACTGTGACCGGCGCCTACGCCGGTAGCCTGGATGATGCCGAGGAGGCGCTGGAAGGCCAGCTCTGGGCATGACGTCGGAGGATGGGTAGCGGATGAACCAGCCATTGGGCTATCCGGTGACCCCGCCGCCCAAGTCCAAGGCGCCCGCCTGGAAGGTCGGCGGCGCCACCATCCTGTCGTTCGTGGTGCTGCTCTACTCATCGAGCTCGTCGACCAGCTGTCCAACCACTCGCTGGACCGCAACGGCATCCGGCCCCTGGAGACCGACGGCCTGTGGGGCGTCATCTTCGCGCCGCTGCTGCACGGGAGCTGGCAGCACCTGGCCGCCAACACCGTGCCGGCGCTGGTGCTCGGCTTCCTGGTGACGCTGGCCGGGATGTCGCGGTTCGTCTGGGCCACCGCGATCATCTGGATCGTCGGCGGCCTGGGCACCTGGCTGATCGGCAACATCGGCTGCGGGCTGGAGACCAACCACATCGGCGCCTCCGGGCTGATCTTCGGCTGGCTGACGTTCCTGCTGGTGTTCGGCTGGTTCACCCGCCACATCTGGTGGATCGTCACCGGGATCGTCGTGCTCTTCGTCTACGGCGGTGTGCTGTGGGGCGCGGTGCCCGAGCTCGACCGCTGCGGCGGGGTGTCCTGGCAGGGCCATCTGTGCGGGGCGATCGCCGGTGTGCTGGCCGCCTACTGGCTGTCCGGCCCGGAACGCAAGGCCCGGGCACGCAAGAAGGCCGGGCAGCTGCCGGGCCTGACCTCATGAGCGATCGCTTCGCGCCGGTCGGCATCTTCGACTCCGGCGTCGGCGGGCTGACCGTCGCGCGCTCGATCATCGACCAGCTGCCCGACGAGGACATCATCTACGTCGGCGACACCGCCAACGGACCGTACGGTCCGCTGAGCATCCCCGAGGTCCGCGCCCACGCCCTGGCCATCGGCGACGACCTCGTCGAACGCGGCGTCAAGGCGCTCGTCATCGCCTGCAACACCGCGTCGTCGGCCTGCCTGCGGGACGCGCGCGAACGCTACGACGTGCCCGTCGTCGAGGTGATCCTGCCGGCCGTCCGCCGCGCGGTGGCCACCACCCGGACCGGGCGAATCGGGGTCATCGGCACCCAGGCCACCATCGCCTCCGGCGCCTACCAGGACGCGTTCGCCGCCGCTCGCGACCTCGAGGTCACCGCGGTGGCCTGCCCGAGGTTCGTCGACTTCGTCGAGCGCGGCGTCACCAGCGGCCGCCAGGTGCTCAACCTCGCCGAGGGGTATCTGGAGCCGCTGCAGCACGCGCAGGTCGACACGCTGGTGCTCGGCTGCACGCACTACCCGCTGCTGTCCGGGCTGATCCAGTTGGCCATGGGCGACGAGGTGACCTTGGTGTCCAGCGCCGAGGAGACCGCGAAGGATCTGCTGCGGGTGCTGACCGAACGCGACCTGCTGCGTCCGCATCGATGCACCGCGCCGGCGACCGCGGGTCTTCGAGGCGACCGGCGATCCGGAGTCGTTCCTCGCCCTCGCGTCGCGTTTCCTGGGGCCGGCGGTCACCGGCGTCCATCCGGTCCAGCGTCACGTCGGCGCCCCGAAGTGATTCGTCGCATTCAAAGCCGCAATGTTTTCCTCTCCGACCATCCGGGCATGGCAAGCTTGTGGCTGTGCGAATCACCGTCCTCGGTTGCTCCGGCAGTGTTGTCGGGCCTGATTCGCCGGCGTCCGGCTACCTGCTGACCGCGCCGGACACCCCGCCGCTCGTCATCGACTTCGGCGGTGGCGTCCTCGGCGCGCTGCAGCGCTACGCCGACCCCAACGACGTCCACGTCCTGCTGTCGCATCTGCACGCCGACCACTGCCTGGACCTGCCCGGCCTGTTCGTGTGGCGGCGCTACCACCCCACACCGGCCAAGGGCCGCGGCCTCATGTACGGGCCCAGCGACACCTGGACCCGGCTGGCGGCGGCGTCCTCGCCGCTGGGCGGTGAGCTCGACGACTTCTCCGACATCTTCGAGATCCGGCACTGGGTGGACGCCAAGCCCGTCCAGTTCGGCGCGCTGACCGTGCTGCCGAAGCTGGTCACCCATCCCACCGAGTCGTTCGGGATGCGGATCACCGACCCGTCCGGCGCGACGCTGGTCTACAGCGGCGACACCGGGGTGTGCGAGTCGCTGGTCGAGCTGGCCAGCGGCGCCGACGTCTTCCTGTGCGAGGCGTCGTGGACGCACGCCCCGGAGCGCCCGCCGCATCTGCATCTGTCGGGCACCGAGGCCGGACAGGTCGCCAAGCGGGCCGGCGTCGGTGAACTGCTGCTGACCCACATCCCGCCGTGGACGTCGCGCGAGGACGTCATCAGCGAGGCCAAGGCCGAGTTCGACGGTCCGGTGCACGCCGTGGTGTGCGGGGAGAGCATCGACGTCCGCCGGTCCTGACAGCGGCGCGCTAGGGTTGCCACGTGTCACGACGACAAGACGGCAGGCTTGACGACGAGCTGCGAGCGGTGACGATCACCCGCGGCTTCACCTCCCACCCGGCCGGTTCGGTTCTGGTCAGCTTCGGTGAGACCCGGGTCATGTGCACGGCGAGCGTCACCGAGGGTGTGCCGCGCTGGCGCAAGGGCTCCGGCGAGGGCTGGCTGACCGCGGAGTACGCGATGCTGCCCGGCGCCACCCACACCCGCTCGGACCGCGAGTCGGTCAAGGGCCGCCTCGGCGGACGCACCCAGGAGATCAGCCGACTGGTCGGGCGCTCGTTGCGGGCCTGCATCGACCTGAAGGCGTTGGGGGAGAACACCATCGCCATCGACTGCGACGTGCTGCAGGCCGACGGTGGCACCCGCACCGCCGCGATCACCGGCGCCTACGTGGCGCTCTCCGACGCCGTCACCTACCTGGCGGCCGCCGGCAAACTGTCCGACCCCAAGCCGCTGTCGTGCGCGATCGCCGCGGTCAGCGTCGGCGTGGTCGACGGCCGGGTGCGCGTCGACCTTCCCTACGAGGAGGACTCGCGCGCCGAGGTCGACATGAACGTGGTGGCCACCGACACCGGAACGCTGGTCGAGATCCAGGGCACCGGTGAAGGCGCGACGTTCCCGCGCTCGACGCTGGACAAGATGCTCGACGCCGCGCTCGCCGCGTGCGAGACGCTGTTCACCGTGCAGCGCGAGGCCTTGGAGTTGCCCTATCCCGGGTGTGCTCCCGGAGGGGCCGGCCGGCAAGAAGGCGTTCGGGTCCTGACGACCCTGCTGGTCGCCAGCCGCAACCGCAAGAAGCTGGCCGAACTGCACCGGGTCCTCGACGCCGCCGGCGTCTCGGGGCTCACGCTGGTCTCCCTCGACGACGTGCCGGCCTTCGACGAGGCACCCGAAACCGGTGCCACGTTCGAGGAGAACGCGTTGGCCAAGGCGCGTGACGGCTACGCCGCCACCGGGCTGCCGACGGTCGCCGACGACTCCGGGCTCGAGGTCGCCGCGCTGAACGGCATGCCCGGTGTGCTCTCGGCGCGGTGGTCGGGCACGCACGGCGACGACGTCGCCAACTACGCGTTGCTGCTGGCCCAGATGCGCGACGTTCCCGACGAACGACGGTCGGCGGCGTTCGTGTCGGCCTGCGCGCTGGTCTACGGTCCCGGCGCCGACGACAGCACGGTGGTGCGCGGCGAGTGGCCCGGCGTGATCGCCCGCGAGCCGCGCGGCGAGGGCGGCTTCGGCTACGACCCGGTGTTCATCCCGCAGGGGGAGAGTCGCAGCGCCGCGGAGCTGAGTCCCGACCGAGAAGGACGCGGTGTCTCATCGCGGCCGCGCGCTGAGCGCTTCTGCTGCCGGCGCTGCGCGCACTCGCCGGCTGACGTCGTCGTCAGCAATTTGTGTAGCGCATCTAATGTGTCATGATGCTGGCGTGGGTCGTCACTCGGTCCGGGCGACGCACCCCGGCGTCCTGATCGCCGTCTTGGCGGCCGCCGGCATCAGCTGTGTCGTTGACGCAGACCCTGATGATCCCGCTGATTCCCGAGCTGCCCGCACTGCTGAGCACAAGCCCGTCCAACGCCTCGTGGACGATCACCGTGACCCTGCTGACCGCCGCGGTGGCCACGCCGGTGTTCGGCCGCTTCGGCGACATGTACGGCCCCAAGCCCATGTTGATGATCTGTGCCGGCACCATGGCGGCCGGTTCCCTGCTGGCCGCCGTCAGCAGCTCGCTGGTGCCGTTCATCATCGGGCGCGGCTTGCAGGGCATGAGCCTGCCGATCATCCCGCTGGCCATCAGTGTGCTGCGCTCGGCGCTACCGACCGATCGGGTCGGGCCGGCCATGGGACTGATCAGCTCATCGCTCGGTGTCGGCGGCGCCCTGGGGCTACCGCTGTCGGCGGTGGTCGCACAGAAGGCCGACTGGCACAGCTTGTTCTGGGGCGCAGGCGTTCTCGGCATCCTGGCCGTGCTGCTGTTCCACTTCCTGGTGCCAGACATCCCGCCCAGTTCTGACGACAAATTCGACCCGCTCGGTACCCTGCTGCTCGCGGTGGGGTTGGTGACCCTGCTTCTGCCGATCTCCAAGGGTTCGACGTGGGGCTGGACGAGTTCGACAACTCTGGTGATGTTCGGCGTCTCCATCGTGGTGTTCGCCGTCTTCGCCCGCTGGCAGTTCCGCACCACCGCGCCGATCGTCGATCTGCGGACCACGCTGCGGCGGCCGGTGTTGACGACCAACGTGGCGGCGGTTCTGGTGTGCTTCTCGATGTTCGCGCTCTCGTTGGTCGCTCCGCAAGTGCTCGAACTGCCCTCGGCGACTGGCTACGGACTGGGGCAGTCGATGCTGCAGGCCGGCCTCTGGCTGGCGCCGGGCGGTCTGGCGATGATGGTTGCCGCCCCGCTCGCGGCCCGTGCTGCCGCCCACCGCGGCCCCAAGTTCACGTTGGTCTGCGGTTCGGCGATCATTGCGATTGCCTACCTGGGTGCGGTGTGGCTGATCGGCAGTCCCGCGGCGGTGATGGTGGTCAACATCGTGATCAGCCTCGGCGTCGGATTCGCCTACTCGTCGTTGCCTTCGCTCATCAACGCCAACGTGCCGGTGTCGGAGACGGCCGCCGCCAACGGGATCAACGCCCTGGCAAGGTCATTGGGCACGTCGGTGTCCAGCGCGGTGATCGGTGTGGTGCTCGCGACGATGACGATCAGCTATGGCGGGCACACGATGCCTTCACTGCACGGTCTGCGCACTGCGCTGTTGATTGCCGCCGGTGTCGCAGCACTTGCCGCCGTTGTCGCGATGACTATTCCCAGCAACCCCGACTTCGATGCCGGCCCGTCAGCGGACGACTGGCCGGCTGAGGAGGCCGAACTGGTCGGCGACCCCCTGGTCAGAGGTTGAACCGGGCCTTCAGGTCGCGGGTCTGCACCTGCTCGACGATGATGCCTAGCAGCGGGATGGTGCCGGCCAGCAGCACGCCGATGGTCTTGGCGATCGGCCAGCGCACCTTGACGGCCAGGTTCGCGGTGAACAACAGGTAGATGAAGTAGACCCAGCCGTGCACCACGCCGATCCAGCTCGGCGGGTTGTCGACCTTGACGATGTACTTCATCACCATCTCGTAGCACAGCGCGATCAGCCAGATACCGGTCGTCCACGCCATCACCCGGTAGCCGTTGAGGGCCGTGCGGAGCTTGTCGACCGGGACGGTCGGCTGGGTGTGGGCGTCTGGCGTGTCGGGTGCGCTCATGTGGCGGTCCTGTTCTGCTGATGGTCGTGCGCTTCGTCGGCTTTGGCGAGCTCGGCGAGATAGGCGTTGTACTCCCGCATCACGGGGTCTTCTACTTCGGGTTGTGTTGGGGGCGTTGGGCGTTCGGGAAGTAAGCCGGCCGGGATCTCGGTGACCGCATCGGTTGCCGACGGCTGCTCCGGCGGCGTCTCTTCGTAGCGGACGAACTTGCGGTAGGCGTACACGCAGAACCCCGCGAACATCGGCCACTGCAGGGCGTAGCCGAGGTTCTGGAAGGAGCCCGACGTCGACTCGTAGCGGGTCCACTGCCACCAGCCCAGGGCCAGGCAGCCTGCCGCGGCGATGATCACCAAAGGGATCAGCGCGTACTTGCGGCGGCGGGTCGTGGACACACCACGACGGTACCGTGCCAGGGGTTATGGGTTCACCGGTGAGTGACGCTCAGCACTTCGGGCCGATGAATTCGTCGAGACGAGCGGTGGCGGCCTTGCGGTAGACGAGACGACGTATTTGGTCGACCGTGTCCACGGGATGCCGAGGCGGTCGAGGGCGGCGGTGAACAGGCCAAGGATGTCTTCGGAGTGATTGGTGAAGTGATACCGGATGCTCTTGACGCCGCGGTCCCGTCCTGTCCTCGTTTGTGGCCAACATAGGCCGCATCACCGACAGGATCGTTGCGCCGCAGGGCTAGAATCTGTGCGTCCGCGGGCGTGATGAAACTGGCAAACATGATGGCTTTAGGTGCCATTGCTCGAAAGAGTTTGAGGGTTCGAGTCCCTCCGCCCGCACCAGATCCGGCCGTGCCCACATTCTGTCCACGCTTTTTGTCGCGCACGGTCGTCGTCGACCCGGGGATTGACGGCGGTTTTGCGTGCGAGACTCTTCTCGGTCATTTCTTGGCGGGTAGGGGGCTCTAGCGGTGCACGACACGCGGCAGACGATCATCGACGTCGCCGTCGACCTTTTCAGCGAAGTCGGCTACGCCAACACCGAGATACACGACATGCTCAAGCGCGCCGGCATCACCAAAGGTGCTTTCTACAATCACTTCCCGACCAAGGAAGCCGTGGCGGCCGCAATCATCGTTGAGGCAGACCTCAGGACTCGCGACGTCATACTCGGCGCCATGTCATCAGGGCCTCAACGCTGGAGAACCTCATCGTCGCCACCTTGGCCGTGGCCGATATGACCCAGCGTGACAGCCTGGGTCGGATCGCAAACCTGCTCCAACAGTCGTTGATCCGGCCCAACGCTGCGGCGCCAGTTCCTTCAAGTACCTCACCATGGTCGATTACCGAAACCGCGATCAAAACCGCCATCGCCGACGGCGACCTGCTCGACGACATCGACATAGACGCGGTGGCGCTCACCATCCGGGCCGCTCTCATAGGTACCCGCTTGCTGTCCGACACCGCCGCCGAAGACGTCTTCGGCCGAATAGCGAAAGTCTGGCAAGTCATCCTGCGGGGGAGCGTTCCACCCCATCGACTGCCCTACTTCGAACTCTTCGTGACTCGCGTAGCGGAACAGTACTCAACGGCTCGCTAGTGGTCCGCGTTGTGCCGACCCCACAAGGCCAGTTGAAACGTTGGCCCATCGGCACGAGACCAGGCGCAGCCCGCTCCGTTACGGTCCTCCCAGAAGAAGGGATGACCATGATGACCAACTGCGAGTACGTCGTCGACGAACACGAATGCGGGCACCCCGCTCGGGTTCGCGTCGTGCGCGCCGTCAACACGGGTGATGCCTACAGCCTCGCGGTGTGCGTCCTGCACGCGGCCGACATGTTCCCCATCGTGGCCTGGGAACCCGTCAGGTAAGCACGAATCTTTGCCGCCGCCGCTCAGGGCGGATCGGAGGATTGCCAAGGATCTGCCGCCAGTCGCGGGCCGCGATCGTGCCCGCGTCACAAGTCGGCGGACAACCCCGGCAGCAGCGGTAGCAACGCCAGTGCCACCGACACCTCAAAGGCATCGGAGTCCACGCTGCGGCCCAGGATCGACTCGGCCTGGTTCACCCGGTAGCTGACGGTGTTGGGATGCACGGTCAGCCGCTGGCTGGCCCGCGCCGGGCTGCGGTTCTCCTGCAGATACACCGCCAGCGTCATCGCCACCCGGTAGGTCGCCTCGTCGTCGTCGGCCAGCGGCCCGAGCACCCTGGTGACGAACGCCGCCGCCTGGTGGTGATCCACGCTGGCCAGCGCCGCCACGGCGACGTCGCGGTAGCGGGTCAGCGCATCACCGCGCGCACGACTCAGGGCGGCCACCCGGCGGGCCTGGCCGGCCTCGAGGTAGCTGCCGCGAAAGCCCTTCAGGCCCCAGGCCGGCTCGCCGAAGGCCAGCCGCACGCCGGCGGGAAGGCGGGCGGATCGCAGGACCGTGGCCGCCTCCAGGCTTGCCGGGTCGAACGGATCACGACGACTCAGCCACCCCGACATCGACAGCGGGCCCAACCGGCTGGGTGAGGGTGGTCTCCGCCGACACCGCACTCGCCAGACGCCCCCACGCGTCGGCCAGGATCTGTTGCGCGTCAGCGTCTTCCGGCGCTGACTCCAGCCACATGGCGACGCCGACGTGGTTGCGGTTCAGGTCATAGCGCAGTTTCTTGGCGGCCCGCTGGGCGTCGCGCTCCCGTTCGCTCACGACGTCGTCGATGGCCGAGGTTCGTGCCGCGGCAGCGCTGCGCAACCACGCCTCGCGCTCGCCCTCGTAGATCTGTTCGGTACGGGCCAGCGCACTGTCGATGTAGGCGAACAGCCAACTGGTGGCCAACCGGAGTGCCGCGGCCTGCTCGGTGGCATTCGAAGCCGACACGGTGATGCGTCCGAACAGCCACTCCCAGATCGTGTCCTGCGCCAGCCGATAGGACCGGATGAGGTATGCCAGCGGCACCCGCTGCTGCACCCGCGCCCGGCCCAGCGCGATCGTCTCGTCGGGCAGGTCCAGCCCGCGTGGGTCGGTGCCCTCCTCGATGGTCCGGGCGAGTTGGCGAATGCTCGACTCGATGCCGGCCGGCTGTCCTTCGGCGAACTGGGCGTCAGGCAGCAGATGTGGTTGCTCCGCGCGAATCCGGTCGATCACGCGGTCGGCCAACTCCGCGGAGCTTGCGGACATCTCGCCGGCGATCGGACGCAGCACCGTCTGCCATACCTGCTGAGCTGCGGCGTCGTCCCGAACCGGGCCCCATTCGGCCTCCATGACGGAACACACTAAACCGGTTGTGTTGCGGCCACAACGAACCGCCAAACCTTGGCGCTCCCGCACGAGTCCTTGGGCGCGTCTCCGCCTTAGTTTGCTGTTGTGGCAGAAAGCCACATCGACCGCGAGTGGCGAAGAGGTGCGAGCGCAACATGACCACGGCAGTGACGAGCGACCGGGGTGGCTACAACTTCCTGGAATGCGCGCAGCAGCGCAGTCCCGGCTCGATCCTGGGTCAGATGCTGACCGTCAAGCAGGCCGCCCAGCAGCTGGGCATCACGACGAACGCCCTGCAGCGCCGGATCAAGAACGGCACCGGACCCACGCATTACCGACTCGGCAACCGCATGCTGTTCAAGAAGGCCGACGTCATCGACTATCAGGTGGCGGCGTTCTGAGCCCGGCGTCAGAAGACGGTGTAGCCGCCGTCGATCACCAGCGTCTGGCCGGTGAAGTAGGCCGAGCCCGGACCGGCGAGCCACACCGCGACCGCCTCGAAGTCCTGCAGGCGTTCCCCAGCGCCGCAACGGGATTCGCGGCAGGATCTTCGCCTGCGCGGTCGGTGAGTCCAACAGCGCTTCGGTCATGGCGGCTTTGGTCCAACCGGGCACCAAGGCGTTGACCCGGATGTCGTCGCGCGCCAGTTCCACCGCGAGCGCCCGGGCCATCGCCACCAGGGCGCTCTTGGCGGCGGCGTACTGCGTCGAGAACGCCATGCCGTCGCTCACCGACACGCTGCTGGTGAACACGATCGAGCCGCCCGAGCCTTGGCTCTTCATCTGGGCGGCCACCGCGCGCACGGTGAAGAACGCCCCGTCGAGGTTCACCGACATCACCCGTCGCCACTCCTGGGCCGTGAGCGTGTCGATGCTCGTTGGGTGCGGTCCCACACCGGCGTTGGCGAAGCAGGAGTCGATGCGGCCGAACTGCTCGAGGGTCGCCTCGAGTCCGGCTGCGACGGCGTCCTCGTCGCTGACGTCGACGACGAACGATCCGACCGGGGCGTCACCGAGGCCTGTCAGTTCGGCCGCGGCTGTCTCGTTCTTGGCGGCATTGGTTCCCCAGATGACGACGGCCGCGCCCGCGTTGCGCAGCCCGCGCGCCATCCCGAGCCCGATTCCGCCGTTGCCTCCGGTCACCACCGCGACGTGGCCGGTGAGGTCATGCCATGCACTCACGGCTAGATCATGTCCCGGTCGGTCAGCCACCGCATGATCGGCCAGCCGGCGAACACCGGCAGCCAGCAGGTCAGCACCCGGTAGAGCAGTACCGACGGCACGCCGACGGCGGCGGGCACACCGAAGGCGGCGAGCCCACCGATCAGCGCGGCCTCCACCGCGCCGACGCCGCCGGGGGTGGGGGCGGCCGAGGCGAGGGTGCCGCCGACCATCGTCACGACGGTGACGGTGACGAACGTCGTGCCACCGCCGAACGCCTCGACGCTGGACCACAGCGCCAGGGCTGCGCCGAGAGTCGTTGCGGCACAACCGACTACGATGATCGCAAGACGCTTCGGCTCGCGTACCAGCTCGAGGAGCTCGCCGCCGATCTCCTTCAGCTTCGGGCCGTACCGCGGTCCCGAGCCAGCGCCGCAGCTTGGGCACGAACAGGAAGGTTCCGAGCACGCCCAGCGCCACGCCGCCGATCAGGTACAGCAGCGTGGCGCTCGGAACGAAGTGGGACAGGTCGGCCGAGGCTCCGGCCGCGACGCTGAAGAAGATCAGCAGCGAGACATGGGTGATCACCTGAACCGATCTGCTGCAGGGCGACAGCGGCGGTGGCCCGCAGCGTGCCCAGGCCGGCCTTCTGCAGAAATCGGGTGCTCAGCGCCAGCCCGCCGACTCCGGCCGGCGTGGTGGTCGCGGCAAATGTGTTGGCGAACTGCATGATCACCAGATTGCGGAAGCTCACCACCCCGGATGCGCACGCCCACAACGCCGCTGCGGCGCCGATGTAGGTCAGGGCCGAGACCGTCAGCCCCAGCAGAGCCCACCACCAGTTGGCGGTGCTGAGTTCGTCGAAGAACTTCGGCACGGTGGCGATGAACGGATACGCGACGTAGACCAGTGCGACCAGCAGCACCAGCTGGATGACCTGCTTGCGGGTGAACCGGGTGATGGTCTCGGTCTTGATCTCGTTGGCCCCGGTCTGCTGCTTGACCTCGTCTCGTGCGGCGGCCATGACCGCCTTGGGATCGTCGACCGTCTTGCGCAGCCGCGCGGGCACCGCCGACTTGGTGAGCCGGCGCGAGGCGTTGAGCACGGTGTCCTTGCCCAGCACGTCGACGGCGGCCCGCACGGCGGCTTCGGCGCCGAACCGGTTGGTCGTCGTCACCAGCAGCTGGGCGATGTCGGACTGCAGCTGCTCGTCGGACGCGCCGTACTCGGAGTTGCCGAACCCGCCGAACAGTGCCTTGCCCGCGTCGACGGTGATCTCTTTGAATCGCAGGTCACCATGCGAAATCTGGTGGCGCTGAAGCACACCCAGCGATCCCCAGACGCTGGTGACGACACTCTCGTCGGGTACCTCGGCGACCGGTATGCCCCTCGGTGGGGTGTGGGCGTACAGCGTCCAGCCGCGGTCCAGTGCGGCGACGGCCATGGTCGTGGTGTTGGCCACGCCGAGGTCCCCGACGGCGATCGTCATCAGCGCGCGGTGTTCGACGGCGCGGCGCATCGAGGCCTGCAGCGGCGCGGTCTCCTGGTCGCGCAGGATCAGCCACCGCCAGAACTGTCGAAGAGCCCCGGCGCCGCGCTGGTTGGGGCCGTACATCTCCAGAACCAACTGCGCACCGGCGTCGTCGGCTGGCCGACAGCTCGAGCGGTCCGTGCCCGGCCGGCCGCACCACGGTCAGCGCGTTGACCACGAAGCCGCGCCGCGACAACGCCCGCACCGTCCCGTCGAGGGGCACCTCGAGGGCCGGGGTGCCGACGACCCACACGACGAGTGCGCCGACGAACCAGCCCACCGCCAGCCCGAGCAGCGAGCGGGCCGGGACCACGGCGCTGACGACGAGGTGGATCGGCACGAACGCCAGCAGCAGCGTCCACCACCATCGGCGCCAGCGGGCAGGCAGCCAGGGGCCCGACACCGTCAGGACGGCGGCCAGCATCGCGATCCACCGGGGATCGTCGAGGAACTGCGACAACGGTGGTCGACAAGCGCTCGGAGAGGTCGAAATGCCAGCGCGGCGCCGCGATCCCGTTTCCGCTGATCGACAGGGACAGCACCGCGATGAACTGCCGGCCGCCGCATACGCCCCGAGCAGCTTCCACTGCCGGGCGGCGATCAGGCCGACCAGGATCACGAACGGCAGCGCCAGGATCGCGATGCCGTACGCCAGGTACACCAGGTTCGACTGGGTGGGGGTGAGCACGCCCACGATCCGCGACACCGACTTCTCCAGGCCCACCCAGTCGTTGCGGGTGATCAGCGAGCTGGTGATCACGATGGCCAGGAAGAGGCCCGCCAGAGCGAGCCGCACGATGTCGTTGGTCCGGCGGGTCAGCGGTTGCAGCAGGCTGCCCGCAACGGTGATGTCCCGCCCGTCAACTCGCATCGGTGGTCATTGTCCTCGAGTACTCGGTGCCGCGCCGGTGCGCCGCGGCCCCAACCTATCCCGAGTTGGCGTTGGGAGGGCTCAGACGAAGCCGATGTAGCCCAGCAGCGCCGCGGCTCCGACCACGATCAGCGGGTTGGTGTTGGTGCGGACGAAGATCAGCGTGGCCACGCCGGTGATCAGGTACGCCCGCCAGTCGTGGTCGGCCGCCTTGCTCATCACCAGCGAGGTGGCCAGGATCAACCCGACGGTGAGCGGGGCGAAGCCCTTCTCCACCGCGTAGCGCAGCTTGGACTTCTGGGCCTTCTGCCAGGACAGCGTGATCAGGTACATCAGCGTCGCCGCCGGGATGACCATCGCCACCGTCGCGAGCAGGCCACCGGCGATCCCGCCCGCCACGCCGGCGACACCGAGGCCGGCGGCGTAGCCGACGAGGGCGACGATCAGGATGCTGGGCCCCGGCGCGGCCTGCGAGATCGAGAAGATGTCGGCGAACTGGGAGTTGGTCATCCAGTGATGGCCGCTGACCGCGCGCAGGTGCATCTCGGGCAGCACGGTGTTCCCGCCGCCGATGGACAACAGCGACAGCGACCCGAACATCCCCATCAGGGCCAGATAGGTCTTCATGCCTCGGCTGCCTCGGCGCGCTTCCTGGGCCACGCCCAGATCAGGCTGAGCGGGGCCAGGATGCCCAGGACTTCCAGCAGCGGCCAGCGCAGGATCCCGTTGAGGATGAAGGCGGCCAGGAACAGCGCGATCGGCATCACCCCGGTCAGGCACTTCTTGCCGGTCTTGATCACCATCGTCAACGTCAGCGCGACGGCGGCGGCCGACGCGCCGTGCAGCGCGCCTTTGACCGCGGGCACTTCCTTGAAGGTGAAGTACACGAAGCCCAGCGTGAGGATGATCGCCACCGGCACCAGGCACAGACCGATCAATGCGGCGATGGCGCCGGCCATGCCCTTCAGCTTGGTGCCGACGAACACCGCGAGGTTGACCTGGTTGGCGCCGGGCACGATCCGGCACATGGTCATCGCGCTGAGGAACTCCTCCTCGGTCATCCACTGCTTCTGGACGACGACGACCTCACGCGACCACGCCGAGAGCCCGCCGCCGAACGACGCCAAGCGCAATGTGGTTGAAGGACAGCGCGATCTCCGGCAACGACACCTTCTGCCGGGTCGCGCCCGGCTCACTCATGGACGAGGTCCGCATCGTGCGGGAAGTCGGTCTCGGCGGGTGCGGCGTGATCCAGCGGATCCGGTGGCTCGTACTCGTGCGAGCTGTCCCAGTCGGTCTTGAAGACCTCGATGAGGCGGTCGACGACGGCCGGGTCGTCGATGGTGATCCCGAGTTCGCGGCGCAGATCGAAGGCGCTGCGGTCGATGTTCATCGAGCCCACCAGCGCGCGTTCGTCGTCCACGACGAGCAGCTTGGCGTGCACCCGCAGGTTCTTCTGTTTGCGCACCTTGACACCGAATCTGCGCAGTGTGCGCAGTGAGGCGAACGTGTCGAGGATGTCCCACTCGCTGATGCCGTGTTTGCCGCCGCAAAGGACCTTCACCTTGACGCCGCGTTCGGCCGCCGCGGCGATGTGGTCGAGGATCACGGCGTCCACATATTTCGGGTGCTGGATGTAGAGGTGGCGCTGCGCGGTGTCGATGAAACGTGCCATGTGGTAGCGCGAATTCGAGTTGCTCCACAGCAGGCCCTCGTACGTGGCCGGGGTGAAATCGCGGTGTTCCCAGTCGGCGTCGAAGACGTCGACGATCTGCTGAACGTGTTGGGGGTCGTGGGTGATGATCCCGTAGTCGCGGGTCAAAGTGAAGTACTTGATCATCAGGTTGTAGGTGGCGACCATCGCGGCGGTCCCGTCGACCACGATCGACTTCTCGTGTGTCACATAGAATTTCGGGTTGGACCACTGGACGTCGATGCCGGCGTCCTTGAGCCGCTCGTAGCTTTCGTCGTTGGCGCGGTCGCCGCCGGACCGTTGCGGGTTGAGCATGACCCGCACGTCCACGCCCGCCTTCTTCCGGTCGATGGTCGCCTCGATCAGGCTGGGCTCGGTGAACGTGAATTGCTTTATCAGCAAGGAGCTTTGCGCGGTCATGATGAACTCGCGGACCGGCTCGATACCGTCGTCGGGCTCGACGATCAGTCGGGGCGCAGTGGCAGACATAGGCTTCGGATGCTAGCACCAGGACTTTGCTGGTGAGTGAATGTTGGCGGCGTGGCCGAGGGGACTTGTCAGCCCGGCGGGTGCTGCGATGCCGCGGGGTCGGGCAGGTTCTGGCCGAGGCCGGGCGGCAGGTAGATCCCGGGTGCGGGCGCGGTGCCCGGAAGCGGTTCGCCGAGTTGTTCGTCGGGGACCTGACCGAGAAACGCCCCCGTCAATCCGCCGTCCTGGTACATCCCGTGCAGCCGTCGCAGGAAGGCGAGTCGCCCGGTGCCGGAGTCCTGCGGCGTCGGGCCGAGGCCGTCGGCGGGGACACCCTGACCGGGTGCGGCCGGGGCGACGTTCTGCGGCAGCAGGTAGTCGCCGTTGAACGCTCGCAGGTCCGGCGTCGCGACAGCCGGGCGCGCCGGGTGCCGACGGCACCGCGTTCTGACC
>CAWBAL010000039.1:0-20322 GCA_963786695.1 uncultured Actinomycetota bacterium
AGACGATGAGTTCGTCGCAGCACAGCCGGAGCAAGAGTTGACGGCCGCCCGCGTCCTACGCTGCCCTCGACGAACGCCTTGGGACGAACCGTCCAGGGCGGGCAGCGGACTGCGCCGAGACCGAGAGGACCCTATCTGCCGAACTCCATTCCCGCATCGAGCGACTCACCAGGAACTCGGCGGCTACGGACAAGCCTGGGCCAGTACATGCTCGAGGTCTTGCGCCGGTGGCCCGAGCTGCGCGCGGACATGGACGCCAACGTCGAGGCGCGCCGAGACTTCCTGGCCTTCCGTGACCGCGTCGCGACCGACGACCTCCCGCGTTTCGAGAGTGAGTTCAAGGAACAGCTCAACAAGAACGCCATCCAGGAGCTGGCAGGGTTCAACAACTGGCTCAACCGGCAGGCGTCCGCCATCGACGAGCGCGTCGATCGCATCAACGAAGCGCTCGGTGCGGTGCCCTACAACCCGGGTCGCTACATCCGGCTGGAGAAGGAGTCCACCACCAACCAGGACGTCGCGCAGTTCCGTTCGGACCTGCGCAACCTGACCAACGACAGCCTTGCGCTCGGCGGCGACCAGTACTCCGAGCAGCGCTTCCTCGATGTCAAGCGGATCATCGAGCGCTTCCGCGGTCGCGACGGTTACGCCGAATCCGACAAGGCCTGGACTCGACGGGTCACCGATGTGCGCAACTGGTTCGTCTTCTCCGCCTCCGAGCGCGACGTCGAAACCGGTGATGAATGGGAGCACTACAGCGACTCCGACGGCAAGTCCGGCGGTCAGAAGGAGAAGCTCGCCTACACGATCCTCGCGGCGTCGCTTGCCTACCAGTTCGGGCTCGAGTGGGGTGCCGAGCAGTCACGGGATTTCCGGTTCGCGGTCATCGACGAGGCATTTGGACGCGGCTCGGATGTCTCTACGCGCTATGCACTGGAGCTCTTCGCGACGCTCGGGCTGCAACTTCTCATCGTGACGCCCTTGCAGAAGGTTCACGTCATCGAGCCGTACGTGAAGGCGATTGGATTCGTCGACAATCCGACCGGAACGTTCTCGCGCCTCCAGACGATGACGATCGAGGAGTACCGGACACGACGTGACGGACAGCGGCCATGAATGCCAGGTGGACCACCGCAGAGGACATTGCCGCCAGGGTCAGGCGCCGGTGGGACGACGGGTCGCTGTTGCGTGCCTACGCCAACGGCGATCCCTTCGATCCCATCGAAGTTTCCCTTCGTGGCCCCACACCGTCGCAGGTCGGTGACGACATTGCCGCCGCCCGCAAGTGGGTGGCCGCCCTCGACGCTGGCCGTCGCGACGACAGCCGATACACCTTGCAGTGGCAATCGATCGGGGGCAGGCAGATCGGCCGCAATCAGTTGCCCGTGCGGGCGGTGGTGTCGACGATCGATCAAGCCTGGGCGCTGCTGGGGATGACGGACGCGGTGCGGCGTTTCGATGAGCTACTGGCTCTGGCGCATGAGCATCCACAGGTTCGGCAGTGGATCGTCGGGCAACCGCTTCGCGCGCTTGAGCTGGCCGCCGAGATGCCACGGCTGATCGCTGCCTACGTGTGGCTCGACAGCCACCGCCAGACGCAGCGATACCTTCGCGAGATCAGCGCGCCAGGCGTCGATACCAAGTTTGCCGAGAGGTACCGACCGGTGTTGGCTGCGATGCTCGGGGTCCCGGCGACAGCTGCGGGATTCCTTGCGGGCCTTGGGCTTAGGTCGAAGCCCGGATTGGTCCGGTTGCGGCCAGCGCCGTCGCTGGGCCTACCGGATCCGCTCACCGAGTTCGCCGCCCGCTCGGATGAGCTGGCGCAGCTCAGGGTCGAACCGCGGACGGCGGTGATTGTCGAAAATGAGATCAGCTACCTGAGCATCGACATCCCCGAAGATGGCGTCGTGATCTGGGGGAAGGGCTTCGAAGTCGACAATGTCGGCAGGTTGCGATGGCTGGGCGGCGCCGACGTCCAGTACTGGGGAGATATCGACACCCACGGATTCGCCATCCTGGACCGTCTTCGGGCGTGGCTGCCCCGAACACGGTCGGTGTTGATGGACCGTGAGACGCTGCTCGCCCATCGCGACCGCTGGGTGAGCGAGGACCGTCCGGCCACATCGACCCTCACTCGCTTGACACCCGCTGAGCGCGACCTCTACGTCGAGCTCGTCGAGGACGCGTTGGGTGAAGGAGTCCGTCTCGAGCAGGAGCGAATCGACTGGCATTGGGTCGAGCAACGGCTGTCAGCAGTCAACCTCGTAGAGGGCCGCGATCTGCGTGGACGGCGGTAGAATCTGTGGTCTTCGTGGATCTGTTAAGGAGGTGCTGGCCGTGGAGCGTCGTCGCGTAGTGAAGAAAGACACGGTAAAGCGGGCCGCCGCCCGATCCACAAAGGCGTCTGCAAAACTCGAGAATCGCGAAGTTCCAGCCAGCTTCGTTCGATCATCCTCTGTGAAACGGTTCCTCGCCGCGCGTCAATCGCGTTCCTGATGCCGCTGACGCCGGGGTATGGCGAAACGCCGCTTCCTGACGACGAATTGGCAGCCCTGCTGCCCGATATCGTACTCATGTTGGGTGAACCCGTGACCAGAGCAGCGGTCTACGACTTGGAGCAAGGCATCCAGCAGCAGGTGGCCGAGGAGTTCCTGATTGCGGCGCTCGGCGGAGAGCTACAGCCCAGTGAACTGCTGACAGACTACTTCCTCAAAGACTTGCACGGTCGCCTATACGGCGATGTTTGGACCTGGGCGGGCAAATGGCGGACGTATGACGTGAACATCGGCGTTCCATACGAGCAGATCGCTGTCGACCTCCGCAGTTCTTTGGACACGATCCTCTATCGATGGGAGAACACCGACGACTGGACGCCGCATGAGCTGGGTGTTGTCGCCCATGCCGAGACAGTCCGGATTCACCCATTCGTTGACGGAAACGGACGTACCACAAGGTTTCTCGCGGATTTGGTGTTCGCTGCGGCACAGGATTCCCACTCGGTGATGCAATACGACTGGAGTGTCGACAAGGCCACGTACATCAACCTCCTTCGTCGGTATGACACCAATCGGGACATCACGGATCTCGCAGACTTCCTCAAAGCCAGGCCGTTCGGTGAGTGAGCCGTCGTCTGCGGCCCTGCGAACGCACCGTCACCCCGGCAGTTCAAGATCTTCAATACTGTTGTGCGGCTGAGCGCCAACTCCTCGGCGACTTGCCGGCTGGTCTTCCCGGACTCATACGCTGCTACAACATCTGCACGTAGTTGGACAGTGATCCGTCGTCGCTGACGGGACGGGGAGACGAAACGTCACGATCCGTCTGTCACATGCGGATCATCTTGCACATCCGTCAACATTATGTTCGGACTGAACCGTCCCAGGGCTACAAAATGAAACAGCCCCGGGAGACTTTTCCGGGGCTGTTTTCATGCCGTTTCGGAACGGATTTGAAAATATTTAGTGATGCTAATCATCCGCTTTGTCCGCTGGGATCCCAGGGGTCGCGATCAAGGAGGCGGCCGCCTGCCCGGAGGCGTCTCGGTCATCGGTAGCGAGAACGTGCGCGTAGGTCGGCCTCCCGCATCGCGTCGCGGCAGGCTGTCCAGGCCTCTTTTCGGGTGTCGAAGCCGCCCTTGGTGATCCATGGGTAGTCGCCGGTCGACGGATTCCGTTCGAGACCACGGAACTTGTAATACCACTTCCAACCACGCTGTTTGAACAAACCCTCACGGTGATCACCAGCTCGCGAAGTCCAGCTATGGAGCAGCGTGAGCACGCATCGGCAGCCATGACTCGCGAAGTTGTCGACTTCCGTAGTACCGTCCCCACGTGGTGAACTTGGCCTACGACGACCGCGGCCACGGGGAGCCAGTGCTGTTCATTGCCGGCCAAGGCGGTGTTGGACAGACGTGGCAGATCCATCAGGTGCCCGCATTCCGTGCCGCTGGTTACCGCGTCATCACGTTTGACAACAGGGGAGTGGGCGCAACGGCGAATGCCGACGGTTTCACGACGGCAACGATGGTGGCTGACACCGCGGAGTTGATCGAGAGGCTCGACGCCGCTCCCGTCCGACTCGTGGCCGCCTCAATGGGCTCATACATCGCCCAGGAATTGATGCTGGCTCGTCCTGAGTTGGTAAGACAGGCAGCGTTGATGGCCACACGTGGACGCCACGACCGCGCGCGCGAGTTCTTTCACACGGCCGAACGAGATTTCGCCAATGCCGGCATCCAACTACCACCCCGTTACGAAGCGAAACTACGCTTGCTTGAGGGGTTTTCACCAAAGACCTTGAACGATGACGGAGCCGTTCAGGACTGGTTCGACACATTCACGATGTGGCCCACGAAGTCGACTTCCGGAATCCGCGCCCAGCATGGCATCGCGCCGGAGAACGACCGGCTGCCCGCCTACAGGGCGATCACCACACCCGTGTTGGTGATCGGATTCGCCGATGACGTCGTGATGCCCCCGCACCTCGGCGCCGAGGTGGCAGACGCCCTTCCGAATGGGCGGTATCTGGAGATTGCTGACACCGGCCATCTGGGATTTCTCGAACGGCCGCATGCGGTGAACTCGGCGATCCTTGGTTTCTTCGCCCACGCCCCCTAGCGGATCTGGGGCGCAAGAACTATTGGACGCTGGCCGATGCGCGCCTGTCGAAGGGCCGCAGTACCGTCAGGCTGCAACGCCAATACAACGGCCACGCAGGTCGGATCGAAAATACCCGAGTGGCAATATATTTGGCATTTGCTGGCCTGGGCACGCACACATTAATCGTCGGCGGCTGGGGTAACGAGCTCCGATTCGCGCCACCGATCAAATCCTGGATCGTCTAGAAGCCATGGAATAAACACGTAAAGAAGTCGCGCTGCGCATCCAGCGGTGCTGGCGTATCCAGCCCACAAGCGACCGCCGCAAGCCGGACAAACGACTTCCACAGGAATACCGAGTACTGGAGCCTGACGTGGGATGGGCGAAAGCAAGAAGCTCGTGCCCAATCCGCTCAGTAGTTGTTGCAGGTGTTGAAGATCTGTTGGATAAGTCCAAAGTTCTGCTGAGCTGCCGGCATGCTCTGCATCATTTGGGCCGACTGCAGGCGTTGATCCGGCGGCGAGGCGAGGAACTGACGCAAAAAGGACTCATTCGTCGGAAATGCGTTGAATTGCGCTGCAACTGCCGGATCTTGCGCGTTCAGCGCCGACATCACCTGCGGGTAGCTGCAAGTTGTGTTGACGATCGGATCCAGATCGGGATCGGCGGACGCGACCCCGGCCCCAGCGGTCAACGACAATGCCAGACCGCCAACCGCGACCGCCAGTCTGCTCAACGGCAGTTTGATCATGTTTGGACTCCTGCCCCTCATTACACCGACTTTAACCGCCCAACTCGAACCGTGTGCCGAGATGGCCCAATACTGGCTGAACCATCACCGTCTGACCAGCGGGAGCACGGTCGGTGCCGCGGATGCGCCTGCGCCGCGTCCGGCTGCTTAGCGCGCTGCGGTATTTCCTCCGCAAGCAGGGCGTGCTCGATCTCGGCTTACCACCCGCGGTGCCGCTGGTGGTGTTACCGTTGCTGATCGCGAATGTTGTTCGCTACCAGGTTCTTTCCCGCAATGGCGTGGGTCATCGTCCAGGCGGGTGGCCCGACCTGACGAAATTGGTGCGCACCGTCGGCGCCAGATCGCGAAACACGTTGTCGCCCTTAGTTACCGACTCGAAACCCAGCACCGGGTTGGCAACACACAGAGCTTGTCATGAGCCGAACCGATGGGTTCGATCGAACGCGACCGACGCCGCAGGTCCACGCGACGTGCACTGCCGTCGCTCCGGAGGGGTCTTCACGGTGCGTACGAAGGCCACCAGCGCAGCCTACGGCCACCCCCACTTTAGTGTTCAAATTCCGACGAATACACACACAAAACAGCAGGTAGACCGTTCACATCCACGCCAGAACCCGAAACCTGAGCCAAGTCAGGGTAAACGGCGAGGGCCAACCTACACGGACGGCCTCGGGAGCTCGGTTGTGTCTGCGTCGTCGTCGCGCTGCTCCTCCCTTAGCAGCAAGGCCCGTACCAGCGGACGGGGCCCTAACGGCTGAAGTAGGGCACTGGCGGGGCGTTGGCGCACTCGTTGCGGCCACCAGAACCAACGTCCGAGCAGCGCGGCGATGGACGGTGTCATGAACGAGCGCACGATCAAGGTGTCGAACAACAGGCCCAGGGCGATGGTGGTACCGATCTGACCGATGATGCGCAAATCGCTGACCACCATCGAGGCCATCGTGAACGCGAACACCAACCCTGCCGTCGTGACGACCTTGCCGGTACCACCCATCGCGCGGATGATGCCCGTGTTTATGCCGGCGCCTATTTCCTCTTTCATCCGTGATACCAGCAGCAAATTGTAGTCAGACCCGACCGCCAAAAGGACGATCACAGAGAACGCAAGTACCATCCAATGCAAATTGATACCCAGGATATATTGCCAGACCAGCACCGACAGCCCAAACGATGCGCCCAACGAAAGTGCCACCGTACCCACGATAACCAGGGCAGCAATAAAACCTCGCGTCATGATGAGCATGATGATGAAAATAAGGCAGAGCGCAGCAACTCCCGCGATCAAGAGATCGTATTTGGATCCGTCTTGCCAGTCCTTCGCGGTCGACGCGGTGCCAGCGACATAGATCTTGGCGTTCACCAGAGGTGTCCCCTTGAGCGCCTCCTCGGCCGCCGTCTTTATCTGGTCGATACGCGCTATGCCCTCGGGCGTCGCGGGATCGCCGTTATGCGAAATAATGAATCGAGCCGCTTTCCCATCCGGGGACAGGAAGGAATTCATCGCGCGCTGGAAGTCCGGGTTCTTGAACACCTCCGGCGGCAGGTAGAAGGAGTCGTCGTTCTTGGCGGCGTCGAAAGCCTGCCCCATGGCGGTCGCGTCCTGGCTCGTCTCGTCCATCTGGGCGAACATGCCGGACATGGTGCTATGCATGGTTAGCGATCATGGTTCGCATGCTCTGCATGAAGGCGATCATCTGCGGGAACTGGGCGACCAGCTGCGGCATGATCACATCCAATTGATCCAGGTCTTTGACGAGACCCTGCAATTTGTCGCTAATCTGGTCGACACCGTCGTATGCCTCAAATACGGCTCTGAGCGACCAGCAGATGGGAATATCGAAGCAGTGCGGCTCCCAGTAGAGGTAATTGCGGAGCGGCCGCCAGAAATCATCGAAATCGGCAATGTGATCCCTCATTTCTTCGGTGCTCGCCTGCA
Source organism: uncultured Actinomycetota bacterium (assembly GCA_963786695.1). Lineage (GTDB taxonomy): Bacteria > Actinomycetota > Actinomycetes > Mycobacteriales > Mycobacteriaceae > Mycobacterium. The sequence continues at coordinate 7,286 of CAWBAL010000039.1, forward strand.
GATCATGCGTTTGGCTGACCATTCTATGAGTCGTGTCGACCATCTGTTGCAGCACTTCGTACATGTGCTGCATTACGTTGATCATTGTTGCCAAATCGTCGGCCATCTTGAGCATGTCGTTCGTGCGGTCTTCCTGAAACTGCATAGTTTGTATCTGGCTAGCGCTTTGCAAGCTGAGCAGAAACGGTATCGAAGTGCGTTCAATCGGTGTTCCCTCGGGCCGAGTTATTCCCTGCACCCGAGAAATTCCTCGAACCCGGAAAACTCCCTTGGCTACTTTGTTCAGTACCAGAAAATCTGCCCCATTGCGCATATCGTGATCGGCCTCGATCATCAGAATGTCCGGCATCATTCGCGCCTGGGAGAAATGACGTTCAGCGGCCGCATACCCCAAATTGGCTGGAATGTCTTTGGGTATATAGAGCCGGTCGTTGTAGCTCGTTTTATAGCCCGGCAGTGTCAGTAGACCGACCAGCGCGATCGCGCAAGCGGCAGCCAGAATGGGCGCGGGCCAGCGGACGATCGCCGTGCCGATCCCGCGCCATCTGTGAACCCGCAACTGGCGCTTGGGTTCCAATAGCCCAAATCGGCTGGCCACGACAATCCCTGCAGGAACCAACGTCACCGCGACTGCGACTGCAACGAGCATGCCGACTGCGCACGAGATGCCCATGGTCTGGAAGTAGGGCATCCGGGTAAAACTCAGGCAGAAGATTGCCCCGGCGATCGTCAGACCGGACGCCAACACAACGCGAGCGACCCCGCGATACGTGGTGAAATAGGCCGTTTCCGGATCCTCGCCGGCCCGACGAGCCTCTTGATATCGACCGAAGAAGAATATCCCGTAATCGGTTCCGGCCGCGATGCTGAGGAAAACCAGCATGTTGATGCCGAACGTCGAGAGTACGAGAAGATCGTTGTGGCCCAGAAACGCGACGATTCCCCGGGCCGCCGCCAATTCGATGCCAACCATGACCAACAGCAGGATTACTGTGGCGATCGAACGGTACACGAGGAGCAACATCGTGAAGATGATCACAACGGTTACCACGGTGATCTTCAGAATGGAATTGTTGCCACTGTGTTGCATATCCGAAGCGAGCGGCGCCTGGCCGGTGACATAGGCTTTGACCCCGGGGGGCGGCGGCATCCGGTCCACGATATTCCGGACCGCGGCCACTGATTCGTCCCCCAAGGCCGTGCCTTGGTTGCCGGCCAGATTCAGTTGGACATATGCAGCCTTGCCGTCGGGGCTTTGTACGCTCGACGCCGTGAGTCGATCACCCCACAAGTCCTGCACGTGCTCCACATGCTTCGGATCGTTTCTTAACTCACGAACCAGTCCGGCATAGTACTGGTGAGCATCGTCCCCGAGCGGCTGCTGCCCTTCCAGGACGATCATCGCGGAGCTATCCGAATCGGATTCTTTGAAGACCTTGCCCATGTGCGTCAGGGCTTGTACCGACGGCGCATCCTTGGGCATCAGCGATACGGAATGCTGTTGCCCGACCCGCTCCAGCGATGGAATTGCCGCTGCCCAGTTCCAGCCGACGGATGCCAGGTTGGCAATCACGATCAACCCCAGCCAAGCCAGGATGATGAGTAGCGAAAACCTGCGTATTGTCCGCGGAATGAAGGGCGGCCGGGGGCGCTCGGTGCTCATGCAGCCATCGCTAGTCCCTCAGCAACAAGGACCGTACCAGCGGACGGGGTCCTACCGGCCGAAGTAATGCACTGGCGGGGCGGGGGCGCACTCGTTGCGGCCACCAGAACCAGCGCCCCAGCAGCGCGGCGATCGAAGGCGTCATGAACGCACGCACGACCAACGTGTCGAACAACAGACCCATGCCGATGGTGGTACCGATTTGACTGATACTGAGCAGGTCGCTGACCACCATGGATCCCATGGTGAACGCGAACACCAGACCCGCGGCCGTCACGACTCTCCCGGTACCGGCCATTGCCCGGATGATGCCCGTGTTTATCCCGGCGCCTATTTCCTCTTTCATCCGTGATACCAGCAGCAAATTGTAGTCAGACCCGACCGCCAAAAGGAGGATCACGGACATCGCCAACACCATCCAGTGTATTTGTATGCCGAGAATATACTGCCAGACGAGCACGGACAGCCCGAAGGACGCGCCCAGCGAAAGCGCCACCGTACCTACGATAACCAGGGCGGCGACAAAGCTTCGCGTCATGATGAGCATGATGATGAAAATAAGGCAGAGCGCAGCGACTCCCGCGATCAAGAGATCGTATTTGGATCCGTCCACCAAGTCTTTCACCATCGCTGCGGTGCCGGCGACGTAGATCTTGGCGCTTTCCAGAGGAGTTCCCTTGAGCCCCTCCTCGGCCGCGGTTCTTATCGGGTCGACCCGCGCGATGCCCTCGGGCGTCGCGGGATCGCCCCTTTGCGAAATCAGCATACGCGCGGCCTTCCCGTCCGGTGACAGGAAAATTTTCATGATGCGCTGAAAGTCCTGGTTCTTGAACACCTCCGGCGGCAGGTAGAAGGAATCGTCGTTTTTGGCGGCGTCGAAATCCTTCCCCATGGCGGTGGGGTCCTGGTTTCCGTCGTCCATCTGGGCGAAGATGCCGGACATGGTGCTGTGCATGGTTAGCATCATGGTCCGCGTGCTCTGCATGGTCGCGATCATCTGCGGGAACTGGGTGAGCAGCTGCGGCATGAGCGCATCTAATTGATCGAGGTTTTTGACGAGTTCCTGCATACTATCGTTGATCCGGTCGACACCGTCCAGCGTGTCAAATATGGATCTGAGCGACCAGCAGATGGGAATATTGAAGCAGTGCGGCTCCCAGTAGAGGTAATTGCGCAGCGGCCGCCAGAAATCGTCGAAATCGGCAATGTGATCCCTCAACTCTCCCGTGATCTCCTGCAGGTCATGCGTTTGGCTGACCATTCGATGAGTCGTGTCGACCATCTGTTGCATCGTGTCGTACATACGCTGCATTAGATTGATCGTTGTCGTCATCTCGTCAGCCTGCTTGAGCATGTCGTCCATGCGGTCTCTCTGAAACGGCAGATATAGTTTTTGCGAGGCGTTTTGCATACTCAGCATAAACGGTATTGAAGTGTGTGCGATCGGCGTTCCCTCGGGCCGAGTTATGGCCTGTACATCGGAAATACCTGGAACAGCGAAGACGGCCTTTGCTAGTTTGTTCAAGACGAGAAAATCTGCCGGATTGCGCATATCATGATCTGCCTCGATTAAGAGGATATCGGGCGATGTCAGTCGCGACTGGGGAAAATGTCGTCCAGCGGCTGTCATTCCCACACTGGCGGGGATGTCTTTGGGGATAAACTTCTGGTCGTTGTAGCTGGGTTGGTATCCCGGCAGCGTCAATAGGCCGATAAGCGCGATTGCTAATGTCGCGGCAAGAATGGGCGCGGGCCACCGAACGATCGCCGTGCCTATCCGCCGCCACCTACGAGTTTTGATCGGCCGCTTGGACTCGAACAAACCGAAACGGCTGCCGGCGGCGATAACTGCCGGAATTAGCGTGAGGGCCACTGCGACCGCGACCAATATGCCCACCGCGCCAGGGAGGCCCAGCGGCTGGAAATAGGGCAGCCGGGTAAAGCTGAGGCAGAAGATTGCCCCGGCGATCGTCAGACCGGACGCCAAGACAACCTTAGCGACACCGCGGTAGGTCGTGAAGAATGCCGTTTCCCGATCCTCGCCGGCTTGACGTGCCTCTTGATACCGACCGAAGAAGAATATCCCGTAGTCCGTTCCAGCCGCGATCCCGACGGATACCAATAGATTAACGACGTAGGTAGTAAGGCCAACAATCTCGTGATCGCCGAGGAACGCGACGATTCCTCGGGCCACCTGCAATTGCATGCCGACCATCAGCAACAAAACGATTGCGCTGATAACCGATCGGAAGACGAGGAGCAACATGACGAAGATCACGGTCAGGCTTACCGCCGTGATTAGGATGACCGTTCTGTTGCCGCTCTCGCCCATATCCGCGACGATTGCCGCCGGGCCGGTGACATACGCCTTGACCCCCGGTGGCGGCGGCGTACGCTCCACGACGTCCTGGACGGCTTTAACCGATTCGTTCCCCAAAGCCTGGCCGAACTGACCGACGAGGTTCAATAGAACATACGCGGCCTTGCCATCGGCGCTTTGCGCGGCGCCCGCCGTGAGTGGATCCCCCCAAAAATCCTGGACGTGCTGCACATGCTCCGGATCGTCTTTCAGCTGACGAATCACACCATCGTAGTATTTGTGAGCATCGTCGCCCAGGGGTTGCTCACCCTCTAAGACGAACACCGCCACATTCTCGGAATTGGATTCCTTGAAATCGTCACCCATCCGCTTCATCGCCTGGAACGATGGCGCATCTTGCGGACTCAGCGAAAGTGCATGCTCTCTCTCCACCTGCTCGAGCGGGGGGACACCGATAGTCACAATGACGGCGATCGCCAACCACGCCAAGATGATGAGCGCCGAAAATCGATGGATCGTCCGCGCTACCAATGGTCGCGCGGTGTGCTCTTTGCCTACGTGTTTGTTGCTCATGCGGACTTCAGCAGGCAGGAAGTAAAGGCGTTCACCTGGTTAGAAATCCTCTCGGCTTTGACCTCATCGTCCACGATGATGCGGCAGCCAATGCCGTCGCTATCGCCCTGCGCCACGAGACTTCCCATTGCCGACGTCTCGGTGATCGGGAACTGCAACGACCATGGCAGGCTTGCTCCCTGAATATGCTGCGGTTCAGCATTGACGTCGAAATAGCTGATGTTGGCCACGGTCCCTGGTGGTCCGAAGACCTCGTACGTCAGGTGCTTGGGGTTGAAAGATTGGGTGTCGTTGATTTTGGTGTCGGCATACGCGGGGCGTTTCTCAGAGCCGAAGATGCCGTGCAGCCGCGACACAGTGAATCCTCCAGCACCGATCACCACCAGTACGAGTAGCGGAATCCACAGCCGCCTCAGAACCCCGAAAATCGTAAATCCTCTCCATCTATCCACACCCGGCGCCATGTCAGCCGCTCGACCATGCAACTACACGTCGGCCGCGACACGCCAGACGGCGGCCCTCGAATGCGGTGGGTTTCGCCCGGCTGGCCGTGCGGCGATCACCGCAAACTTGGGGCAGCCTCGGGGAGCGCAACCCGATCTTGACGAGTAAACCATGCCGGTGGCCTCCGTATCGGCTCGTTCCCAACGTGATATGGGATCGCAATGCTACCTGCGTCGGTCTCCTCTCCGAATCCGCTCAGCGAAACCACAACTGACAACCCGATGCGGTTCTACGACAAGGACATCGTGGCGGCACGGCCGAACTTGGCCTTCATGCCATTCGGCGCCGGACCGCACCGTTGTTTCGGTGCGGCGATGGGCTATCTGCATGTACAATTCCTGCTCGCCCAGCTTTGCTGATCCATGTCCCGACAGCGAGGCGGTGTTCGCTCGCAGGCACACCCGAGCACCGAACTTCATCGTCCTCGAGAGCCCCGTGCCTGCCCGGTAGCGAAACGCCGCAACGCCAAATCCATCACTGCTGGTCACAGCGGGAAGTCACCATCGCCAGAACCCTGCGCCGCGCACCGGTTACTGAGCTGTGTCAAGTCACATCAGAAACTTTGCCGAAACCCCGGACCGACCTGTTCGAACGCCAGTAGGGTTTGGAACGTTTCCACTCATGTCGACTAGATGACTGGAGAACCGGTGAGCATCAATCCGTTCGACGACGACGATGGCAGCTTTCTTGTCTTGGTCAACGACGAGGAGCAACACAGCCTGTGGCCGACCTTCGCCGATGTTCCAGCCGGTTGGCGGGTGGTCTACGGCGAAGCGGACCGCGCTGCGTGTCTGGACTACATCGAACAGAACTGGACCGATATACGGCCGAGGAGTCTGCGCGAGAGGCTGGAGGGGGGTTTGACAAGTAAACCGGCTGGATTGGGGGAGTCGGATGGAGCTTGATGACCGGGCACTTCCGCTGACGCGCGGACAGCTAGACATATGGCTTGCGCAGGAAACGGGTCACTCCGGTTCGGAGTGGCAGCTTGGCCTCTTCGTGAGAATCGAGGGCACGGTAGAACGTGATGCCCTTGAGTGGGCGATCCGCCGAGTGGTGCAAGAGGCCGAACCAGTCAGGGCCGCTCTCTTTGAGGTGGATGGCCAGGTTTGCCAAAGGGCGATCGATGACCCGGATGTCGAGCTGGCCTTCTATGACCTGAGCGGCTCGCACCATCCCGTGCAGGAAGCCTATGGGATAGCGTCATCGATCCAACACACGCCGATGCCGTTCACCGGCCCGCTGTTCAAATTTGCGTTATTTCGGACGCGGCCCGATGAATTCTACTTGTTCACGTGCGGCCACCACATAGTCATCGACGGAGCCGGCATTGCGCTGGTTGGCCATCGGATTGCAACTGTCTACTCTGCGATTGTTTCTGGCGCACCCATCCCTCCTGCCTTCTTCGGCTCGTTGCAGGACTTGGTTGACTGCGAGTTGGAATACGAAGCGTCGACCGATTATCTGGAAGATCAGGCCTACTGGAGCAGGAATCTTCCAGCGGAAAGCGGACCGCATTATCGGTTGCCCCAAGCCGCGGGTGAGCGTGATCCGGATGAGCCTTCTGCGCCGGTTCGATTGGACCCTTTGGTCCTTCGCCGGGTTCAAGAGTTATCCCACGTGTGGGACGTGCCTCGATCATCGGTGATTACCGCGGCGTGCGCACTTTTGGTGCGTGGGTGGTGCGCTGAGGGTTCGGAGGTGGTGCTCGATTTCCCGGTCAGCAGGCGTGTGCGACCGGAGTCAAAGACGCTTCCCGGGATGGTTGCCGGGTTTGTGCCGCTGGTGTTGAGGGTTTCGCCGGGGTCTACGGTTGCCGGTTTTTGTGAGTATGTTGACACCCGAATACGGGAAGCGCTGCAGCATCAGAGGTTTCCGGTGCAAGCCCTTGAGCGGAAAGCCCACCTCCGCGGCGCAGGGCAGCCAGCCGATAGGGTGATCGTTGATTTCTTCCCGTCTGCATTTTCTCTGGCCTTCGGTGGTGTCGCGGCATCGGCGTCATATACCGATCTTGGCCTCGTGGGCGCCTTTGGGTTGATCTTCTCTGGCGCCGGTGACCAGCTCTTTCTCAGCACGATGGGCGCTGGGGGGCCGTTTTCGAATTTCGACGTCTCCGATTTAGCGGGACGGTTGCGGCGGGTGTTGGTGGCGATGACTGCTGACCCGACACGGTCGTTGTCGTCGGTGGATGTGCTGGATGCCGGTGAGCACGCCCGGCTGGATGGGTGGGGTAACCGGGCGGTGTTGACCGCAGCCGGCGAGCCCGCGCGGTGTCGGTTCCGGTGTTGTTCGCCGCGCAGGTGGCCCGCGCCCCGGAGGCGGTGGCGCTGGTGTGCGGGGAGCGCTCGTGGACCTACCGCGAGCTCGATGAGGCGGCTAACCGGTTGGCGCACCTGTTGGCCGGCCAGGGTGCGGGCCCGGGGCAGTGTGTGGCGCTGCTGTTTTCCCGGTCGCGCTGAGGCGATCGTGGCGATTTTGGCGGTGCTCAAGACCGGGGCGGCGTATCTGCCGATCGACCCGGTGCTGCCGGCGGCGCGGATCGGGTTCATGGTGGCCGATGCCGCGCCGATCGCCGCGGTCACCACCGCGGGGTTGGCCGAGCGGCTGGACGGGTGTGATCTGCCGGTCATCGATGTCGACGACCCCCGCATTGACAGCTACCCGTGCACCGCGTTGCCGGCACCGGCGGCCGATGACATCGCCTACATCATCTACACCTCGGGCACCACCGGGGTGCCCAAGGGGGTGGCGGTCACCCACCACAACGTGACCCAGTTGTTCGACGCGCTGGACGCCGGCGTGGAGCTGGCGCCGGGGCAGGTGTGGACGCAGTGTCACTCCTATGCCTTCGACTTCTCGGTGTGGGAGATCTGGGGCTGCGCTGCTGCATGGTGGGCGGCTGGTGGTGGTGCCCGAGTCGGTGGCGGGCTCACCGGAGGACTTCCACGCCGTGCTGGTCACCGAACAGGTCAGCGTGCTGACCCAGACCCCGTCTGCGGTGGGGGTGCTCTCGCCGGAGGGTTTGGAGTCGGCGGCGTTGGTGATCGGCGGTGAGGCCTGCCCGGCCGAGGTGGTGGATCGGTGGGCGCCGGGGCGGGTGATGATCAACGTCTACGGCCCGACCGAGACGACGGTGTATGCGTCGATGAGCGCGCCGCTGACGGCGGGGTCGGGTGCGGCGCCGATCGGTTCGCCGGTGTCGGGGGCGGCGTTGTTTGTGCTGGATGGGTGGTTGCGGCCGGTGCCGGCCGGGGTGGTCGGTGAGTTGTATGTGGCCGGTGCCGGGGTGGGGGTTGGGTATTGGCGGCGGGCCGGGTTGACCGGGTCGCGGTTTGTGGCGTGTCCGTTCGGGGGGCCGGGGGCGCGGATGTATCGCACCGGGGATCTGGTGTGTTGGGGTGCTGATGGGCAGCTGCGGTATCTGGGGCGTGCCGATGAGCAGGTCAAGATCCGCGGGTATCGCATCGAGCTGGGTGAGGTCCAGGCGGCGCTGGCCGGGCTGGACGGGGTGGAGCAGGCGGTGGTGATCGCCCGCGAGGACCGCCCCGGCGACAAGCGCCTGGTGGGCTACATCACCGAATCGACCCGGGACAGTCGATCCGGCCGAGATGCGCGCCGCGCTGGCCGAGCGGCTGCCGGCCTACATGGTGCCGGCCGCGGTGGTGGTGCTCGACGCGCTGCCGCTGACACCCAACGGCAAACTCGACAACCGCGCCCTGCCGGCACCCGAATACCAGGACACCGATCGTTACCGCGCCCCGACCGGCCCCACCGAGGAGATCCTGGCCGGCATCTACGCCCAGGTGCTCGGGCTGGAGCGGGTCGGGGTCGACGACTCGTTCTTCGACCTGGGTGGGGACTGCATTGTCGGCGATGCGGGTGATCGCCGCGGTCAACACCGGCCTGGATGCCGGCCTTGCGGTGCGCGCCTTGTTCGACGCGCCCACGGTGGCCCGGTTGGCGCCCCGTATCGGTGGGGATGGCGGGTCGGCGTAAGCCGTTGGTGGCCGGTGAGCGGCCCGCGGCGGTTCCGTTGTCGTTTGCCCAGAGCCGGATGTGGTTCCTCAACCGGTTCGAGGGCGGGGTGGCGACCTACAACATGCCGACCGCTTTTCGGATCAGCGGGGCGCTGGATGTCGAGGCGCTGGGCGCGGCCCTCGATGACGTCATCGCCCGCCACGAATCGCTGCGCACCATATTTCCCGACATTGACGGTGTGGCGTTCCAGCAGGTGGTGCCGGCGGAGGCGGGGATGTGGCGGCGCGGGGGCGCGGCGGTGGTGTCGTCACCGGAGCAGGATGTGGCCGGCGAGTTGGTGGCGCTGGCGGGGTATCGGTTTGATTTGTCGGCCGAGATCCCGATTCGTGCGCAGATCTATTCGGTGGGGCCCGAGCAGCATGTGGTGGGGATTGTGGTGCACCACATCGCTTTTGACGGCTGGTCACTGGCTCCGATGGTCCGCGATGTGGCCGAGGCGTATCGGGCGCGGCGGCAGGGCCGGGCCCCGCGGTGGGCGCCGTTGGCGGTGCAGTATGTGGATTACACGTTGTGGCAACAGGAGTGGTTGGGGGCGGAGTCTGATCCCGACAGTGTGATCGCTGGGCAGTTGGCCTATTGGCGGCAGGAGTTGGCCGATCTGCCCGAGGTGGTGTCGCTGCCGACGGATCGGGCCCGCCCGCCGGTGCCCAGTTACCGCGGTGATGGGGTGGAGGTGCGCATCGACCCGCCGGTGTGGGCGGGGGTCAAGGCGCTGGCGGCGGCGCATAACGCGACGGCCTCGATGGTGTTGCAGGCGGTCATGGCGGTGGTGTTGCACCGGGTCGGGGCCGGTGAGGACGTGGCGATGGGCACGCCGATCGCCGGGCGGTTGGATGAGGCGCTCGATGATCTGGTCGGGTTCTTCGTCAACACGTGGGTGTTGCGGGTGGGTGTCAGTTCTGCGCACCGGTTCAGCGATGTGCTTGAGCAGGTGCGGCAGAAGGCGCTGGATGCCTACAGCAACCAGGATGTGCCGTTCGAGCTGCTGGTCGAGCGGCTCAACCCGGTGCGCTCCACGGCGCATCATCCGCTGTTTCAGGTGGCCATGGCCTTCCAGAACAATGTGCGCCCCGAGGTGGTGGCGATCGACGGGGTCAGCGTCGAGCCGCTGGCGGTGGACACCCGCACCGCCAAGTTCGACCTGGATTTCCAGCTGGGCGAGGTGCCCACCGAGGACCCGGCCGCGCCGATGGCCGCCGGGGTGGTGTCGTATGCCACCGATTTGTTCGACCGGGCCACCATCGAGCGGTTGGTCGGCTGGTTTGGGCGGGTGATCGAGGCGGTGGTGGCCGATGCCTCGGTGGTGGTGGGGGAGGTGTCGCTGCTGGATCGCGGTGAGCGTGATCTGGTGCTGTCGGGGTGGTCTGGTGCGGGTGTGGGGGCGCCGGTGGGGGTGGCGCCGCAGTTGTTGGCGGCGGCGGTGGCCGCCGACCCGGACGCGGTGGCGGTGCTCGACGGTGCGCGGGAGGTGTCGTATCGCGAGCTTGATGAGTGGTCGACGCGGTTGGCGCGGGTGCTGATCGAGGCGGGGGTGGGTCCGGAGCGTGCGGTGGGCGTGGCGATGGATCGGTGTGTGGAGTTGGTGGTGGCGTGGTGGGCGGTGGTCAAGGCCGGCGGGGTGTATGTGCCGGTGGATCGGGCCCATCCGGTCGAGCGGATCGCCACGGTGTTGGACGCGGTCGAAGCGGTGTGTGTGGTGACCTGTGGCGCCGACACGGTGGCCGGGGCCGGGGCGCGCCCGGTGCTGCGCATCGACGGTCTGGACGTGTCCGGGCGGTGCGCGGATCCGATCACCGACGCCGACCGGCGGGCGGCGCTGGGGGTGGACAACACCGCCTATGTGATCTTCACGTCGGGGTCCACCGGTGCCCCCAAGGGGGTGGCGGTCAGCCACGCCGGTCTGCTGGGCGCGGCGGCGGCGCAACGCGAGGTGTTCGGGTTGGGCGCGGATGCGCGGGTGCTGATGGTGGCCGCGCCGACCTTTGATGCGTCGGTCTTCGAATGGTTGTGGGCGGTGGGGTCGGGGGCGGCGTTGGTGGTGGCGCCGCCGGAGGCGTATGCCGGGGAGGCGTTGACCGCGGTGCTGCACGACCAGCAGGTCAGCGCGGCGTTGTTGACCCCGACGGTGCTGTCGACGCTGGATCGGGCCCGGCTGGCCGGGGTGGACACGCTGATCACCGGCGGGGAGGCCTGCCCGGCAGAGTTGGTGGCCGCCTGGGCGCCGGGTCGGCGGATGTTCAACGCCTACGGCCCCAGCGAGGCCACCATCTGGGCCAGCTGCAGTGCGCTGTCGGCGGGGCAGCCGGTGAGCATCGGCGCCCCGATCCCGGGGGTGTGCGCGCTGGTGCTGGATGCGCGGCTGAACCCGGCGCCGGTCGGGGTGGTCGGCGAGCTGTATCTGGGCGGGCCGCCGCTGGCGCGCGGCTATGTGGGCCGGGCGGAGTTGACCGCCGAACGGTTCGTGGCCAACCCCTACGGGGGCGCGGGGGCGCGGATGTATCGCACCGGGGATCTGGTGCGCTGGACCCCGGCCGGGACGCTGGACTATCTGGGCCGCGCCGACACCCAGATCAAACTGCGCGGGCAGCGCATCGAGCTGGGCGAAATCGAGAACACCCTGCTGGCCTGCCCGCAGGTCACCCAGGCCGCCGCCGCCGTGCACCAGGGCGACCCCGGCGCCCACCTCGTCGGCTACATCACCCTGGAGCACACCAGCACCGCCGATGACGACGCCGAAACCGTCGACCAGTGGCAACACGTCTATGACGAGCTGTACGGCGCTGAGGTCGCGGTGTCGGGGTTCGGCATGGATTTTCGGGGCTGGAACAGCAGCTACACCGATGAACCGATTCCGCTCGAGGAGATGGAGGAGTGGCGCTCGGCCACGGTGGATCGGATCATGGCCCTGCAGCCGCGGCGGGTGTTGGAGATCGGCGTGGGCTCGGGGCTGGTGCTTGTCACAGATCGCCCCGGTGTGTGTCGAGTATTGGGGTACGGACTTCTCCGCGCCGACGATCCAGACACTGCAGGCGGCGGTGGCCGCGCAGTCGTGGGGTGATCGGGTGCGGTTGCGGGTGCAGCCGGCCGATGTGGCCGATGGGTTGCCGGAGGGGCATTTCGATGTGGTGGTGCTCAACTCGGTGGTCCAGTACTTCCCCAGCGCGGGGTATCTGCTTGATGTGGTGGCAGTGGCGATGCGATTACTGGCACCGGGTGGGACGTTGTTCATCGGCGACGTGCGCAACCACACCCTGCAGGGCGCGTTTCAAACCGGCGGTCGCGCTGGCCCGCACCACCGCCACCGCCGACACCGCCGAGATCCGCCAACGAGTCCAGCGCGCCATGCTCGGCGAACCCGAATTACTGCTGGCCCCAGAGTTTTTCACCAGCTGGGCCGCCGACCATCCGTCGGTGGCCGGACTCGACATCGAAGTCAAACGCGGATCGGCCGACAACGAACTGAACCGGTACCGCTACGACGTCATCGTCCACACAACCCCCACACCGGTACGCTCGCTGGCCACCGCACCCACCTGGACGTGGACCCACTGCGCGGGCCTGCGCGGACTGCACGACCAGTTGATCTCCCAGCGTCCGGCCGCCGTCCGCATCGCCGAGATCCCCCGCGCCGGACTGATCACCGACGTCCACATCGAACACGCCCTGGCCGCCGGGCTGCCCCTGGCCGACGCACGCGCCCAAGCCACCGCCACCGCGGCCCCCGACACCGCCACCCCCGAGCAATTGCACCGCCTCGGCGAAACCACCGGATACCACGTCGCCGTCACCTGGGGTGCCCAACCCGGCACCCTCGATGCCGTCTTTATCACCCCCACCGACCCCGGGCCCCGGCACGCCCCACCGCTGACCGACCTCTACCTGCCCCCCGCCGGGGCCCACCAACGCACCACCCACGCCAATGACCCCCACACCAACACC
>CAWBAL010000040.1:0-176600 GCA_963786695.1 uncultured Actinomycetota bacterium
CACCTGCCATTGCGTTGGTGGTTGAGCCGATCACGCGCGCTCGATAACCGTGGGCTGCTGCTGTTGCACCATCGCCGCAGAGGATTCGGGGTGGTTGTAGGAGGAAGCCGATGGTGCTCGCCCGACGTTCCTCACAATGTTAGGTGGTGTGCATCGATGGGTTGAGCCTCAATGGTCTCGTTAGGCAAGTGCACGATTACCGGCGTTCCCTGACCCAGCAGTCGACTACCGAAAGCAACCGGAACTCTATCGGATCGCGCGGGGCGAGCAGGGCGTCGGTCGAACCATACAAAGGCGAGCTGCTTCCGCTCTGGCGATTCAGGACGCCTGATGTTGCACGTGTGTCGGCCGATGCGATCTACGCACGGTTCGAGGCCTATCGAGCCGCTGATGATTTTGTCGGCATGGATATGGCGCGGAAATTCCTGCAAATGAGTTACACGCGGTCGCGGCGCGATATACCGAACTCAAACGACTCCATCAGGAGCGCGTACGTAATCACTCGAAGTGAGTCGCGAAGCGCGGTCGCGCCGGCGATCCTTTGCGTTTCTCCAGATCGATGCAAGCGAAAGGAGCGCGTCTCGGTGCGATTCCACACTGCGCGAATCGGGCATTCGGCAGAACAATGGATTCCAATGAAACGCAGATGCGAGGGAGGTCCAGCATGGTTTCAGAACGGCGCGATCGGTCAGACGGACCTGAACCAGAACCAGCGCGTGATGCGACGTTGGTCGAACATTCGGGATCCGGTAGCCGCTTCACGCGGCTCTTCGGCGATACCTTCAGCCTCGAGGATGGATTTACGCTAAAGCACGTGGCGGCAGTCGTCGCAGTACTAATCGTGGTGGTAATGGTTTTCGGATTGATTTCATTGTGGGTTTAGGAATGTGGCGGCTGAGTGGTTTCGCGCGGCAGCAAGATGGCTGACGGAAACGCCAGGCTAGTGGTGCAGGTCGGCATCGGGCTCGTGGGCGCGGCTTAGTCTCCTTTGCCGTGCCACCCTCTGCTCGGCGCGAACCGTCGCCTCGAGTTCGGCAATGACGCGGTCCTGTTCGTCCGGCGGCAGGTCCCGGAACTTCTCCAGCGCCTCACGCATTAGCGCGGGCGACGACTGGTGATGCAGGTTGTCTCTCTTCATGGGTCTTTTCACTCCTGAAGCGATTAGTTACCACTGGCGGCGCATGCGTAGACGCTTCGCAAGCGCCTTGGCGCGTAGGGTTGCACCTGTATCGCGCATTTGAGCAATGATCTGGTCCCGACGGTCCAGTGGGAGCGCCTTAAGCATGCCCACAATCACGTTGACCTGTTCGTCGTGCGGTAGAGCGAGTACGCGGCGAACCTCAGCCTCAATCTGCTCGTCGGTCATCCCTAGACTCCTGGATCTCAGGTAAGGGCAACGACGCCAAGCGTCACCAGTCCAAACGCGATCAGCGACCCGATAACCACTGCGGCGCGCGTTCTTGGCGTGTCCGGGGCATGCGTCGGTTTGTGTCTTCGATCGCCAATCAGCCACTCTCTGGATTCCATGTGACAACCTCCGTCGCGAAGAGTGCCCCTGGGAAAGACGATCAGTCGGACACCTACTTACACCCACACAGCGTCTCGCGGTCCGACCCCACGAAATACCCGCCAATTTGCCGATCGCGCGTCGGACCCGTCCTATAACCGAACAAGCAAAGGTCGGGGGAGCCTCGGTGCTGGCCCAAGAGGGAAGGGAATGCGCCGCGAGCGTAGCCGAGGCGTTCAATCGACTGCCGGAAATTCGCGATATCCCGGAAGGCCTCGGGAATCTGTCCTCATACCGACCCCTTCGGTCGTCTTCGCAATCTTGACCGCGTTTGCGGCGACGGACTGTGACTCGACGGTGCCACTCAGCCAGACCTCGCCGTTTTTGTTGGGAACGGTCGGTATCGGAAACGCGCTCAGCCGCATCGGTTTCGCGGAACTGTCCTATGGGAGGATCGCGGGTCCGCCACGTCGCGCATTCAACTCGGCCAGTATTCGCGCGTGAGTGCCTTTGTCGAGCCGATAGAAAAATATGATCCGATCGCGACGACCGACAGCAATGCGCCGCCCGGACCGCCGGCAATGCCAAGCCATGTCACTGTCTGCTCGGGCAGCGTCGTGGCCGCCGCACCCTGCTCGGCGAGATTCGTGGGGAAGTCGATCAGTTGCAGCACGACGCCGGCGATGAGCAAGCCCGCGCCCGTCGCCGACTTCGCGGCGAACGACCAGCCCGCGAAATAGAGTCCTTCGCGGCGCGTGCCGAACAGATACTCGTGTTCGTCGGCGGCGTCGGCGACGATCGACAGGAACGCGATGATCGACAGCCCCATCGCCGCGCCGTTGAGAAACGCGGACGGTTGCAAGAAAGGCTCGTTAGCGAAGATCCGGTAACCGTCAGCAGTCCCAGGAGCTTAAGCGTCACGGGCACGGCGTTGCAGACGAACATGCCGCTCTTGCCGATAATCAGCATCGTGCGCTTTTCGATCCGCGACCCCAGCGGTCCAGCCAGCGGCGCACCCAGCGCGAGACCCATCACGGCCGTCAATGCCAGCGCCTGCAGCTGATCCGAGCTGAGCCGCCAGAAGAACGTGCCGAGATGCAGGCCCAGCGCCTGGCTGACACCGGCGGAAATGTTGAACAGCAACATCGAGGCGAACAGGATGCGGAACGTTCTGTTGCGGAACACTTCGACGACCTCTCCGAACAGGCGCAGCATGGATCGCCGCGCTCGGCGCCACCGTCTCGTGTTGCCGATGCCGGGTGACGAGGCCCGTGCGTATGGCGATCAGCGCGCCGGCGACGAGGATCAGACTCAGTGAAAGCGTTAGCGGCAGGTAAGATTCGCGGTGGGACAAACCGTCAGGTCCTTCGAGAAACACGCCGTAGCCCAGCGCGATGACCGCCACGGTTCCGAGTATGCCGATGCCCCAGCGCCACGCGGCGATCGACGATCGCTCGGCATAGTCGTCGCTGAGCTCGGCGCCAAGCGCCTGGTACGGCAACGTGTAGATCGACAGCGAAATGCGCAACGAGACCGACAGCAGCATCAGCCACAGGAACAGCGCGATGTCGCCGATTCCCGTCGGCAGCGCGAAGATGAGATTGAAGGTCACGACGATCGGCACGAGACCAGCGACCATGAACGGGACTCGCCGGCCGTATCGCGAACGCCAACCGTCCGTAAGCGAACCGATCAAGGGTTCCATCGCGGCATCGACTACGAGTCCGGCGCCCAGGGCGATGCCGGCGAGCCATCCCGGCAATCCGCAGACCGCGGTTACGTAGAACAGCACGAAGACGTTCAGCATGCTGCCGACGACCAGCTCGACCAGCTGCCCCGCGGCGTAGCTGACCTTCGTCGGGAGCGGCAATTTGTCGGCGCGCGCGCCAGCAGAACTGAGCTTTACCGCAGATGGCGTGGCCAGTTCGCTCAGTGTGGCGCGCTCGTGTTCTTCAAGAATTCCCCGGTGCATGGCCCGCGCCAAGAATGGATTTGACCATGTCGCCCAAATGGGAACAATCAAACGCCCGGCGAACCGGGGCACCCCAGCCGCGAGAAGCGCATCAGACAAGGAAAGACAACATGATCGACGTACAAAACCGGACCGCCTTCATCACCGGCGGCGCCAACGGAATCGGCCTCGGCATTGCCAGAGCCTTTGCGAAAGCGGGCGCGAAGATCGCGATCGTCGATCTGGACGAGGCCGCGCTCGATCGCGCCAAAACTGAACTGTCAGCGCTGACGGACGTGGTTGCTTTGAAACTGGACGTGCGCGACCGCGGCGAATATGCGCGCATCGCCGACAGCGTCGAAAGCAAACTCGGTCCGGTGTCGCTGCTCTTCAACAATGCCGGCGTCGCCGGCGGCGCGGCGGCCGCCAAAATGACGTATGAAATGTGGGATTGGGGAATCGGCATCAACCTGGTCGGCGTGATCAATGGCATCCAGACGTTTCTCCCCCGCATGGTCGAACGGACGAACGGCGGCCATATCGTCAACACGGCCTCCGGTGCAGGATTGGTTGAGGCAGGTGCCGGCGTGCTGTACCACACCGCGAAGTTCGGTGTGGTGGGGCTGTCGGAAGCGCTGCGAACCGAGCTTGCGGCGAGCAACATCGGCGTCAGCGTGCTGTGCCCCGGACCGGTTGCTACCGGCATCATCGACAACACGCGCAGGACGCAACCGGGCGTCGACGCGTCTGCGCCATTGGAACCCGCGGTAGAACAGCGCCTCGACTCGTCGCGCAGATTTCTCGAAGGCGGCGTTTCGCCGGATGCGGTCGGTGAAATGGTGCTGCGAGTCGTTCTGGACAATGGCCTGTACATCCACACCGACCGGATGGTGATCGGCCTGATCGAAGCGCGCACGAAGGCGCTGCTCGACGCCATGCCTGCGCGCTAACGCGACTTCGTTCTTCAGGGAGAAAACCATGCTGCTGTATGAACACCCGCTTTCTTCCTATGCTCAGAAGGTCAAGATCGCCTTGAGAGAGAAGGGCGTGCCGTTCACGGCTCAAGTCCCGAGGACCTCGGCTCCGGTCGACGCGGTTCTTTTTCGGCGATGAACCCTCGAATGGAAATACCGGTGCTTATCGATGGCGACACCCGCATCTTCGAGTCGACCGTGATCATGGAATACATCGAGGAACGTTGGCCGGAGCCGCCGCTGCTCCCGTCAGACCCGGGCCGAAGAGCATTCGCGCGGATCACCGAAGATGTTTGCGACACGCAATACGAGGCGATCAACTGGGGCTTCGGCGAAGTGCTGTGGTTCAGGCGCGCCACTGGCGCGCTTGCGGATCGGTTGAGAGCGGAAGCGCTGCAGCAGACGCGAACGGTTCAGGCGTGGTTGGCAGAACGGCTCGCCGGCAAGGCCTGGTTCGGTGGCGACACGTTCGGATGGGCCGATGCGGCCGCCGCGCCGATGGTGAACCGCTCCGTCCACTACGGAATGGGACCTCAGCCGGGCAGCGCACTGGCGCACTGGCATCTGCGCGTCAGTCAAAGGCCATCGGTCGCCGCGACCTTCGCCGAATTCGATGCGGCCGCGGCGCGCATGAAGGACATGGCAGACGCTTACGTCGGTGGAGCGCGCCGGCGCGAGTATCGCGATCACAGGCTCGAATGGATGATCAAGTCGGGAGGAGTAGAGGTCGTTCTCGCCGGCATCAGGGACGGCAACGTTCGATTCGCGTGGCCGGACGCGTCCTAGCTATGACCGTGCGTCCTAACAAACTCGTTGGCGACGACCTAACAGTCTTAGCAACGTCGTTCGGGCGAAACTTCTGTTGGCCACTGGGTCGGTCCTAGTTGCGGAAACATGCGCCTGGTGTGTCGCCCCACACTCGCCTACGATTCGAACCGACCGTATTTGAATCAGGAGTGCGCCCATGCTAGCCCATGTCTCAATTGCACGGACCGCTCCCAAGATCCTGGGTATTTTGTTGTGCATCCCGGCCGCTCACGCCGATGTGACGATAGAAGAAGCAGTCAGAGTCGAAGGGGCTGGGTTGATGTCTATGGCCAACATGTCGACCCAGACGACAACACGCATCTCAGGCAATCGTTCGCGCATCGATTCCAATCAGGTCGCGCTGTTCCCAGCGCCCGACCTGGAACCGAAGCTCGGGAACGTCGGCGAGGTCCGGGCATTCGACCATGGCGCAGAAGTCCTGCCATTGCTGCCCGGTCGCCATCGAGATCCCGACGTAGCCGTCCCGGGCCCGTTCGACCGACGGCACCTCCGTGGAGCGCCCGACGACTTCGAGCAGCATCAACTCCTTGCGCAGCCAGGAGAAGACCTGCATCGAGGTGGTCATGGCCTCCAGTGCCGAAAGGTCGCGCCAGCCCGCCACCGCCGTGGTGGGTGGCCAGCGCGATCGCAGCCGCGTAACTGCCGGTGATGAACTGGCCCAGATCACCGCCGACCGCGATCGGCGGCCGCTCCGGCTCGCCGCGGGAGCCCGTCGAACCACACCACGCCTGCAGGGTGAACTCGGTGGCCGGCCGCTCGGTCCACGGCCCGGCCCAGCCGAAGTCGGACACCGTGACCACCGTGCAGCTGGTCGCGAGGTCGTCGACATCCACGCCCAGCGCCGCGGCCCGATCGGGAGTCGCACCCAGGATGACGATGTCGGCGGAGGCGAGCAGCTCCGCAGCACCACGTGCGCGCTGACGCTGCGCTTACCGCCGGCCAGGAACGCGAAGAACGGGCTCTCACCGTCGCGGGCCGGGACGCCGGCGGGGTGGTGGCGGCGCAGCGGGTGACCCCCGGGTGTCTCCACCATCACCACGTCGGCGCCGGCGTCGCGCAGGAGCTTGCCGCAGTAGGCGGTGGCCAGCCGATCACCGATCTCGACCACTCGCAGGCCCGGCAGCGGAGTAGCCATGCGGCTCAGGCGATCCCGAAGTCGATCACACCGCGGATGAGGTCGCCGCGCAGCAGGTCGTCGAACGCGTCGTTGATGTCGTCGAGCCGGTAGCGCCGGGTGATCATCTCGTCGAGCATCAGCTGACCCGAGCTGTACATGTCGGCGAGTAACGGAATCTCGGAGCGCGGGTTGCACGAGCCGAACACCGTTCCGCGCACGTTCTTGTTCATCAGGACGAGGTCCTGCACGTCGAGCAGCACGGGTTGCGTCTCGGTGGGGGCCATCCCGGTCAGCACGCACGTTCCGCCCTTGCGGGTCAGGGCGAGCGCGGCGCGGATGTCGCTCGCCGGTGATGTCCGACGGTGAGACGACGACGGCGTCGGCCATCACGCCACGGGTGAGGTCTCGGACCAGGTCGGCCGCCTCGGCTGCCGAGGCCGCGCAGTGCGTCGCGCCGAAGCGGAAGGACGAGTTGCGTTTGGCTGCAACGGGATCCACGGCGACGATCGTCGTGGCACCGGCGATCCGCGCGCCCTGTACGGCGGCGGTGCCGATGCCGCCGACCCCGATGACGACCACGGTGTCCCCGGGCGTACTTCGCCTCGATGCGCGGCCGACCCGTAGCCGGTCGGGATGGCGCACGACAGCAGCGCGGCAGGCACCAGCGGAACGGCCGGGTCGATCTTGACCAGCGAGTCGGCCGCGACGACGGTGTGTTCGGCGAACGCGCCGATCTTCGAGGTGTGGCCGAGGTCGTGGCCGTCGACGGTGTGGTGTCGGAAGGTGCCGTCGGTCGGCATGCCGGGGATCAGCACGCCGGCGCCCTTGTCGCACAGGTACTCCATGCCCGAGGCGCACCAGCGGCAGTGGCCGCACACCGCGACGAAGGACGTCACCACATGGTCGCCCGGAGCCAGGCCCGCGACGTTGTCGCCGACCTCGACGACCACCCCCGAACCCTCATGGCCGCCGATCGTCGGGGGCCGGGTCTTCGGCGCGCGCCGGGCGGGGCCATGAAGCCGTTGCGGATGTGTTCGTCGGAATGGCAGAGCCCGGCGGCGGCCATCGCGACCAGCACCTCGCCGGCGCGGGGCGGATCGAGGTTCGAACTCCTCGACAGACCACGCCCCGCCCACCTCACGCACGATCGCGGCGCGGCTCCTCATGACCCACGACATTACGGGTGAATCCGCCGAGATCGACACCACGGCTGCGCCTGCTGTGCCAATCACACCCCCTGGTCGATCTGGGGAGGCGCAGTCCTCGGCGACTGAACGCTTCGCGCACGCGCTGAAGGATGAAGGCCCTGCTGTGTTCATTGACGCCGCTGGCGATCGCTTTACTCCCCTTGATGGGCAAGGTCATGACCGCATGCTGAGTTGCGGCTCTGACAAACCCGGGGCGTGAGCGCCGAGATCGCCGTCAGGGTTGTGGATTTCGGCGAACCACGACCGTGGTGACGATCTCGCGGGTAGTCGGCGCTCAGCGCCAGCTGGGCAGCCAGATCTCCATGTTCCACGTCGACTGCGAGATCGGAATGCCGGTCAGGATGGGGTACATCCATGCGAAGTTGGTGATCACCACCGCGATGTAACCGCTCACCACGATCAGGCCCAGCGTGCGGCGCTCGGCGTTCTGCCCCGGCGCGTGCAGAAGGTCACCGAGGATCATCGCGATCGCCATCACCAGGAACGGCGCCATCGGCACCGCGTAGAAGAAGTACATCTGCCGGTCGATGTCGGCGAACCACGGCAGGAAGCCGGCGCAGTAACCCACCAGCACCACCGCGTAGCGCCAGTCGCGGCGCACGAACGCCCGCCATGCGGCGTAGACCAGCACCGGCACCGCGAGCCACCACATCGCCGGCGTGCCGACCAGCATGACGGCCTTCACGCAGGAGGCCGCGCCGCAGCCGGGAACGTTCTGGTTGTCGATCGCATACAGCACCGGCCGAAGCGACATCGGCCACGTCCACGGCTTGGACTCCCACGGGTGGTGGTTTCCCGCGGAGTTCGTCAGCGTCGAGTGGAAGTGATACGCCTTGTAGGTGTAGTGCCACAGCGACCGGATCGCGTCCGGCGGCTGGAACCATTGCCGCTCGCCGATGGACTCGCCCACCTCGTAGCGGTTGACCGCCGTCTCCGATGAGAACCACGGCGCATATGACGCCAGGTACACCGCGAACGGGATCAGCAGGAACACGTACGCACTCGGCCCGAGGTCGCGCCGGATCGCCCCGAACCACGGCCGCGGCACGCGGTACGCGCGGCGCGCCGCGATGTCGAACGCCAGCGACATCGCGCCGAAGAAC
This sequence comes from uncultured Actinomycetota bacterium, assembly GCA_963786695.1. Lineage (GTDB taxonomy): Bacteria > Actinomycetota > Actinomycetes > Mycobacteriales > Mycobacteriaceae > Mycobacterium. Next base: position 8,689 of record CAWBAL010000040.1, read on the forward strand.
ACGATGTAGTACAGCCCCGACCACTTGGTCGCGAACGCCAGGCCCAGCAGCACACCCGCCCCGAACCGCCACCACCGCACGCCGAGCCGCGGACCCCACGGTGTCTCGGCGATGCGGCCGTCCAACAGCGCGTTGTGCATGCGTTCGCGGACCTGGTCCCGGTCGACGATCAGCGCGCCGAACGCCGCCACCACGAAGAACGTCAGGAAGCTGTCCAGCAGCGCGGTCCGCGCCGCGACGAAGCTGACACCGTCGGCGATCAGCAGCAGCCCGGCGATCGCGCCGATCATCGTGGAGCGGGTGATCCGCCGCACGATGCGCACCACCAGCGCCACCAGCAGCACGCCCAGCACCGCGCTGGTGAACCGCCAGCCCACGCCGTTGTAGCCGAACAGTGCTTCGCCGATGGCGATGAGCTGCTTGCCGACCGGTGGGTGCACCACCAGGCCGAAGCCGGGGTTGTCCTCGACGCCGTAGTTGTGCAGCAGCTGCCAGGCCTGCGGCGCGTAGTGCTTCTCGTCGAAGATGGGCGTGCCCGCGTCGGTGGGCGAGCCGAGGTTCGTCAACCGGGTCAGCGCCGCCAGCGCGGTGACGATCGCCGGTCGCCGCCCAGCCCTCGATGCGGTCGGTCGGGCCGAAGTCGGCGACCGGGACCAGCGGTGCGGGGCTGATGACGGGTGCGTGGCGCTGCTGTGCGACGTCATCGGCGGTGGTGGTCATCGATAGCGATCGTAGGCTGTGGGGCGTGATTACCGGTCGACTGCTGCTCGGTGCCACGCCGCTGGGCCAGCCGTCGGACGCGTCGAAACGGCTGGTCGACGCGCTGGCCAGCGCCGATATCGTGGCCGCCGAGGACACCCGCCGGGTCCGCACGCTGGCCCAGGCGCTGGGCGTGCGGATCGCCGGACGGGTGGTCAGCCTGTTCGACCAGAACGAAGCGGCCCGGGTGCCCGCCCTGCTCGACGACATCAAGGCCGGCGCCACCGTGCTCGTGGTCAGCGACGCCGGCATGCCGCTGATCAACGATCCGGGCTACCGGATGGTGACGGCGTGCGTCGAAGCGGGCCTGCCGGTCAGCTGTCTGCCCGGCCCGTCGGCGGTGACCACCGCACTGGCCGTCTCCGGCCTGCCTGCGGACCGGTTCTGCTTCGAGGGGTTCGCACCGCGCAAGCAGTCCGCGCGCCGGTCCTGGCTGGCCGGTCTTGCCGGCGAACCGCGAACCACCGTGTTCTTCGAGTCACCGCGCCGGCTCGCTGAGTGCCTGCACGACGCGGTCGACGTACTCGGCGCGGAGCGCCGCGCGGTGGTGTGCCGTGAGCTGACCAAGGTCCACGAGGAGGTTCTGCGCGGATCGCTGGCCGAGCTGGCGCAGTGGGCCGACGACAAGGTGCTCGGTGAGATCACCGTGGTCCTCGCCGGCGCACAGCCGGTCGCCGACCTGCCGACCCTGCTCGCCGAGGTGGGCGAGTTGGTCGACGAGGGGATGCGCGTCAAGGACGCCTGCGCGCGGGTCGTCGACACCCATCCCGGTGCGCCGTCGCGGCGTGAGCTCTACGACGCGGTGCTGCGTTCGCCGCGGGAGCTCGCTAGACGGTCGACCGGCCCCACGATCGGCTGGGCCTTGTGCAGGCACTCCTGCCACTCGGCGAGCGGGTCGGAGTCGGCGGTGATGCCGCCCCCCACACCGAGCACCGCCCCGCCGTCGGCGTCGAACTCGACGGTGCGGATCGCCACGTTCAGCTCGCAGCCCGCGACCGGCGATGCCATGCCCACCGTGCCGCAGTACACCCCGCGCCGGTGCGGCTCCCATTGCGAAAGAAGCTGCCGGGCACGGGTTTTCGGTGTTCCGGTGACCGACGCCGGCGGGAACGTCGCGTCCAGTAGGGCCGCGGTCGGCAGATCGTCGGGCACCGTCGCGCTCACCGTCGACACCAGGTGCCACACGCCCGGCGCGGCGTGCACGGCCAGCAGTTCGGGGACCGTCACCGAGCCGGTCACGGCCACCCGGCCCAGGTCGTTGCGCACCAGGTCGACGATCATGATGTTCTCGGCCACGTCCTTGACCGAGGCCCGCAGCTCGGTGGGCTCGGCGTGCAACGGCAGCGTCCCCTTGATCGGGCTCGACGTGACCTGGTCCCCGCGACGGCGCAGGAACAGTTCCGGCGACAGCGACGCCACCGCGCCCCAGTCGCCGGACAGATACGCCGCGCGCGCCGGGACTTGTCCGCGCCACCGCCGCGGCGAAGAAGTCCACCGGCGACCCGGTGACCCTCCCGGTGAACTGGGTGCACACGCACGCCTGGTAGCACTCCCCGGCGCCGATCGCCGTCAGGCAGTCCAGGACACCTTCCTGGTGAGCCGCGAAATCGGGTTGCTGCCAAACGATTTCGCAGACCCGATGCGGCTCGGGAGAGGCCAGGGCGGCCACTATCCAGGGTTGTATCGTTGCGCCGGAAAGACTTTCGTACCACCAGCACCCGTCGGCGTCGAGTCGCAGAACGCAGTCGGTCCAGCCGCCGGCCGCCTCCGGGATCCGTGGCCCGCGGCCGTCGGCTGCCGCGTCGGGGTAGGACAGGTACCCGATCCAGCCGCCGCCGACGGCGTCGCCGCCGTGCCCCGGTGCGACCGCGAACACCTCGCCCGGGTCGGTGGGCACAATCGCCACACTCGGGGCCACCACCGCGGCCGAGTCGAACCAGTCACCGACGAACGCGGCGGGCGGTGGCAGCCCGCGCCGCGCCGCCGCGCCGGCGAGCGCGCGCAGCACGTCGGCGGCACTGCCGACGTCGCCGAGTCGCTCGATGCGCATCGCCCTAGCCTGACCCCTTCGCCGAGCAGACGCAAAGTCGCACAGATCGAGCCGGAATCATGCGATTTTGCGTCTGCTCGCGGGAGGTGGTGGGCCCGCCTCTAGCGGCTGATCTCCCTGCGGACGGTCACCGAGCTCAGCTTCTCCGGATTGCGCATCGCGTAGAAGTTGGTGATCACACCGTCGATGATCTCGACGGTGACCACGCTGACCGGCACGTCGTCCTCGTACACCACCAGCGCCGGTGCGTTGTTGTAGGCCGCCACCTCGATGCGATGCTGCGGACCGGCCTGGCTCAGCAGGCCGACGATCAGCCTGGCGACCTTCGGGGCGCCGAGCACCGGCCGGCGGGCGGCGCTGACCTTGCCGTCGCTGTCGGAGGTGAACACCACGTCGGGGGCCAGCATCGCCATCAGGCCCTCGACGTCGCCGGTGGCCGCGGCCGTCAGGAACTGGGTGGTGAGCTCGGCCGACTGCTGCGGGTCGACGGGCTCGAACCGTTTGCGGCGGGACTGCACGTGCTCGCGGGCGCGGTGCGGCCATCTGCCGCACCGCGGCACTGGATTTGCCGATCGCAGAGGCGATTTCGTCGTGGCTGAACCCGAACACCTCGCGCAGCACGAACACCGCCCGCTCGTCCGGGCTGAGCGTTTCCAGCACCACCAGCATCGCCATCGACACCGATTCGGCGAGCACCACGTCGGCCGAGGCGTCGCGCTCGTCGAGCAGCAGCGGCTCGGGCAGCCACGGACCGACGTAGTCCTCGCGTCTGCGCGTCTCGGCCCGCAGCGTGTTCAGCGCCTGCCGGGTGACGAGCTGGGCGAGGTAGGCCTTGGTGTCGCGCACCTCGGCGAGTTCGACGGTGGCCCAACGCAGATAGCTGTCCTGCAGCACGTCGTCGGCTTCGGTCGCCGAGCCGATGATCTCGTAGGCGATGGTGAACAGCAGCGGCCGCAGCAGGGTGAACCGTTCGGCGTGCTCGTCGGTGGCAGTCACGGTGTCGGCACCGCCAGCCGAGCTTGCCGCTTGCCGCCCTTGAGCCAGAAGTACGTCCCCGGCTTGCGGGCCTCCTTCCGGAGGGCGTTGACCGTGCCCTTGCAGATCGCCTCCTTGACGGCCGCCGCCGCCTTGCCGCCGACGTAGAGCGGCAGCGCGGTGTCGTCGGTGTGCGCGAACTGGATGGTGCCCGCGCCGCGGCCGAGACTGATGCACTGCCCGACGAACGCCTGGTTGATCACCGCGGGCCGCTCGCCGGCGATGCGGGCCAGCACCGTGTTGGCGGCCTGCGCGCCGAGCGGGATCGCGGCCTGGCAGCTCATCCGCAGCGGCTCACCGGACGGTGCGGCGGCGTCTCCGGCCGCCACGATCCGCTCGTCGTCGATGCTCGTCAGCGTCTCGTCGGTGAGCAGCCGGCCGATCGCGTCGGTGCGCAGCCCGGACCGCGACGCCAGATCCGGCACGCCGAACCCCGCGGTCCAGATCGTCACGAAGCTCGGCAGCCGCCTGCCGTCGGCGAGCGTCACCGCGTCGGGGCCGACCGCCGTGGCGACCGAACCCGGGCCGTCGACGATCTCGACGCCCAGCTTGCGCAGCCGCTTGGCCACCGACCGGCGACCGGGCGTGCTCAGGTACGGCCCGAGGACCGCGCCGCACACCAGCGTGACCGCGCGGCCCTGCTCGGCCAGCTCGGCCGCGGTCTCGATTCCGGTCGGCCCGGCGCCGACCACACACACCGGCGCGCCGTAGTGCAGCTCGTCGAGTGCGGCGCTCAGGCGCTTGGCCTCCTCGAGATCGGCGATGGGATAAGCGAATTGGTCCGCTCCGGCAACCGTGGCAGCGCCCGAGCCGCTGCCGACGGCGTAGATCAGATAGTCGTAGGGCAGTGGCGCGCCGCTGAACAGCTCCACGTGCCGCGTCGCGGAGTCGATGCGGGTGGCCGCGTCGATCACCAGCTCGATGCCCGGCGCGAGGATCTCGGCGTAGGAGACGACGGCGTCGTCGGAGCCGGCCACCAGCTGGTGCAGACGGATTCGTTCGACGAACTCCGCGCGGGGGTTGACCAGCGTGACGTCGACGTCGGGGCGCTGCCGCAGATGGTTGGCCGCGATCACGCCGGCGTATCCGCCGCCGACGACGACGACTCGGTTCTTGCGCTCAGTCATCACATCTCTCCTTTGAGGTCGGTTGAGCCTGTTCGACCTCGAGACACCCCAGATGCTCTGAATGTGACCTTACGTGACGCAGGTCACTCGTTTCAGTCGACCTGATAGCGCGGAAAGACCCCGACCGGCGCGGGCAACGGGGTGCCCGGCGCGATCCGCGCCGCCACCGCGGTGAAGTCGCGCTGCGACTCCGGCTGGCCGAGCAGGTCGAGCAGCTTGGCCGCCGAGGACGGCATCACCGGCTGCACCAGCAGTGCGGCGATGCGCACCACCTCCAGGGTCACGTAGAGGACCGTGCGGAAGCGGTCCTGGTCGGCGTTCGCCTCGGACTTGCGCAGCACCCACGGCTCCTGCGCGGAGAAGTAGCGGTTGGCCGCACCGAGCATCAGCCAGATCGCCTCCAGCGCCTGGTGCATCGCCTGCTCGTCGAACGCCGCCCGCACCCTCTCCAGCAGGCCGTCGGCGATCGCCAGCAGTTCGGCGTCCTCGGCGGTGAACTCGCCGGGGGTCGGCACCACCCCGTCGAGGTTCTTGGCCACCATCGACAGCGAACGCTGCGCGAGGTTGCCGAACTCGTTGGCGAGGTCGGTGTTGATCCGGGTGATGATGGCGTCTTCGCTGTAGCTGCCGTCCTGGCCGAACGGCACCTCGCGCAGGAAGAAGTAGCGCACCGGATCGGCGCCGAACTCGTCGACGAGGGCGATCGGGTCGACCACGTTGCCGACCGACTTGCTCATCTTCTCGCCCTTGACGTTGATGAATCCGTGGGCGAACACCCGCCTTGGCAGTTCGATGCCCGCCGACATCAGGAAAGCCGGCCAGTACACGGTGTGGAACCGGACGATGTCCTTGCCGATCACGTGCAGGTCGGCGGGCCAGTAGCGCTGGAACATCGCGGAGTCGGTGTCCGGGAAGCCGACACCGGTCAGGTAGTTGGTCAAGCGCGTCGACCCAGACGTACATGACGTGCTCGGGATGGTCGGGAACCGGCACGCCCCAGTCGAACGTGGTGCGCGAGATCGACAGGTCCCGCAGGCCCCCCGAGACGAAGCTGACCACCTCGTTGCGCCGGACGTCGGGTCCGATGAAGTCGGGGTTGGCCTCGTAGTGCGCGAGCAGCCGGTCGGTGTATTCCGACAGCTTGAAGAAGTAGGTCTGTTCCTCGGTCCAGGTGACCGGGGTGCCGGTCTCGACCGCGTAGCGCACGCCGTCGTCGCGGACCTCCGTCTCGTCCTCGGTGAAGAAGCGCTCGTCGCGCACCGAGTACCAGCCCTGGTAGGCGCCGAGATAGATGTCGCCGGCGTCGTTCATGCGCTGCCAGATGGCCTTCGACGACTCGTAGTGGTCGGCGTCGCTGGTCCGGATGAACCGGTCGAACGAGATGTCGAGCCGCTCCTGCATCTGCTGGAAGACGTCGGAGTTGCGCCGCGCCAGCTCGGCGGTGGGCAGCCCCTGCGCCGCGGCGGTTTCCGCCATCTTCAGGCCGTGCACATCCGTGCCGGTGAGGAAGCGCACGTCGAAACCGTCGAGTCGCTTGAAGCGCGCCATCGCGTCGGTCGCGATCTTCTCGTAGGCATGCCCGATGTGCGGCGCCCCGTTGGGATAGTCGATCGCCGTGGTGATGTAGAAGGGCTCACTCATTTGAGGTTCACCCTAAGGTGTGGGCGTGAGTGTCCGCCGCGAGCCACCGCCGCCACCGGAGCCGTTGTCACCCCTGGTCGACGCCCACACCCACCTCGACGCATGCGGCGCGCGGGACGCCGAGGACGTCCACGCCATCCTCGACCGCGCCGAAGCCGTCGGGGTTCTCGCGGCGGTCACCATCGCCGACGACCTCGAGGCCGCCCGCTGGGCCGCCGAGGCCGCGACCTGGGACCCCAGGGTCTACGCCGCGGTGGCGCTGCACCCCACCCGGGCCGACGCACTGACCGAGTCGGCGCGCGCCGAACTCGAGCGGCTGGCCGCCGCAGCCGCGGGTGGTCGCGATCGGGGAGACCGGGATGGACCTCTACTGGCCGGGCAAGCTGGACGGCTGCGCCGACCCGGCCCGCCAGCGCGAGTCCTTCGCCTGGCACATCGACCTGGCCAAGCGGACCGGCAAGCCGCTGATGATCCACAACCGTGACGCCGACGCCGACGTGCTCGACGTGCTGCGGGCCGAGGGAGCTCCCGAGACGGTCATCTTCCACTGCTTCTCGTCGGGTCCGCAGATGGCGCGCGCCTGCATCGACGCGGGCTGGGTGATCAGCCTGTCCGGCACGGTCAGCTTCAAGAACGCCCGCGACCTGCGGGAGGCGGCCGCCCTCGTCCCGCCCGACCAGCTCCTTGTCGAGACCGACGCGCCGTTTCTGACCCCGCATCCCTTCCGCGGGGCACCCAACGAGCCGTACTGCCTGCCGTACACGGTGCGGGCACTGGCCGAGGTCGTCGGCCGGCCCGCCCAGGTGGTTGCCGAGCAGTCGTCGCAGACCGCCCGGCGCGTCTACGGTCTCTAAGGGTCTGTTGAGACACTGATCATGAAGTTGCCCGTTGTAGCCCTTTTCGTTACCGTCTTGTGATCGAAGGGGCCAGATTTCGCGGCCCCCGTTTGTTGTCGTTGCCGAGGCCGGGACTTAACACTTGAATGCGTTGACCAAGCTCCACCAGTCGCCATCGCCCACCCTTCGCCTCGTCGTCGCCGCGCTGCTGCTCACGCTCGCCGGCGCCGGCATCTTCGCGGTCACCGCCCGCAAGACCGTCACGCTCGACGTCGACGGCGCCCAGATGAAGGTCACGACGATGAAGTCGCGCGTCGTCGACATCGTCGAGGAGAACGGCTACTCCGTCGCCGACCGTGACGACCTCTTCCCGGCCGCCGGCCAGACCGTGCACGACGCCGACACCATCGTCCTGCGCCGCGGCCGGCCGCTGCAGATCTCTCTGGACGGTCAGGACCCCAAGCAGGTGTGGACCACGGCGTCGACCGTCGACGAGGCCCTCGACCAGCTGCGGATGAGCGACACCGCCCCCGCCGCCGCCTCCCGCGGCAGCCGCCTGCCGCTGGAAGGCATGGCGTTGCCCGTGGTCAGCGCCAAGACGGTGCAGATCAACGACGGCGGCGTGGTCAGCACCGTGCACCTGCCCGCGCCCAACGTGGGCGCCCTGCTCGCCGCCGCAGGCGTTCCCCTGGAGCAGGCCGACACCGTCGTCCCCACCGCGTCGTCGCCGGTGATCGCCGGAATGCAGATCCAGGTCACCCGGATCCGCATCGAGAAGGTCACCCAGCAGGTTCCGCTGGTGCCGGTGGCCAAGCGCATCGAGGACCCGACGATGAACATGAGCCGCCAGGTTGTCGAGGATCCGGGAACGCCCGGTCTGCAAGACGTGACTTTTGCTGTCGCGAAGGTTAATGGTGTGGAAACCGGCCGATTGCCGGTTGCCAACAACGTTGTTGTACCGGCGCGCGATTCGGTCCTGCGGGTCGGCGCAAAACCGGGCACCGAAGTTCCGCCGGTGACCAATGGCGCCGATCTGGGATGCCATTGCCAGGTGCGAATCGGGAAACAACTGGGCGATCAACACCGGGAACGGCTATTACGGCGGCGTGCAGTTTGATCAGAACACCTGGGAAAGACAAGGTGGACTGAGGTATGCTGGCCGTGCTGATCTGGCTACCAGAGAAGAACAAATCGCAATTGCTGAAGTAACACGTGCGCGTCAAGGCTGGGGAGCGTGGCCGGTGTGTGGAAGGGGTGCAGGATGACAATTCGTCTCCTCGGGCGCACTGAGATCAGGAACTTGGCCAAGGAACTGGACTTCCGGCCTCGTAAAGTCGCTCGGACAGAACTTCGTCCACGACGCCAACACCGTCCGCCGGATCGTTTCCGCGTCCGGAATCAACAAGCATGACCACGTCCTCGAGGTCGGGCCCGGCCTGGGCTCGCTGACGCTGGCGCTGTTGGACCGCGGCGCGACCGTGACCGCCGTCGAGATCGATCCCGTCCTCGCCCAGCGGCTGCCCAAGACCATCGCCGAGCATTCCCACAGCGAGATCCACCGGCTGACCGTGCTCAACCAGGACATCCTCGGCCTCGAGCGGTCCGACCTGGCCGAGCTGCCGACCGCGGTGGTGGCCAACCTGCCCTACAACATCGCCGTGCCCGCGCTGCTGCATCTGCTGGCCGAGTTCCCCTCGATCCGCACCGTGATGGTGATGGTGCAGGCCGAGGTCGCCGAGCGGCTCGCCGCCGAGCCGGGCGGCAAGGACTACGGCGTTCCGAGCGTGAAGGTCCGGTTCTTCGGCAAGGTGCGCCGCTACGGGATGGTGTCGCCGACGGTGTTCTGGCCGATCCCGCGGGTCTACTCCGGTCTGGTTCGCATCGACCGCCACGAGACCTCGCCGTGGCCGACCGACGACGACTTCCGCGACAAGGTCTTCGAGCTCATCGACATCGGCTTCGCGCAGCGGCGCAAGACCGTGCGCAATGCCTTCCTGGAGTGGGCCGGCACGGGCAACGAGTCCGCCGAGCGTCTGCTGGCCGCCAGCATCGACCCGGCCCGCCGGGGCGAGACGCTCGGGGTGGCCGACTTCGTCCGGCTCTACCAGCGTTCCGCGGACGTGGCGCCGTCGAGCGAGTCCTCCGAGGGCACGACGCGCCCGGCCGAGGTTTACTGACCCGATCTGCGGACCGCGTCTTCGACGTGCCGCATCATCTCGGTGCACGACTCGTAGCGCCGATCAGGGTCCTTGGCGATCGCTCTGGCCAGAACCATGTCGAACGCTCTGGACAGCCACGGGAATTGCCGCGAGACCTCAGGCGGCGGCAGGTGCAGGTGCGCGTCGACGAGGGCCAGTGAATTCTCACCGATGAACGGCGTACGTCCGGTGAGCAGCTCGACCGCGGTACACGCCAAGCCGTATTCGTCGGTCGCGGCCTGGGGCAACCGGCCCTGCAGGAGTTCGGGCGCCGCGTAGGGCAGTGAGGCCATCAGGTGGGACGGCCGGTGCCAGACGTCCTCGGCGAGCACGTAGGCCACCCCGAAATCGATGAGCACCGCGCCGTCGCGCGAAAAGTTCTGGTGCACAAGGATATTCGTTGGCTTCACGTCGTTGTGGACGATGCCGTCGCGATGGGCGTGATCGAGCGCCGCGGCGATCTGGTGCGAGCGCCTGCGAGCCGATCGTCCAGTGTCCGCAGCGCGGTGGCATTGCCCCCGTCGACGTACTGCATCGCCATCCAGAACGGGCCGTGCTCGTAGACCGTGACGATGTGCGGGTGCCTCAGCCGGGCGGCCAGCCGGAACTCGCGGGCCAGCCGGGCGGTGCAGCCCGCGGTCGCGGTGAGCGTCGTCGAGCACCTTCAACGCGACCACCGGATGTCGCCGGCCTTCCGGCTCCGGCCGGATGTCGCCGGCCTTCCGGCTCCGGTGCCGGATGTCGCCGGCCTTCCGGCTCCGCGGGCGCGGTACACCACCGCCTCGCCGCCGCGTCCCAGCAGGCGTTCGACGAGGTAGCCCTCGAACTGCTGCCCCGGATGCACCACAGGTTCGACCCTAGATTCCGCGATAGTCTCGTGCGGTGTCTCGGTCCAACGGCTCAATCGCTCCGGAATGGGTGCCGACCGGGTCGGTGACCGTGCGGGTGCCGGGCAAGGTCAACCTCTTCCTGGGCGTCGGCGACCGGCGGTCCGACGGATATCACGAGCTGACCACGGTCTTCCACGCCGTGTCGCTGGTCGACGAGGTGACCGTGCGCAACGCCGACGTGCTGTCCTTGCAGACCGTCGGAGAGGGCGCCGAGCAGCTGCCCGCCGACAGCCGCAACCTGGCCTGGCAGGCCGCCGAACTGATGGCCGAGCACGTCGGGCGGGCGCCGGACGTGGAGATCACCATCGACAAGTCGATTCCGGTGGCCGGCGGGATGGCCGGCGGCAGCGCCGATGCGGCCGCGGTGCTGGTGGCCATGAACACGCTCTGGGAGTTGGGTGTGCCGCGCCGCGACCTGCACACGCTTGCCGCCGAGTTGGGCAGCGACGTCCCGTTCGCGCTGCACGGCGGCACGGCGCTGGGCACCGGGCGCGGTGAGGAGCTGGCGACGGTGCTGGCCCGCAGCACGTTCCACTGGGTGCTCGCCTTCGGCGCCGGCGGGCTGTCGACGGCGGCGGTCTACGGCGAGATCGACCGGCTGCGGGAGGCCGGTGAGCCGCCGCGGCTCGACGATCCGGAGCCGCTGCTGGGCGCGCTGGCCGGTGGTGATCCGCGTGAGCTGGCCCCGCTGCTGGGCAACGACCTGCAGCCGGCCGCACTGAGCCTGGATCCCGGCCTGCGGCGCACACTGCGGGCCGGGGCCGAGGCGGGGGCGCTGGCCGGGATCGTGTCCGGGTCCGGGCCGACGTGCGCCTTCCTGTGCGATTCGGCGGCCGCGGCTCTCGACGTGGGGACCGAGCTGGCCGGCGCCGGGGTGTGCCGCACGGTACGGGTGGCCAGCGGGCCGGTGCACGGCGCACGCGTCGTACCCGGTTGAATCTCCGGGTTCGAACCCCCGGGTTGAAACGTCCGCCCGAGATGTGACGCGCCCCTCAATTACTACGAAAACTTGGCGGTAACTTAAGGGGAGTTTAAGATGAGCGGCGGTGATTATTAGCGGCCAGGCACTGCATGTGTGCGGATCGCCCACCCGGTTTCGGGTCGGGCGGGGACTCGGCAGCACCGAAGCATCACCGATTCGAGACCGAAAAGCGCTCCACTTGTTCCAGCGTGCCTCCTATGCAGGGCGTACGGGCAGGTGGAGCATGAAATTCCGGGCTTTTGCGCCGTGCCCAGCGGCGCGGACCAGCCAGCTCCGGATGCCGAGGAGGTCATCGTGAGCCGTTTTACCGACAAGATGTTTCACAGCGCCATGACCAGCTCCAAGGGCATGGTGACCGGCGAGCCCGTGGAGCCCGTCCGGCACACCTGGCGCGAGGTGCACGAGCGGGCCCGGCGTATCGCCGGCGGCCTGGCCGCAGCGGACATCGGCCTCGGTGACGCGATCGGCGTGCTGGCCGGTGCTCCCGTCGAGATCGCCCCGACCGCACAGGGCCTGTGGATGCGCGGTGCGAGCCTGACGATGCTGCACCAGCCCACCCCGCGCACCGACCTCGAGCAGTGGGCCAAGGACACCGCCAACGTCATCGACATGATCGAGGCCAAGGCCGTCATCGTCTCCGACCCGTTCCTGGTCGCCGTCCCCGTGCTCGAGGAGCGCGGCGTGAAGGTGCTGACCGTCGAGGCGCTGCTCGCTGCCGACCCGATCGACCCGATCGAGACCTCCGAGGACGACGTCGCGCTGATGCAGCTGACCTCGGGATCCACCGGTTCGCCGAAGGCCGTCGTCATCACCCACCGAAACATCCACTCGAACGCCGAGGCGATGTTCATCGGGGCGAAGTACGACATCGACACCGACGTCATGGTCAGCTGGCTGCCCTGCTTCCACGACATGGGCATGGTCGGCTTCCTGACCATCCCGATGTACTTCGGCGCCGAACTGGTCAAGGTCACGCCGATGGACTTCCTGCGCGACACCCTGCTGTGGGCCAAGCTGATCGACAAGTACAAGGGCACCATGACCGCGGCGCCCAACTTCGCCTACGCGCTGTTCGCCAAGCGGCTGCGCCGGCAGGCCAAGCCGGGCGAGTACGACCTGTCCACCCTGCGTTTCGCGCTGTCCGGCGCCGAGCCGGTCGACCCGGCCGACGTCGAGGACCTGCTCGACGCCGGCAAGCCGTTCGGGCTTCAGCCGGGGGCGATCCTGCCCGCGTACGGCATGGCGGAGACCACGCTGGCGGTGTCGTTCTCCGAGTGTGGCGCCGGTCTGGTGGTCGACGAGGTCGACGCCGACCTGCTGGCCGCGCTGCGCCGCGCCGTGCCCGCCACCAAGGGCAACACCCGCCGGCTGGCCACCCTGGGGCCGCTGCTCAAGGACCTCGAGGCCCGCATCGTCGACGAGGACGGCAACGTGTTGCCTGCCCGCGGTGTCGGCATCATCGAGCTGCGCGGCGAATCGCTGACCCCGGGTTACATCACCATGGGCGGCTTCGTGCCCGCGCAGGACGAGAACGGCTGGTACGACACCGGTGACCTCGGCTACCTCACCGACAACGGTCACGTCGTCGTGTGCGGCCGGGTCAAGGACGTCATCATCATGGCCGGGCGCAACATCTACCCGACCGACATCGAGCGCGCCGCCGGCCGAGTCGAGGGCGTGCGCCCCGGCTGCGCCGTCGCGGTCCGCCTGGATGCCGGCCATTCCCGCGAGACCTTCGCGGTGGCCGTGGAGTCCAACGCCTGGCAGGACCCCGCCGAGGTGCGCCGGATCGAGCATCAGGTGGCCCACGAGGTCGTCGCCGAGGTCGACGTGCGGCCCGCGCAACGTCGTCGTGCTGGGTCCGGGCACCATCCCGAAGACCCCGTCGGGCAAGCTGCGCCGCGCCAACTCGGTCGCGCTGGTCACCTAGCGGCCTGTCTCGGCGCTGAGTGGCCACTTGATGCACGCATGTGGCCACGATCCGTGCGGTAACCGGCCACTCGTGGCACCTCAGGCCCGGCAGCTGATCTCCATCGCGTCGGCGCCCTCGCGCACCGGGAAGCTCACGCTGACGTAGCCGTTGGCCTCGCCGCGCACGTAGTCCACATAGGGCGCGGTGTCGGCCAGACCGGTGTTGTCGGCGACCACCAGTGCGCCCGGCGGTCAGTTTCGGCTCGAGCAGCTGCAGCACCGGCAGGTAGAGCTCTTTCCAGCCGTCGAGCAGGACGAAGTCCACCGGCGCCTCGATTGCCGCCAGTGTCTGCAGGGCGTCGCCTTCCTCGACGGTGATCACATCGCTCAGGCCCACCTCGGCGAAGGTGGCTTTGGCGGCGCCGACCTTGGCCGCGCTCAGCTCCGAGGTGACGACATGTCCGCCGCCGTTGTCGCGCACCGCGGCGGCCAGGTGAATCGTGGAGAGCCCCAACGACATTCCGAACTCCACGACGGTGTTCGGCTTCGATGCGCGCACCAGGGCGTAGAGCAGCCGGCCCGACTCGGGGGTCACGGGCAGGTAGAAGTCGCTGAACGCGTCGGCGCGTTCCCGGGCGCGTCGCCGAGCTCAGCCGCTGCCAGTCGAGGTCACGCAGTTGCGCCATCTGCTGCGCTCGCCTCGGCGTACATGCGCTCGATGGCGGCGGCCACTGTCGGATCCTGCAGGGTGTTCACTGATCCGACGTTACCGTCAGGCAGGTCGAACTCTACGTGCCGCAAGCGGGTCGATCGTCGACTCGGGTGCGCCGCGGTGACTCAGGCCGCGTGGTTCGGCCGGCCATCACGGCAATTCGCCCAGGGCGTCGTAGGCCCGCCACCAACGGACTTCGTGCTCGGCCGGGGAGATGCGGCCCTCCTCGAGGTCCATGTCGGCCGGTCCAAGGTGTGCGCCATCGCGCGCAACAGTACGGAGCGTTGGTCCACCTCGGCGTTGCTGTAGCCCGCCATCGACACGGCCCACAGGGTGCGGACCTGCATGCGCGCTTCACCGGTGAGTGCGAATGTCATTGCGCCGGAAGCGATCACGAGCATGGTGCCGCCGATCAACGCCGTCTCGGGCATCCCGACCACCGCGCCGCCGATCTGCAGGCCGATCCACAGGGCGGCGCCCCACGAGCGGCCAGGCCCGCCACACCCGCAGCATCCGGCGTTCCACCGCGCTGATGCCCGGCGGGAAGACCACCAGCCGGTAGCGGGTGACGCCGTAGCGGGCCGGGTAGATCGTGAACGAGCCCCAGGCGGGGCCATGGTCGAGAAGGGTTCCGAAGTTCTTCACCCTTCGAGGTCTACGCCTCACTGGGGTCGGTGACGGCGATCTATACGGAATCCTGACGTCGGGGTCGCGGTTCTTGACGACTCCTTCTCACCAGGCGTTCGACAATCCCGACTAACTGGGCGGCTTCACCGACTGGGCGCAGACCATCGCCGACAGCGACGACGCTGCAGACTTCCGGTCCCGGGTCAGCGATTCCGAGAACGCGTCGATGTGGCAGAGCCTGTCGTTCAAGGCCAACTACAAGGCCGCCTACTGCCTGGCGGTCTGCCCGGCCGGCGAGGACGTCATCGAGCCGTACGTCGACGACCGCAAGGCGTTCATGAATCATGGTGCTGAAACCGTTGCAGGACAAGGTCGAAACGCTCTACGTGCTGCCCAACTCGGCCGCCAAGGAGCACGCCGAGCGGCGTTACCCGCACAAGCGGGTCAAGGTCGTCGACTCAGGCGTGCGCCGCGGCTGACTCAGGCCGCGCGGGCCGGTTCGGCCGTCGCAGGCAACTCGCCCAGCGCGTCGTAGACCTGCCACCACCGCGCCTCGTGCTGCGGCCGGGGAGATGCGGCCCTCCTCGAGGTCCAGGTCGGCCCGGTCGAGCGTGCGCGCCAGCACGCGCAGCAGCGTGTAGCGCTGGTCCACCTCGGCGTGGCCGTAGCCCGCCATCGATACGGCCGACAGGGTGCGCACCTGCAGCGCGCGTGTCACCGGCCAGCGCGAACGTCAACGCGCCGGCGGCGATGTACGAGCATGGTGCCGCCGATCAACGCCGTCTCGGGCATGCCGACCAGCGCGCCGACGATCTGCAGGCTCAGCCACAGCGCGGCTCCCCACAGCGGCCAGGCGCGCCACACCCGCAGCATCCGGCGTTCGCGCGGCGCTGATGCCGGGCGGGAACACCACCAGCCGGTAGCGGGCGACGCCGTAGCGGGCCGGGTAGACGTGAACGAGCCCCAGACGGGGCCATGGTCGAGAAGGGTTCCAAAGTTCTTCACCCTTCGAGGTCTACGCCTCGCCGGCGCCGGTGACGGCGATCTATACGGAATCCTGACGCGCCGGCCGCGGATTCTTGACGACTCCTTCTCACCAGGCGTGGACCTGGTTCTGCGCGGGCTCCAGGCCGAACTCGATCAGCAGTTCGCTGGCGTCGGCGGCCATCTCGCAGAGGGTCGGCACCTCGGGGCGCTCGGCAGCCGAGAAGCTCTCCAGCACGATACGCCGCCGGGTCCTTGCGGCCGGGCGGCCGGCCGATCCCGATGCGCACCCGCTGAAAGTCCTTGGTGCCCAACGCATTAGCCACCGACCGCAACCCGTTGTGGCCGCCTTCGCCGCCGCCGAGCTTGAGCCGGATCTGCCCGAAGTCGATGTCGAGCTCGTCGTGGATGACGATCACGTCGGCGGGCGACACCGAGTAGAACTTCGCCAGCGGCCCGACCTGGCGGCCGGACTCGTTCATGTAGGTCCTGGGCTTGGCCAGCACGACCGGCTTGTGGCCGAGCCGGCCGGTGACGATCTCGGCGCCGGACTTCTTGTGCACCTTGAACGCCGCGCCGATCCGGCCTGCGAGCAGGTCGGCCACCATGAACCCGACGTTGTGCCGGGTCTTGGCGTACTGCGGTCCGGGGTTGCCCAGGCCGACAACCAACAGCGGTTCGGCCATGGCCGGCGCTTACTCGGCCTGGGCCGACTCGCCCTCGCCCTCGGCGGCCCCGGTCTCCTCGGCGGCCTCGGCCTGCTCCTGCAGCGACTCGCCGCCGCCCTCGGCCTCGAGCTCCTCGGCGGACGGTGCGGCGACGATGTTGGCGACCAGCAGGTCGGGATCGCTGATCAGGGTGACGCCCGCGGGCAGCTCGACCTTGCCGGCGGTGATCTGGGTGCCCTCCTCGACGCCCTCGATCGACACGGTCAGCTGCTGCGGGATCGACATGCGCGTCGGCCTCGATCTCGATGCTGCTGGCGTCCTGGGTGACCAGGGTGCCCGACGCGGCGTCGCCTTCGAGGACGACGTTGACCTCGACGGTCACCTTCTCGCCGCGGCGAACGACGATCAGGTCGGCGTGCTGGATGTTGCGGCGGACCGGGTGCACCGCGAGGGCCTTGGTCAGCGCCAGCTGCTCCTTGCCGTCGATGTCGAGGGTCAGCACGGCGTTGGTGCCGGAGTTCCGCAGGACGGCGGCGAAGTCACGGGCGTTGAGCTCGAGGTGCTGCGGGTCGGCGCCGTGGCCGTAGAGGACCACGGGCACCAGGCCCTCACGGCGCGCTTGCCGCGAGGCACCCTTGCCGGTCTTGGTGCGCACGGTGACGCTGAGCTTGTTGACGGTGGCGCCTTTGGCCATGTTCGGTGCTCCTGTGTTGCCTGTCGTGGGTCATCCGCACGGCAAAGGCAGGCACCAGATCGCTTACGCGAAGCCTCGTCGATAACGGTGGCCGGACCACCCTCGCCGTGACGCGACCCCAAGGGTAGCCGACGAGCAGCTCAGAGCGGAAATTCGGTCTCCGTGAGCTGCTCGGACAGCTGCCACAGTGCCCTGGCGGTGTCGCCGTCGCGGGCCAGCGGGCTGCGCGGCGACGGACCCGTCGGCCCGCGCATCGCGAACTTCGGCCCGATGAAGCGTGTTGCCGGGCAGGTCCGCCGACGCCGCGTACAGCGTCTGGCGGGCGCCGAAGTCGGCGCTGGTGGCGAACAGGCTGTTTCCGGCGTCCCAGAACCGGGTGCCGATCCGGTTGCCGGTGTGGCCCTGCAGGTTGGTCGCCGAGTAGCCGGGGTGGGCGGCCTGGGACGTCAGCGACGAGCCCGGCGGCGTCGAGGCGCTTCTGCAGCTCGCTGGTGAACAGCAGGTTGGCCAGCTTGGACTGACCGTAGGCCAGCCAGGCCGAGTACGGCCGGGCCTTCCAGTTGAGGTCCTTGAGGCTGATCTTGCCGAGCAGGTGCATGAACGACGACACCGTCACCACCCGGTCGGTGACCTTGGGCAACAGCAGGTTGGTCAGCGCGAAGTGGCCGAGGTGGTTGGTGCCGATCTGGCTTTCGAAGCCGTCCTTGGTCAGCGCGTAGGGCACCGCCATGATGCCCGCGTTGTTGATCAGCACGTCGACGCTGTCGACGCCGCCGGCGAACTCGCGTATCGAGGCCAGGTCCTGCAGGTCGAGCTTGCGGACCTCGACGTCGCCGGTCATGGTGGCGGCGGCCTCGTCACCCTTGCCGGTGTTGCGGCAGGCCAGGACGACGTGGGCGCCGACGCGGGCCAGCTCTCGTGCGGTCACCAGTCCCAGCCCACTGTTGGCGCCGGTGACGATGACGGTGCGGCCGGCGAACGAGGGCAGATCTGCTGCGGTCCAACTCATGGCGATCACTCTAGGGGTGACCGCCGGCAGCGAGCGCGGCGCCTATCTTCACGCGTGACGCTGAAGCCCTTGATGACCGCTTCGATGTCGTCGGACTGTGCGGCGGCCTGATCGGCCAGCGTGGTCACGGTGAACTGCACGAGATAGCGCTGGAACTTCGGCGCGGGTGTCACCGGGATCACCATCCGGTTGTAGGTGTGCAGCCGCCTGCCGTCGGCGCCGTCGTAGCTGCCCTCGATCATCGCCGACGGGAAGCCGTTGAACGTCTCGTTCGAGGAGTTGAGTTTGGTGAAGTTCTTGTTCATCTCGGCATCGACGCTGGCGTGCTTGAGCGCTTCGGCCACGTCGAAGTTGCCGGTCAGCTTCAGCACCACCACCATCGCCGTCGGGTAGGTGTTGTTCTTGGCGATCATCGTCGGTGCCGGGGGAGAAGTTCGGAGTTGGCGTACTTCGTCCAGCCCGGCGGCTTCGGCAGCGTCACCGTCAGGTCGGTGAGCTTGTCCAGCGGGACCTGCTCGCCGGTGACGCCCAGGCCGTAGAGGTATTCCGCGATCGGCTGCGGCTTGTCCGAGGCGGCGGTGGTGGTCGTCGTGGTCGTCGACGGCGAGGTCAGATCGAGGAGTAGTCAGGCGGGTCCGACCCGCACGCGGTGAGGACCAGCGCAAGGGACAGGACTGCCGCGCGTGCCTTCACAGAATCTCGCGTACCGCGTCGATCGGCCGGGCCAGACGGGTGCCCTTGGCGGTCACCACGAACGGACGCTCGATCAGGATCGGGTTGGCTGCCATGGCGTCGAGCAGCTCGTCGTCACTGGCATCGGCGAGATTCAGTTCACCGTAGAGGGATTCGCGCTTGCGGACCGCGCTGCGCACGTCGATACCCGCATCGGAGACAAGCGTGACGATCTCGGCGCGCGACGGCGGAGTCTTCAGGTATTCGACGATGGTCGGCTCGATGCCGTTGTCGCGCAACAACTCCAGTGTCTTACGGGATGTGCTGCAGCGGGGGTTGTGGTAGATGACGGCCGTGCTTGGCAACGAGTCTCCCTATGCGTCTCCGTCGAAAAGCCCTGTGACCGAGCCGTTTTCGAACACTGCGCGGATCGTGCTGGCCAGCAGCGGGGCGATGGACAACACCGTCAGCTGCGGGAACCGCTTGGAATCGTCGATCGGCAAGGTGTTGGTGACGATCACCTCGCGCGCCCCGCTCTCGGCCAGGCGCTCGGCGGCCGGGTCGGACAGCACGCCGTGGGTGGCGGCGATGATGACGTCCTTGGCGCCGTCGTTGTGCAGCAGCTTGACCGCGCCCGGCGATCGTGCCGCCGGTGTCGATCATGTCGTCGGTCAGCACGCAGGTCTTGCCCTCGACCTCACCGACGACCCGGTTGGACACCACCTGGTTGGGCACCCGCGGGTCGCGGGTCTTGTGGATGAAGGCCAGCGGGGTGCCGCCGAGCGCGTCGGCCCACTTCTCGGCGACGCGCACGCGGCCGGAGTCCGGGGAGACCACGACGACGTTCTCGCAGTTGTAGTTGTCCCGGATGTAGCCGGTCAGCAGGGGCTGTGCCCGCATGTGGTCGACCGGGCCGTCGAAGAAGCCCTGGATCTGGTCGGTGTGCAGGTCGACCGACACGATGCGGTCGGCGCCTGCGGTCTTGAACAGGTCGGCCACCAGGCGGGCCGAGATCGGCTCGCGGCCGCGGTGCTTCTTGTCCTGACGGGCGTACGGGTAGAACGGCAGGATCGCGGTGATCCGCTTGGCGCTGCCGCGCTTGAGCGCGTCGATCATGATCAGCTGTTCCATCAGCCACTTGTTCAGCGGCGCGGGATGGGACTGCAGCACGAAGGCGTCGCAGCCGCGGACCGACTCGTCGAAGCGCACGAAGATCTCACCGTTGGCGAAGTCCCGTGCGGTCTGCGCGGTGACCTCGACGTCGAGTTCCTTGGCCACCTGGTCGGCCAGTTCGGGGTGCGCGCGACCCGAGAAGAGCATCAGGTTCTTGCGGTTGTCGGTCCAGTCCGTGCCCACTGTGTTGCCCTTGCCGGTCGGGGATCGATACGGGCCAATCGTACGGTGCCGGGTCGCCGGGTTACCAAAAAGGCAACATCTGGCGACGGGATTCACTGCCGGTGGCGTCGTCCGCGGCCTCGGCGCTGCCTCGGCTTTCTCGGCGGCTTCGGCCGCCGCGCTGCCGGGACGCTTGCGCAGCACCCAGTCCTCGATGTTGCGTTGCGCTCCGGCCGAGACGGCCAGCGCGCCGGGGGGCACGTCCTCGCGCAGCACGGTGCCCGCGCCGGTGTAGGCACCGTCGCCCACGGTGAGCGGGGCGATGAACATGGTGTCCGACCCGGTGCGCACGTGCGAGCCGATGGTGGTGCGGTTCTTGTGCTCGCCGTCGTAGTTGACGAAGACGCTCGAGGCGCCGATGTTGCTGTACTCGCCGATGTCGGCGTCACCGACGTAGGTCAGGTGCGGAACCTTGGTGCCGGCGCCGATCGTGGCGTTCTTGGTCTCGACGAACGTGCCCAGCTTGGCCCCCGCGCCCAGCTCGGTGCCGGGGCGCAGGAAGGTGAACGGCCCGACCGTCGCCTCGTCGCCGATCACCGACTCGCTGCCGTGGGTGCGCACCACCGAGGCGCCGTCGCCGACGACGACGTCGGTCAGGGTGGTGTCCGGGCCTATCTCGCAGCGACCGCCGATGCGGGTGCGGCCCAGCAGCTGGGTGCCCGGGCGGATGACGGTGTCGCGCCCGATGGCGACGTCGACGTCGATCCAGGTGGTCAGCGGGTCGACGACGGTGACCCCGGCACGCTGGTGCGCGACGACGATCCGCCGGTTGAGTTCGCGTGCCAGGTCGGACAGCTGCACGCGGTCGTTGACGCCGGCGACCATCGCGTGGTCGTCGACGTGCTTGGCGTGCACGATCTGGCCGTCGGCCCGCACGATCGAGATGACGTCGGTCAGGTACAGCTCGTGCTGGGCGTTGTCGGACGACAGCCGGCTCAGCGCCGAGCGCAGGGCGGCGATGTCGAAGGCGTAGATGCCGGCGTTGACTTCCCGGATGGCGCGCTGCTGCGGGCTGGCGTCGGCTTCCTCGACGATCGCGATGACCTCGCCGTCCTGGGTGCGCAGGATGCGGCCGTACCCCGTCGCGTCGGGCACGCGTGGTGGTCAGCACGGTGACGGCCGCGGACTCGTCGCGGTGGCTGTCGATGAGCGCGGCGAGGGTGTCGGGGTCCAGCAGCGGGATGTCGCCGGAGGTGACGACGACGATGCCGTCGAAGTCGTCGGGCAGCGCCGACAGCCCGCACAGCACGGCGTGCTCCGGTGCCCAGCTGCTGTTCCTGCACTGCGATCTCGATGGGCCTGCCCAAGGGCGTCGGCCAGTCTCGTCGACGACCGGGGCGATGCGTTCGCGGTCCTTGCCCAGCACCACGACGAGGTGCTCGGGTGCGACCTTCGGCGACGGCGTGCAGGGCGTGCGAGAGCATGCTGCGGCCGCCGAGGGTGTGCAGCACCTTGGGGGTGTCGGAGCGCATCCGGGTTCCGGCGCCTGCCGCCAGGACCAGGACGGCCGCCTCGCTGTGGGTTGTCATTGATCCTCCCGGACCGCGGGCGCATTCGTGACAGCTCCGTCGCTCGATAGTCGCTCGCCGAGAGCTCGCTCCGTCGCCAGGACTCGAACCTGAACTATCTGAACCAAAATCAGAGGTGCTGCCGATTACACCACGACGGACTGGCTGCAATGTCCGCCTGAGACTTTAGTGCAACGACGTACGCTCACCGTGTGGCAGCACCGGAGAAGGAGCCGCGCGCACCTCGGGCCCGGATGACCGGCACCGAGCGGCGGCGCCAGCTGATCGACATCGCCCGGTCGCTGTTCGCCGAGCGCGGCTACGAAGGCACTTCGATCGAGGAGATCGCCCAGCGCGCCAACGTCTCCAAGCCGGTGGTCTACGAACACTTCGGCGGCAAGGAGGGCCTCTACGCGGTGGTCGTCGACCGGGAGATGTCGGCCCTGCTCGACGGCATCACGTCGTCGCTGACCAACAACCGGTCCCGGGTGCGCGTCGAGCGGGTGGCGCTGGCGCTGCTGACCTACGTCGAGGAGCGCACCGACGGCTTCCGGATCCTGATCCGCGACTCGCCCGCCGCGATCAGCTCGGGCACCTACTCGAGCCTGCTCAACGACGCCGTCAGCCAGGTGTCCTCGATCCTGGCCGGCGACTTCTCCCGCCGCGGCCTGGCCCCTGAACTGGCGCCGCTGTACGCCCAGGCGCTCGTGGGCTCGGTGTCGATGACCGCGCAGTGGTGGCTGGACACCCGCGAACCGAAGAAGGAAGTAGTGGCGGCCCACCTGGTGAACCTGATGTGGAACGGGCTGACCCATCTCGAGGCCGACCCGCAGCTGGAGGCCGAGTAACTCCGCGAATCGCGGCCCGCCGCAACGCCTTCGGTGGTGTTGCCTAGAATGGACCCATCATGACCGCACCGGGGCACCAGTATGTCCAGACCCCGATCGCGGGTCTGGTCGACTTGGCGCTCACCGCGCCGCAGTTCGCCGAACTGTCGCAGCGCGCCGCCGAGCGTCCCGCCGAACTCGCGCTCGTCGGGCCGGCCAGTGCGCAGCTCTACACCGCGTGCGCGCTGGCCCGCGGCGGCCCCCTTCTGGTGGTGACGGCCACCGGCCGCGAGGCCGACGACCTGACCGCCGAGCTGCGCGCGGTCTTCGGCGACGCGGCGGCGATGTTCCCGTCCTGGGAGACGCTGCCCCACGAACGCCTCTCACCCGGGGTCGACACCGTCGGCAACCGGCTGATGCTGCTGCGCCGGCTGGCCCGTCCCGACGACGCCCGGCTGGGCCCGCCGCTGCGGGTGGTGGTCACCACCGTGCGCTCGCTGCTGCAGCCGATGGCCCCCGATGTGGCCGACCATCGAGCCGGTGACGCTGCAGGTCGGGGCGGAGTTCGACTTCGACGAGCTGGCGGCGCGCCTGGTCGAGCTGTCCTACTCGCGGGTCGACATGGTGGGCAAACGCGGCGAGTTCGCGGTCCGCGGCGGCATCCTCGACATCTTCGCGCCGACCGCCGAGCACCCGGTGCGCGTGGAGTTCTGGGGTGACGAGGTCAGCGAGATGCGGATGTTCGCGGTCGCCGACCAGCGCTCGATTCCGGAGATCGACGTCCAGACCGTGGTCGCGGTGCCCTGCCGGGAGCTGCTGCTGACCGACGAGGTGCGAGCACGGGCCGCCAAACTCGTGGCAGACCGGCCCCGCGGCGACGACAACAACCGGATCAGCGGCGGCGTCGGCGACATGCTGGCCAAGCTGGCCGAGGGCATTCCGGTCGACGGGATGGAGGCGCTGCAGCCGGTGCTGCGCCCCGACGAGCTGACCCTGCTCGTCGACCACCTGCCCGAGGGCACCCCGCTGCTGGTGTGCGATCCGGAGAAGGTGCGCACGCGGGCCGCCGATCTGATCAAGACCGGCCGCGAGTTCCTCGAGGCGTCGTGGTCGGTGGCCGCCATCGGCGGGGACGCCCCGATCGACCTCGAACAGCTCGGTGGTTCGGGCTTCCGCGAACTCGGCGAGGTGCGCGAGGCGGCGCAGGCCGGCGACCACCCGTGGTGGACGCTGAGCCAGCTGGCCAGTGAGGCGGCCGTCGACCTCGACGTGCGCGCCGCGCCGACGGCTCGCGGCCAGCAGAGCAACGTCGACGAGATCTTCGCCATGCTGCGCGCCCACGTCCTCACCGGCGGCCACGCCGCGGTGGTCACTCCCGGCACCGGCACCGCGCACCGCGTCGTCGAGCAACTCGGCGAGCGCGACACCCCGGCCGTGCTGCTCGGGCCGGGCGAGGCGCCCAAGGCCGGTGTGGTCGGTGTGCTCAAGGGCCCGCTGCACGACGGCATCGTGGTGCCCGGCGCGAACCTGGTGGTGATCACCGAGACGGATCTGACCGGCAATCGCGTCACCGCTCCGGACGGAAAGCGGCTGGCGGCCAAGCGCCGCAACATCGTCGACCCGCTGGCGCTGACGGCCGGCGATCTGGTGGTGCACGATCAGCACGGCATCGGCCGGTTCGTGGAGATGGTCGAGCGCACCATCGGCGGCGCCCGCCGCGAGTACCTGGTGCTGGAGTACGCCTCGTCAGCAAGCGCGGCCAGGGGGCCGACAAGCTGTTCGTGCCGATGGACTCGCTGGATCAGCTGTCCCGCTATGTCGGCGGCCAGGAGCCCAGCCTGAGCCGGCTCGGCGGCAGCGACTGGACGAACACGAAAACCAAGGCGCGCAAGGCCGTTCGCGAGATCGCCAGCGAGCTGGTGACGCTCTACGCCAAGCGGCAGGCCGCGCCGGGCCACGCGTTCGGGCCGGACAGCCCGTGGCAGGCCGAGATGGAGGACGCGTTCGGGTTCACCGAGACGGTCGACCAGCTCACCGCGATCACCGAGGTCAAGAACGACATGGAAAAGCCGGTGCCGATGGACCGGGTGATCTGCGGTGACGTCGGCTACGGCAAGACCGAGATCGCGGTGCGGGCGGCGTTCAAGGCCGTGCAGGACGGCAAGCAGGTCGCGGTGCTGGTGCCCACCACGCTGCTGGCCGACCAGCATCTGCAGACGTTCACGCGCAGCGGATGGCCGGCTTCCCGGTGACGGTCAAGGGCCTGTCGCGGTTCACCGACCCGGCCGAGTCGCGCGCCGTGCTGGAGGGCATGGCCGACGGCAGCGTCGACATCGTGATCGGCACCCACCGGCTGCTGCAGACCGCGGTGCGCTGGAAGGACCTCGGCCTGGTGGTGGTCGACGAGGAGCAGCGCTTCGGGGTGGAGCACAAGGAGCACATCAAGAGCCTGCGCACCCACGTCGACGTGCTGACCATGAGCGCCACCCCGATTCCGCGCACCCTGGAGATGAGCCTGGCCGGCATCCGGGAGATGTCGACGATCCTGACCCCGCCCGAGGAGCGGTACCCGGTGCTGACCTACGTCGGCCCGCACGACGACAAGCAGGTCGCCGCGGCGCTGCGCCGCGAGCTGCTGCGCGACGGGCAGGCGTTCTACATCCACAACCGGGTCAGCAGCATCGACAACGCCGCCGCGCGGGTCAAGGCCCTGGTGCCCGAGGCCCGGGTGGTGGTGGCCCACGGGCAGATGCCCGAGGAACAGCTGGAGCGCACCGTCGAGGGCTTCTGGAACCGGGAGTACGACATCCTGGTCTGCACCACGATCGTCGAGACCGGCCTGGACATCTCCAATGCCAACACGTTGATCGTCGAGCGCGCCGACACCTTCGGCTTGTCGCAGCTGCACCAGCTGCGCGGCCGGGTGGGACGCAGCCGCGAACGCGGCTACGCCTACTTCCTGTACGCCAAGGAGGTGCCGCTCACCGAGACCGCCTACGACCGGCTGGCCACCATCGCCCAGAACAACGAACTCGGCGCGGGCATGGCAGTTGCGATGAAGGACTTGGAGATTCGCGGCGCCGGCAATGTGCTGGGCGTGGAACAGTCCGGTCACGTCGCCGGGGTGGGTTTCGACCTGTACGTGCGGCTGGTGGGGGAGGCCGTCGAGGCCTACCGGGCGGCGGCCGACGGCAAGATGGTGACCACCGCCGAGGAGCCCAAGGACGTGCGGATCGACCTGCCGGTCGACGCGCATCTGCCGCCGGACTACATCGCCAGCGACCGGCTGCGGCTGGAGGCCTACCGGCGCTTCGCGGCGGCCGCGGACGACGGCGCGGTGATCGCGGTGGTCGAGGAGTTGACCGACCGCTACGGCCCGCTGCCCGAGCCCGCCCAGCGGCTGGTGGCGATGGCCCGGCTGCGACTGCTGTGCCGCCAGTACGGCGTGACGGAGATCGCGGCGACCGGAACCGGTTCTCCCACAACACTTCGCGTCTCGCCGCTGACCCTGCCCGACTCGGCGCAGCTACGGCTCAAGCGGGTGTATCCGGGTGCGAACTATCGGGCGACGACGTCGACGGTGCAGGTGCCGATCCCGCGCGCGGGCAGTGGTGTCGGCGCGCCGCGGATCCGCGACCTGGAACTGGTGCAGATGGTCGCCGACCTACTTCTCGCGCTCGACGGACGTCCGCAGGGCGAGGTTGATATAACGACGTTCACGCCCGCGTCCAGTGCAAAGGTGGAGCGATGACCGTCATCCTGGTCGATCCGCGCCGCCCGTCGCTGGTGCCCGTCGAAGCCGTCGAACTGCTCGGCGGCGACGTGCAGTACACCGAGGAGATGCCGGTCAAGGTGCCGTGGTCGCTGCCGTCGGCGCGACCGGTGCACACCGGCGAGGACGCCCCGGTGCTGCTGTCCTCCGACCGCGAGCATCCCGAGGTGCGGGCCCGGCTGGCGGCGGGGGAGCGACTGATCTCGGTGCCGGCGCCCCAGCCCGGCGAGCGCCTGGTGGACGCCGTGGCGATCATGGACCGGCTGCGCACCGCCGGACCGTGGGAAAGCGAGCAGACCCACGACTCGCTGCGGCGCTATCTGCTGGAGGAGACCTACGAGCTGTTCGACGCGGTACACGGCGGCAACGCCGACGAGCTGCGCGAGGAACTCGGAGATGTGCTGCTGCAGGTGCTCTTTCACGCGCGGATCGCCGAAGAGGCTCTGGCGAAGGCATTCTCGATCGACGACGTCGCCGACACCCTGGTGCGCAAGCTCGGCAACCGGGTGCCCGCGGTGCTGGCCGGCGAGTCGATCTCCCTGGAGGACCAGATCGCGCAGTGGGAGCAGCGCAAGGCTCTGGAGAAGGCGGCGCGGGTCGTCCTGCATGGAGGACATTCCGACCGCCCAGCCCGCGCTGTTGCTGGCGCAGAAGGTGATCGGCCGGGTGCAGAACGCCGGCCTGCCCGCCGATCTGATCCCGTCGTCGATCACCACCGTGACGGTGGCGGCCGAGTCCGACGCCGAGAACACCTTGCGCACAGGGGTTCTGGAGTTCATGGCGATTGTGCGCCGCACCGAGCGGGCGATCGCCGCGAACCGGCGCGACACCGATGTGCCGACCGAACTCGACGCCGCCGCGCCACTGGGTGTGGTCAGCGAAGACGAATGGCGGCGGCACTGGCCCAGCGCGGGCAGCGCGGAGCCACTGGACATCCCGGCGGTGCCGGAGGTGGTGTCGGACGACGACATGGTCGACGTCGACGATCTGGTGGACGACATCGAGCTCGACGAGCCGGAGCGACGTAGCCCCTCGACTGTGGGGGCTGTGCACAGAAATCGGCGAATCGTCCGTGCACAGGGCTCACGCTCGGCGGCGGGCCCGACTCAGCCGAACAGCGTCGAACCCCAGTACTCACCGTCGCGCAGGCCCGGCGGGCAGGCGAAGATCCCGCTGCCGGTGTGGGTGATGTACTCGTTGAGGGCATCGCGGCGGGCCAGCTCGGACTGCATCGGGATGAACTGGGTGAGCGGGTTGCGCACGAACGCGATGAAGAACAGCCCGGCGTCGAGATGTCCGAACCCGTCGCTGCCGTCGGTGAAGTTGTAGCCCCGGCGCAGAATCCGAATGCCGTTGAGATGCTGATGCGACGCCAGCCGCACGTGCGAGTCGACGTCGATCAGCGGGGTGTCCTTGTCGTCGACGAGGTCGAGGTTGAGTTCCTCGAACTCCTCGGTCAGCCCGTTGGGGGCGCCGCTGCCCTTCTGCCGGCCGATCACCCGCTCCTGCTCGAGAAGCGTTGTGCGGTCCCACGCCTCGATGCGCATCCGGATCCGGCGGCTGATCAGATACGTGCCGCCGGTCATCCAGTCCGGCCCGTCACCCTTGGCCACCCACACCTGGTCGTCGAGCATGCCGGTGTCCTCGGCCTTGACGTTGTTGGTTCCGTCCTTGAACCCGAACAGGTTTCGCGGCGTGGACTGTTCGCGCGTCGTCGACGACGTGCGGCCGAAACCCAGCTGTGAGTAGCGCACCGCGACGGTCCCGAAGCCCACCCGCGCCAGGTTGCGGATCGCGTGCACCGCCACCTGCGGGTCGTTGGCGCAGGCCTGCACCACGATGTCGCCGCCACAGCGCGCCGGGTCCAGCGTCTCGTTCGGGAACTTCGGCAGGGTCGGCCAGCAGGTCGGGCTTCTGCGCGGCGATGCCGAAGCGGTCCTTGCCGTCCTTGACGAAGAAGCTCGGCCCGAACCCGATGGTCAGCGTCAGCTGAGAGGCCGCCAGACCCAGCGCTTCGCCGGTATCCGACGGCGGCGCATAGGGATTGAGGCCGACGGCGCCGTCGTGGACGGCTTCGTGGCCCGCGGTCATCCGCTCGGCCATGCCCGTCCACTCCTTGAGCATCGCGACGACGTCGGCCTTGGAGTCCGTCGTCACGTCGAATGCGCAGAAGTGCATCCGGTCCTGGGCCGGGGTGATGATCCCGGCCTGGCGCTCACCGCGGAACGGGACCGGCTTGTCGCAGCCCGCTCGGCAGCCGTGCCGGCCGCCGAGGCGCGCCCGGCCAGCGCGCCGGCACTGGCCGCGCCGACGACGGCGGCGGTCACGCCCGCCGCGCCGAACAGCTTGCGTCGCGACAGGCCGTGCCGCGCGGCCGCTGCGCGGTGTCCGGGTTACTGGGGAGCGATGACACCCTGCACCTGGCTTACTTCCTTGCTCAGCGCGTCGATCGCCCGCGAGAGTTCTTGGCGCTGAGGTTCGGTCACGGTGTCGTACAGCACGAAGCCGTCGCCCTTGCGGTACTTGTCCAGCATCTGGTCGACGGATTCGAAGCGCTGGTCGACCCGCTTGCCCAGCTCGGCGTCGCGCTCGTCGAGGATCGGTCGCACGGAGTCCACCGCGGTGCGGGATCCCTCGAGGTTGGCGTAGAAGTCCCACAGGTCGGTGTGGCTGAAGATGTCCTCTTCGCCGGTGATCTTGCTGGCCGCGACCTCGTCGAGCAGACCCTGTGCGCCACCGGCGATCTGGGTCGAGTCGATGGTGTAGTCCGGTGACTTGACCTTCTGGTCCAGTTCCTTGACGTCGGCCAGGAGCTGGTCGGCGACGGCGTTGGTGTCGGGCTGCAGGCCGCTGACCCACAGGTCCTTCTCCAGCCGGTGGAAGCCGGTCCACTTCTGGCCCGGCTCCAGGTCGGCCTCGCGCAGGTCGATCCGCGGATCGAGGTCGTCGGGGAACGACTCGGCGACCGGCTCGATGCGTTCGTAGTAGGTGCGCGTGGTCGGGTACTGCGCCTTGGCCGCGGCGATGTCGCCGCCTTGATGGCCGCGACGAAAGCGGTTGCGGCCGTGACGAGTTCGTCGGTCTGACCGTCCACGTACGCGCTTGTAGCTGGTCGGCGGCCTGCTTGAACTTGCCGGTCGGCGTCGATCTGCGCCGAGGTCGCCCGTGACGACGAAGTCGGCGCGCAGGCCGTCGCCGATCATGCCCGGCTTGCACGCCGTCTTGTAGGTGCCGGGCTCGCTGAGCTGCACGACGAGCTTGCGCTGCAGGCCGGGGGAGATGTTCTCCACCTCGCCGAGCACCCGGTCGCCCTCGCCGTAGACGTAGAACTCGGTGACCTTGGTGCCGTTGTTGGTGATCACGAACGTCGTGGGCCCGGTGCCGGCCTCGGTGGCCGACAGCGCGCAGGCGGTGTCGCTGGCGTCGACGGTGACTTCCGGCGAGCGCCTTCTCCGAGGAGGAGGACGTGGCGGACTCCTTGGCGGTGCAGCCTGCCAGCGAGACACCGGCCAGGATCGCGGCTAGTGCCGCGGTACCGGTCTTGATGCCGTCGGTGAGTGTCACGTGGTCGACCTTTCGGTGAGGGGTGCGGGTTCGGATGTCGGTGGCAGGTCTTGGTGCGTCCCGGGTGGGCCGGAGGAACAGGGTGAGCACGATCGCGAGGTAGGCCAGCCAGCAGACCAGCTGCAGCACCGTCGGCGTCGGCGTGATGTTGAAGACGCCCTGGATGATCTCGCCGTACCAGGACGACCAGTTGAACCAGGAGCTGATGTCGAAGGCCCGGCCGCCGAGCGCCGGGCAGCCAGCCGACGGTCTGCAGGGCGCCGATGCCGTAGGACAGGATGCCCGCGGCGACCACGATCAGGAACGCGCCGGTGTAGGTGAAGAACTTGGCCAGGTTGATCCGCACCGCGCCGGCGTACATGCCCCAGGCGATCCCGGCGGCCAGCAGCACCCCGACGAGCAGGCCCAGCAGCGGCCAGGCCGTCTCGGCCTCGGCGTAGCCGACCATGAACAGCGCCGTCTCGAAGCCTTCGCGGCCGACGGCCAGGAAGGCCAGCATGAACACGGCCAGCGCACCGGTTTCCAGGGCCCGCGACATCCCCTCGCGCAGTTCGCCGGACAGGCCGGCCGCCGCCTTGCGCATCCACAGCACCATCGACGTCGACGATCGCCACCGCCACCAGCGAGGCCACGCCGGCGATGGCCTCGGCCGCGAGGTCCTTGACGGTGTAGGTGCCGTACTGGATGGCCAGGAACACGCCGACGGTCATCACAACGGCCGCGCCCACACCCAGCCACACCCACTTCAGGGCGTCGCGGCGCTGGGACTTGACCAGGAACGCGACCAGCACCATCACGACGATTCCGGCCTCGAGTCCTTCCCGCAGGCCGATCAGCCCGCTGCCGAACAGCTGGGCAGGCACGGTCGGGGCGGCCGCAGTGAGCGTCGTGTGGATGCCGACCGGAACGGCCGCTACGTCGGTCATGAACGTTGTCCTCAACTAGTGCGGAGCTATGGAAGCATTGCCTTACCAAACAAAGGTGTGGCTCACCTTAACAGATGAATGGTAATGACGTTACCACCCCCGTTCGCGGATTTGCTAGGGGCTAACGGCGCCTGTCTCATGGGACGATGTAGAGACCAAAAGTGGGTTCGAGGGGTTGTTGTGTCGTCTTCGCGTTGGCTGCGGACCGGCGCCGTGGTCGCGGCGACGGCGATGCTGCTTGCCTCCAGCTGCTCGTGGCAGCTGGGCACGCCGATCCCGGAAGGTGTGCCCCCACCCGCGGGCGATCCGGTGCCCGCCGTCGACACCAACGCCAAGGGCAGGCCCGCCGACCAGTTGCATCAGTGGGCAGCCGAACGCGCCCCGGCGCTCGGTATTCCGATTCACGCGCTCGAGGCCTACGCCTACGCCGCGCGGGTGGCCGAGGTGGAGAACCCGAAGTGCCACCTGGCGTGGACGACGCTGGCCGGTATCGGGATGGTCGAGAGCCACCACGGCACCTACCGCGGGGCGACGATCGCGCCCAACGGTGACGTGAGCCCACCGATCCGGGGTGTGCGCCTCGACGGGACCAACGGCAACCTCGAGATCGTCGACAGCGAGGAGTCGATGGACGGCGACCCGGTCTACGCCAGGGCGATGGGCCCGATGCAGTTCATCCCGGAGACCTGGCGGCTCTACGGCGTCGACGCCAACAACGACGGCACCATCAGCCCGGACAACTTCGACGACGCCGCGCTCTCGGCCGCGGGATATCTGTGCTTCCGGGGCAAAGACCTGGCCACACCGCGCGGCTGGATGAACGCGCTGCACGCCTACAACCACTCCGACCAGTACGCCCGCACAGTGCGCGACTGGGCGACGGCATACGCGCAGGGACACCCGCTCTAACGCCGCTGGAGCAGCGTTTGACCACTAAAGCGTGTCGATCAACTGGTTGCGGTCGAGTCGTGGGGGTCATGGGGCCGATTTGGCTGGGTGAGCGTCGATGCTGGTGAGGAATCCCGCCGCACAAGGCGCGGCGGCCGGTGGTCATCGAATTTTTGTCGGTGACTGGTGTGATGCTCGACGGTGTGATGAGCCGGCACTCCACATTCAAGTTCTGCCTCGATCCAACGGTCGAGCAGCAGGCGGTGCTGGCGCGTCATGCTGGGGCGTCGCGGTTCGCGTTCAACCAATGCCTGCGCATCGTGAGAACCGCGCTCACTAATCGGCGCACCGCCCCGGATACTGCTGTGCCGTGGACCGGGTTCGATCTGATCAATGCGTTCAATGTCTGGAAGAAGACTCCGGACGCCGGCCGAGTGTTCACCGTCGACGTGCACGGCTGTGCCGAGATGACGGTGACGGGCTTGTCCTGGCGGGTGCAGGTGTGTCAGCAGGTGTTTGAGGAAGCCGCCGTTGATCTGGGTAGGGGCCTGAGAGCCTGGTCGCACTCCCGCTGCGGGAAACGTAGAGGGACACGGGTTGGTTTCCCCCGGTTCAAGAAGAAGACCGGTGCTGTGTCGTCGTTTCGGCTGCGCAACAAGCATCCCAAAGGTGGGCGGCCGGCGATCCGGGTCGGCGACGGTGATCGGACGCGGTCGGTCACCATGCCCGGTATTGGGGTGATCGGGGTGCATGACGACACCCGCCGTTTGCGGCGCATGCTCACCAAGGACCGCGCCAGGATCCTGTTCGCCACCGTCGTCTGCCGTGGCGGGCGGTGGTGGGTCGCGCTCACTGTTGAGGCTGCCAACCTGCATCCTGCCGCCCAGCACTCGCCCAGAGATCACGACGGTGCTGGCGGTTGGGTCGGGGTGGATCGCGGCTTGTCGGCGTTCCTGGTTGCCGCCACCGCCGACGGCTGCGAGGTCTGCCGTGTCATCGATGCCCCAAAAGCGCTGGCCGCTGGCATGAAACGGCAGCAGCGGTTGTCGAAGTCGTTGTCCCGCAAGCAGAAAGGATCACGCAACCGTCGCGATGCCGCCGCCAGGCTCGGCCGGCATCACCACCACACCGCGAACGTGCGCCGCCATTTTCTGCACCAGGTCTCCAACCAGTTGGTCAAAACCCACGACCGGCTCGTCATCGAGAACCTCAACGTGGCCGGCATGCTGGCCAACGACTCGGCATCGCATTGTCCCAGCGCCGACGGCATGGTCGCGTATCTGGCCCGCCGGCTAAATCAACAGACTACCCACGGATGCGGGCATAGCGCCGATGACGATGCGGCGACGACCTGGCCCGCTGGGGAGAAGGGCGGTGCCGCCATCCACTAGAGCACCGTTGAGCATCTAGGCTATGAGCGGTCAGCGGGCGACCAGCCCAAGGCCGGACGAGGACGTTCGTCGCTCACCACGACGCAAGGAGAAGCCAGTGCCCATCATCGAGCAGGTCGCGGCCCGCGAGATCCTCGACTCCCGCGGCAATCCGACCGTCGAGGTCGAGGTGGCCCTGATCGACGGCACGTTCGCCCGCGCCGCCGTCCCGTCCGGTGCGTCCACCGGCGAACACGAGGCGGTCGAGCTGCGCGACGGCGCCGCCCGCTACGGCGGAAAGGGCGTGGAGAAGGCGGTCGAGGCGGTGCTCGACGAGATCGCCCCGGCCGTGATCGGGCTCAACGCCGACGACCAGCGACTGGTGGACCAGGCGTTGCTGGACCTGGACGGCACGCCGGACAAGTCGCGGCTGGGCGCCAACGCGATCCTGGGTGTTTCCCTCGCCGTGGCCAAGGCCGCGGCCGATAGCGCCGCTCTGCCGCTGTTCCGCTACCTCGGCGGACCGAACGCCCACATCCTGCCGGTGCCGATGATGAACATCCTCAACGGCGGCGCGCACGCCGACACCGGCGTGGACGTCCAGGAGTTCATGGTCGCCCCGATCGGCGCACCGAGTTTCCGGGAGGCGCTGCGCTGGGGCGCGGAGGTCTATCACTCGCTCAAGGCGGTGCTCAAGAAGCAGGGCCTGGCCACCGGCCTGGGCGACGAGGGCGGTTTCGCCCCGGACGTGGCCGGCACCAAGGCCGCGCTGGACCTGATCATCTCGGCCATCGAAGCGGCCGGCTTCAAGCTCGGCACCGACGTGGGGCTGGCTCTCGACGTCGCCGCCACGGAGTTCTACACCGCCGGCACCGGATACAGCTTCGAGAAGGAGACCCGGACCGCCGAGCAGATGACGCCAGTTCTACGCCGGACTGCTCGACGCCTACCCGCTGGTGTCCATCGAGGACCCGCTCTCCGAGGACGACTGGGACGGCTGGGTCGAGCTGACCACCGCGATCGGCGACCGGGTGCAGATCGTCGGTGACGACCTGTTCGTCACCAACCCCGAGCGGCTCGAGGAGGGCATCGAGCGCGGGGCCGCCAATGCGCTGCTGGTGAAGGTCAACCAGATCGGCACGCTCACCGAGACGCTGGACGCCGTCGCGCTGGCGCACAACAGCGGATACCGCACGATGATGAGCCACCGCAGCGGCGAGACCGAGGACACCACGATCGCCGACCTGGCCGTCGCGGTCGGCAGCGGCCAGATCAAGACCGGCGCGCCGGCCCGAAGCGAGCGGGTGGCCAAGTACAACCAGCTGCTGCGCATCGAGGAGGCGCTCGGCGACGCGGCCCGCTACGCCGGCGACCTCGCGTTCCCGCGGTTCGCGGTCCGCGTGCCCGGAAGTAGACGCGAAAGGCACTGTGGCGGAAAGCAAGCGACCCGATCCCAAGCGACGCGCACCGGCCCCGCGGCCGGGCGCGTCGGGTCGGGCCCGCTCGCGCACGTCGCCGGCGGCCAAACGCGAGCCGCGCCCGCAGGCCGAACCCGTCGCACACAGCGTCACCGAACCGATCCGGCGGGCCATCGCGGCATCGGTGGAACAGCGCAGCGAGCAGCGGCTCGGGTTCACCGCACGCCGGGCCGCCATCCTGGCCGCGGTGGTGTGCGTGCTGACGTTGACCATCGCCGGCCCGGTGCGCACCTACTTCGCTCAGCGCACCGAGATGAAGCAGCTTGCCGCCAGCGAAGCGTCCCTGCGACAGCAGATCACCGAACTCGAGTCGCAGAAGTCCAAGCTCGCCGACCCGGTGTACATCGCCTCGCAGGCCCGCGAGCGGCTCGGGTTCGTGATGCCCGGTGACATCCCGTATCAGGTGCAGCTGCCGCCCGGCGCGGCACCGCCGCCGGGTGCGAACCCGCACACCGAGGCCGTTCGGAGCAACGACCCCTGGTACACCTCGCTGTGGCACACCATCGCCGATGCGCCGCACGGGCCGCCGACCACGTCCGGAGACGCCGCCAACGCTTCCGTTGCCGCCCCCGCCGGAGCCGGTCCCGGTGCCACCTGGTGGTTGATCCCGCGGATCTCGATG
This sequence comes from uncultured Actinomycetota bacterium, assembly GCA_963786695.1. Taxonomy (GTDB): domain Bacteria; phylum Actinomycetota; class Actinomycetes; order Mycobacteriales; family Mycobacteriaceae; genus Mycobacterium. The sequence goes on from CAWBAL010000040.1 coordinate 43,834, forward strand.
CGGTGGCGCGGCAGCTGGGCCGCGAGCCGCGCGGCGTGCTGGAGATCGCCTATCGCTGCCCGAATGGTGAACCCGCAGTGGTGAAGACCGCGCCGCGGCTGGCCGACGGCACCCCGTTCCCCACGCTGTACTACCTGACGCACCCGGCGCTGACGGCGGCGGCGAGCCGGCTGGAGTCCGACGGGCTGATGCGGGACATGACCGAACGGTTGCACGCCGATTCCGAGGTGGCCGCGGCCTACCGCCGCGCCCACGAGTCCTACCTGGCCGAACGCGACGCGATCGAGTCGTTGGGCACGACGTTCTCCGGAGGGGGCATGCCGGATCGGGTCAAGTGTCTGCACGTGCTGATCGCGCACTCATTGGCCAAGGGCCGAGGGGTGAATCCGTTCGGGGACGAGGCGCTGGCGATACTGGCCGTCGAACCGGAGATGGCAGGCATCCTGGTGAAGGAGGAGTGGACGTGAACCGGGTGGCGGCCATCGACTGCGGCACCAACTCCATCCGGCTGTTGATCGCCGATCTGGACCGATGGCCGGCTGCACGACATCCATCGTGAGATGCGCATCGTGCGGCTGGGCCAAGGTGTCGACGCCACAGGACAATTCGCGCCCGACGCCCTGGCCCGCACCCGTGCCGCGCTGATCGACTACGCCGCCCTGCTGGATCGCTTCGACGTGGCCAAGGTGCGGATGGTGGCGACCTCGGCGACCCGTGACGCCGCCAACCGCGACGTGTTCTTCGACATGACGGCCGACGTGCTGGGGCCGGTGGTTCCCGGCGCCGTCGCCGAGGTGATCAGCGGCACGGAGGAGGCCGAGCTGTCCTTCAACGGCGCGGTGGGCGAGTTGGACTCGGCGACAGGACCTTTCGTGGTGGTCGACCTCGGCGGCGGGTCCACCGAGGTGGTGCTCGGCAACGGCCCGGGCGAGGGCGGGGTGCAGGCCAGCTACTCCGCGGACATCGGGTGCGTGCGGTTGACCGAGCGGTGCCTGCATTCGGATCCGCCGACGGCCGCCGAGGTGGCCGCCGCCCGTGAGGTGGTCCGTGAGCGTCTCGGCGAGGCGCTGCGGGTGGTTCCCGTCGACCGCGCCAAGACGTGGGTGGGCGTGGCCGGGACATTCACCACCCTTGCCGCGCTGGCGCAGAACATGACCACCTACGACTCGGATGCGATCCATCTCTCGCGGGTGTCCTTCGGCAAGCTCCTGCCGGTGTGCGAGCAGCTGATCGGTATGACGCGCAAACAGCGCGCAGCGCTGGGGCCGATGCACGAGGGCCGGGTCGACGTCATCGGCGGCGGGTCGATCGTCGTCGAGGAACTGGCCGACGCGCTGGGGCGGCGAGCCGGGATCGACGAGCTCGTCGTCAGCGAGCACGACATCCTCGACGGCATCGCGCTGTCGCTCGGCTGAGCGCTACTCCGGGTCGATCAGCGGTTCGCCGCCGGCCCCGGTCGGCACCCGGGCGCCGGCCAGGGTCAGGCCGAGCAGGATCATCACCACGGCGATGGAGAAGTGCAGCCAGTTGTCGGCGTTGTTGAGCGGCAAGATGTTTCGCGGGCCGGACAGGTCGGCCAGCAGACCGTAGAGCCACAGGCCGAAGTAGATCAGACCCCCGCCGATCAGGTAGGCGCGGGCGCGGGCGTAGGTGCCTGCCAGCAGCAGACCGGCGACGCCGAACGCCAGGTGCAAGAGGTTGTGCACGACCGAGACCTCGAAGACACCGAACAGTTGGGATTCGGAGTCATGACCCAGCCACTGCAGCTGATCCAGATGGGTGGTCAATCCGGGGGTGAACCCGGCGATCGCGACGGCCAGGAACGCCGCAGCGACGAGCACCGCGGCGCCCTGCACGGCCAGCAGGTTGACCCGCTGCCGAAACTTCCTGGAGTTGGCGGTCGCCATGCGTTCTGACATACCCGGCAATTGCGAGCGCCAACCAAACGCAGCCAATCAGGGCGCCGTCAGTCACCCGGCGCCCTGATCGCGATATTCGAGAATTTACAGCTTGACGCGGCACCCGCTGCCGATGTTGTGGCAGTGATGACCACCGTCGCAGGCATTACAGCGACAGCTGCAGCCACCGGTGTGCTTGGCCTCGGGAACATGCATGTCAGATCATCTCCTTCGCGGCCCGCCGGACGGGCCCTGCGCCCACGATAGTTCGCCTTTGACATCTATGTCAGGCGAACACGCGCGGCGTCTTCAGAACCGGATCAGTTGGCGCAGCCGTGGGATGCCTCGACGCCCGTTCGACGAGTCGGAAAGCGAAATAGCTTCCTGCTTCTCAGTGCTTTTCGGGCGTCCAGGTGGCGGGCAGGCTGTTGATGCCGTTGATGAAGTTGGCGATCTGGAACTCGGGCTCGGGTGCCGAGATGTCCGGGATCCGGGTGTAGATCTCGGTCAGCAGTGAGCGCAGCATCGTCCGGGCCAGTGCGCCACCGAGGCAGAAGTGCGGACCGCCGCCGCCGAAGGCGATGTGCGGGTTGGGGTTACGCAGGATGTCGAACGTGAAGGGGTCGGTGAAGACGGCCTCGTCACGGTTGCCGGAGATGTACCAGAGAACGACCTTGTCGCCGGCCTTGATCTCGGAGCCGTTGACGACGACGTCCTGGGTTGCGGTGCGCCGCATGTGCAGCAGGGGCGACGACCACCGCAGCACCTCCTCGACGGCGGTGTCGATCCGTCCCTCGACGTCCTCGACGAGCAGCGCCTTCTGATCCGGGAACCGGGAGAAGGCGTAGATGGCCTGCGCCGAGGCGTGCCGGGTGGTGTCGTTCGAGGCGACGGCCAGCAGGACGAAGAATGCCTTGAGCTCGTCGTCGGTCATCTTCTTGCCGTCGAACTCGGCCTGCACCATCCAGGTCAGCAGATCCTCGCCGGGGTTGGCCCGGCGCTGGGGGATCAGCTCGGCGGCCACGGCGTGCAGGTCCATGACGGCACCCATGAACAGTTCCAGCTCGCTCTGCTCGCCGCGGATCCGCGGATCCGTCCAGCCGAGAAGGCGCTGGGCGGCGTTGGTGGCCTTGTCGCGGATCTCGCCTTCCGGAAGCCCGAAGAAGCTGCCGAAGATGCGCGCGGGCAGCTTGACCGACACCAGTTCGACGAAGTCGCCCTCGCCGAGGCCGGCCATCTCGGAGACCAGGTCGCGGGCGTGGCCGCGGATCCAGCCCTCGAGCCGGCGCATGTTCTTGGGCTTGAACGCGTCCATGGTGATGCCGCGCAACTGGTTGTGCCGCGGGGCGTCCATCGCGATGAACGACTGGGCGACCTCTCTGGCTTCGGGGGCGAAGTCCTCCATGGTGATGCCCTCGGCCGAGGAGAAGATCTCCGGATGCCGGCTGGCGTAGCGGATGTCCTCCTGGGTGGTCAGCGACCAGAAGCCCCTGTTGTTCAGCTCCGGGGGCAGCAGGTCGGACTCCGCCGGGCGGCTCCACGGCACCGGGTTCTCCCTGCGCAGGACGGCGAAGGCCTGATCGCGCTCGTCGGGATGCAGCGCCCAGAACGACCGGGCACTCAGGTCGATGTCACCGTGGGTCGTTTCCGCTGTGGGCGCGGCCATGGAAAGTCCTCTCGTCACCGCCGCGGGCGCGCTGTGTGGTGCGCGTCACTGCGGCGTCGGACTCACTCTCGTGCGCATCGTGCCCGCCCGGCACTGACGTGCGTGCCAATTACTGGCCTGCGCGGGCCAGCGTCAGGACTCGACGGGCGCGCGGAAGGTCGCCGCCAGGCCACCGCCGTCGCGGGCGGCGAAGTCCACCCGGCCACCCATGGCCTCGACGATCTGCTGGACGATCCACAGTCCCAGCCCCGCGGTGCCCCGCTGGCCGCCGGCGCTGACGTACTTGGCGGTGAGCTCGCCGAGGCTTTCGGCGGGGATGCCCGGTCCGCGGTCGAGCACGGCGATCACCAGCTCGCCGTCGGTGCGGGCGCAGGTGACGTCCACGGGAGCGTCGCGCCCGTGTCGTGAGGCGTTCTCCAGCAGGTTCGTCAGCACCCGGCGAAGCCCCTGGGCATTGATCGCCACCGCAGCTGACTTCGCCGGTGACGGTCAGCCGCAGGCGCGGCGGTGTCAGGTGCACCGCGTCGGCGGCAGCGGTGACGACCTCGGCGATGTCCACCCGCCGGACCCGCCCCGCCGAGAACGTGGGCCTGCGGCTCAGCGCGACGTCGGACAGCGCGTCGATCATGTCGGCGAGGTGACTGACGTGCCGGTTCGCCAGGCGCAGGCCGGTGTCGCGGTCGGCGTCGGACATCGGGTTGTCGGGACTGTCGGCGGCCAGCGCGTCCGTCAGTGCCTGCAGCGAGGCGATCGGGGTGCGGAACTCGTGCACCAGGACCTGCAGGCCGTCCTGCTGGGACTGGTAGGACCGCAACAGCCGCGCCCGCAGGTCGCGTTCCTCCTCGGCGGCGGCGTGCTCGGCTTCGGCCTCCACCAGGGCGCTGACCCGCGAGCGGTGTTCACGTTCGGCGAGTGCGGACAGGCCCGCGGTCAGGATCGCGATGAACACCAGGTACAGCGCCGACCAGCCGGCCTGCAGCGCGGGCTCGGGCGTCACGGTGCGCGGCACGCTCAGGGTGAGCACCAGGGTCGTGTACGCACCGCCCAAAAGTATTGCGAGCAGCAATGTTTCGGCGAACACGAGCCGCGCCGCCGAGGCGATCACCGCCAGCGGCAGCACTGTGACTATCGGGCTGTACAGGCCACCGGTGAGCGCGATGAGCGCCAGCGTGAAAATGCTGTCGGCCGCACTGACCAGCCACGCGAACCGGGTGCGCCGCACCTCGAGGCGCGGGTTGGCCAGCAGCAGCAGCGAATACGCCATGGCCAGGCCCAGAACCACGAATGCGACTGCCACGTGCTGGCGGACCCAGTCGGGCCCGATGAGCAACAGCACACCGATCGAGGCCACGACCGCGGTGCGGACCGCGACCACGATGCGGGCCATGCCGAGGTCGTCGTGGTCGATGACTGTGTGATCGAGCTGTCTCACCCGGCTGACCATAGGGTTGCGGCTAGCATCGCGGCAATGAACGCCAAAGCCGGCGGCAAGAGGATCGTCGTGGTCATCGTCGATGACCACGAGCTCTTCGCGCAGGGTCTGGCCCTGCTGCTGACCCGGGAATGGGGTGAGCTGTTCACCGTCGGCGGCCAGACCACGTATGTCGAGGAGGCGGCCGAGCTGGTCGCGCGCTGCGATGCCGACGTCGCGATCATCGACCTGACCATGCCGCCGCTCGGCGGGGTGGCGGCGATCCGGCACATCAAGGCGCGCCATCCGAAGACCAGGATTCTGGCGCTGTCGGGAACCGACGACCTGAGTCTGGCCGAGGAGGCCCTGCGCGCCGGTGCCGACGGGTTCCTGCCCAAGACGGCACGCCCGGAGGCGCTGGCCGGTCCGCTGTGGACCATCGCCGAGGGTCTGCGCGTGGTCGACGGGACGCTGCTCGATGCGCTGCTGAGCAACACCCGCAGACCGCCGTCGACGTTGCTGGACAATCTGTCGCGACCAGGATCTGCGGCTGTGGACGCTGCTGGCCACCGGGATGGAGACCGGCGACATCGCCCAGCGGATGCTGGTGTCCGAACGCACCGCCAAGCGCATGGTCGCCGCGCTGCTGCACCAAGCTGGGTGTGACGAACCGGATCGCCGCCGCTGCCATGGCGGGCCGGTTCGGTGTGCTCGACGAGCTCGCCGAGGCCGACCGGCTCAGCTGACCTTGATCGCCAGCGCCGGGCACATCGCGGCCGCCCGGACCGCGCGGTCCCGCTCGGACTCGGGCGGATCGGCGTCGAGCACGACGACCTGGTCGGCAGCCGTCGGGCAGGTCGAACAGCTCGGGTGCGGCCATCAGGCACTGCCCGTGGCCTTCACACAGGTCGTAGTCGACGGTGATGTGCATGGCGCCCAGTATCGGCGTCGCGCGCACGGCCGGGGCGGACCGCGCGCGCCAGATGCTGGCCCACCCGGGCCAGCGTCACCGTCCGCATGCCCGCGAACGTGGATTACCCCCACGCGTCAGGCGGCGGCAACCCGTACCTCAAGTCCACACTCGGCGGGCCGAGCGCCGGTGCCTCACGCCTCGAAGCGGTAGCCCATCCCGGCTTCGGTCAGCAGATGCCGCGGATGCGACGGGTCGTCCTCGAGCTTGCGGCGCAACTGCGCCAGGTACACCCGCAGATAGTGCGTCTCCTTGGCGTACGCCGGCCCCCACACCTCCTTGAGCAACTCCTCGCGGCCGACCAGCTTGCCGCGGTTGCGCACGAGCATCTCGAGCATGCCCCACTCGGTGGGCGTCAGGTGCACCTCGGTGCCGTTCTTGGTCACCTTCTTGGCCGCCAGATCGACTGTGAACGAGTCGGTTTCGACCACCGGCTCGTCGGTCTCCGAGGCCGCCGCACCACGGCGCACCGCCGCGCGCAGGCGGGCCAGGAACTCGTCCATCCCGAACGGCTTGGTCACGTAGTCGTCGGCGCCGGCGTCGAGCGCCTCGACCTTCTCGATGGAATCGGTGCGCGCCGAGAGCACGATGACCGGCGCGCTCAGCCAGCCGCGCAGCCCGGCGAGCACCTCGATGCCGGACATGTCGGGCAGGCCGAGGTCGAGCACGATCACGTCGGGCCGGTGTTCGGCGGCCGCCTTCAGCGCGCCGCACCGGTCGCCGCGGTGATCACCTCGTAGCCGCGCACGCTCAGGTTGATCCGCAACGCCCGCAGGATCTGCGGCTCGTCGTCGATCACCAGCACCTTGACCTTGGTCATCGGCCGTCCCCCCGGCGGTGCGGCGAGGTCGACGATGACGGTCAGGCCGCCGCCGGGAGTGTCGGTGGCCGAGATGGTCCCGCCCATCGCCTCGACGAAGCCGCGCGCGACCGAAAGGCCAAGCCCGACACCGTATTTGTTGTTCCGGTCGCCGAGGCGCTGGAACGGCTCGAACAGTCTGGTCCTCGGTGCCGCGCGGCACGCCCGGGCCCTCGTCGACGACGTTGATCAGCATCCGGTCGCCGACCCGTCCGGCGTTGACCCGCACGATGCTGTCCGGGGCATAGCGCAGCGCGTTGTCGATCAGGTTGGCCAGCACACGTTCCAGCAGGCCGGCGTCGGCCATCGCCACCGCGTCCCCGACGTCGACCTTGATCCGGTCCAGCCCGGTCGAGCCGAAACCGGTGGTGCCGCGGCTGATGCTGAGCAGCGCGCGCTGCACCACCTCTTCGAGGTAGACCCGCTTGAGCTCGGGGCGCACCACCCCGGCGGCCAGTCGCGACGAGTCCAGCAGGTTGTCGACCAGGGCGGTCAGCTGGTCGACGGACTCCTCGACGGTGGCGAGCAGTTCGGCGGTGTCCTCCTCGGAGAACCCGATGTCGTCGGAACGCAGGCTCGACACCGCGGCCTTCGCGGCGGCCAGGGGGGTGCGCAGGTCGTGGCTGACCGCCGACAGCAGCGAACGGCGCAGTTCGTCGGCCTTCTCGATCGCCTCGGCCTTGCCGGCCTCCTCGGTGAGTTCGCGTTGGCGCACCAGTCCGGCGGCCTGCTTGGCGACGGCCGTCAACACCCGCCGGTCGCGGGCGGGCAGACTTGCGCCCGGCCATCAGCATCCAGAACTCGTCGTCACCGACCTCGATGGCGGTGTCGGCGGAATCGACTGTCACACAGGGATCGTTGCCCACACACGCGACGATCTGCTCGTCGTCACCCCGCACGCGCAGCACGCTCACAGCGCGCTGCGAGTAGGTCTCCCGCACCCGCTCCAGCAGCGTGTCCAGGTCCGCGCCGCGCAGCACCGAACCCGCGAACAGCGTGAGCAGCTCGGCTTCGGCGGAGGCGTGCCTGGCCTCGCGCTCCCGGTTGCTCGCCCGGTCCACCAGGACCGCCACCGCGACCGCCATCAACAGCAGGACCACCTCGGTGATCGCGGCGTCGGGCTCGGCGATGGTGAACGTGTAGCGCGGCTCGGTCAGGAAGTAGTTCAGCAGCAGCCCGGACAGCACGGCGGACACCGCGGCCGGCGCGACGCCGCCGAGCAGGGCGACCAGCAGCACGCCGACGAAGAAGATGGCGGTCTCACCGGGGATCTTCAGGTACTTGTCGAGGAACAGCGGCGGTGACCGCGCAGATCACCGACGGGACGACGACCGCGGCGACCCAGGACACCACCCGCCGTTCGCGCGGCGAGGCCGACCGCACCGAGAAGCCGCGCTTGGCCTCCTCGTGGGTGACCATGTGCACGTCGATCTTGCCGGAGTGCTGCACGATCGCCGCGCCGATGCCCTCGTCGAACATGCGCGCCCAGCGTGACCGCCGTGACGTGCCGATCACCAGCTGGGTGGCGTTCATCTCGCGGGCGAAGTCGAGCAGCGCGCTCGGCACGTCGTCGCCGACGACGGTGTGCACGGTGGCGCCGAGGCTGGTGGCCAACTCGCGCACCTTGCCCATCTGCGGGGCGGACACGCCGGAAAGCCCGTCGCCGCGCACGACGTGCACGATCATCAGCTCGGCGCTGGACTTCGACGCGATCCGGGATGCCCGGCGCACCAACGTCTCCGACTCGGGTCCGCCGGTCACCGACGACGACCACGCGTTCGCGGGCCTCCCAGGTGGCGGTGATCTTGTTGTCGGCGCGGTACTTCGCCAGCGCCGCGTCGACCTGATCGGCCAGCCACAGCAGCGCGAGTTCGCGAAGGGCAGTGAGGTTGCCCCGGCGGAAGTAGTTCGACAGCGCGGCGTCGACCTTCTCCGGGGCGTAGACGTTGCCGTGGGAAAGCCTGCGCCGCAACGCTTCCGGTGTGATGTCGACCAGTTCGATCTGGGCGGCCTGGCGCACGATCTCGTCGGGCACCGTCTCCTGCTGCTCGATGCCGGTGATCTGCGCGACGACGTCGTTCAGGCTTTCCAGGTGCTGGACGTTGACGGTCGAGATCACGCGTGATGCCGGCGTCGAGCAGTTCCTCGACGTCCTGCCAGCGCTTCGGGTTCTTGCTGCCGGGGGTGTTGGTGTGGGCCAGCTCGTCGACCAGGACGACCTCGGGGTGGCGGGCCAGCACGGCGGGTACGTCGAGCTCGGGGAAGCGGCTGCCGCGGTACTCGATGTAGTGCGGCGGGATGACCTCGATGCCCTCGAAGCAGCTCGGCGGTCTTCTTGCGGCCGTGCGTCTCGACCACCGCGGCCACCAGGTCGGTGCCGCGTTCGATGCGGCGGTGCGCCTCGCCGAGCATCGCGAAGGTCTTGCCCACGCCGGGCGCCGCACCGAGGTAGATGCGCAGCTCGCCCCGTTTCGGCTTGGGGCCGGTCGAGGCGGGCTGCTCGTCGCTTTCCGATGAAGTGTCCGGCGGCGGTTCGCCGCCGGACGTCACGCGTGGCGGTTGGACGGTATCCACACGCTTATCTTCCACCGCTCGATCAGCTCTTCATCGGGAACTTCTCGTCCAGCGCAATGTTGAGCTCGACGACGTTGACCCGCGGCTCGCCGAAGAATGCCCAGCGTGCGGCCGTCGGTGTGGTCGGCGACGACCTGCCGGATCTGCTCGGCGCTGACGCCGCGGGCCTTGGCGACCCGGGCGATCTGCAGGTCGGCGTAGGCCGGCGAGATGTTCGGGTCCAGGCCGCTGCCGCTGGCGGTCACCGCGTCGGCGGGCACCGCCGGATCGCGACGCCGCGCCCTTGATCGGCACGATCTGACCGATCGCGTAGTCCTCGCCGAACTTGGCGCACTCCACCCGCACACCTTCGTAGGTGTCCAGGAACGGCTGCTGTGGTCGTGTTGCACGGTTCGTTGACGCTGACCACCTTGGTCGGGCGGACGACGTTGCCGCGTGCGTCGCGGGGACCGATGACCGACAGCACCGCGCCCACACCGTCGCCGGTGCAGAACGGGCGCTTGCCGTCGACACCCTCGAGGTCGCCGACGGCCTTGCTGCGCGAGCACACCAGGGTCAGCAGGCTGGCCTTGTAGCCGTTGTCGTCCTCGGGCAGTGACGGGTCGCCGGGGGTGTCGACGATGCTCTCCGGGCCCAGGTTCGACGCGCTGGTGGCCAGCGGGTCGTAGCCGTCGCCGGCGGCCGACGGCCGGCTCTGGAAGTACTGCGGCAGCGACGTTGCCCTTGTCGTCGGTGAACAGCTGGCCGATCAGGCTGCTGGCCACCGGCTTTCCGCCGACGTCGATGATCGAGCCGTCGGCCTTGTCCTTCAGGCCCGGTATCTGCGCCACCAGCCAGATGAACAGCGGATAGCCGATACCGACGATGACGGTGAGCACCAGCAGCGCACGCAGCGCCGCCCAGTGCAGGCGAATGAGGTTGGAGAACTTCATGTCACATCCCTGGCAAGAATTGGATGACGAGATCGATGAGCTTGATCCCGATGAACGGGGCGATGATCCCGCCGAGACCGTAGACGTAGAGGTTGCGGCTCAACAGCTTCGACGCGCTGCTCGGGGTGTAGCGAACACCCCGCAGCGACAACGGGATCAGCGCGATGATGATGATCGCGTTGAAGATGACCGCGGACAGGATCGCCGACTGCGGGCTGTGCAGCCGCATGATGTTCAGCAGATCCAGGCCGGGGAACAACGCCACGAACATCGCCGGGAATGATCGCGAAGTACTTCGCGATGTCGTTGGCGATCGAGAACGTGGTCAGCGCACCGCGGGTGATCAACAACTGCTTGCCGATCTCGACGATCTCGATGAGCTTCGTCGGGTCGGAGTCCAGGTCGACCATGTTGCCGGCCTCTTTGGCCGCCGAGGTGCCGGTGTTCATCGCCACGCCGACGTCGGCCTGAGCCAGCGCGGGTGCGTCGTTGGTGCCGTCGCCGGTCATCGCGACCAGCTTGCCGCCCGCCTGCTCGCTCTTGATCAGCGCGAGCTTGTCCTCGGGGGTGGCCTCGGCGAGGAAGTCGTCCACACCGGCCTCGTCGGCAATCGCCTTGGCGGTCAACGGGTTGTCGCCGGTGATCATCACCGTGCGGATGCCCATCTTGCGCATCTCGTCGAAGCGTTCCCGCATGCCCTGCTTGACGACGTCCTTGAGGTGGATGACGCCGAGCACCTCGGCCTTGGCGACCCCGCCTTCGCGCACGACCTGGCCGACGACCAACGGGGTGCCGCCGGCGGCGGAGATGCCGTCGACGATGGTGCCGAGGTCCGGTGGAATCACGCCGCCCTCGTTGCGCACCCATTCGGCGACCGAACTCGCCGCGCCCTTGCGCAGCAGGTGGCCGTTCTCGAGGTCGACGCCCGACATCCTTGTGGTGGCGGTGAACTCGACCCAGGTGGCGCCGGTGAGCTCGCCCGGGGTGCGGGCGCGCAGCCCGTACTCCGTCTTGGCGAACACCACGATGGAACGGCCCTCGGGGGTCTCGTCGGCGAGGCTGGACAGCTGCGCGGCGTCGGCGAGCTGCTCGGGCGAGACACCGGGCAGCGGAACGAAGTCCGATGCCTGCCGGTTGCCCAGCGTGATGGTGCCGGTCTTGTCCAGCAGCAGGGTGTTGACGTCGCCGGCGGCCTCGACCGCGCGGCCCGACATGGCCAGCACGTTGCGCTGCACCAGCCGGTCCATGCCGGCGATGCCGATCGCCGACAGCAGCGCGCCGATCGTGGTCGGGATCAGGCACACCAGCAGCGCCACCATGACGATGCCCGACACGCCGTCTCCGGTCAGCGCCAGCGAGTCCGGCACGCCCGGGTTGTTGGCCTTGGAGAAGATGGCCAGCGGCTGCAGGGTGGCGACGGCGAAGATGAAGATGATCGTCAGCGCCGCGAGCAGGATGTTCAGCGCGATCTCGTTCGGCGTCTTCTGCCGGTTGGCGCCCTCGACGAGGGCGATCATCCGGTCGATGAAGCTCTCGCCGGGCTTCTGGGTGATCTTGACGACGATGCGGTCCGAGAGCACCGTGGTGCCGCCGGTGACCGCCGAGCGGTCACCGCCGGACTCCCGGATGACCGGGGCCGACTCGCCGGTGATGGCCGACTCGTCAACCGAGGCAATGCCTTCGACGACATCACCGTCGCCGGGGATGACCTGTCCGGCTTCGACGACGACCACGTCGCCCTGGGCCAGCAGTGGCGCGGCGACCTCTTCCTCCTTGCCGGGTGCACCGGGCTGCCACCCGATCAGGCGGCGGGCCATGGTGTCGGCCTTGGTCTTTCGCAGGCTCTCGGCCTGCGCCTTGCCGCGGCCTTCGGCCACGGCTTCGGCGAGGTTGGCGAACACCACGGTCAGCCACAGCCAGAACACGATCAGCCAGGCGAACCAGCTCGGGCTGATGATCGCCAGGATGGTGCTCCACACCGCGCCGATCTCGACGATGAACATGACCGGGTTGCGCCACAGCGTGCGCGGGTCGAGCTTGCGCAGGGCGTCCGGCAGGGCCTTCCACAGCATCTTGGGGTCCAGCAGACCGCCCTGCACCTGCTTCTTGGTGCCGGGCTTGGTGCTGTGGCTCCGCGGCGGGGTCAATTGTGGTGGCAGCAGCCATGGTCAGTGAATTCCTTCAGCGAGGGGCCCAAGCGCGAGCATGGGCAGGAACGTGAGGGCCACCAGGATGAGCGTCACCCCGGCGACCATGCCGACGAACTGGGGACGGTGGGTGGGCAGGGTGCCGATCGACTCGGGCGTGTGGCCCTGCTTGGCCAGCGAGCCGGCCAGGGCGAGCACCAGGATGATCGGCAGGAACCGGCCGAACACCATCGCCAGGCCCAAAGCCGTGTTGTACCAGTCGGTGTTGACGGTGATGCCGGCGAATGCCGAACCGTTGTTGTTGGCCGCCGAGGTGAACGCGTAGAGCACCTCCGACAGGCCGTGCGGTCCGGTGTTGAGCATGCCCGCCCGCTGCCCCGGCAGCGCCATCGCGATGGCGGTGCCGGTCAGCACGATCAGCGGGGTGACCAGGAAATAGCTTGCGGCAAGCTTGATTTCACGGGGCGTGATCTTCTTGCCCAGGTACTCCGGTGTCCGGCCGACCATCAGGCCGGCGACGAACACCGTGATCACCGCGAGGATCAGCATGCCGTAGAGGCCGGATCCGGTACCGCCGGGCGCGACCTCGCCGAGCTGCATGTTGAACAACGTCATCATGCCGCCGAGGCTGGTGTAGGAGTCGTGGAACGAGTCCACCGCGCCGGTGGAGGTCAGCGTCGTGGCATCGGCGAACACCGCCGAGTTGGCGACACCGAACCGCTGTTCGACACCTTCCATCGCCGAACCGACCGCCGTCGGAACCGTGCCGTGGGCCTGCAGCTGGAACCACATCATCAGCGTGACGCTGATCAGGGCCAGCACGCCCATGACGGCGGCGATCGCGTAGCCCTGCTTCTTGCTGTCGACCATGCGGCCGAAGGTGCGCGGCAGCGAGAAGCTGATCACCAGCAGCAGGAAGATCTCCAGCCAGTTGGTCCACGTGGTGGGGTTCTCGAACGGATGCGCCGAGTTGGCGTTGTAGAACCCGCCGCCGTTGGTGCCGAGTTCCTTGATGACCTCCTGGCTGGCCACCGGACCGCCGGTGATGGTCTGCTGGCCGCCGGCCAGGGTGTTGACGACCTGGTCGTGCAGGTGGAAGTTCTGGATCGCCCCGCCGGCGATCAGCACGATCGCGCCGACGACCGCAGATCGGCAGCAGGATGCGCAGGGTGCCGCGCACCAGGTCGACCCAGAAGTTGCCGAGCTCGGCCGCGTGCGCGGCGCGCGAATCCGCGCACCAGCGCGACGGCGACCGCCATACCGACCGCGGCCGAGACGAAGTTCTGCACGGCCAGGCCGGCCATCTGCACCAGGTGGCCCTGGGTGGACTCACCCGAGTAGGCCTGCCAGTTGGTGTTGGTGACGAAGCTGACCGCGGTGTTCCACGCCAGCGCGGGCGTCATCGCGGTCGCCGGGTCGTTGAGGTGCAGCGGCAGCTTGCCCTGCACCAGCTGGAAGACGAACAGGAACAGGATGCTGATCGCCGAGAAGGCCAGCACGCTGCGGGCGTAGGCGCCCCAGGTCTGCTCCGATTTCGGGTCGGCGCCGATCAGCCGGTAGATGACCCGCTCGACGCGGTTGTTCTTCTCCGAGCTGTACACCCGGTACATGTAGTCGCCCAGCGGCACGTGCACGGCCGCCAGCGCAGCGATCAGGAGGACGAGGAAGACGATCCCCGCCGATGTCGTAGTCACTAGAACCTCTCCGGGAACAGCAGGGCGGCGGCGACGAACAGCGCCAGCAGCACCGCCAGGACCAGACCGACGATGTTCTCGTAGCTCACAGTCGCTCGACCAACTTCTGCACCAGGCCGAGCAGGGCGAAGATCGCCACCGTCAGCACGATGTATATGACGACACCCATGTCTCTCCGTTCACGACAAATCGATGAGGTCAGCCGCTGGCCGGGCAGCACTGCGGGTCGGCGTCAGACCATGACGAAGCTAGATCGCGCGACGCGACCCCCACCGCCGTCGTTGACGGTTTCTTTACGCCGGAGCGCGGCGCCTTAACGGACTTCCCCGAGCCTCCGCTCAACACCCCAGATTGGTTGAAGAAGCTCGACAGATCCTCGATCCGAGTCAAGATCGCGTCAATGGCCGAAAGGTCACCAGTCCCCCGACCGACTTCTGTACGAGGTCAAGCGAACCGAGAGGTTAGACTCCGTCGCAGGTGTGCCGGGAAGTCTGGTCGGCGGTGATGTTGTCGACCGGTCGAAAGGCCTGGCGTGCTGGATGATCGGTGGCCGTCGGAGTGAACGACACTTCCCGTTACGCGCTGATCATTCTATTCGCCAGTGCCGTCGGATTGGTTGCGGTGCTGGCGAACCGTCTCACCGAGCGGGTGAAGATCCCGGTGGCCCTGCTCGTGCTGGTCGGCGCCGCGGTGGCGGTGAACGTGCTACCTGCGCTGCACGCACCGTCGGCGCAGACCGTGCAGCGGGTGATCACCCTTGCGTTGGTGTTGGTGTTGTTCGACGGCGGCATGCACATCGGCTGGTCGCGCTTCCGCTCGGCGATCTTCCCGATCGTGTCGGTCGGCGTCGTGGGCACCTTCCTCACCGTCGTCGGCGCCGCGCTGGTGCTGCACTACGTGTGCGGGATCAGCTGGTATCTCGCGGTGCTGGTGGCCACGGCTGTCGCTCCCACTGATCCGGCCGTGGTGTTCTCTGTCCTGGGCAAACGCGAGATCGCCGGGCGCAGTGGCACCATCCTGGAGGGCGAGTCCGGTGCCAACGATCCGGTCGGCATTTCCCTGATGGTCAGCCTGCTCGCTGCCGGCGGCCTCAGCGTCGCCGGCTTCGCCAGCGTGGGAACGCGAGTTCGCCCTGCAGATGGTGATCGGGGCGACCGTTGGTGTTATCGGCGGCCGCGCCCTGCTCGTGTTCATCCGCCGCGTGCCGCTGCCCAGCGAGGGCCTCTACCCGCTCCGAACATTGGCCAGCAGCCTGATGCTCTACGGCGTCGCCACCCTGGCGCACGGCTCGGGATTCCTGGCCGTGTTCGTCGCCGGCATCGTTATCGGCGACGCCCGCGCGCCCTACCAGCCGGAAGTCAAACGATTCCATGCCGCCCTGGCCGGGCTGGCCGAAATCGTGGCCTTTGCCATTCTCGGATTAACCGTCGACCTGCACGTACTCGCGCATCCCGATGTGTGGATTCCCGGGCTCGTGCTCGCCGTCGCCCTGACGTTGTTGATTCGGCCGTTGGCGGTGGGCGCCTGCTTGGTTCCGGTGCGGCTGCAGCGAAACGAACGCGTCTTCATCCTGGTCGCCGGTCTCAAGGGCGCGGTGCCGATCCTGCTCGGCGAGTTCCTGCGAGCCGCCCATGTCCCCGACGCCGAACGCCTCTACGGCATCGTGGTCGTCGTCGTTGCCTTCTCAGTCCTGGTGCAGGGCAGCTCGGTGCCCGGCCTCGCACGACTGTTACGCCTGCCCATGCGCACCGTCGCCCCTGAGCCCTGGGCGATCGGCGTGCGGCTGCGCGACGAACCGCACGGGGTCCATCGGCTCACCGTCGCCTCCGGATCGGCGGCCAGAGGGATGGACCGTCGAGGACCTCGGCGACCATGCCGGTGACATCTGGGTGAGCATGGTGGTCCGCACCAGCGGCTTGGTGCCAGTGCGGGCCGACACCGAACTTCAGGCCGGCGACGAGGTCGTCATCCTGGCCGATCCCGAACTCGGTGGCACACTTGCCGCCCTGTTTTCCCCCTCGTGAGCCGGCTGGGGAGGCTTGGCTGCGGTCGGTGCCGGATCGGTCGGCCTCGGCCCTGCACGACATCGTTCGCGTTCATCGGCAACGGGTAGACGTCACCATCCTGATTCTGCCTACCCTCGGCGATCGGATCCGAGCACCGCACGCGGGAGATCCCAGATGACACCTGTCCTGCGGACTCCGGCTGTTGCCGCCTCGCAGCAACATCAACGTCGCGAGGCGAGGACAATTCGACGTGGGCTGGATCCAGCCGTCATCACAGTGGACCGTAAAGAACGGCAGGATTTCCGTATGGATCGCGTGTGGAGAAACAGCTAAGCCAGCCTTTCGGCGTAGATCTCGACACATGAACGACGCCCACGGTGGGTCCGGTAACGAGCCAGGGCCCGAGGAGCATCCCAGGCCGGGGCCCGGATCGCCACGGGCCGCTCGAGATGTGCGCCCCGCACCGGGTGCCGACCGGCCGCTGAGACCTTCGAGCCGGTTAGCCAGCGCGCCTGAGCGGTGGGGGATTCGGGTGCTGGACGGCGAGCGCTCATGGGGCTCGATCAATGTCCGGCCCGGCCAAGTTGGAGTCTCGCGGTACAGGTTGGTTGTTTTCCCGCCAGGCATCACGGGGGCTGAACGTCGCCTGCTGCGGTTGTCGCGGGCTTGGCCGGCGTGGGGTGCGGTGCTGTGGCTGATGTCGGAGATCTGTCTGAGCAGCGCGCTCAGGCCCTGGGCGGCGTTCGGGATCTCGACGATGGCTTATCTGGGTGTGGAGGCGATGCTCATTGGTAGGGTCGGAGCGCTACGCCGGCAGGTGCGCAAACTCTCGGTAGACGTGATCGCCAGTCATACCGATCGGCACTCCTCGGCGATCTACGCCGAAATCAAAGCCTTGGTCCGCACGCTCGCAAACGCGGACGCCATGCGTGCCCAGGGACAAATGACGGCGATCGATCACGAAGCCGCCTGGTGGAGGGTCTATGACCGACTCGGCCCCGGCCATTTCGAGCGCATCGGAGAACAACCGTCGATCTGACGGATTCTGTTGGTGCTGACCTGATTCAACGTCTCTCGTGCTGATCAAACCAATACGCAGTCACGCAACTGTCCAGCGGGCCGTAGCCGACGCCCGCAAGCAGCACGTATTGTGTTAAGACTGTGAGCCGTCTGAGCGAATGCGGGCCGACCGGATCGCGGGCTATGCGTCGCTCGTATCCGTGGCCTCATTTATCGCCCTCGTGGTTGTCTTGCATCGCCTCGAGCCGGAGTTCAATCCGCCGCACCTGATCAGCGAATACGAACTGGGTCGCTCTGGTTACTTAATGGCGCTTGCCTTTTGCGGATTAGGCGTAGGATCGCTACTGCTCGCGCGGGCGTTGTGGTCTTACCCGCAAACGAAGAGCGGGCGCGTTGGCATATGGTGGCTCGTGCTTATTGGCGTGGCCTATATCGGTGCGGGCGCCTTCGCTCCCGATCCCACGTCTGCCACCGAAAGCCGCTTACACGGCTTATCAGGGCTCACGGTAATTGTCAGCTCGCCGATCGTGTTCACATTGCTCACGAGGAGCTTGATGCACGATCAACGATGGAGCGGTGCGCGGCAGCGTCTGAAATGGGCGGTGATTGCAACATGGATTGGTGTAGCCTCGTTTTACAGCTCCATAATTATCGTTTATGGGCTTGCCCATGAATCCCACTCCTTTGTCGTGGGCTGGATGAATAGATTGATGATCGCGACGTATTGTGCGTGGGTTGTAATAGCAGCTTCGGAGACGGTCAAACTCAATTAACATGTGGCGTCATGCGTGTAGGCGAGTCGACCGTCATGGGCATTCGGCCTCTTCGATTTTGACCAGGCAATCAGCATGAAGTCTGGGTTGCGGCCCGCTGTTTGCGGGTGCTGTGGAATCGTATCCGTCGGGATGAGTTCTCTCGATTCGGAACTCGCATCTGACCCGTTTGATCTGTTTGAGGAGTTGGTTGTGGTCCTGGGTGCGGGCGTTGGTGATCCCGGTCTGGACGAAAGCGTTGATTGCAGGCCATTAGGTGTCGATGGTCGCTGGCCAGGGGCGAGCAATTCGGGGATCTGGGAGTCGATGCGCCGGGCCAGGGACGGGTGCAGTCGCTGCCTGGTCAGGTGGGGGTCACCGCCGAAGCATACGGCAAAGTTCTTGTTAGACAAGCGTTCCCGTGCCCGCAGCGGCCGTCGCCGATTGGCCCATTCGGGATCGATTTTGCGGCCGCGGCGCTCACGCAGGTCTCGGATGACACGGTTGCCGACTACGGAATGCGAAGCCGCGGGCCGCGGTCATGTTTCGGATGGTCAGTGACTTCGGCACCACCCAACAGCTGATCAACACGACAGGCACACTGCCAGCAGGATCGCACAGCTGGTGAGGACCGCGGAATTGTTGTAACGGGGCAGATCGGCCGCGAGAACTCAGAAGCCACCGCGGCGGAGGAGTTCCATCCTGGGATCGTCGCGGCAATGGCCGTCACCATCACCTTCGTGGCGATTCACCCCACAATTCGGTTCACCGTTGTCAGAGCCGGTATTCGTCGCGCCCGGCATCGTCGTCGAACGTGATGCTCGCCGATTCTCTGCCCGCATCCCTGAGATTCAGGTAGCGGACGGTCAGCAAGACCATCGCGGTGGGGGCGATCAGCGTGAGGACTGGAAGCAGTTCAGCCACAATGGATTCCGTCTGTCAGAGCGGCGGTTGTGCTTGGGTGGGTCCGAGCCGATCGTAGACGCGTGACCACACGGCTTTGTGATCGGTTGCCGACATTTGTCCGCTCTCACGCCCTGCATCAGCTTCGCTGAGTATGGCACCAGAGTTGCCAATTCGTCGTAGGTGACCGCGGAACGCTGATCCGGGCGGCGGTCGACCACCGACACTGACAGCGTGCGGACCTGCGACCGCAGCTGCTCCCGCCAGGGCCAGTGCGGCAGCGCCGCTGCCGAGATACAGCGCCGTCGCGATCCCGATCGCCGTCCAGCTCGAGACCCTGGCGCTCAGGCACAATCGCCGACGCCAGCCACAGCAGAGCTCCCCATGTCGGCCAAGTCCGCCACAACCGAAGCCGGCGGCGCTCGGCGCGACTGATACCTGGGGGGAAAACCACCAGCCGATACCGGCTGACCCCGTAGCGGCTGATCCGGTACCGGCTGGGCAAGATGTCAATCGAGCCCCACACCCGGTCGCCGTCGAGCAGCCGCGACCACACAGCATGCGCGTGCAGGAATCTCCGCGATGGCTGACGGTCGACCTGCTGCGGATGCCGGTCGCCGCGCTGCCCGACTGCTGCCCGGGCCCGGCCTCAGAACTGGCCCCACTTGGGCTGTCGTTCATGTATCGAGGTCTACGCGTCGCCGCGGACCGTAGCTACGTCCCGAACGCAATCCATACGGGGACCCACCGAGTATTTACGACACCTTTTCGGTTGCGGGTGCCCAATGTCTGAAAGGCGGGCTCATCGATGCGCGATCAGACCAGAGTGTTGTCGCTGGACTGAGTGGACGCGGCCGCGGTCGACTCGCGGGACAGGAAGGTGGCGAGTTCACCGATCGCGCTCATCAGCGGGGCGGGGAAGATCACGGTGGTGTTCTTTTCCACCCCGAGCTCGGCCAAGGTCTGCAGGTTTCGAAGCTGCAGCGCCAAGGGGTGCTTCATCATGGTGTCGGAGGCTTCGCCGAGGGCGGCGGCCGCGCGTGCTTCTCCCTCTGCGGCAATGATTTTCGCCCGCTTCTCGCGCTCGGCCTCGGCTTCGCGGGCCATCGCACGTTGCATGCTGTCGGGTAGGCGGATGTCTTTGAGTTCCACCAGCGTGACCTCAACACCCCACTCCAGGGTGGTGGTGTCGAGGATCTGGCGAATGTTGGCGTTGATCACCGAGGTCTCGGAGAGGATTTCGTCAAGGGAGTGTTGGCCGACCACGTTGCGCAAGGTGGTTTGGGCGATCTGATTGATGGCCGCGTCCACGTTTTCGATGGCGACCACGACTTGCGCGCATCAACGACCCGAAAGTATGCCACGGCGGCGATGTCGACACTCACATTGTCGCGGGTGATGATTCCTTGGGACTGGACCGGCATCGTGACGATGCGCATCGACACCCGCCAAAGTCGGTCGATGACCGGAATGATGAACCTCAGTCCGGGATCGCGCACCGCGATGACGCGGCCAGGCGGAAGTGCACACCGCGCTCGTATTGCTTGACCACCCGGATCGACGCCGCCAGCAGCACCAGCACAACAAACGCCACCGCGACGATGACTGGGACGATGATGTTGGCGGCCATCATCTTCTCCTTTCCCATCGTTTTCAGTTCCCAGCGTGCGCCGCGGCGATCGCGTCCCGGCAGGGCAGCAGGTCACCGTCGCAGTGGCCGAAAGTCCATCGTCGTCGTTCAGTGCCACAGCCCCGTCAGGGTATTCGCGTGAGTCGGGTGCTCAGCGTGAGCAATCGGGCCCGAGCGCGCATGTTCTCCACCAGTGCCGCAGCGGGAGCCGGGTCGAGTCCGTCGTAGTAGGCCCCGTTGACGACGGTGCACGCCGGCGAACTGAGCGCACCCAGGATCGCGGACGGCCTCCGTGGCGGGCCGTCCCACGCGGTCGTAGACGCGCAGAAGTCCAGTGTCGAACACACCAGGGTGCACGCTGAGTGCGCTGAGGTGGCCGGCGTTGGCGTTCGGCAAATGACCGGGTGAACATGGTGAGCGCAAGTCTGGACTGCGCGTACATCGCCAGCGGCGAGTAGTGGCGCGCCCGCGCCAGGTCGTTGTAACTCGACGTCTTCCGCCGCGATGCAAGGCCGAGGATACGTTGATCACCCGGCCCTGCACCTTCGCGATGTGGTCGGTGAGCGCGTGGTCAACATGTACGGCGCCAGATAGTTGACCTGAAAAGTCATCTCGTGCCCGTCGTCGGTGTAGGTGCGACGCTCCGGTCCGGCGACGGCGGCGTTGTTGATCAGCAGATCCAACGCCGGCAACTCCGCGGTGATCTGGCGGCTCAATTCCGTCACCTCGGCGAGGCGGGTGAAGTCGGCGACAACCAGTTGCAGCCGCAGGGGTTCCGCACCGGCCTTGATCGGTCGGGTGATGGCGTCCTCGCCGCGTGCCTGGTCTTGCGCATGGAGGATGACGGTGGCGCCGTCGTCGACCAACCGCTGTGTTGTCGCGTAGCCGATGCCGTCGGTGCCGCCGGTGAGGAGCACGGTTCTGTCAATAAGGGGTAATTCAGACATGGTTCTTCCGTGGGAGTTTCGCGCGATCAACCTGACCGTTCGGGCAGCAGATGACGTGCGCGCGTGAATGGATTGTGGAGTAGGGGAGTCGCACAGCGAAACGTGGAGTTCAGCGCGCCATCCGGCGGGCCGCTCAGATCGCTACTAAATCTGTGGTGGTGAATGCCAACTATGGCGGTTCGTCGTAGCCGATGCCGTAGCGCTCAAGTGCGGATCGGCACAAGTACGTAGCGATCTGAGCGCATGCCGGGGTTGCCATGCGTTCGAGCGCACGGCACTTCCACTCCGGCAGGGTCCGGCCATCATTCAATGAAATCGGGCCTGCCCTATGTCAGCAAGCGGTGGGGAAACCTTTGCGAAATATTGGCGGTGCCGGGCGTTGGATACGCTGCGTGCAGACGCGCCGCATTTACGATTTATTGACGTCCAGCCCGACCCTCGATCGCCCGCAATACGTGTTAGATCGAGACGTGGCGCAGCGTCCGGCTGGGACTGGGGATGATCGTGCACAGTGTCGGGCCGAGCTGTCGCACACGCGCCCGCGTTCAGACATGCGTGCCAGGTGGACGAACAGCGCCACATCGCATCGAACGTGAGCTGACCTCTGATGCCGAGTCAAGGTTATCTGCAGGCGGATTGGCGCCGTGAGGCGATTCGCACCAACCTCTGGGTCGTACCCGCGACCGAGGCTGTTGCGGTGTTGGTCCTGTTCGTCGGCACCTACGCAGTGGACCGTGCCGCCTACCACGGCGACGTGCACCTGCCGTCGTGGGTACTCAGTGGGACGGCGGACTCGGCCAGGCAGATTCTTACTGCGGTTGCCGCGGCGGTCATTACCGTCGTCGGCATCGTGTTCTCGATCACGATCGTGGCCCTGACGCTGGCATCGACGCAGTTCGGGCCTCGGATGCTGCGCAACTTCATCCGCGACCGCGGAACGCAGGTCACGCTCGGCACTTTCGTGGCGACATTCTTCTACACGATCCTCACGCTGGTTTCCGTCGGCAGCGGGTCGACCGGCGACTTCGTTCCGCATCTGTCGGTCACGGTCGCGCTGGTTCTGACCTTGGCTGATCTGGCCGTGCTCATCTACTTCCTCAACCACATCGCGTCGATGATCCAACTGCCACAGGTGATTGCGGGCATTGCCCGTGACCTGGCTCGTGAGATCGACGTGGCGGGCGGCAACGACACGTCGTTCGGGGTCGGCGGGGCGCGAGGCCCGTCGAGGGCGGAGTTGCTCGCCAGAATCGCCGAGTCTGGAGCAGTGATACGGACCCCGTCTAGTGGATACCTGCAGGTCATCAGGCACGACACGTTGCTGAAGATCGCGTCATCGGCTGACGCGGTAATCCATTTGCCCTACCGCCCCGGACATTTCCTGGTGCGTGGGCAGATTCTGGCGAGCGTCTGGCCCGCCGAGGCCGCGGAGTACGTCGAACGCAATCTCCAACGCGGGCATGTCACGGGACCGTATCGCACTCTTACCCAGGATATTTCGTTCGGCTTCGACCAGCTCGTCGAGATCGCTCTGCGAGCGCTCTCGCCCGCGGTCAACGACACATTCACCGCGATGACATGCATCGACTGGCTCGGCGACTGTCTGTGCCGCATCTCGAGGACCTGGCACCCGGAGCCGGTTCGCCGCGACGACAGCGGACACATCCGTGTCATCGCCTACCAGGCTCATTTCGACCGACTCGTCGAGCGAGCATTCGAAAAGATCCGCCAGGCCGCTGACGGGATGCCCGCAGTGATGATCCGGCAGCTCGATGCGGTGACGAAGATCGTCGAGCAAACCCCGGACCCCGAGCGCCGCCGTATTCTGCGCAATCAGGCCGACATGATCCAGCGCGCGAACCTGCGAACCGTTCACGAATTGGCCGATCAGGCGGATGTCACCGCTCGATACGACGCCGTGGTGGCAACGCTGGACGGGGATCCGCACCCGGAATGAGTTCGCGCGACGGTGCTTGCAGCGAGCGCGCAATGGTCAAGGCGACGTCAATGTTCTCCCCGGGGCCGTCAAGAGATCGCAAGGATTGCTGACTGCACAGTTGTGGCGCGCCATTGTGAGATAGGTCGCCATTGGCAGCAGGCCAGCGGCTCTTGTCGAAGAAGGTTTCGGTGACTCTGTCCACCAGTTTTCGGTCCATTGTCCGGGGACGGCAGGATTCGGCGCGCCGCCACGATCAACACGCGGTTGAGCATGCCGTGATGCGCCAACTGAAAGCTTGTCGTAAGTCGTTGTCCCCGGCGGAGGTATCTTTGCCGGCCGCGATTCTTGCTGGCGAGGGAATTGCACCATGGGTGCGGGAGCATCGGTTGGCTGTTGACGTCCGGAGCATGACGGAGCTTTACGGCGCCATCGCGTCGGGTATCCACCCGAACTTGCTGACGGCGCACACCGACACGCTGAGCGTCGCCGAAGTGCAACGCGTGGCGACGCTTGGCGTCGGTCGCGTCGTGCTGGGCTCGCTCGGGCACGTCGACCTTTTCGGCGACGCCGAGGACGAGGGGAAGCAGAACGTGCTCCTCCGCATGCGACCGCAGGGTGTGGCCAGCGGCCGGCCGGGTCTCGTATTCGACTCTCATGAGGCGGATTTGGCGGTCGCCCGGGTTCTGGAGCATCGGCGGCTGAATCTGGTCGGACTCCACTGTGACGTCGGCTCGGCCGAGGATGACTTCGTCAGCTACCCGGCTGCCGTGGGCGACATGATCGCTCAGATGGAGCACATTCGCCGCCAGCGTGGGCTGCTGCTCACGTGCCTGGGTATCGGCGGCGGCAAGTTCTTCGCGACCGACGACGAGCATCCCTTGTGCGAACTGATCGCCAGGGTGGACGAATCCGTCGACGACGCCTGCGCCACGTTGCGCTTCCCGCGGCCGGTGGTCGTGATCGCAGCGGGCACCGAGGTGATCGGACAGGTCGCGGCATGACCACCTTCGCATCGGCGCTGCGGTTGTACGCGGTCCCCGAGCGCTCCGACGCACGCCTTGACGGAGCTGTTGCGGTGCGACGCTGTGCCCAGTACCGCAAGGCTTTTCGCTGGGCCGCGGTCAGCTATCCGGTCGACGTCCTGTCGCTGGACGCGCCTTCGGCGTGGATTCGCCGGCACGGTGTCTCGGTCGACGTCGGCGATGATGACGAACTGGAGACGGCGCTGTCGGCCGGGATCGACCCGCTCCGGGTGATCATGCACCAGTCCGGCCGCGCCGGTCCGCGACGTGGTCGATGCCGGCGTGGGCCGCGTCGTGGTGAACAGTTCGACGAACGTGGCGGTACTCGCGGCGACCGCATCTCGACCGCAGCGAGTGCTCGTCCAGGTGACGGCGGACCGGCCTGTCGAGGAGTTGGCCGCAGGACGTCATGGCATCCGGCCGCCTGAACCTGATCGGGCTTCATCGACGCTTCACGCCCGGAGAGCCAGGTGCGCCCGCCGTGGTGGCCACGATCGCCGCGATGCAGCGGATCGCAAAGCAGCACGGCGTCATTCCGGCCCGGCTGAGCCTGGCCGAGGTCGATGTCGCCGACTGGGGACGCAACGCGGCCGACCTCACCGCGATGTCGGATGCGATCGGCGATGCCGTCGAAACGGGCTGCATCGCAGCGCGGTTCGGCCGCCCTGCCGTCAATGTGTCACCCTCGGCGGCAGCGTTGATGCCAGGGCGTCAGCGCGCCAGGTAGCGGGTGCTCAGTTGTTGACGTGCCACTGGCGCCGGTCGACCGCGTCAACGGATGGGTCGAGCCGATCGATGCGCCGCACCCGTGCCGCACGTCTTCGGTCATCCAGCCCGGGCGTTTCGGACCGGGCGCGCTGCTGGCATGCCGGCGCTTGGCGAGCTTGCGGATCGACGGGAGTAGAGGCGGTCCTGCAGGATCGTCCACAGCACCCGGAAGCCGTCCTTGAACGTGTTGAGGTTCGTGCTCCCGTGGTAGCGGTCGTGCTCGAAGCTGGGCACCTCGGTGATGGACGCGCCGGACAGCGCGAAGCGGCCGATGATCAGCGCTTCGATCTCGAAGCCGTCACCGCGCAGCATCTCCGGCGTCTCCGCCTCGGTGTCCGGCAGATCGAGCATGTAGAGCTGGTCGGCCCAGAAGGCGTTGTAGCCGTAGCAGAGATCGGTGAAGCGCGTCTTGGTGAGCACGCTGGCCAGCAGGTTCAGCCCCTTGTTGCCCAGCCGAGCGGAGCAGCGTGATGTCATCGCTGCCGCCGCCGCGGCAGTACCGGCTGCCCTTGGCCAGGTCGGCCCCGCGGTCAGGGCATTGATGAAGCGGGGGATCTCGTGGGGATCGGCCGAACCGTCGATGTCGAACATGACGATGGCGTCGCCGGTGACCTCGGCGAAGCCGCATGCCAGGGCATTTCCCTTGCCCTTACGGGTTTGGTGCACCACCTTCGCCGTGGGCAGAGCCTCCCGGGCGGCGTCCGCCGACGCGTGGTCGTCCTCGCTGACGACGACGATCACCTCGTAGGTAGTCGGCAAGGTAGGGAGGATCTCCCTGATGTTGGGCGCCTCGTTCTTGGCGGGCACGACCACGCTCACCCGCGGGTTGGCGGGGCGACGTTCACTCATGGGACGGCGGCGGTCGATGATCGGCTGACCGTCGGCACCGATCAGCGGCTCACCATCGGGGCCGAGCACATAGCGGATCGGCTCGTCTTGGTGGTCTGCCTGCTTCTGGACAGATCCGATGTCGCTCATTTTCGACACTCCTCCCGACCTACGGTGCCCGCCTGCCTGAAGCCCGCCCTACAGCATCTGCGCTGTTCGACGATTACGCCAAAGAACTATTTCAAATCCATCCACCTGGTCGATATCAGGCAAGGGCAGAGGTGTGTGGAACAGCACACCTGCCGCACGATCGCAGAAGCTCGTAGGCGGCGTCGAACTCCATCGGCCGGCCATAGAGGAAGCCCTGCCCCTTGCGGGCGCCCATCGCCACCAGTGCGTCGTGTTCGGCGACGGTCTCGACGCCCTCCACGACCAGATCAAGGGCCAGCGCATTGGCCAGCGACACCACCGACCTCACCACGGCGCTTTGCTTGTCGTTGCCGTCGTCGAGGGCGGCCGCGAAGGAGCGGTCCAGCTTCATCTGGTCGACGGGCAGGCTACGGAGTTGTGTCAGGGAGGAGTAGCCCGTGCCGAAGTCGTCCAGGGAGATCCGGACACCGGCAGCCCGTAACTGCTCGAGCACGGGGTGGGCGACCCGCAGGTCGATCAGGGCATGTTCGGTGAGTTCGATGATCAGTGCGTCCGGGGGCACGCCCTGCGTTCGCAGCAGTGTGAGCACCTCATCGGCGAATCCGGGTTCGCGGACCTGGCGAGGCGAGACGTTGATCGAGATGGTCAGGCCGTGGGCCAGGCCCGCGGCGCGCCACTGCGCGAACTGCGTGATGCCCTCCTGCAGCACCCAGCGGCCGATGTCGACGATCATGCCGTTGTCCTCGGCGAGCGGAATGAAGGAGGCGGGGCTCAGGTCGGGGATTCCCGGCCGGCTCCACACCAGCAGCACCTCGAATCCGGTGACGCGACCGGTGTCCAGCATCACGATGGGTTGTGCGGCCAGCCGCAGCTGCTCGCGTTCCAGTGCGCGGCGCAGTGCGGCGTCTAGGTCCAGCCGCTCGGCGACCTCGGCCTCGAGGTTGGAGTCGAACACGTTGATGTGGCTACCATCGGTCAGCTTGGCCCGATACATGGCCACGTCGGCCTCGCGCATGAGTTCGGCACCGGACACCGTGGACTCGTCGGCGAACGCGATTCCGATGCTCGCATCGACGAAGGCTTCCTTGGCGTCGATCGTGTAAGGCGCGCTGAGCGTCGTGCGCACCCGTTCAGCCAAAGCGATCGCCTGCTGACGGTCGCCCAACTCCGGGCACAGCACCACGAACTCGTCGCCTCCGAGCCGGGCGACGGTGTCGGTGTCGCGGACGGTTGCCGACAAGCGGCGGGCCGCCTCGATCAGCAGCTGATCGCCGCCGGCGTGACCTATCGAGTCGTTGACCATCTTGAAGCGGTCGAGGTCGCAGAACAGCAGGGCCACGGTGTCGTCGGCGGATTGCCGTGCGGCGAGGCTATCGGTCAGCCGGCTCAGCAGCAGGCTTCGGTTCGCCAGGCCGGTCAGTGCGTCGTGGCTGGCCTGATGGGACAACTGCCGCGCCGAAGCATCCCGGTCGAGAGCGAGGATCACCAGGTCCCGGCAGCGATGCAGGCCGGTACGGGTGGTCTCTTCGAATCCCTCGGGGTCGCCGAACACGTCGATCGTGCCGGTGGCCGCCGCATCATCGGTATGAAAAGAACTGTGCCACAAGGGTATTCCGGAGAAGTCCCCATCCGGCGGGTGGGCGACGATCCGCCCTCCCGTCGCGATGCGGACCGAACGACCGTCGGAGACGTCGGCGGCCAGCTGCACGATCTGGCGCATGACGGCGGTGGCCGGTGCACCGGTCGCGATGCGCTCGAGTATCAGAGCCTGGCCCCGCTCCAGGGCGGAGACGCGGTCCAGTTCGGTCTGCGTGGCACGCAGGACGCGGCCTTCCTTGTCGAGGGCCCCGCGGGCTCGTCGGTATTCGCGGGCTCCCTTCAGCGCCACCCACAGCAGCAATACACCGGCTACCGCGATGGAGGCGATCAGCAAGACCAGCTGCCACAGCCGACCGCGCAGCAGTGCCACATCTCCGGCGCGGGAGGCATCGTGCAGTTTCGAGGCGCTGCTGTCGACCACACGACTACTGGCGTCGGAGAGCATCTGGGCCTTGGGCAATATGGCGCTCGCCGCGTCGTCGCGCTGCTCTGTCGACAACAGACCGGCCGGCAGCTGTGCGACGGCGCCGTCCAATGCGGCAAGCGCCTCGCGGTATTCGGGTGTCAGGGAGTCACCCGCGGTGGCGCCGTTCTCACCGACCACCGACAATCGCTGTCCGAGCAGGGCGCGAGCCAGTTGGGCGTTTCGCCGGGGCGAGACCCCGAGTACATAGCGTTCGGCCGCGTCGACGTAGGCGAGGGTTTCGCGGGTGGTGTACAGCATGTTGGTGGTTGCGGTCTCGGTGCGCGCGTAGATCTCGGTGTGCTTGCGCTGCGCTGACGAATCCAACGCCTGCATTGTCAGCAGGGTGATCAGGAGCGCGACGAGGACGGCAGACAGCGCTAGCTGCCCACGGGAGAGCCGAAATCGTGGGAGGGTCGGCACCGCGTCGCTGGACATCAGGACGAGCCGGAACCTGCACTGGTGACGTTGATGGAGGTGGTGTCAGCAGAACTACGGGTGGATTCGGCCGCGTTGTGATCGCTGCCACAGGCGGCGACACCGAAGGCAACGCACAAACCGGCCGCGCGGGCGACCACGAACTTTGTACGCATGGGCGGATTCTAGCTAAATATCAGTTGCGAATCTAATCCCAATGATTAGTACGAGCGCGCAACACGGCATACTCCAGCAAATTCCCATCCGGCATGATCAACGCCACTGGTAGCGGGTGCTCGGCCTGCCGGTCTTGCCGTACTCGGTCTGGCGCATGACGGTGCCCTCGTCGGCCAGCCGTTCCAGGTAACGCCACGCGGTCACCCGGGACACTCCGACCGCCTTGGCGACCTCGTCGGCCGTCACGCCCTCGGCGCGGTCGCGGACCGTGCGGGCGATCTCGTCGTGGGTGCCCGGCGCCGCTCCTTTCGGGGCCACCGACTTGTCCGTGCTGAACCGCAGTTCGGCCAGCGCCCTGTCGACCTCGGCCTGACTGGCCGCCTCGATCCCGGCCGGCAAGGCGCCGCGGTAGCGGCGGTAGCGCTCGAGGCGGTCGCGGAACGCCGCGAAGGTGAACGGCTTGAGCAGGTAGGCCAGCGCGCCGTGGGACACCGCGGCGCGCACCATCTCCAGGTCGCGCTCGGAGGTGATGGCGATGATGTCCGGGGCGGGCCGCAGCCCCGACAGCGCCGAGGCCAGGCTGATGCCGCTGGCGTCGGGCAGTCCGAGGTCGAGCAGAACCAGGTCGACGGGAGAGTCGCCCGCGCTGGCCTCGGAGGCAATCCGCATGCCGTCGCGTGCGGTCGGCGCCACCCCGATGAGCGAAAAGCCTTCCAGCCGTGCCAGATACGTGCAGTGCGCCTCGGCGATCAGCGGATCGTCCTCGACGATCAACACGGTGATCATCGTTGTGCTCGCGGAACGGTCGCCGTCACCACCGAGCCGTAGGTCACATCCGCGTTCAGCGTGCCGCCGTGGCGCTTGACGATCTGCGCGACCAGCGCCAGACCCAGACCCTGATGACCCGCGTCGCCGCCGGACTTCGTCGAATAGCCGCGCTGCATTGACCGGCCGAAGGTCGCGGCATCCATCCCCGGTCCGCTGTCGGCCACCTCGATCACCAGCCGCTCGGCGTCCTGACTGACGGTGACCTCCACCCAGGGATCCTCGCGATCGCACGCGTCCATGGCGTTGTCGATGAGGTTTCCCAGCACGGTGACCATCTCCTGCGGGTTCAGCACCAACTCGTCGGCGTCGGCCGGCAGTCGGGTCTCCTCGGTGACGGTCAACGCCACGCCGCGCTCGTCGGCCTCGGCGGTCTTGCCGAGCAGCAGCGCCATCAGGGCGGGCTCGCCGACGGCGTCGGACAGCCGGTCGACGAGTTGCTGCGACAACGCCAGCTCCTTGGTCGCGAACTTCACCGCCTCCTCGGGACGGCCCATCTCGACCAGGGTGATGACGGTGTGCAGCTTGTTCGCCGACTCGTGGGCCTGCGCGCGCAGCGAGTCGCTGAACATCTGCAGTGCGCTGAGTTCGCCCAGCGCGCCCTGCAATTCGGTGCGGTCGCGAATGGTGACCACCTCGGAGTCCGAGGCACTGACCTGCGAGCGGTTGAGCACCAGCACCCGGTCGTCGGTCACCCGGACCTCGTCGCGCACCCCGGGGTCGTTGCCGCGCAGGAACTCCGGCAGATCGCCGTGGCCGATGGGCCCCGGCGGGAGGGCCAGCAGCCGGCGGGCCTCGTCGTTGACCAGGACCACCCCGTCGCGGTCGAGCACGATCAGGCCCTCGGAGACCGCATGCAGGATCGCATCGTGGTGGTCGTACATGACCCGCAGCTCGGCGGGCGCCAGACCGTGGGTCTGGCGCAGGATGCGGCGCCGGATCGCCCAGACGCCGACGAACGAAAGTGCCAGTGCACCAGAGCCAACCGCGGCGATGGCGGGCCACGTCGAGCGCCAGCGAGCGGCCAGGCTCTGCTCGGTGATGCCGGCGGCGACCAGCCCGACGACCTGACCGGAGGAGGTGCGCACCGGCGCCACTGCGCGTATCGACGGGCCGAGGGTGCCGGTGTAGACCTCGGTGAAGGTCTCACCGCGAAGCGCCGGCTCGATGTTGCCGATGTACTTGCCGCCGATCATGTCCGGGTTGGTATGGGTGAACCGGGTGCGGTCGGGGGCCATGATCGTGATGAAAGCGATGTCGGTGCCCACCCGCACCGCCTCGGTCATCGGTTGCAAAATCCTTGTCGCGTCGCCACTTTCGATGGCCGCAGCGGTGGACGGCGCATCGGCGAGGGCGACGGCGATGGCGGTGACCTGTTCGCGGGCCGCCTCGTCGCCGTCGCGTTTGGCGTCGAAGAGGGCCAGCGCACCGCCGGCGAGCACCACCAGCGCGATCACCACGGCCTGCAGGGCGAACGCCTGGCCGGCCAGCGAGCGGGGCAGCAGGGCCATTGCTCACCTCCGGGCCTGAACGAAATGAACTAAAGCGTGACCTGGATCACGTTATGGGTAACCATCCTTACAGACGCGCTGCATTCGGCCTGGAAGGAAACCCACTATGACCACCGCCGTGAATCGTCACATCGACGATCAAGAGCCGCCGCCCGCCAAGCGGCGTGACCGTACCCACTGGCTGTATCTGGCCGTCATCGCGGCCGTCATCGGCGGTGTGATCGTCGGCCTGGTGGCCCCGTCGGTGGGAAAGGAGGTCGGCGTTCTGGGCACGATGTTCGTCAGCCTGATCAAGATGATGATCGCGCCGGTGATCTTCTGCACGATCGTGCTGGGCATCGGGTCGGTGCGCAAAGCCGCCACGGTGGGCAAGGTCGGCGGCTTGGCTTTCGTGTACTTCATGGTGATGTCGACGATCGCGTTGGCCATCGGCCTGGTCGTCGGCAACCTGCTGCATCCCGGTGACGGCCTGAACATCACCGAGTCGACTGCGGGCAAGGGGGCCGAACTGGCCGAGAAGGCGCACGAGTCCGGCGGCGTCATGGAGTTCGTGCAGAACATCATCCCGGATTCGCTGTTCTCGGCGCTGACTGCCGGCAACGTTCTGCAGGCGCTGTTCGTGGCGCTTCTTGTCGGCTTCGCGATCCAGGCGATGGGCAGCAAGGGCGAGCCCATCCTCGGAGTGGTCGTGCACCTGCAGCGGCTGGTGTTCAAGATCCTGGCGATGGTGTTGTGGCTGGCCCCGATCGGGGCATTCGGCGCGATCGCCAACGTCGTCGGACAAACCGGCTGGACCGCGGTGACACAGCTGCTCACGCTGATGCTCGGCTTCTACGTAACCTGTGTGGTGTTCGTCTTCGGTGTGCTCGGGGTCCTGCTGCGCACGGTGTCCGGAGTGTCGATCTTCAGGCTGGTGCGCTACCTGGCCCGCGAGTACCTGCTGATCTTCGCGACGTCGTCGTCGGAGTCGGCGCTGCCGCGGCTGATCGCCAAGATGGAGCACCTCGGCGTTCAGCAGAGCACCGTGGGAGTGGTTGTGCCAACCGGATATTCGTTCAACCTGGACGGCACCGCGATCTACCTCACCATGGCGTCGCTGTTCATCGCCGATGCGATGGGCAGCCCGCTGTCGGTGGGTCAGCAGATCGGGTTGCTGGTCTTCATGATCATCGCCTCCAAGGGTGCCGCGGGTGTCAGCGGCGCGGGTCTCGCGACATTGGCCGGCGGCCTGCAGGCGCACCGGCCGGACTTGCTCGACGGTGTGGGTCTGATCGTCGGGATCGACCGGTTCATGTCCGAGGCGCGTGCGGTGACCAACTTCTCCGGCAATGCGGTGGCCACCATGCTGGTCGGCTCGTGGACCAAGACGGTGGACATGGACAGGGTTGAGTCGGTGCTCTCCGGCAGGGAGCCGTTCGACGAACTGACGATGCTCGACGAGCACGATTCGGCGACGCCGGTGGCGCCCAAGGCGGCGGTGCCCGCCTGATCTGAAGCCCACGACACCCCGGGATGGCGTTCTCCCGGGGTGTCGTGCCGCATAACGGTGGTTGTACAGCAGGCAAACTCGTTTCGGCACAACGTATGTCTGCGTTAGCCTCGCCGGGAGCAGAGCGCCGCGGTGGGCGGCACACGTGCAGAGGGGATTTCATGAGCGAGTACGGCCGATGGGCCCGGCTGGTCACGGTGGTTGCCGGCGGTGCGACGCTCATCGGAGCGGGGGCGCTGACCGCAGGCTGCTCCAGTTCGAACAAGGAGCAGGCCCCGTCGAGCACCAGCAGGTCGGCCCCGGCGCCGTCGCCCACTGAGAAGGGCGTGATCAACATGCCGCCAAAGGCGTTCAACCAGAACCAGAATGCTGCCGACGGCATGCTAGCCCTGGAGAGTCAGGGCTACATCGTGCAGATCAACAACGGCGGGAATTACACGGGGCAGAGCGTGCTGTCGGCCTGCAAGATCACCGACGTCGACGGACTGCAGGGCAGCAACCCGCCGCCGAACACCACCGTCTACCTCACGCTGTCCTGCCCGAACAGCAACAACTGAGCTCCGTAATCCTCTGCGCCGCAACGGCTCCACCGGTTGCGCTGTGCGCTGCGGCACAGCCGCGTAACGTTGGCCATCCCGTCCCCGGGATACGAGCGGAGCAGCGTGGAGTCGTCATGGCGTCGCCGGGCCGTCGCTGCAGGGGCCGCGCTGATGATCGGGGCCGGCTCAGTGGTGACGGCAGCGCCGGCGACGGCCGATAGCGGTACCTATCTCGACCAGCTGGCCGAAGCCGCCGATACACCGGTTCTGGCGTGGGCCGACTGTTCGGACGGATTCCTTTGCGCCACAGCAAGAGTCCCGCTGGACTACAACCGGCCCCGTGGCGAGCAGATCGACTTGGCGCTGATCAAGCTGCCCGCTGCTGATCCGGGCCGGCGGATCGGGACGCTGTTCGTCAACTTCGGGGGGCCGGGGCAGTCCGGGGTAGATCGGCTGCGGGCGCGGGGCAGGTGGTCGTGGTTGTTCTCCGAGGAGTTGCGGTCACGCTTCGATGTTGTGTCGTGGGATCAGCGCGGGGTAGCCCGCAGCGCTGCCGTGCGCTGTTTCTCCAATGAGTCCGAGCAATGGGACTTCCTGGCACCGATGCCCGGCCTGCCCACCGACGCGGGCGGCCAACAAGCCCTCTTCGGCTGGGCGGCCGAGTTCGGCCAGCGTTGCAGGCAGCAGGCCGGTCCGATCCTGGACCACGTCTCGTCGGCGAATTCGGCCCGCGATCTCGACTTGTTGCGAAGAGCCGTCGGCGATCCGAAACTGACCTTTCACGGCATCTCCTACGGCACCCAGCTGGGTGCGATCTACGCCAACCTGTTTCCGGGCCGGGTCCGCGCGATGGTGCTGGACGGATCGATCGACTTCGTGGGCAACGTCACCGGGCACGGCTCGGAGGGCGCCGAGATTCCGCTGAACACCCGCCAGGACATCGCCACCGGAACGACGGCCGCGTTCGCGGAGTTCCTGCGGGACTGCGCGGCGGCCGGCCCGCGATGTGCGTTCTCCGACGGCGATCCCCAGGCCAACTGGGCGGCGTTGGTCGCTCGGCGGGCATCGGTGACGGTCGACGAACATGTCTGGACCTATCCGGAACTGGTCGTCGCGGCCTTGGCCAATCCCACCGGCTATCCGCAGCTGGCCGAGCTGTTGCAGGCGCTCTTCACGACGGGCACGGCCGACGTAGCGCTGCTCGAAGACGTCACCGGCAGCTCGCCGCCGCCGGTGGACGTCGGTGCCGGCCCGTACCTGGGCAACCGGGAAGAGGCGTACTCCGCGATCCAGTGCAGCGACAGCACCGTGCCCACCGATCCCGCGGCGTACAGGCGGGCGGCGCTGAACGCCGACGTGCAGCAGCCCGACTTCGGGCTCATCTCGGTCTTCGACACCATTCCGTGCGCTTTCTGGCCCGGTGTTGACGTCGACCGGTACATCGGCCCGTGGAATCGGCGCACTGCCGCGCCGATCCTGGTGTTGAACACCAGAAGCGACCCCGCCACTCCGCTGAGGGGGCATATCAAGGTGCCGCCGAGTTGGCCGACGCGCGCGTGGTCGTCACCGAGGGTGCCGGCCACAGCAGCATGTATGTGGCGAGTGCATGCACCGAGCGGGTCAAACGGGAGTACCTGTTCTCCGGCGTGCTGCCCCCCGCGGGCACCGGCTGCAGCAGGGACGCCTCGCCGTTCGATCAGCCGGCGGGCCAGTAGCCGTCGACGGGACAGTAACCTCCTACTGCAATGCCCCCATAGCCCAATTGGCAGAGGCAGCGGACTTAAAATCCGCACAGTGTGGGTTCGAGTCCCACTGGGGGCACTTCAGGCCGGTTACCGACAGTCCCGATGCCACAGCACCTCGCCTTTGCACCCTCGCCCGTTCCTCCGGCTAGCCTGAGCTCACTCGAATATTGACGCTGTCGTCGACGACGCTGCGTGAAAGAGGTGTGGTGGGTGTGCTGACCCAGAGCGATCGCGATGTAGCGGTGGCACAGAGCCGGCGCGACCGGGCGATGCTCGCCGTGGTTTTCCTGCTGCTGTTCTTCATGTCCTACAGCGAGGACATGGTGGCCGCACTGCTCGAGGCGACTGGCCGCGACAATGTCGCGATGTGGGCCGTGGGGCTGGTCGGCCTGGACGGCGCCGCGCTCATCGTGGCGACCCGACTCAAGCAGCGGATCGTCGCCGCCGAAGAACCGCGTCCCCGACTCTGGTCGTGGTGGTGGATTTCGTGCGCAGCGGTGCTGTTCCTCGACCTGTTGTTGGTGCTTCTGCCGGAGGAACATCCGCTGTGGATTGATCTGGTCGCGTCGTTGGCGTTCGCGCTGCTGATGGGGATCCTCATGATGGTGGCGCTCAACGCTGATCCCCTCACTGTGGTCAGCGCGGCGCGACGGTCGGCGACGCCCGTGGACTGGGCTCGGGCCCGGGCGGTGATCCCCTTGATGATCGGCACGATTGCGTCCTATGTGGCGGCGACCGCATTCGATGACTTCTTCGACCTCGACACCGTCCGCAGTCTCGACCCGGAGTTGGCGACCGAAGTCGCCGCGATGCCGGTGGCGGAACGGTTGGGCGCGTTGCAGAGTTTGTGCCAAGGGGCCGTCAGTACCGCGTTCTTCCAGCAGGTGGTGGTGATCATCCCACTGCTGCTCCTCGCAATCGGCATCGAGTTCAACTACTTTCGACGAGCCCTGGCCGAACCTGTGCAGCGTGCAGCCGCTGCAGCAACAGCCGCCGTGATGGCGATCGGACTCTCGCTAGCCGTCTCGACACTGCCGTGGACGGACACCGGCTGCGGTGGCGTGCTCGGTTACTGGCACGAATATCTGACCTTCGTCCTCGCGGTCCACGGCATCGCCACCGGCCTGGCAACTCTGTTGTGGCTGTTGGTCTCCGGAGAACCTGACAACCGGGTTGGGGGAGACGCGTCATGACCGATGTGGCGTTGCGCCGGCGAGGTGACCGAGCTGTCTTCGGTGCGGTGTTTCTGATGCTGTTCGTGTTTTCCTACAGCGAGCAGATCGTGTCGGCAGTCTTCCCGGCCATCCTCGGTTCTCACGAGGCGGCGTGGCGGATCGCTGTGGTCGTTGTCGATGCCGTTGTGCTCGGTGTCGCCGGACTGATGAAGCGAGTCGTCACGGCGGGGGACGACGACACTTCCCGATTGTGGGGCTGGTGGTGGGCAGGGGTCGCAGTCCTGCTCGCCATTGACGTGATCCGCTTGTGGCCGATGTACTCGATCCCGCTCGATATGCTGACCGCGACGCTGTACGCCATGGCGATGGGGTGGACCATGGCAGCGACGTTGAATGCCGACCCGCTCACACTGGTGCGCACCGAGCGGCGGATTTCCGCGCCCAGGGACTGGCGGCGGGTGCGTGCAATCGTCCCGCTGGTTGTGGGTGCTTGGCTGTGCTACTTGGCCGCCAGCGCTTTCGTGGACCACTTCGACCTGGCCAGCGTGCGGACTTTGAGCGAGTCGACCGCAGCTGAGATCGCTGATCTGCCTGTGGCCGAACGGTTGTCGGTACTGTCCGAGTTGTGCCACGGGGCGATCAGCCCGGTGTTCTTCCAGCAGCTCGTCGAAGTGCTGCCACTCTTGTTGTTGACTCTCGGTGTCGAGTTCAACTACTTCCGCAGGAGCTTCACCGACGCGGGGCAGCGGGCCGCGACCGCCGCTACCGTCACAGTGCTGGCGGTCGGATTGGTCGGAGCACTTTCGACACTGCCGTGGGATGGACAGGGATGCGGTGACGTCCTGTCCGGCTGGCACGAGTACTTCGCGTTTCTCTTTGCAGTCCAAGCGATTTTCACCGGCCTGGTGACGCTCGTGTGGCTACTGATCTCCAGCACGCCGGACGTGCCCGCCGCACATGGCTAGCAGGGGTAGAACCAGCCCTCGGACAGACGCCACGACACCCGGTGCCAATCGCTGAACCAGGACACGTGGTCGCGGTCAGGGATCGGCTCGTACACCGTGTGGTTGTTCCACCCGCAGTCGGTGGTGAAGTCTCGAGCCGGGAAGCCCCACGAGTAGATCGGACCGCCGTCCTGATTGAGAAAGTACAACCCGTGTGGGACGCCGAGTGGCTCACCAGTCGGCCAGCCTCGTCCGGTGCGCCAGCCTCGCGACGTCACCCGATAAGTGAACGCAATGAAGAGCCACTGCGTCCCGTCATGGGGATCGGTCATCTTCGTCACCGTTGTGGACATGCCACTCAGTGACGCCAGCACGGTGTCGTCAGTAGCCAAGATGTCGCGATCACGCATCTTGATGGTTTTCGTTGTCGCACTGCGGGTCGGGTGATGCTCGATACCGAGTAGGTCGGAGATGTCACTGCCGACGGTGTAGTCGTTGTGGACCATCTCGTCGCGCAGGGTCTCCGAAATCTCGATTCCGGTGCTGCGGCGGGAGTAGGAAACGGTCGATGCGGTAGTCATCGATGTCCTCCTGTTCATTACATGACCGCCCGCGGTGAGCGGCTGGGGCCAACTCAACGCCACCCATCGTGCGGCGACTAGCGTGATGGGCTACTCGTCCACGCGCTGGGGGGGCACTTCAGGCCGAACCGGTGCTACGAGCAGTTCTCCTGCCTACCATCAGCCGATGCGCGGTTCCAAGATCTTGATCACCGGCCCAACCGGTCAGGTAGGCCTCCCCGTCGCTACGGCCCTGGCGGCCGACAATGAGGTGTGGGGCATCGCCCGCTTCGTCGATGCTGCAACCCGTGAACGTCTCGAGAGGGCCGGCGTCCGGTGCGAGACCGTCAACATGGCGGCCGGTGACTTCACCGGGCTCCCGTCAGACTTCGACTACGTCCTCAACCTGGCGGTGGCCAAGAGTGGCAGGTGGGACAAGGACCTCGCGGCCAACGCTGAATCTGCCGGGCTTCTCATGGCGCATTGTCGAGGCGCGAAGGCATTCCTGCACTGTTCATCGGGGGCCGTCTACGATCCACCAGGCGATGAACTCAGGACCGAACGCACCGTTCACGGCGACAACCACAAGAGCTTGCTTCCGACCTACTCCATCTCCAAGATCGCAGGTGAAGTCGTTGTCGCGACCATGGCACGTGCCCTCGGCGCGCCGGCCACCATCGCGCGCCTCAACGTCCCCTACGGCGACAACGGTGGGTGGCCGCTCTTCCACTTGGACATGATGCTTGGCGGTCTGCCCATCTCCGTTCCGCCTGGCGGACCTGCCGTCTACAACCCCATTCACGAGGACGACATCATCGCGATGATCCCGAAACTGCTTGAGGTGGCGTCGGTTCCGGTCACCACCGTCAACTGGGGCGGGGACCAATTTGTCAGCATCCAGGAGTGGTGCACCTACCTCGGCTCACTCGTCGGTAAGGAGCCGGTATTCGAGGAGAGCGATCAGGCGCTACGCGGCAATCCCTTGGACGTCACGAAGATGCATGAGCTGATCGGAACCACGAGCATCGACTGGCGCGACGGAATGCGCCGGATGGCGGCCACGTTCCACCCGGACCTGGTCATCTCTTTCTGAGCTCTACCGACACAGGTTGATTGACAATGACGTTGATTCGGTGCGTTGACGTTCCGCGGGCGGTCATTGGCTTTATGGTTTAGCCGTGCCCGAATTGGACCGTCGAAGCATGATGTTGATGTCGGGGCTGGGCCTGTTGGCCGCCGCAATCCCGCTCCCGAGCGCCGGGGCGACCCCGTCGCCGCGCCCGGATGCCCCGCCAGCAGGCGGCTACCTTTACCAGGACGAATTCGACGGACCGGCGGGTTCGGCCCCCAACCCGGGGAACTGGACGGTGCAGAACTGGCAGGACGACGTGTGGCCACCGATCGCCAGTCAGTACCGCGACGACCGGCAGAACGTCTTCCTCGACGGAAATTCGAATCTTGTCATCCGCGCCACCCAAGACAACGGTGACTACTTCAGCGGCAAGGTGCGGGGGAACTGGCGGGTTCCCATGGGCCACACCTGGGAAGCGCGGGTCAAGCTCGACTGCATCAAGTCGGGAGCGTGGCCCGCGTATTGGGCAGTCAATGAAGACCCGCTGCCCGACGGCGAGGTCGACATCATGGAGTTCTACGGCAACCTCAGTTGGCCTCCGGGAACCACGGTCCACGCGGCGTCGAATGGCAAGACGTGGGAGAGCAAGTCGATTGCCGGGTTGATCGACGGCGCCTGGCACAACTGGCGGATGCGCTGGGACGAAGACGGGTTCAAGTTCTGGCGGGACTATGCCGACGGCGCGGCTCCCTACTTCAAGGTGCCGCCCGAAGCCCATCCCGGTCCACGGCAACCCCACCGACCTCCGCTGGCCGTTCAACAATCCCGGCTATTGGCTGTCTCCGATGTTCAACCTCGCCATCGGGGGGCCCGGTGGCGGTGACCCTGCCCTGACCACCTTCCCGGTGTCGATGCTCGTCGACTGGATCCGCATCTGGTAGCGATGTGGAGCCGAATACCCTGCGCTACTGGGTGACTGGTCACCCTGCGCGACGTCCAAACGGCTGTCACACCTCAGAAGGCTGACCGTTTGCCTGTGGGTGCACCGCGCCCGCCTCGTGCGCTCCTGGCAGATCCGGCATCTCATGCCGCCCGCCCGCTGACCGGCTCCGAACGAACCACACCAGCGTGCCCACTGCGGCCACTGCTCCGACGATGATCATCGGCCACATCAGCACCTGAGCCACCCACACCCGCCGCTGATATTTCACGATCCGCTTCTCGGCGCGCCGAAGCCGGGCCAAGTTGTCCATACGCTTCGTAATGCCCACGATCGGTCGTCGGAAAACCGCCCCATGCCGGTGTCCGGGCATCTGGTCACCGTGCCACTTAAACTTGGCGGTCGGAAATAACGTGACATGTCACCTAGTTGTTCTGGGTACACCCAGCTCAACCAAAGGAGACAGCATGAGCCAGCTCGACCGAAAGACCGCACTCGTCACCGGTGGCACCTCCGGCATCGGATTGGCGACGGCGCAACGGCTTGCCGCCGAGGGTGCCCACGTCTTCGTCACCGGGCGCAGGCAGTCCGCCGTCGAAGAGGCTGTCGCCGGCATCGGTGACAACGCCACCGGCGTCCAGGGTGATATCACCGATGCCGCCGACCTCGACCGCCTCGCGGCCGCGATCGCCGAGCGGGGCCAGGGCCTGGACATCCTCTTCGCCAACGCCGGTGGCGGGGAGTTCGCCACTCTCGAAGAGGAGACACCCGAGCATCTGGCCGACACGCTGAACCGCAACGTGGGCGGCACCGTCTTCACAGTGCAGAAGATGCTGCCGTTGCTCAACGAGGGCGCCTCCATAGTGCTCACGGGCTCATCGTCCGCTTCTCGCGGTACTCCGGCGTTCGGCGCTTACGCCGCGTCCAAGGCAGCCATCCGTTCCCTTGGCCGTACCTGGGCCGCGGAATTGGTCGGTCGCACGATACGCGTCAACACCGTGGTGCCCGGACCGGTCGAGACGCCGGGGCTCAAGGGCTTGGCGCCCAGCGGCCAGCACCAAGCACTCCTTGACGGGGAGGCCGCGACGGTGCCGATGGGGCGGATCGGCCGGCCGGATGAAGTGGCGTCCGCTGTGTTGTTCTTGGCCTCAGACCAGAGCAGCTTCATGACCGGCTCGGAAGTGTTCGTCGACGGCGGTTCGCTACAAATCTAGTCTGGCTGGGGCAGGCTGCCCTCACGCAGGATGTTCTCGTAGATCACGGCCAGGATATCGGCCAGCTCTGCTTCCTGACCCGCGTCGATGTCGGTGAAGAACAAGGTGCGAACCCACGCTGCGTGCGACGGAGCCGCCGTACGCAGCGTGTCCCAGCCGGCAGCGGTCAACATCGCGTCGGTGGCGCGCCCGTCGGTCTGCGATCGGACCCGATCGACCAGCCCCCGGTCGGTCATCCGCTGCAGATGATGCGACAACCTGCTGCGCTCCCAGCCGATCGTGGTCGCCAGCGCTGTGAGCTGTTGGCGTCGTTCGGGCGATTGGGACAGCGCATTCATGACCGTGTAGTCACTCAGGGACAGCCCGCAGTCGGCCAGCAGTTGCCGGTTCATCTCGTACTCGAGTCGGTGGTACACCCGCATGTAGTTCAGCCACGTCCGTCGCTGAGAAGCGTTGAGCGGATATCTCTTACGGGTGGCTGCCACGCGTCAGGCTCCTGGGGGACTCAGTGATATGTCACGCATCCTATGCCTGAAGGAGGCACAGTCAGCCGGCGATGTCGAAGGCGCTGATGACCTTCGTAGGACGCACCCGCACAATCAGCTCGCCAGGGACACCGTTGCGGCGGCCGAACTCCTCGGCCCGGCCGGCGCCCATGTAGCGCCCGCCGATGCGGGTGGCGATGTCGACCAGCTCAACGGGGTCCTCACTCATCTCGGCGACGCCCTGCACCTGGACGAACGAGAACGGCGGACGGGGGTCGTCGACGCACAGGGTGACGCGAGGATCCCTGGCAAGCGCGTGGCCCTTGGCGGTATCACGGCCGGTGTTGAACACCAGGCCGCCGGCATCGACGATGAACCACACCGGTGCCACCAGTGGCCTGCCATCGGATGCCAGATAGCCGAGCATGCCGGTTCGGGTGCCGTCGGTCAGGAACGCGATGACCTCATCGGAGAGTTCGTTCATCCCCCCACGCTAGGGGAGCCGCGCGATTCGCCCGACGCGGCGCGGGCAGCGGCGTTAGCGTGAATGCTTC
Organism: uncultured Actinomycetota bacterium; assembly: GCA_963786695.1. Classification (GTDB taxonomy): domain Bacteria; phylum Actinomycetota; class Actinomycetes; order Mycobacteriales; family Mycobacteriaceae; genus Mycobacterium. The sequence goes on from CAWBAL010000040.1 coordinate 85,659, forward strand.
GACGCCAGCCGAGGACGGGAGAACCCTCATGCCAGCCGAATGGTTACGCCACGTCAGATCCGGAGGCAGGTGGCGTTCTCCGCACCGGCTGGCCGTTCTGATCACCGCGCTTCTGGTCGCCGTCTTCGGCTCTGCCATGTTGTCCCCACCGAGGGCGTCCGCTGAGGGTGAGAACTACGTCATCGCCACCGACACCACCTTCGCGCCGTTCGAATTCCAGGACGCGCAAGGCAAGTTCGTCGGAATCGACATGGACCTCATCAGAGAGATCGCCAAGGACCAGGGCTTCACCGTCGACATCAAGCCGCTGGGCTTCGACGCCGCGCTGCAGGCCGTGCAGGCCAATCAGGTCGCCGGTGTCATCGCCGGCATGTCCATCACCGAGGACCGCAAGAAGGTCTTCGACTTCTCCGACCCGTATTTCGAGTCGGGTGTGCAGATGGCGGTGTTGGCCACCAACAACGACGTCAAGTCCTACGACGATCTTCGTGGTAAGCGGGTCGCGGTCAAGAACGGCACCGAGGGTGCCAAGTTCGCGGACTCGATCAAGGCCAAGTACGGCTTCGACGTCGTCTCCTTCGCCGATTCGTCGTCGATGTTCGACGAGGTCCGGACCGGCAACTCGCAAGCCGTCTTCGAGGACTACCCGGTGCTGGCCTACGGGATCGCTCAGGGCAACGGCTTCAAGACCGTGACGCCCAAGGAGAAGGGATCCAGCTACGGCTTCGCGGTCAACAAGGGCCAGAACGCCGAGCTGCTGAAGAAGTTCAACGCCGGTCTGAAGAACCTCAGAGACTCGGGCCGCTACAACGAGATCGTCAACACATATCTCGGTGAGGCCGCGAGCACCGCCGACAACTCGTTCTTCGGGCTGCTGAAGAGTACCTTCCCAATCCTGTTGGAAGGCCTCAAGATGACCGTCTTCCTGACGGTCGTCTCCATCGCGATCGCCTTGGTGCTGGGCGTCATCTTCGGTCTGTTCCGGGTATCGCGGGCCATCTGGTTGCGCGCCATCGGAACCACCTTCGTCGACATCTTCCGCGGCACCCCACTTCTGGTGCAGGCCTTCTTCATCTACTTCGGCATCCCGTCGGCCCTCGGGTTTCCAGATGTCGGCTCTGACCGCGGGCGTCATCACGCTGTCGCTCAATGCGGGCGCCTACATGACCGAGATCGTCCGCGGCGGAATCCTGTCAGTGGACAAAGGGCAGATGGAGGCGGCCCGTAGCCTGGGCATCGGATACCTGCCGACGATGCGCAAAGTGATTCTGCCTCAGGCGATCCGAACGATGATCCCGTCATACATCAACCAGTTCGTCATCACATTGAAGGACACCTCCATCCTGTCGGTGATCGGCATCGCCGAACTCACCCAGACCGGACGGATCATCATCGCCCGCAACTTCCAGTCGTTCAACATGTGGCTGATCATCGGGGTCATCTACTTCGTCGTCATCATGGCGTTGACCAAACTCTCCGATCGTGTCGAGAAAAGGATGGTGAAATGAGCCTAGCTCGTCCCCGACGCTGCCGCAGCCGAACCCGCGGGCACCGTCAAGATTCGCATCGAAGGGCTGAAGAAGTCGTTCGGCGACCTGGTGGTGCTCGACGGCATCACCACCACCATCAGCCACGGCGAGGTGGTCTGCGTCATCGGGCCGTCCGGCTCCGGTAAGTCCACCTTTCTGCGGTGCCTGAACAAGCTCGAGGACATCACCGGCGGCAAGGTGGTCGTCGACGAGTTCGACCTCACCGACCCGAAGGTGGACCTCGACAAGGTTCGCCAGCACATCGGCATGGTGTTCCAGCACTTCAACCTCTTTCCGCACATGACGGTGATCGAGAACGTGACGCTGGCGCCGTTGCTCACCAAGAAGATGGACAAGGCGGCCGCGGAGAAGAAGGCCCTCGATCTACTCGAGCAGGTCGGGCTGAAGGAGAAGGCTCAGGTCAAGCCGGCGACGCTGTCCGGCGGGCAGAAGCAGCGTGTGGCCATTGCTCGCGCGCTGGCGATGAACCCGTCGATCATGCTGTTCGACGAGGCCACCAGCGCGCTGGATCCCGAGATGGTCGGCGACGTGCTCGAAGTGCTGCGTGAGCTGGCCGCAGGCGGCATGACGATGGTGGTGGTGACCCACGAGATGGGATTCGCCCGCGAAGTCGCCTCCCGGGTGCTCTTCATGGCCGACGGGAACATCGTCGAGGACGACACGCCCGCGGAGGTCTTCGACAACCCGAAACATCCTCGGCTGCAGGACTTTCTGTCGAAGGTCCTCTAGCGCTGCCGCAAGCGGGCAGTCCTTGATCTGAGCGCCGCTCAGCGCCGCGGAACCGATGGCGACACGCGGCAATGTATCCGAGCGGGTGGTCGCGTTACCCGATCGCTGACCACGTGGCCGTCCCCTCCCACGCCGGGTAGGTGTTGGAAGTGGGGGGCGAGTCCGCGCAAATCCCACTGAATACATTGTCCTGTTTGGTCGGCCCTTCGCGCATCGCGACGCTTCCGTCCGAGCTGAAGTCGTATCGGGCTGGGCCAGAAAGCTCTTGCGTAGAGTTGCAACCCTCGACGCCGTCTGACCTACCGTGACGGGTCATTGTTCCGATGATGGTCATTCCGGATACTGTGCCGGTGAGTTGGCCAGTTTCGGAGTGCGTACCAGTGCCGTTGGGCAGATCCTCTTGGCGAGCCGATGTGCACGTGACCGCGTTGCCATTGGTGCGGCAGTCCATCGCGGTTGTGTCGAAGGTGATCCGAAAACGTTCCGGAAGGGTGGTTCTGGAACCATCTTGCGCCGAGGTCGATGACGGTTGATTCGGATTGCCGCCATGCAGCGTTCCGTGTATGCAGGCGTTGAAGGCTTCCACGCATCGGGCGACGTCGTCGGCCTCGACGTACCTGGCGCCGTAGATGCCGGTCTTTGCACTGAGGCGCAGGCACTCCCGTAGGTCACCGGCACAGGTGGGCGAGGGCGCGGCGGATGCAGTGGCTGCCGTGCGCTCGCATGCTCCGGTCGGGCCGAGCAACCCGAATGTCGGGATGTAGAGGCCGACGGCAGCGGCGGATGCGACCGCCAAGGTGGACACCAATTTCGGCACTACCGATCACCCCCCGATCCCCTTCTTGAAGCTGGCACAACACGTCCGTCCGCTCCAAGGAGTGCGGGGATGTTAACCGACCATCGGTCAGACGCGAATAGGGACTTAAGCCCCCATCTCCCGGGCAGAATTCACCGCATACAGCCCGGCCGCAGTGCTTACGGTGAGGGTATGTCGCGATGGCGTTCGGTGTTGGTAGCGGCCCTTGGCATGATGGCGATTTCGGTCGCTCCGGCCATCGCCGCCCCACCCGGGGACGACAACGCCCCACCCGCCGATGACCTTGACGGCTATCCGCTCGCCGCCGGCCAAGACGAGGGTGACTACGGCAGCCTCAGCCCGGGGAAGCCCAACTTCTGGGGATATTGGCTCTACTTCAAGACTCCCGACGGGCGATCATGCGGACTGGCCCCGAACAGCGGCCCGATCGGCTGCGACGCGGTGCCCGCCGACGCGCCGCCGGGTACCAACCAGACCTACGCCAGCGGTGCTACTGCCGCGGAATACCGCCACTCGAGCACCCCGACCTTCACCCAAGACGTCCCCGTGCTTCCCGCCGGCCAACGACTGCAGACGCTCGGCGCCACCTGCGCGGTCGACCTGCAGGGTGCGGTTCACTGCCAGACCGCGGGCAATCACGGCTTCATCCTGTCGGCCGACCACGGCGTGCTCTGGTAGCGATCACGGCGCCCATGCGAAGGCGTCCACACCGGTGTCGACCCGTTTGGGATTGCGGTTGTCGAGATCGGTTACCACCAAAGCACTTTCGGGAGAAGTGTCGAGGTAGGCGACGAAGTCGCCGGTACCCCAGACTGGTCCCTGCGCGGCGGCCGCGACATCGGTGACCGTGGTCCGCGGCAGCGACGACCCCTTGTCGAGAATCTGGATCGCCTTCGACGTCTCCGTCGCGCCCTGCGCTGTGAAGGCCATGGCGCCGGAGCCCAAAGCGGTGAGGTCGTTGTAGTACGCGCCCCGCCTGGTGAACAGCGGTGCAGGAGACTTCGGGCCTGCCACATCGGCTGCGACGGAGTAGATGCCGCCGATCTGAACGGCGAACGTGGGTGAGTCCGAGCCTGGGGGCGCCTCGCCGTTGGCGAACAGGATCGTCTTCCCGTCCTTGGCGTAGGTCACCGAGAAGGCATTCGTGCCGGACACGACGGGTGTGGAGGCGCCGCCGACGGTGAGGACGTTGACGTCCACCGGTCGGACGTCGCTGCGTTCGTTCAGCCAGGCGATGTGGCCACCGTCGGGCGCCCACGCGAAGTCCGCGTCCGGCGAAGGGCGCCCACGCGGCGTCCGGTGGCTGCTTTTCTCTGGGCGCCAAAGCGCCTGTGTCGGCCGCGGCGACCAGCAAGACGCCCCCGTTCACCGCGCCACCGGTCGGATTGTCGACGAAGGCCACCTGTTGTCCGGTCGGCGACCACCGGGGCATCGCAACCATCGGGGGTAATTCGCCCGAACCGTGGTCAAGAGTTGCCGGGTCCACCAGCCGCCGGGGCGGGCCGGTGGGTTCGAGTTGCGGCCGAGAGGTCGAGCACCCACAGCTCACCGCCGTAGTCGTCGGCTTTCGCCTTGCGGACGAAGGCGACGTGCGCCAAGTCGGGTGACGGCGCAGGCTGGGTGTCGGCAGGGCCGTCCGTCAGCTTCCGGCCGGGGCTGCCCGCGGGTTGGCTGACGTACAACGACCCCGCCTTGCTGTAGAACAGCGCACCTGCTTGATTGACCATCGGGGCTGAGGTGGCCGACGGCTGCGACGCTGACGGCTGCCCGCTCGTCGAATGACATGCGACCAGCGCCGAGGCGGCCACTAGAGTTGCCAACAGCCGGATCTGGCGCCGAGTCATGGACTGTCACCGTAGTGGCGCAACCATCCCTGTGTTGAGAAAGTCGCAGTTCACGTGCGCACCAACTACTCGTGTGTCAGCGCCTTCTTGATGCCTTTGACGATCTTGCCGAGCGTGGAGCCGATCGATGTCGAACCTGAGTGTTTCGGCCCGCCAGCAGTTGTCGCTCCTTTGGAGCCGGTCCGCTGGGGTTCGAATTTGTTGCCATCGGTGGTGCGGGTCGCTGGCGGCGCAGTGTCAGCACTGTCTGCCGCCGGTGTCGGAGTTGCGGTGTCGTCCTCAGCAGCATCGACCTCGGCAGGCGCCGGCTCAGCGGCACGACTGTTCACCGCCGGCGCGACGGCGACGGCCGACGGCGCCGATCGGGAGTAGGCCGCTGCGGTGACCGTCGATGGCGGGGGCGTCACCCTGCCCCCGTAGGTCCGGTCATAGGCCGAGTCCACCAACGGTTTGAGGACGGCATTGAGCGCTTCGGTGTTCATTCCGATCGCTTGCAGCGGCTCCAATAGCGGAAGGCTCGGGGTGGGAACCAGGATGTAGGTGATCTTGCCCTCCTCCCACACGATGTTGGCGGGGTCATCGATGTTCACGCCCTCGTAGTTGAGGTGGACAGTGGCCAGTCCGGCCACCGCGTTCGCCACTGCCAGAAAGTAGAAGGGCGACAACGGCTTGTTGGGGAAGTCACTGGCGAAGTCGTATTCGCGTGATACGTCGACCACCTGATAGTCCGTTTGCGGGAGCGCTTCTCCGAAGAAGCTGCCAGTGCCGCCGTACGGCCGCGTGGGTTGCCGATCAAGACGAACTTCACGTCCGCAGGATCCGGGGCGCCCGGGTCGTCGGTGTGCTTCTTGAGCCACTGCTCGACAACCTCCGTGCCTTGGCTAGGGCGGTCACGCCTGCCGGGACATAGAGTTTCGGCGTCCAGTTGACCGGGACGCAGTTGTTGGTGTATCCGAAGACGACGAAGGGACCGTCCGACTTGACTGCACCGACGTCTTCGACGTCAACCTGCTCGGCGTCGTGCACGGCATCCAGGCGGCCTATCCCAACATGATCGGGCAGCAGGTCGCAGGGCGTCGGTGATGCGGCTGCGCACCGCGCCGGTGTCCAGGTGCAGGCCGATGGCGACAAGGCAGTGCGGCGACGGAGCCGGCGGGACTCCGCGCCTGATGTCGATCGAGGTTCCGACGACGTTGACGACGAAGGTCCGGACCGACGAGCGTTGCCGAACGGCGAGCATGCCCTTCATCCGGTAGACCCCGGCGGGCGGGTTCTCCAGCAGATCGAGCAAGGCGTCCGGGTCGACTGGGCCGCCGGCCGTCACGGTGACCGCGTCGGCATGAGTGTGTGTGGGAGAGGGCTCGGTGACCAGAGCATCGCGGAAGGACAGCTGGCCGGTCTCGTCGGTGGCCGCGGCAACGTCGTAGAGCAGTGCTGGGTCGATCCGGCCGTCGACGACGCCGATCACGTGGGCACGTGAATTGCGTTCTCGCACCCGGCTTTCGACGCGCTTCACGGTAGCCTCGCGGTCCTGCGGCGGGATCTGGTCCAGTTTGTTCACCACCACCAGCGTCGATGCGCCGTAGCGGGCCGGCGCGGGGCCGCCGCAGTCGACGGTGTCGAAGTGCCGGACGGCGTCGACGACGTCGACGACACCGCCGTCGCGCACCCCGGCGATCTCGCTGAACCCGATGATGCGGGCGATCGCCGCCGGGTCGGCGATACCGCTGGCTTCGATGACGATGGCGTCCAGGCGCAGCTTGGGGTCGGCCAGCTTGGCCAGCGCGGCATCGAGCTCACCGTCGTCCGGAAGACAGCAGATGCAGCCGCCGGCAATAGCTGCGGTTTCGTCGACCTGACCGCTCACCAGTGCGGCGTCGACGTTGACGTCGCCGAAGTCGTTGACTATCACACCGATACGGGCCTGCGGGGTCCGGAGGATGTGGTTGAGGAGCGTTGTCTTGCCCGCACCCAGATGACCGGTGAGGGCAATGACGGGCACCGACACCATCCGGCGATGGTAGCCGCTGACACAAGTCGCGGCGATATAGGACCTTTTGCTCTAACCGCCGCTGCTCTGCGTAGGCGACAGTCAATTTGCGAAGTTGCCGGCGCGGCCAACCGGAGGCCGACACTCCGCGCCGCGGCGCGAACGAGGCGCCTGACGTGCCGAGTTCAGGCTGAAAGACACTGATTTCGAATATTTTTCGTAGTTGGCGGCGATCTTGCTCGCGAGGGCTAGAGTTCCATCGTCGCTCGAACCTCACCGGTCCGTCGCGAGTCCCATTCGCGAAGTACCGCCCGGTCCCACTCAAGCAGCCGAGTGGGACCGACCGTTTGCTGCGGTAGTTCACATCTTGGGGGTACCTGACATGCCCGGTGGCTTCGTGCTGTCCTGGATCGGCCGCGTGGCGGTCGTCGCTGCGGCGTTACTTGCCTTCGGGGCGGCCGGTGGTGCGCCCGCCAACGCGGCGGTGATGTGGCACCCGAAGCCGGCGCTGCTTCCCACGCCGTGGACAAAGCTGGTCGGACCCGGACAACGCGCTGCCCGACTACCCCCGCCCGCAGATGGTGCGCGCCGGCTGGCTCAACCTCAACGGAGTGTGGAGCTACCTGGGGCGCTCAACGGGTGCGATCCTTCCGGCTCCGCCGCCGCCGGGCGCCTACCGCGAGCAGATCCTGGTGCCCTACCCCGTGGAGTCGGCGCTGTCCGGCATCGCGCGCCACGACGACGAGATGTGGTACCGCAAGGTTTTCAAGCTGCCGGCCAGCTGGCTGGGGCGCCACAGTACTGCTGCATTTCGGCGCGGTCGACCAGATCGCCACCGTGTGGGTGAACGGTCAACAGGTGGCTCATCACGAGGGCGGCTACACCGAGTTCAGTGCGGACATCACCAAGGCGCTGCGGGGTCCCGGTTCTCAGGTGATCACCGTGCAGGTCCAAGATCGCAACGAAGCCAACGCGTTTCCCGTCGGCAAGCAGCGCAACGACCCGGCCGGACTCTTCTACACCGGCGCCTCGGGCATCTGGCAGACAGTGTGGCTGGAACCCGTGCGTGCCGCCCACGTCGACAAGCTCGACATCACCCCGGACCTCGCCGGTCTGACGGTCACCCCGAGGGTGTCCGGGCACCACCGACCAGCGTGCGGTGGTGGTCGCCTCGGACCCGGGCGGCCGCGTGGTGGCAACGGGCTCCGGGCGGGCCGGTGACACGATCCGCCTGCCGATCCCGCACCCCGCACCTGTGGACTCCCGACGACCCGTACCTCTACGACCTGACCGTCGCACTGGTGAGCCCGTCCGGGAAGGTGCTCGACGCGGTCACCAGCTATTCCGGGTTGCGGACCATCGGCGTCGTCCCCGATGCGAGGGGCCGCCCGCGGATCGCCCTCAACGGGCGGATCACCTTCCTGCACGGTCCTCTCGACCAGGGTTACTGGCCGGACGGCATCTACACCGCGCCCACCGACGACGCCCTGAAGTCCGACCTCGCAGCGGATCAAGGAGCTGGGGATGAACTTCGTGCGCAAGCACGGCAAGGTCGAGCCGGCCCGCTGGTACTACTGGGCGGACAAGCTCGGGCTTCTGGTGTGGCAGGACATGCCGTCGCTGAACGTCTCGCTCGCCATCCCCGTCGGCCCTGCGCCGCAACCGGCTCCGGCTGCCAAGGCGAACTTCGAGAGGGAACTGTCTCGCGATGGTCGACCAGCTGCGAAGCGTGACCTCGATCGTCGGCTGGGTGCCGTTCAACGAGGGCTGGGGTGAGTTCGACGCCGCCCGGATCGCCAACGCGGTCAAGGCCGCCGACCCGACCCGGATGGTGGACGCCAACAGCGGGGTGAACTGCTGCAAGTCGCGCGGGGACACCGGAGCCGGCGACATCTACGACGATCACACCTACGTCGGCCCCGGCCGGCCGGGACCCCGCCGGGACCGTCGGGTGAAAGTCGACGGCGAGTACGGCGGCCTGGGACTGGTCCTGGACAGGAACCGGTGGCCGGGCCGGTCGCAGGCCTACGAGATGACCCGCAGCGCGGACGCGCTGACCGGGCGGTACGTCGACGTCAGCCGCGCCTTGGAAGCGGTGGTGCGGCGAGGCGACCTGTCGGGCGCGATCTACACCCAGACGACCGACGTCGAGAACGAGGTGAACGGATTTCTGAGCTATGACCGGTGGGTGGTCAAGATGACCATTCCGGTCGTGGCCGACCGAAATCGCGCGGTGATCGCGGCAGGCACACCGGGACTCCCGCCACCGCCGGACGTTCGACGCTGAACCTCTCTCGCCCAGTCAGCTGAACTGCGTCTTGGGCCGGTCCAGGCGCACACCGTCGACGGTGATGTCGAGTTTCTCGTTGTAGAACGCGACCATGTTGGCGATCGGGGTGACCGCGGCCAGTGGCGTGTTGTAGGTCCAGGCGATGTCGGCGTGCACCGTGTCGCCGACGTGTGCGGACCAGTAGCCCGACGTCACGCCCTTGTACGGGCACAGGCTCTGCGTGCCGGAGGGCTCCAGGTGTTCGAAGGAGACGTCCGTCCGATCGATGTAATACCTTGTCGGCAAACCTGTTTCGAAGAGCAGAACCGGGCTGTGGGTGTCGGCCAGCGTCACCCCGTCGAGTTCGACGGTGACGTGGCGGTGCGAACGGAGTGCGTCGACCCGCGCATACGGGTTGCGGGGATGACCGTAGATCGGCTCGTCCTCCTCGAACCACCTCAGCGGCTCCCACTCGAATCGCACCAGCCCGGCGAAGTCGCCGGCATCCTCGTCGAACACCCGAGCCGCCGAGGCATGGGTCCCGGACTGGGAGACGAGCGAGAACGTGTGCGACGGTCCGAACTGCACGCGCTGGGGATGGTCCTCGTCATGGAGCAACTCGGTGCGTACATCCGCACGCGGGATGTAGTACTGCGGGTAGTACGGGACCTCCCACACATACCGCGCGGCGGTGGTGTCGAAGAGCAGTTCGTGGCCGACGTAACCGCGGACTCGGCGCGGCGACGACTCGATGCGCCCACGGGCCGCGGCCATCTGTGGATAGTCGGGAGTGCTCATGGTGGCTCCTTCCGCTCGGCGACGCGTTTCGATCAGAAGCTGCTGGCCTCCCAGGCGCCGTCCGGATACGGCGGCACCCGGCCGGCCATGGCGCCGTCGGTGACTTCGCACAACGTGTCCGAGACCGTGCCTGCGTCGGCCAGTGTGGTCACTCGATCACCGTCGACGCGCGCGACGACCACCTGCCAGTAGTAGGCCAGGCCGCCGTGCTCGTACCAGAGGAACCAGTCGTCGCCACGGTGGCCGGCCCGGATCAGGCGGCGGAACGGAAGCGAGGGATCGCGTACCGAATCGGTGCTGTTGAACGGCGCCCCGATGTCGGCGATCGGCGGCAGCGCGCCGGCCAGCGCCGCCGGTAGCTGCGTCACGCTCGCCACCTCCTGCACCGGCGTGCTCAGCGTGCAGCCGGTATCGGGGACCGCGGCTGCCGGGGCGGCCATCGCGGTGGCGGCCGCGACGCCGGCGAGGCCCGCGACGAGAACCTTCATCGGTCACAAGCTACGCCGCTCGCAGGGACCCGGCGTAGCCTTCGCGCATGTACGCCCCGACCTGGGAGTCAGTGAGCTCGCACCCCCTGCCGGACTGGTACGACGACGCCAAGCTCGGAATCTTTCTGCACTGGGGCCTGTACTCGGTGCCGGGGTGGGCGCCACAGGTGCCCGACATTCAGCAGTTGCTCAAGGACAAGGGTCCCGCAGACATGTTGCGGGACAACCCCTATGCCGAGTGGTACCTCAACACGAGCCAGATCGAAGGCAGCCCCACCTGGTACCACCAACGCGACATCTACGGCCCGGACGCGACCTACGACGACTTCGTCGCGGTATTCGACGAGGGCACGGCGACCGCCGACATGACCGCGATCGCGGCGACGTGCCGGGATGCCGGCGCGAACTACGTGGTGCTCACCACCAAGCACCACGAAGGCTTCTGCCTGTGGCCCACCGCATTACCGCACCCGCGCAAGGGCCGCTATCACGCCAAGCGGGACATCGTGGGCGACCTGCGGACGGCGGTGCTCGAGGCCGGGATGCGGATGGGCCTGTACTACTCGGGCGGATACGACTGGCCGTACAACGATGCGCTGCTGAAGAACCCGGCCGACAGCTTCCTGGCGATGCCGCACACCCCGGACTACCTGCGGTACGCCGCCGCTCACGTTCGGGACCTGATCGAGCGATATCGGCCGTCGATCCTGTGGAACGACATCGGCTGGCCGGCCGGGGGCGACCTCGCCGCGCTGTTCGCCGACTATTACAACGCCGTGCCCGACGGCGTCATCAACGACCGGTGGGTCGAGCCGCCCGGGCATCGCGGTGCCGTCACCGACGCGCTGGCTCGCGCGGGAGGCACTCTGGTGCAACGGCTTTGGCCGCTGATTCCTGACGACCGCAAGACGCTGACCTTCTCGGCCGGCCACCACTACGACATCCGCACACCGGAGTACGCCAGCTTCGACAGCATCCAGGACAAGAAGTGGGAGTCCACCCGGGGAGTGGGACATTCGTTCGGCGCCAACCGCAACGAGCGCCCCGAGGACATCGTGACGGCCACCGAGTTGGTCCGTTCGTTCGTCGACATCGTCTCCAAGAACGGCAATCTGCTGATCGGTATCGGCCCTGACGAGCACGGCCGCTTTCCCGCCGAACAGCTGACCCCGCTGCGCGGCCTGGGGCAGTGGCTGCGGGTCAACGGCGAAGCCCTCTACGGATCTCGGCCGTGGCGGTTCGCCGAGGCCACCACCACCGAGGGCGGCGGTGTCCGGTTCACCCAGCGCGATGGCGTCCTGTACGCCGTCCTTCTCGACGTCTCGGCGCGCGAGTTCGGTATTCGCGGTCTCGATGCCAGCGCGGTCACCGGGGCGCGAATGCTGGGACTCGACGAGCCGCTGACGTGGTCGGTGACCGACGGCCAACTGCGCGTGACGATGCCCGATCGTCTACCGGTGTCACCGGCCTACGTGCTGAGGCTGGACGTCTAACCCACGTCTAACCCTGCTCGACGCTGTTGGAGAAGCCGGACTTGTCGATTCGCGGCGAGCCGGAGTGGAACGTGATCTTGTTGTCCATCCCGGACGCCTGGATGGCGTCGGCGGCGTCGACCGTCACGTTGTTGTTCATGCCCGACACCTCCACGCGGGAGCAGTGACCGGAGATCACGACGGTGTTCTCCACTCCGCTGATGCTGACCACGTTGCCGTTGCACGCGATGGTCTTGTTCTCGTTGATGCCCGAGACGCTGACGCGCTCACCGGGCGCGGGCTGCTCGACGGTCCCCGCCGAGGTCGAGGGCTCCGACGGCGCCGCGGTGAGCGTCGGGGCGGACGGCCGGCTGGACGGGCTGAACGGGCCGCCGCCGCCGGAGATGCCCGGAGTGGTCGGCGTGCTGAGCGCTGAACGCGCGGTGCTGGAGATCAGGTTGCCCGCAAACATGGCGCCGCCCGCAACGACCAGTCCAAGCACCAACAGCCCCAACAGGATCCAGCCGACACGCATACCCGGCGAGGACGGCGGAGGCGGCGCCGGCATCGGCGGGCCGTAGTAGCCAGGCGGTGGCGGCGGGGGAGCCCACCCGCCCGGCGGCGGGGGAAAGGGTGTCGTTCCCAGCTCGGCCGAGCGGGCGACGTCGGTGAGCGGGCGCTCGAGTTCCTGGATCCGCTTCTCTGGGTCATCCTCCGGATTCATGAAGATCACTATCTCGCGTGAGCGGCCGGCGTGCGCGGGGTATGCGCGAGTAACTTCCGCTGGTCACCCTCCGGCCCAGCTGATTGCCAGTTTGTTGCAATGCCACCGGGGGTACGCTGCGGAAATGTTGATCCGTGTAACCGCCGGTGCCGCCGCGTTGCTCATTCCCGTCGCGTTCGTCAGCGGCTGTTCGAACAATCAATCCTCGACGCCTGTTAGTTCGTCGACCACCTCAGGAACCGCGGCGTCCGGCGCGGAAACCATTACCGCGCAACTGAAGACGCCCGACGGAACACCAGTCGCCAACGCCACCATCGACTGGTCGGGCGGCTTCGCGACCGTGACGGTCGAGACCACCGCGGGCGGCATCCTGGCGCCCGGATTCCACGGGCTGCACATCCACTCGGTGGGCAAGTGCGAGGCCGACTCGGTGGCACCGAGCGGCGGAGCGCCGGGCAACTTCAACTCCGCGGGCGGGCACCTGCAGGTGCCGGGCCACACCGGTCATCCGGCCAGCGGCGACCTGACGTCACTGGAGGTCCGGTCCGACGGCTCGGCCAAGCTGGTCACCACCACCAACGCCTTCACCAAAGCGGACTTGAGCGGACCCGAGGGCAGCGCGCTGATCATCCACGAGGGCGCGGACAACTTCGCCAACATCCCGCCGCGCTACTCCGTCGACGGCAAGCCCGGGCCCGACGAGCAGACCATGTCCACCGGCGACGCCGGCAAGCGAGTGGCGTGCGCGGTGCTCGCGCCGGCCAGTGCGACCGCGGCCTCGACGTCCACCAGCACGTGGCGACCGTCACGGCGGTGCCCGCTCCCGGCGGCGAGACGACCAGCACGGCACCGAGCGCCACCGAGACGACCACCTCGGGTACCGCAACCACCACGACAGCCGTCACCACCACACCGACCACGACGTCCTCGGCGCCGGCCACCACGACCACGACGGCCGGTCCAGGAGCCTGACCTCAGCCCGGTAGCAGCACCCGCACCGCGTGGGTGACGACTGCGTCCAAGTCGGCGCCGAGCGTTCCGGCCAGCCACTGCTGGGCCAGTTCCGCCATCGCGCCTGCATACATCGCCGCGCCGACTTCGGTTGCCAGGCGGTCGGATTCGGGAGCAGTACGCCGTCCCTCGCTGAGCACCAGCTCGCGAAGATGGTCCTGCGCCATGGTGCGCCGGGCGGCGAGCACCAGGTTGGTGCGGGACTCGGTGAACAGGATCTTGCCGCGCCTCGGGTCGGCTGAGCTGAAGTCCAGGACAGCGCGGATCCCGGCGCGCAGGCGAGCCCGGTCGTCGCCTGCAGCCCCGGCCATCGCGGCGGTCAGCATCTCACCCAACTCCGCGGCCACCTCGTCGTAGACCGCACCGAGGAGTTCGTCGGTGTCGGGGAAGCTTTCGTAGAAGTAGCGGGTGTTCAGTTCGGCGGCCCGGCATACCGATCGCACCGAGACCGCGGACTCGCCGCCGTCTCCGAACAGCCCGAACGCGGCATGGATGAGCAGGGCGCGACGCTCGGTCTGGCGGTCGCTGGCCGATACGCCGGCCCACCTGGTGGCGCGCGTCATGCGACGAGGGTATCCGCTTTTGGTGACAGGTGTAACCAGACATGCTACTTTGGCTACATGCGTGACCAGACAGGCCGCCCGCGCGAGAAGGGGCCGGCAATGACGAAACTGCTGCTGCCGCACCAACTCGTCGAGCACAAGGTGCGGTCCGACTTCGACAGGGACATCCGCCGGCGGTTCTTCAAGGGGCTCGAGTTTGACGGCCCCGAGGGTGACCCGGGCTGGTTCGGTCCCGGCAGCGCGGTCTGGCATGTGCACTCGCACACCTCCGCACTGATCTTCGGGCTGCAGTGCGCGGCATTCATCGAGCGTCTGGATCCCAGCATTTTCTGGATGGGATCCGATCACTCCCGGCTGGTCGAGCGCGACGAGAAAGGAACGCCGACCGGTCGGTTCGACCAGGAGGGCTTCCAGGTGCGGCTGGCGCACTCGGTGGCGTTCTTCATCGGCACGGCCTACGGCTCCACCGCCACCGCTGAGAAAGTGACTCAGACCGTGCGGGCAATGCATCACACCATCAAGGGAATTCGGCCCGACGGCCTGCCCTACGACGCCGACGATCCGGAGTGGCTGCGCTGGAACTACGCGACGGTGGTATGGGGCATCGCGACCGCACACGAGCTCTACCACCCGATGCCGCTGCGCGACATCGACCGCTACTACCGCGAGTTCGTCCGCGTCGGTCACGCCCTCGGCGGCACCGACCTGCCTGCCACGAAGGCCGAGACGCTCGAGTGCCTGCGGTCGTATCTTCCGCGCCTCGCGCTGACCCATGGCGCGGCGTTGTCCACCGGGCACAGCCTGATGAACAACCCCGAGGTGCCCCAGGCCGCGAAGTTCTTCGACTGGGCGATCCGCGACGCGATGCCGGACTGGGCGGCCGAGCTCATCTCCCACCGGTCGCCGCATCCGGTCGAGCGCGCTGCTCGCCGGGCGGCCACCTGGGCTGCGATCAACGGAACCCGCGCCGCAATGGGCCAGCTGCCCGAGTTTCAGCAGGCCCAGCGGCGCGTGGCCAAGGGCACGATCGTCGACCACACCGAGCCGACCTACGTTCTCGGCAGCGATCCCGTGCGCAGCCGCGACAAGGTCGAGCAGATGCTGTGATCTGCGCCACTGGCGAACTAGTGAGGAACACTCACTAACCGTCGCGAACAGCGAACTTCCGGCCCCTCGGAGCCCGGCTTGCGGTGGCGTTGTGAGGTGAACCACCGGCGTCGGCGTCAATTCGATAAGGAATTTCCTTAAGAATTTAGACACCACTGGGGCAATGTGACGTTTGCCTCTTTTGCCGCAGCCACAGTGAGAATTTCTTAGCCAAATGAGTTGCGCAGGCAATCTCCTGCCACCATTCATTTGGAATGAATTACCACCTCAGGGGCTATATTTTCGGCTATTCCGGAGTTCTGCAACGGATTGATAACGGTCGCTACCTGAGCACGACCTGAGACCGGCGCGACGGGTTGGAATTGCATCCCAAAGAAAGCAAATTCCAAGTGAACTGCCTCGCTACACTGAGTGACGAGCGATCGCTTCACGAGTCGCGAACAAATCCAACGCAATGTACGCAATGTATCGGTCTGCTGAAGGCCGACGGAGGACGAAGATCATGGCAAACACGTCGCGAGTTACCGAGGTTTCCGGCAGCGCCGGTGTCGCGGTGGCCGAGCGGGTCGCTGCAGCGCACTCAATGTGGCTGTCGACGCTGCCGACGATCCGGCGCGCCCCGATGGCCGAACTGGTGCCCCTGGCCGAGCCGGTGACCGCCCCCATGGTGACCGTCGCCGGCGCCGTGGCTGCCGGACACGGCCCGATCAGCGACATGGCGCTGAGCCGCGACGGCCGTTGCCTGGTCGCCGCCCACTACGGCGCCGACGCGGTGTCGATCGTCGACACCGCCACCCTGTCGATCACCGCCACCGTCACCGGTGTCGCCGAGCCGTATGCGGTGGCCGTGGCCGACCGTGCCTACGTCACCACCGCCTCGACCGAGGACGAGTCCGTGGTGGCGATCGACACCACCACCGGTGTCGCATTCGCCGCCAAGGACATCGACGCCACTGCGCGCGCCCTCACGGTGAGCCCGGCCGGCGATGTCCTCTACGTCGCCCGCACCGGTGACGACCTGCCCGACATCGCTGCCATCGACATCGAGAGCGGTGCCACCCGTGTCATCGCCATCCCGGCCGCGCCCGGCGCATCTATCGAGGCGCTGCGGGTCAGCGCTGACGGTGCCCGGCTGTTCGCGGCCCTGACCACCGTCACCGGTGGCACGCTGCTGATCATCGACACTAGGTCCCGCGCCGTAGAACGTGCCGTGGCGGTTGCCGGTTCGATCGGCGACATCGCCGTTACGCCCAACGGACGCAAGGTCTTTGCCACCGGCTGGGACGCCGAGCTCGGCGGTGTCGTCAACGTCATCGACGTGGCCGCCGCGCGCGTCA
This sequence comes from uncultured Actinomycetota bacterium, assembly GCA_963786695.1. GTDB lineage: Bacteria > Actinomycetota > Actinomycetes > Mycobacteriales > Mycobacteriaceae > Mycobacterium. The sequence continues at coordinate 102,358 of CAWBAL010000040.1, forward strand.
CCGACACCATCGGTGTCGGTGGTATGCCCACCCAGCTGGTGGTCGGTCACGGCGGTGAGATGGTCTACGTCGTCGACGGCAACGACGTCGTCGTGCTGTGCGCCATCACCAACGAGATCGTCGACACCATCGCGGTTGGCGGGCAGCTCTCTTGCCTCGCCGCCGGCCCGGACGGGCGCCTCTACGCTGCCGACTACGCCGGCGGGATCAGCGTGCTGCAGGTGGGCGCGAGCACGGACTCGGCTCTGCTGGAGCTGATGACCGCGCAACTGCCGCAGCTGGCGGTCGCCGCGTTCTGACGCGACCTGCCACCATGGAGTCATGGCTATGACTCCCCGGCAGCGCCTTGTCAGCTTCGTCCAGCGTCACGTCGCCAACCCGGTGATGCGGGCGGTGCCGATCCAAACCCTGCTCGAAACCACCGGCCGCAAGTCCGGTGAACCGCGGCGAACACCGATCGGCGGCAAGCTCGACGGGCACACCTTCTGGCTGGTGTCCGAATTCGGCGACCGGTCCCAGTACGTGCGCAACATCCAGGCCGACCCGCGGGTGCGAATCCGCACTCGCGGTCGCTGGCACAGCGGCACCGCACTTCTACTGCCCGAGGACGACGCCAAAGCCCGGCTGGCGGCGCTGCCGCGGATGAACAGTGCGGCGGTGCGCGCCATGGGCGACAACCTGCTCACGATCCGCGTCGACCTCGACAGCTGACCGGCGCTACCTTCCGCTGCAGTCCAATGACACCGAGATGGTCTGACTGGTGATGACCGGAACCAGGATGTTGCCGTTGTTGCGGCCCAGAGTGGGTCCGACGTAGGGCACCCACTGAGTGACGGTCTGCGGGTTGCGGACGCCGGTGACGACGCACTGCGACATCGGCGCGGTGCCGAGCCGGTCGATGTTGACCGTGTAGCCCTGCTGCTGGAGCTGGCTGATCGTCTGCTGCGCGGAGTCGTCGGCCCACGCGGACGCGGCGGGGCCGACGATTACTGCGCCCGCTGCCACGACAGCGGCAAGCATCCTTGATGTGCGCATGAGCGCCTCCTCGTTGTGAGCCCCCAATGATCCTCTTCATACATCGCCGGTGGGGAGCCGAATGTTGCACACCGGCCGGGTTTAGTCCCCGGCGGCGTCGGGAACACGCACTGTGGGCGGGTAATTCAGTGCGGTCAACGACGATCGCCGTCGCGAACGCCCGCCCCTCGGACGGGGATGGGACGGTGCTCAGCCACCTCATCCTGCACATCCGTCACAACCGGGAGGACCCCATGGCAGAGAAGAACAGCGGACCCGAAGAGGGCATCAAGGGCGTCGTCGAGGACGTCAAGGGCAAGGCCAAGGAGGCCGTCGGCACGGTCACCGGCCGCGGCGACCTCACCGAGGAGGGCAAGGCCCAGCAGGACAAGGCCGACGCCCAGCGCGACGCCGCCGCCAAGGAAGCCGAAGCCGAGAAGGCACGCGCCGAGGCGAAAACCGAAGAGCAGCGGCAGAAGTCGCACCAGTAGCGCTCGGTACGAGGGGCCCGGTCGGTCTTCCGGCCGGGCCCTTCGTCATCCCCGCGGGGCGTACATGATCAGTGCGACGCCGACCAGGCACACCACCGATCCGGCGACATCCCAGCGGTCCGGCCGGAAACCGTCGGCCGCCATGCCCCACAGCAGCGAGCCGGCCACGAACACCCCGCCGTAGGCGGCCAGGATTCTGCCGAAGTGGGCATCGGGCTGCAGGGTCGCGACGAATCCGTAGGCGCCCAACGCAATAACGCCGAAGCCGATCCACGCCCAGCCCCGGTGCCGCGCACACCCTGCCACACCAGCCACGCTCCGCCGATCTCAGGAGCGCCGCAGCCACGAACAAGCCGCTCGATTTCGCGCTGATCACCACGTCGGCATGTCAGGGCTGAGAGTATCTCAGGGGATCACCGAATGGCCATGGGCGCGCGGCGATAACGTAGTTCCCATGCACAGCACCATGCAGGAATTCCCGTTGACGGTGGCCGCGATCCTGCGGTACGCCGTGTCCGTTCACGGCGACCGGGTGGTCACCACGGCGACCGGTGACGGCTACCGGCACGCCACCTACCGGGAGGTGGGCAGGCAGGCCGCCCGGCTGGCCAACGCGCTGCGCCGGCTCGGCGTCGAGGGTGACGACCGGGTCGCCACCTTCATGTGGAACAACCAGGAGCATCTGGAGGCGTACGTCGCGGTGCCGTCGATGGGCGCGGTGCTGCACACGCTGAACATCCGGCTCTTCCCCGAGCAGATCGAGTTCGTGGCCTACGAGGCCGAGGACCAGGTGGTGATCGCCGACCTGTCACTGGCTCCCATCCTGGCCCCGGTGCTGCCGAAGATGGAGACGGTGCACACCGTCATCGCCGTCGGCGCGGGCGACCTGGCTCCGTTCGAACGGTCGGGCAAGAAGGTGGTGCGCTATCACGACATCACCGCCGCCGAGTCCGACGAGTTCGACTGGCCCGATGTCGACGAGAACTCCGCCGCCGCAATGTGTTACACCAGCGGCACGACCGGACATCCGAAAGGTGTGGTGTACGGCCACCGGTCGAGCTATCTGCACTCGATGGCGGTCTGCAGCGGCAACGGCATGGGGCTGAGCTTCTCCGACAAGGCGTTCCCGATCGTGCCGATGTTCCACGCCAACGCCTGGGGCCTGCCGTACGCGGCGCTGATGGCCGGTGCGGACATCGTGCTGCCGGACCGCTTCATGGACGCCAAGTCATTGGTCGACCTCATCGAGACCCAGCGGCCCACGGTCGCCGGAGCGGTGCCGACGATCTGGAACGACGTGATGAACTATCTGGATCGCGAACCGGGACATGACATCTCGTCGCTGCGGCTGGTGGCGTGCGGCGGATCCGCCGTTCCGGTGTCGCTGATGAAGACCTTCGAGGAGAAGTACGGTGTGCAGATCCGCCAGCTGTGGGGGATGACCGAGACCTCGCCGATGGCGACGCTGGCCTGGCCGGCGCCCAACACGCCCGCGGGCAAGGAGTGGGAGATCCGCGGCACCCAGGGCCGGCCGATGTGCGGCGTGGAGGCCCGAATCGTCGACGACGAGGGCGGTGTGCTGCCCGCCGACGGTGAGGCCGTTGGGGAACTCGAGGTCCGCGGGCCGTGGATCACCGGGTCGTACTACCGCAACACCGACGAGTCGAAGTTCCAGTCCGGCTGGCTGCGCACCGGCGACGTCGGCCGCATCGACCCGCAGGGCTACATCACGCTGACCGACCGGGCCAAGGACGTCATCAAGTCCGGCGGCGAGTGGATCTCGTCGGTGGAACTGGAGAACCACCTCATCGCCCATCCCGCGGTGCGGGAGGCCGCGGTGGTCGGGGTGCCGGACGACCGCTGGCAGGAGCGTCCGCTGGCCGCGGTCGTCGTGCAGGACGGCGCCGAGGTCACGCCGCAGGAGCTGCGAGACTTCCTGTCCGACAAGGTGGTTCGGTGGTGGCTGCCGGAGCGGTGGACGTTCGTCGACGAGATCCCGCGCACCAGCGTCGGCAAGTACGACAAGAAGACCATCCGCTCACGCCACGCCGACAACGCCTACGAGGTGGTCACCCTCTAGCGCTGGGTAAGTCTCAGCGTTCGGCGCGCTGGTAGGCGGTGACGACGGCCGCGCCGCCAAGCCCGATGTTGTGCTGCAGCGCGGCGGTGACGTTGTCGACCTGACGCTTGTCGGCGGTGCCGCGCAGCTGCCAGGTGAGCTCGGTGCACTGCGCCAGACCCGTCGCCCCCAGCGGATGGCCCTTGGAGATCAGCCCGCCCGAGGGGTTGACCACCCAGCGGCCGCCGTAGGTGGTGTCGCCGTTGTCGATCAGCTTGGGCGCCTCGCCCTCGCCGCACAGCCCGAGGGCCTCGTACAGCAGCAGCTCGTTGGCCGAGAAGCAGTCGTGCAGTTCGATGACCTGGAAGTCCTCCGGGCCCAGCCCGCTCTGGTCGTAAACCTTGCTGCGCCGCTTGGACATTCATGTCGTGGCCGATGATGTTCTTCGCCGATCCGTCGAAGGTCGAGGCGAAGTCGGTGGTCATCGCCTGACCGACGATCTCGACGGCCTGGCCGGCCAGCCCGTGGTCGTCGACGAACTTCTCGCGAGGCCAGCACCACCGCGCCCGAACCGTCCGAGGTCGGCGAGCACTGCAGCTTGGTCAGCGGGTCGGAGATCATCTTCGCCGCCATGATGTCCTCGAGGCTGTACTCCTGCTGGAACTGGGCGTAGGGGTTGTTCACCGAGTGCTTGTGGTTCTTGTAGCCGATCTTGGCGAAATGCTCTGCGGTGGCGCCGTACTGGCGCATGTACTCGCGGCCCGCGGCGCCGAACATCCACGGCGCGACGGGGAAGGCGAACTCGTCGATCTCGGCCAGCGCCTTGACGTGGCGGCCCAGCGGTGACTCGCGGTCGCTCGGCGCCGCCGCCCAGCGAGCCCGGCTGCATCTTCTCGAACCCGAGCGCCAGCACGCAGTCGGCGAGCCCGCCGCGGATCGACTGCGCACCCAGGAACAGCGCCGTCGACCCCGTCGAACAGTTGTTGTTGACGTTGACGATCGGGATGCCCGTCATGCCGAGCTCGTAGAGGGCGCGCTGGCCGGAGGTGGAGTCACCCGAGCAGTAGCCGACGTAGCCCTGTTCGATCTGGCCGTAGTCGACACCCGCGTCGGCCAGCGCCTTGGTGCCCGACTCGCGCGCCATGTCCGGGTAGTCCCAGCCTTCGCGACTGCCCGGCTTCTCGAACTTGGTCATCCCGACCCCGACGACGTAAACCCTGTTCGGCATGGCCTGCCCTTCTGTCAACCGCTGGTTCTTGCAACCTACTCCGTGCCGAGCAGACGCAAAATCGCACACCGGAGGCCGGAATTGTGCGAGTTTGCGTCTGCTCGTGGCCAGGTCGTGTAGATGTAGTTAGAACACGTTCTAGTTTCCCGGAGGTCGGCATGGTCCTGCGCGTGGTTCAGTGGGCGACCGGTTCGGTCGGCGTCGCGGCCATCAACGGGGTGCTGGAGCACCCCGAACTCGAACTCGTCGGCTGCTGGGTGCACTCGAAAGCCAAAGCGGGCAAGGACGTCGGCGAGATCGTCGGCACCGCTCCGCTGGGCGTGGTCGCCACCGACAGCATCGACGACATCCTGGCGCTGGAGGCCGACGCGGTGATCTACGCGCCGCTGCTGCCGAACCTCGACGAGGTCACCGCGCTGCTGCGCTCCGGCAAGAACGTCGTCAGCCCGGTCGGCTGGTTCTATCCCGGTGAGTCCGAGGCCGGCCCGCTGGAAGCCGCCGCCCGCGAGGGTGGCGTGACATTGCACGGTGCCGGCATCGGGCCGGGCGCGGCCACCGAACTGTTCCCGCTGCTGCTGTCGGTGATGTCCACCGGGGTGACGTTCGTGCGGGCCGAGGAGTTCTCCGACCTGCGCACCTACGGGGCCCCCGATGTGCTGCGCCACGTGATGGGCTTCGGCGGCACACCGGACAGCGCGCTGAGCGGCCCCATGCAGAAGCTGCTCAACGGCGGCTTCTTCCAGTCGGTGCGGCTGATCGTCGACCGGCTCGGCTTCGCCGCCGACCCGAAGATCCGCACCTCCCAGGAGGTCGCGGTCGCCACCGCCCCCATCGACTCCCCGATGGGAGCTGATCGAGCCCGGGCAGGTGGCGGGCAGACGCTTCCACTGGGACGCCATGGTGGGCGAGGACATGGTCGTGCGGATCACCGTGAACTGGTTCATGGGCGAGGAAAACCTAGACCCCGCTTGGTCTTTCGGTCCCGCAGGGGAGCGCTACGAGATGGAGGTCAGGGGCCACCCCGACACCTTCGTCACGGTCAAGGGCTGGCAGCCCGAGACGGTCGAGGAGGGCCTGCTGAGCAATCCCGGCGTGGTCGCCACCGCCGCCCACTGCGTCAACGCGATCCCGGCGACGTGCGCCGCGGAGCCCGGCATCGCGACCTTCTTCGACCTGCCGCTGATCACCGGTCGCGCGGCCCCACATCTGAGCCGCTGACTTCGCACTACCATCGGCTCCATGGCCCACCCCGTCGTCGTCGAGCAGTCCCGCGCGATTCCCGATCTCGCCCGATGAAGCGCTCGCCAAGACATTGCCGATCCCGCTGCCCAGCCTGTTCCCGCATTGGTACGGACCGATCCCGCCGATCAAGGCGGTGCACGGCCAAGCCGGTGAGTGGGCAACCGTAGGCCAGACCCGCACCATCTCGCTGACCGGCGGTGGCAGTCTGCGCGAGACGCTGACCAGCGTCGACCCGCCGCACTCGTTCGGCTACACGCTCAACGACGTCCGCAGTGCGCTGACACCGCTGATCGACCACGTCGAGGGTGAGTGGGTGTTCACACCGCACGGCACCGGCACCAAGGTGACCTGGCGCTGGACGCTGCACCCGAAGTCGGCGCTGAGCGCCCCGCTGTTGCCGGTGTTCGCCCGGATCTGGCGCGGATACGCCCGGCAGGCGCTGGAAACGCTGTCCGGACCACCTGGTCGGCTGACCCGGGTGTGCCGACTGTTCGGGCTGCACGCCGGCCGCAACGTGGTGACCGCGACGTTCTGGCTACTGGATGCGCCGGACAACCTGGCCGCGCAGAGCCGGCGCAACCCGGACGGCACCGGAGTGGGGGTGTTCGGCGCAGGCGGCGAGCCCCAGATCGACAAGCAGCCGATGGCCGCCTGGCATGACAACGAATTCGCCTGCGAGGCAAAGGAACTGACCGGGACCACGTTCCTGGCTCATGTCCGCTACGCCACCACCGGCAAGCTCGACGTCGTCAACACCCACCCCTTCCTGCAGGACGGGCGCATCTTCGCCCACAACGGGGTGGTGGAAGGCCTCGACCAACTCGACGAGCGGCTGAAATCGCTCGGAGCCCTCGAACTCGTGAAGGGCCAGACCGATTCCGAACGGGTCTTCGCCTTGATCACCGCCTGCATCCGGGCCCGCGGTGGCGACGTGAGCGCCGGCGTGATCGACGCGATCGGATGGGTGGCCGACAACCTGCCGCTCTACTGCCGTGAACGTCCTGCTCTGCACCGCGACCGAATTCTGGGCGTTGCGCTATCCGGACTCCCACGACCTCTACGTGCTCGACCGGCGCGGCGCAGTCGGCGCGTTCGAGCTGCGGACCGATCGGATCCGGGCCCGGTCCGGACACCTGACCCGGCTGCCGTCGGTGGTGTTCGCCACCGAGCGGATGGACGACAACCCGGCGTGGCGGCTCCTCGACGCGGGCGAGCTGGTGCACGTCGACGCCGACCTGAACATCACCCGCCGACTCGCCTTCCCGGACCCGCCGCGCCACCTGCTGCGTCGCCCCTGAACTTCCTGGCAAACCTCCTCACCGAGGATGGGCTAGACTTGTCGAGGGTCGGGGAGGCTCTCGAACAAACTGGAGCTGTGCAAATGCAACGCCAAACGTTGAAGGCCTTCCCTTGTCACAAGCACCGAGCAACACATATGCCCTGAAGCCGCACTTCGAGGACGTCCAGTCGCACTACGACCTCTCCGACGACTTCTTCCAGCTTTTCCTCGACCCGTCGCAGACTTACAGCTGCGCATATTTCGAGCGCGACGACATGACGCTGCAGGAAGCGCAGCTCGCCAAGATCGACTTGTCGCTGGGCAAGCTGGACCTGAAGCCGGGGATGACACTGCTCGACGTCGGCTGCGGTTGGGGCGCCACGATGCGCCGGGCGATCGAGAAGTACGACGTGAACGTCGTCGGGCTGACCCTGAGCCGCAATCAGCAAGCGCATGTCGAACGAGTCTTCGCCGAGATGGATACGCAACGCTCCCGCCGCGTGCTGCTGCAGGGCTGGGAGCAGTTCACCGAGCCGGTGGACCGCATCGTCTCGATCGGGGCCTTCGAGCACTTCGGGCCGGATCGTTACGACGCGTTCTTCGATTTCGCGTACGACGCTCTGCCTGACGACGGCGTGATGATGCTGCACACCATCGTGCAGATCCGGCGGGCCGAGATGGAGGCGCGCGGGCTGCCTATCACGATGAGCCTGTTGAAGTTCTTCAAGTTCATCTCGGTGGAGATCTTCCCCGGCGGTCGCCTGCCCACGGTGGACCTGGTCGAAGAACTCTCCGAAAAGGTGGGCTTCACAGTCGATCTCGTGCAACCGCTGCAGCAGCACTACGCCAAGACCCTCGACTTCTGGGCGGCGGCACTCGAATCCCGCAAGGACGAGGCCATCGCGATCCAGTCCGAAGAGGTCTACGAGCGCTACATCAAGTACCTGACCGGCTGCGCCGATCTGTTCCGTCAGGGCTACACCGACGTCTGTCAGTTCACCCTGAGGAAGTAGGGCCCGACTGGCTCGCGCGCCACTTGTCCAGGATCCGGCGCTCGCGTTTGGTCGGCCGGCCGGCACCGCGGTCACGCGCGGCCACCGGCGCGGACGTCGTCGGTGGCGGCGGGGGAGTCCGGTCGAGGTAGCAGGTCACCGCATCCGGCGCACCGACCCGCTTCTGGATCACTCTGAGCACCTCGACGATTCGCGTCGTGTCGCCCAACCGCGCGCGTACCTCGTCACCGCCGGACACCGTCGTCGACGCCTTGGCCAACCGGCCGTTGACCCGCACGTGCCCGCCCCGGCACGCCGCGGCGGCGTCCGGACGGGTCTTGGTCAGCCGGACGGCCCACAACCACCGATCCACGCGGGTCGAGTCCACGAGATGCTCAGCTCGGCTCGAGTACCGCTTGCGGTCCGCGCAACATCAGCTGGCGGCCGATGATGATCCGCTGGATCTCGCTGGCGCCCTCCCAGATTCGCTCGACACGCAGCTCCCGGAACATCCGCTCGGCGACGTTCTCGCGCATGTAGCCCCGGCCGCCGAAGATCTGCACCGCCCGGTCGGCGACTCGGCCGGCCATCTCCGAGCAGTACAGCTTGGCCATCGACGCCTGGCCGTGCAGCGCCTTGCGGTCCAGGCCGGCGTCGATACCGCGGGCCACCTCGTAGAGCAGGCTGCGGGCGGCGAACAGTTCGGTGGCGCTGTCGGCGAGCATGCCCGCCACCAGCTGGTGCTCGCCGAGCGGCTTGCCGTCCACGATCCGGTCCTTGGCGAACGCGGTCACCTCGTCGACAAGTCGCTGCGCCGCGCCGACGCAGCGGGAGGCCACCATGATCCGCTCGAAGCGGAACCAGTCCTGGGTGAACGTCATCCCCTCGCCCTCGGCGCCCACCAGATGGCTGACCGGCACCCGGACATCGGTGAACGACACGATCGGATGTTCGTCGGGGATGTTGTGCGAATAGTGCGGCGTGCGAACCACTTCCACGCCCGGCCAGGGCAGGTCGACGACCAGCAGGACGTGGTCGCCGCGGTGCGGGCCGTCGGTCAGGACGGCCTGGACGAACACGTAGTCGGCCAGGTTGAACGAGGTGACGTGCCACTTCACCCCGTTGATCACGTACTCGTCGCCCTCGCGGCGGGCGGTGGCCTCCAGCGCCGAGACGTCCGAGCCGGCGAACTCCTCGGTGATGGCGTAGGCCTCGTGCTTCTCCCCGCGCACCGCCGGGTAGCAGCCAGCGCTCCTTCTGATAGTCGGTGGCCACCTCCGCCCACCACTGCGGCGGCGTGTGGCACACCCACGCGATCGCATTGGTCACCCGGCCGACCTGCTCCTGCACCAGAACCTGTTGCAGCGCCGTGAATCCCGGACCGCCGACCGCCTTGGGCATGTTGGTGGCGTAGAGGCCCAACTCGATGGCGCGGGCGTGGTGCGCCGCGGTGATCTCCTTGGGCAGCTGACCGCCGGCCGCCTCGGCCTCGGCCTCGTAGGGGATCAGGGTTTCGACGAACTCGCGGGCGGTGTCCCGGATCCGTAGGTCTTCGGCTGTCAACCCGTACATGCGCCGCGCTCTCCGCTCGCTGGATGCTATTGACTGATCGTTCAGTCTATGTCACGGTCTTGGGATATGACCAGCAGCAAGAGCGCGGACGTCGTGGTGGTCGGCGGCGGCACAGTCGGTGCCTGGACGGCGGTCCAACTCGCCGAACGCGGCGCCGGCCACGTCGTGCTGCTCGAGGCACACACGCTCGGCGACGGCGCCAGCAGTCGCGCCTCGGGCATGGTCCGCGCGCAGGGCGGCACCGAGACGGCCATCAGGCTGGGTCTTCGCAGCCAGGCCTTCTACGCCGCCAGCGGCGAGCGCTACCCACTGGACTGTGGCTTCGTCGCGCAGGGCTATCTGATGCCGTGCTTCACCGAAGCCGAAGTCGCCCAGGCCCACGACCGGATCGCGCTGCAGCACCAACTGGGCCTCGACGTCGAGTGGCTGTCCGGTTCCGACATCGACGACCGCGACACCGGACTGGCTCCGGGCGTGACGCTGGGCGGGTCGTATGCGCCGGGCGACGGGTACATCAACGCACCGCGCAACGTGCTGGCCTACACCGCGGCGTTGACCGCCCATCGGGTCGACGTCCGGGAACACTGTGCGTTCACCGGGCTGCGGGTGACCGGCGGCCGCGTCGTCGGCGTCGACACCGCGGCCGGTCCGATCGACACCGAGCACGTGGTGCTCACCGGCGGCCCCGACCTCGGCGAGGTCGGCGCGCGTGCCGGCGGACGCATCCCGGCCGGCGGTACCCGTCACCAGGTGGTCGTCACCGAACCGCTGCGCCGTGCGAGTCATCGAGGATCTGCCGATGGTCTTCGACGTCACCGACGGGATCTATTGGCGGCCAGGAGAGTTCGGTGGCGTGCTGTGGGGGATGAGCAACCCCGACGAAGCAGCCCGGCGTGGCCACCGAGTTCGACTGGGCCTACTACGAGAAGGCGAAGGCGCGCATCGAGTACCTGTTTCCGCCGGTGCGCGGCCTCGGCCTGCGCCGCACCTGGGCGGCGACGATCGACTACACGAACGACCACCTGCCCATCCTGGGTCGCCTGCTCACCGACGACGGACCCGTCGACGGGACGGTGGTGGCCAGCCCGGCCGGCCACGGCATGATGTGGGGCCCCGCGGTCGCCGAGGCGGCCGCCGATCTGACCCTCAAGGGTGCGTGCGACTGGCTCGACCTCACCGATCTCGGACTGGACCGCTTCGACGCCGACGGCAACAGCCGCCTTGCGCCCGAACCGATCTCCCTGCCGTTCCCCCAACACGCCTGACAACGAAAGGTTTCCACCATGACCGCTGCTGTACTCACCACCGTCCTGGCCAATGCGGCCGACGCCGAGCTGGAGGACTGGGGCCCGCTGGAGGAGGCCACCGATCATCCGATGGCGACCCACGGCGTCGAGATCTGGGTCGACGGCGAGAAGTCGGCAGGCATCTGGCAGTGCGCCCCCGGACCGTCGCACTGGACCCTCGACGTGAACGAGGTCATCTACGTGGTGTCCGGGCGGATGACCGTCACCCCGGACGGCGGCGAGCCCAGCGAGCTCGGCGCCGGCGACCTGGCGGTCTTCCCGCTCGGGTGGACCGGCACCTGGGTGATCCACGAGACCCTGCGCAAGGCCTACGCCATCTTCTGATTCCCCCGCGGCACCACTAATGCGTCGACGGCCACCGCGCCGCTCGGCTGAGACGATGACCGGGTTGGCCTCCACCGCGTCCAGCTGCTCACCGAGTTCGGTTGCCAAATAGGAGAATCCGACGACGACGTCGGCCAGCGCGTCGACGTCGACCGGCGGGGCGCCGCGCCAGCCCGCCAGCAGCGGCGCCGTGCGCAGCGACCGGAGCATGCCGATGGCGGTCTGGCGGGTCACCGGCGGGCAGGCGACCGCGCGGTCGGCCAGCAGCTCGACCAGTGTCCCGCCCGCGGCCACGATCACCAGCGGACCGAAGTTGTCATCGCGCACCACACCCACCGAGATCTCCACCCCGGGTGCGGCCATCGCGTCGACGCTGACGCCAGGACCCAACGCCTCGGCCATCCGCAGGTAAGCCTCCTGCAGGGCGGCGCCGTCACCAATGCCGAGCACGACTCCACCCACATCACTCTTGTGCTCGGCGCCAAGCGTTTTCAGCGCGACCGGATAGCCAACGGCCTCCGCTGCGGCCAGCGCTCCGGTGAGGTCGTGTGCGGCGCGGGACCGCGCCACCGGGACGCCGTAGTCGGCAAGCAGTTCGAACGCGGCCGGCGCATCCCAGCCCGGATGGGCAAGCCGCACCGCCCACCGCTGGCTACGCTCGTCGTCGACCGGCGCAGCCGCCGGTGTCAACGGATGGGGCCAGCAGGCCAGGTGGCCCAGTGCGGCGATGCCGCTGCGGGCGTTCTCGAGCACTGGAATCCCGTTGCCGCGCAGCCGTTCCGCCGTGGGCGGATCGATCGCCGATCCGACCGAGGCCAGCACCGCCAACGGCGCGTCGGTGGTGGCCGCCACGTCGAGGATGGCGTCGGCATAGGCGGTGTCACCGTCGAACTCGGTGACCAGGTCGATCGCCAGCGCGGTGACGGCCACACCGGGATCGTCGACCATCGCCTGCAGGCACGCGCCGAACAGATCGCGGGTGTCGGCGCCGGTGCCCCACACGTCGAGGGGATTGCCCGCAGCCAGTCCTTCGTCGAGCTGTTCGCCGATGGCCGCCAGTGTCTGGTCGGCCAGCTCGGTGAACTCCACGCCCAGATCGTGGGCGAGGTCGGCGCACAATGCCCGCTCCGCCCCCGAGTCGTGCACGGTGGCGATACCGTGCGTGCCGGGCCGTCGCCGCCGCTTGGCCTCGAAAAGTTCGATGGTGTCGGTGAACTCGGCGATGTCGCTGACCTGCACGGCACCGGTGTCGGCACAGAACGCCTGCCAGCCCGCGGCGTCACCGGCCAGCGCCCCGGAGTGCGCGGCGACCATGGCTCGCCCGCGGGGGGAGTGCCCGACCGGCAGTATCACCACGGGGATGTCGCGTTCGGCGGCCCGACGCAGTCCGCTGCGCAGACGGTTCACCGACCGTGGTGTCTCCAGCATGAGGGCGATGAGCGAGGTGCCGTCGTCGGCGAGGATGTGGTCGACGTAGTCGGCGGTGTTGGTCACCAGTTCCTGTCCCGAGGACACGGCCAGCCGGTAGCCGAAGCCGCGACGTGCCCGCAGCAGGGTGGAGAACGCCGAACCGGAGTGAGTCACCAGCGAAACCCCGCCCGCCGGAAGGGGATCCGGCTCGAGGTAGCCCAGCGCGCGCAGGCCGGTCACATTGTTGACGAAGCCCATGCATCCGGCGCCGCACACCGCCATGCGCGGCATCGGTGGCGGTGGTGATGACGGACTCCCGCAACTGGCTGCCGTTGGCCGACCCGAAGATCACCGCCGAGCGGGCACCGATCGCCGCGGCCGCCTTCAGCTCGCCGAGCAGGGCGCCGTCCGGCACGCCGAGCAACACCAGGTCGACCGGTTCGTCCAGGGCCGCCAGGGAAGGGGCGCAGGGGATTCCGTCGATGTCGTCGTAGCGCGGGTTGACCAGGTGCATGCGGGCCGAACTGCGCCGGGCCTCGATGATCATGCGTTCACCGAAGCTGCCGGGCCGGGGGCTGGCCCCGACGAGCGCGACCGACCGCGCCTCCAGCATCGCGGCGACGGCGCTCTTCGGGCTCATGCGCTGCGGAACCGCTTCAGCCCCTTCTTCTTGTCGGCGAGCGCCGCCCGTGCCGCCTGCCAGCCGGGGATGCCGCAGACCCCGCCGCCGGCATGGGTGGCCGAGCTGCCGTTGTACAGCCCGGCGATCGGAGTGCGGTAGTCGGCGAAGCCGGGCGCGGGCCGCATGTGGAACAGCTGCTCCAGCGACAGCTCGCCGTGGAAGATGTTGCCGCCGATCAACCCGTACTCGACCTCCATCTCGTGCGGGCCGACGACGTCGCGGTGCGGTGATCGAGGCCTTGAAGCCCGGCGCGACCTGGTCGTAGGTGTCGATCACGCGGTCGGCGTAGGCCTCGAGCTCCTCGGTGTGCGGCTCGTCGGCCCACTCGGCGGGCACCCACTGGGTGAACAGCGACATGATGTGTGTGCCATCGGGATTGAGCGTCTTGTCCAGCGTCGTGGGGATGACGCCGTCGCTGAACGGCAGCGTGGCAGGCTTGCCCACGCGGGCCTCCTGGAACGCCGGTCTCGAGGTACTCCATCGTCGGCGCCATCTCGATCGAGCCGGTGTGGTGTTCGGCATGGCCGATGCTCGGGTCGGCGGTGAAGCTCGGGCAGTTCGGACAGCGCGACGTTGATCTTCACCACGCCGCTGCGGGTCTTCCAGTGCTCGATGTCGCCGACGAAGTCGTCGGGCAGTTCGTTGCGCGAAAGGTGGTCGAGGAAGGCGATCTTCGGGTGCAGCGTGGTGACCACCGTCGGGGCCAGGATCTCCTGCCCGTTCTCGAGCACGACCCCCTTGACCTGACCGCCGCGCGTCAGCACCTTGGAAACCTTGGCGTTGGTGCGGATCTCGGCGCCGAAGCTGCGAGCCGAGCGCGCGATGGCCTCCGAGACGCCGCCCATGCCGCCCTCGGGATAGCCCCAGCTGCCCAGTTGGCCGTCGCCGACGTCGCCGATCGAGTGGTGTGCCATGACGTAGGCCGTGCCCGGCTCGCATGGCCCGGCCCAGGTGCCGATGATGCCGTTGACGGCCATCAGGCCTTTCACTTGCGGTGATTCGAACCAGTCGTCGAGCAGGTCGGCGATGCTCATGGTCAGCAGCCGGGTGATGTCGGCGGTCATGCGTGGGCTGATGCTCTTGCGCAGCGGCCAGGCCAGCTTGGCCAGGTCGAGCAGATCCTTGGGCCGCTTGGACCCGACGTTCGGCGGCACCTGGGTGAGCAGCGGGCCCATCACCTCGGCGATGCCCCCGATCCAGTCGTAGTACTCCGGCAGCGCGTCGGCGTCCTTCTTGGAGAACTTGGACAGCTGCTCGTGCGTGCGCTTGGGATCGTCCTCGTAGATGATCAGCGACCCGCCTTCGGGAAACGCCTGGTAGGACGGGCCCATCGGGTGCACCTTGTAGCCGTGCCGTTCCAGGCTCAGGTCGCGGACGATGGTCGGCGGCATCAGGCTCATCACGTACGACAGCCGGGTCACCCGCAGATGCGGGGCGTCGTCCCACGGCGCCTCGGTGGTGGCCGCGCCGCCGAGTGAACCGCGCGACTCCAGCACCAGGGTCCTGGCTCCCGACCGCGCGAGGTACGCGGCCGAAACCAATCCGTTGTGCCCGCCTCCGATGACGATGGCGTCGTAGGTGTTCGACATAGCGCCCTGCTTTCGTTCTCCCGATCGGCGTCTTTGACTGACTGTTCAATCTAACCAAGTGTTAGGCTTTCAACAAGTGCCAGTGCCGGTACCGCCGAGGGGAGTTTGACGAGATGGCCGAACCCGCGCCCGCGACCGAGAACAACGAGGCGCGTCGCGTCCAGATGTTGCGCGCCGCAGCGGAGCTCGTCTGCGAGCGTGGGTTCTCCGAGACCCGGATCTCCGATGTCGCCAAGCGCGCCGGTGTCAGTTCGGCGTTGGTCATCTACTACTTCGGCACCCGCGACCGGCTGCTCGTCGACGCCCTGCGGTATTCCGAGGAGTCGGGCTACGAGGCCGCCGAGCGGATGCTGGCCGAGATCCCCTCACTGCACGAACGGCTTTCGCTGTTGATCAAGTGGACGTGTGTCCCGGAGGCCGAGAACGAGATCCCCGGCGCCTGGGGCCTGTGGTTCGACCTGTGGGCGCAGGCCTTCCGGCACGACGAGGTGAAAGCGGGCCGGGTCGAACTCGACGCGCGATGGCGCCGGATGATCGCCGACGCCGTTGAGTCTGCCGAGCTGGATTCCGAGGTCGACGCCAAGATGTTCGCCCTCGAGTTCTCCGCCCTGCTGGACGGCCTGTCGATCCAGGTGGCCCTAGAGGATCCAGAGGTCGACTCGAAGGTGGCCTACGACATCGCGATGCGATTCGCCGAACGCGAACTCAACCTGCCCGCCGACGCGCGGCGCGCTAAGAAACGCTGAGCGCCTCCACCGTCCCGTCACCAACTCCGCTGCCGGATCGGTGGTCAACGCCGCCGTGCTGCGGGTCAGCACCCGCACGGCGTCCCGGCTGCACACGCAGGTGACGGCCATTCCCGATTCGTAGCCCACCGACTGCGGGCCGGACTGGTTCGGCACGTCGACGATCAGGGCGGTGGATTCGCCGACGTCGACGTGGACCTGCGTCGATGCGCCGTGGTACACCACCTGCGCGACGATGCCGTTGACGGCATTGCTTCCGGCGGGCACCGGCGCGTCCCGATCGCTCAGGGCGATCCGCTCCGGACGGATGACGATGGCCGCCGGCCCGGGCCTGCAGCTGGTGTCGACGGCTGCGCCCAGTCGAGTGGACAGTGCCGAGCAGACCGCCGAGCCGTCGGCGCATTCCAGCACATCGGCATCGAAAATGTTTGCGGCACCGAGGAATCCGGCCACGTACGTGGTGGCGGGCGCCGAGTAGATCTCCTGCGGCGGCCCCACCTGCTCGACCCGGCCCTCGGCCAGCACGGCGATCTGATCGCTCATCGTCAGTGCCTCGTCCTGGTCGTGGGTGACGTAGACGAAGGTGATCTCGACCTCGCGCTGCACGGCACGCAGTTCGAGCTGAAGTTGCTTGCGCAGCTGGGCATCCAGCGCGCCGAGCGGCTCGTCGAGCAGCAGCACCCGGGGCTGCAGAACCAGCGCCCGGGCCAGCGCGACGCGCTGCTGCTGGCCGCCGGACAGTTGGGTGGGCCGCCGTTTGGCGAACTCGCTCATCCGCACCATGTCCAGCGCCTCGCCGACGCGCCTGCGGGTCTCGTCCTTGGCGAGTCTTCTGGTAGCGCAGGCCGAATGCGACGTTGTCCCACACCGTCATGAACGGGAACAGGGCGTAGGTCTGGAAGACGGTGTTCACCGGACGCTTGTGCGGCGGGTCCTGCACGACGTCACGGCCGTCGAGTTCGATGCGCCCGGAGTCGGGCTTCTCGAAACCCGCGATCATCCGCAGGGTGGTGGTCTTGCCGCAGCCCGACGCGCCCAGCAGCGAATAGAACTGTCCGGCAGGGATGTCCAGGTCGATTCCCGTGACGGCGGGAACGCCGTCGAACGACTTGGCCAGCTGGTGCAGCCGGATCGCGCCGCCGGTCACCGGCGGCCGTCCCGACAGCAGGCGTTCAGCCGGCCACCGCCTCGGCCAGTCGGGCGAAGTTGCGGGCGAAGCGGTCGACATCGTCCTCGTCGTGCTGAACGGACAGCAACCATTGCTCCACCTTGCCCCAGGGCGGCAGGAAGACGCCGCCGTTGTGCTGCATGAGCCAGTGCAGGTGGCCCAGCCGGTCGTCGATGGTGAGGAAGTCCCGGAACTCGCGAACCGGCTCGCGCTTGAACGTCACACAGCCCTTGCCGCCGACACTCACCACGTGCCAACCGTAGCCGTATTGGGCGATCGTCGCGTCCAAAGAGTCGCGCAACCGTGCCGCCAGCCGCGCCATCCGCTCGTAGGCCGCCGGGGTGAGCACCTCGGACAGGGTGGCCCTGGTCGCGGCCATCGCCAGCGGGTTGCCGTTGAAGGTGCCCACCTGCTCGTAGCGTCCGTCGGCGATCAGCGACATCACCTCCTCGGTGCCCCCGATGGCGGCGACCGAGATGCCGCCACCCAAAGCCTTTGCCAGACAGATCATGTCGGGCACGACACCGGATATCGCGGTCACCCCGCCCGGGCCGGTGGTGAAGCCGGTCTTGACCTCGTCGAAGATCAGCAGCGCACCCTCGGCATGCACCAGGTCGCGGATCGCGGCGAGGTACCCGTCGTCGGGCGGGATGATCCCGGCGTTCATCATCACCGGCTCGAGGATCATTCCGGCCACCTGGCCACGGTGCTCGGCCAGCGCGCGGGCCACCGCCTCGGCATCGTTGAACGGCACGACGACCACCAGGTCGCGGATCGCGGCCGGGATACCGCTGTTGCCGGGCACCCCGATCGGATGGTCGCGCGGACCGACCTCGTCCGCCTCGGGCAGCACCGACACCTCGACGGAGTCGTGATGGCCGTGGTAGCAGCCCTCGACCTTGATGATCAGGTCCCGGCCGGTGGCCGCACGGGCGAGGTGGACGGCGTCCATGGTGGCCTCGGTGCCGGAGTTGGCGAAGCGCCACAGCGGTAAGCCGAAGCGGCGGGCCAACTCTGTCGGCGATCCAGATCGCGTCCTCGGTGGGCTGGGCGAAGTGCGTGCCGCGGCGCACCTGGCGGCTGACCGCCTCCACGATCGCGGGATGGGCATGGCCGGCGATCGAGGCGCCGTAACCGCCGTGCATGTCGACGTACTCGGTGCCGTCGACGTCGTACACCTTCGACCCCGCGCCGTGGCTCATCCACACCGCCTGCGGCTGGGCGATCTGCCAGTTCGACGTCGCGCCGCCGGCAAGGTGCTCGCGCGCTCTGGCGATCATCTCGGTGCTGCGCGGCTGGCGCGCCAGGAACACCTTCTCCTCGTCGGCGATCAATTGGTCGACCGCGTCCTGGACCGGGCTCTCGATGATCGACGAACCCACGGGGAACCTCCGCTCGAATGCCGTGCGGACCTGCGAAGAAGCGCCGCGCCAGCTATTGACTGAGCGTTCAGTCTATGCCAGAGTCCAATGTGCGACAAGACACGAAACTCACGGAGGTGCGGATGCCTGTTCCCAATCGACCCGGCCCGAACCGCCGACAGTTTCTGCAACGGGCCGCGTTGCTGGCCGCAGGCACTCCGGCTCTGGTGGCATTCCTGGACGCGTGTTCCAAAGGCGGACAGTCGACTTCGGCCCCGAGCCTGACCATCGCGTCGCCCAGCAGCCCGGTCAAGTGGGACATCCCGGCGGACAACAAGGCGATCGCCGACGGTCTCGGTCCGGAGAAGGGCGCGACGCTGCAGCTCTACAGCTACGCCGACTACATGGCGCCCGAAGCGGTGAAGTCGTTCGAGGACAAGTACGGCGTCAAGGTCCAGATCTCGACGTTCAACGACACCGATGAGGCCCTGACCAAGATCCGCGGCGGCAACGTCGACTACGACATCTTCTTCCCGAGCTACGACCAGATCGGCCGACTGGTGACCGGTGGTCTGGTGCGTCCGCTCAACCACAGCTACGTCCCGAACATCAAGAACGTCTGGCCGTTCTTCGCCAACCCCTGGTACGACCAGGAATGGCACTACAGCGTGCCCTACACCGTCTACACGACCGGCTTGGGCTGGCGGACCGATCAGGTGCCTGCCGACATCGGCGCGCTGAAGAATCCCTATGAGTCGCTGTGGGATCCGGCCTACAAGAACAAGACCGCCGTCATCGACGACTGGCACACCGCGATGGCCATGGTGCTGCTGAAGCTCGGCATCACCGACGTCAACACGTCCTCGGCCGACGATCTGAAGAAGGTCGGCGACGCGCTGACCCAGATGGTGGCGGCCACCTCGCCGAAGGTCACCATCACGATGTACAGCGACCTGCCCGCCGGGCAGATCAGCCTGTCGCAGATGTGGTCCGGCGACATCATCAACGCGCAGAGCTATCTGCCGGAGGGCGTCAACGTCGACATCCTGCGCTACTGGTTCCCCGCGGACGGCAAAGGCCTGGTGGACAATGACCTGATGGTGTCGCTGCGCGGCGGCAAGAATCCGGTGCTCGCCCACTTGTTCATCAACCACATGCTCGAGCCCGAGGTCGCCAAGCAGAACTTCTCCGCGATCGGTTACCAGCCGCCGCAGGTGTCGATCAACCCGGACTCGCTGGTGGCCGACGGCTTCATCCCGGAGAACCTCAAGAGCGCGATCGTGCGCCCGGAGTACTTCGACACCGGATACCGGATCCTCGAGCTCGACCCGGCCAATGACACTGCCTGGCACAATGTTTGGCGTGCCTTCAAGGCTGGGGGATCCTGACCCCGGTGACGGTCACCGAGGCGCCCCCGCAGCCCGCAAAGTCCGCGGGGCGGACCCGGATCAACCCGCTGTGGCCCGCGCTGGCCATGCCGGGCATCATCTGGCTGCTGGTGTTCTTCCTGGCGCCGATGTACGTGGTGCTGGCGATCGTCTTCGGCCAGGTCGACCCGATCTTCCGCACCCCGGTCCCGGTCTGGAATCCCTTGCAGTGGGACCCGACCCAGTTCACCTATGTGCTCTCCCGCATCGGTCCCGGCGGCGCGTACGGCCCGGCGCTGATCCGCACCGGCAGTCTACGTGCTGATCGCCAGCGTGCTGTGCCTGGCGATCGCCTTCCCGGTGGCCTACTACGTCGCCCGGCTCGCCGGAAGGTGGGCGGGCATCCTGCTGGCCGCGCTGATCGCGCCGTTCTGGATCAGCTACATGATGCGAATGTTGGCGTGGGTCAACCTGCTTCAGGACGACGGGTGGGTCAACCGGATCGCGAGTATGGGCGGTCTGTTCGACGTGCACGTGCACTGGCTGACCGGGCAGCCGGTGGTGGTCGTGCTGGGTCTGGTCTACGGCTACGTGCCGTACATGATCCTGCCGCTGTATGCCGGGCTGGACCGGCTGCCGCAGTCGACCCTGGAGGCCGCGCGTGACCTCGGCGCCAACCGGGCCGCCTCGTTCTGGCGGGTGACGCTGCCGATGTGCCGGCCGACCATCGTGGCCGCCGTTCTGCTGACGTGCCTGCCGATGCTCGGCGACTACTTCACCTCCGACATGCTCTCGGCGTCACCGAAGACCGCGATGGTGGGCAACCTGATCAACGACAGCGTGCAGTCTCCCGGTCAGACCGGGCAGGCCGGAGCCTTCGTGATGCTGGTGCTGCTGGCGACGGTGCTGCCGATGTTCTACTACGTCCGGGTCACCGCCCGCGCGGACGAGGTGTCCACATGAGGAGCCCGGTCGCGTGGTGGAACGACCCGTGGCGGCCGCCGCGGGTGCTGGTGGCGGTCACCGTCGGCTACCTGGTCTGGTCGCTGCTGCCGGTGCTGATCGCGGTGATGTTCTCGTTCAACGACGGCAAGTCGCGAACGACGTGGCAGGGCTTCTCGTTTCGCTGGTACTGGGGTGACCAGACGCGATCGGTGTGGCACGACGCGACGCTGCACCAGGCGCTGTTGCAGACGTTGAAACTCGGCGTCATCGCGACGCTGATCACCGTCCCGCTCGGCGTGATCTTCGCGATCGGCATCGACCGCTGGCGCGGCCGGCTGCCGTCCGGCGCCAACATGCTGATGCTGGTGTCCTTCGTCATCCCCGAGGTGCTGCTCGCCGTCGCGCTGCTGTTTGCGATCACGTCATTGGCGCTGCCGATCAGGCTGGGCACCTCGGCTCAGGTGATCGGTCTGATCACCTTCCAGATCGCCTATCCGGCCGTCCTGGTGAGGGCCCGGCTGGCCACCATCGGCAACCAATACGAGGAAGCGGCAATGGATCTGGGCGCATCGCCGATGCAGGCGCTGCGTCGGGTGACCGTGCCGATGCTGTTCCCGGCGATCTTCGCCAGCACCGTGCTGGTGTTCGCCGACGTGATCGACAACTTCGTGCTGGTGCGCTACCTGTCCGGCAACTCCTCGACCGAGCCGGTGTCGGTGAAGATCTACAACACCGCCCGCGCCGCGCCGACGCCTGCCCTCAATGCGCTGGCCACCCTGCTGCTGGCGGCGGCGCTGCTCGCGGTCACCGTCGGGATACCTGGTGTACCGGAGGATGACTCGCGGCGACCACACCGCGGGCAAGGGCATCGCGGCGTTCGCCGGGGAGGCCTGAGTGCCGGCGATCTCTGGACCGCGACCACGCGACCGACTAGTCTGACTGTATGTTCAAACAAGAGCCCGCACCGGTTCCGGCCGACGATCTCGCCGCATCGCTCGCCCCGTTCGGGCAGTCGCGCATGCTGCCGCGGGAGGCCTACGTCGACGCGAAGGTCTTCGACTGGGAGAAGCGCAACATCTTCTCCGGGTGGCACTGCGTGGGCCACGCCGGCGACCTCGAGGGTGTCGGCGCACAGAAGGCCGTGGGCTCCGGCGCAGAAGGCGTCCTGCTGGTGCGGGGCGAGGACGGGCAGGTGCGTGCGTTCGCCAACGTCTGCCGGCACCGCGGCCACGAGATGCTCGCCTGCGGCGCCACCGCCAAGCGGCGCGGCATCGTCTGTCCGTACCACTCGTGGTCCTACAAGCTGAACGGCGAACTGCGCAATGCGCCCGGCTTCGACTCGGTCGACGGATTCGATTTCGACACAAGCCAATTCGGGCTCACCGAACTGCGGCTGGTCAACTGGCACGGCTATCTCTTCGTCGATCCCAGCGGTGAAGACGTCGACTTCGAGCAGCACGTCGCCGGGATGGAAGACATCATCGGCCCGTACCGGCCGGAGGATCTCACCGTGGTGGCCCGGCACTCCTACGAGCTGGACACCAACTGGAAGGTGATCGTCGAGAACTACCAGGAGTGCTACCACTGTCAGGCGATCCACCCCGAGCTGTCCCGGATCAGCCCACCCACCAGCGGGGAGAACATCGACCTGCCGGGTGACTGGATGGGCGGCTGGATGTCGATGATCGACGAGGCGCAGACGATGTCGCTGAGCGGGCAGAGCGGCGGTGTGGCCATCAAGGGCCTGTCCCAGCAGGAACTGCGCACGGTGATGTATCTGGTCGGGTTCCCCAACCTGCTCGTCAGCCTGCATCCCGACTATGTGATGACCCATCTCATGACCCCGCTGGCCGTGGACCGCACCCACGTCGAATGCGCATGGGCCTTCCCGAAAGAGGCGTTGGAGAAGCCCGACTTCGACCCCTCCTACGCGGTGGACTTCTGGGATCTGACCAACCGCCAGGACTGGGGAGCGTGCGAGTCGGTGCAGCGCGGCCTGAGCTCCCCGCACTCGCGGCCCGGCCCGCTGGCGCCCGACGAGGACGGCGTCTACCAGTTCGTCACCCGCGTCGCCCGGGCCTACACCGGCAAGCGCTGATCACCTCAGGTCCCGGCGGCGGAATGCCGCCAGGCCCACGGTTGCCAGTGCGACGTTGATTCCCAGCAGCCACAGCAGCGGAGTCGCGCGGAACGCCTCGCCGGGCACCCGCGGCACATGGGCGAATGGCGTTAGGTCCAGAACCCACTGCGGCGTACCGGAGACCGAGCCCAGGAAGGTCAGGGCGATGAAGACGACGAACACGCCCCACGCCACCGGGGCGAACCGGGGAAGCAGGCCGAACAACAGCAGGGTGATCGCGGCCGGCAGCCAGACCGACGGCAGTTGAACCGCAGCCGCGGCAAGCACGCCCGGTAACTTGCCGCCGATGTCGCCGGTCGCGATCCCATAGGCTAGACCGGCCACCAGGCCCGCGGCCAGCAGGGCCGTGGCGGTACCGAACACGGCAAACACCAGATGGCTTGCCGCCCAGCGCAACCGGCCGACTGAGCCGGCAAGCAGGGTTTCGGCGTGTGATGCGGTCTCCTCGCCGTGTAGCCGCAGGGTCGCCGAGATCGCCTGGGCGGCAGCGCCGATGCCCAGGAGACTGAAGGCGATCGTGACGAACGCCGCCTCCAGCGCGGTCGTGCCGCCGAACCGGTTGACGATCTCGCGGATCATCGGGCTGTCCCCGACCTGTTGGCCCACACCGTGCACGATGCTGCCAGCGAGAAGGGCGTACAGGCACAACCCGACCGTCCACGCCAGTAGGGCGCTGCGCTGCAGCCGCCAGGCCAGGCCGAACGGGCCCGACAGCGACTTCGGTGCGGTGGCCGACCCCGGGCGCTCGGCCAGCAGGCCGGCGCCGATATCACGCCGGCTCAGCAGCGCGTACGCGATGGCGGTGAGCACGACCGTGGTGGCGATCTGCAACCCCAGCACCCACCAGCGCTCCCCGGCGTACGGCCGGACCTGCAGTGACCAGCCCAGCGGCGAAAGCCAGGACAGCACACCGTTTCCGGCGTCACCGATCGCGCGCAGGGCGAACGCGGCGCCGAGCACCGAGAACGCGATCCCGCGTGCCGTTCGCGCTGCGGTGCTCACCTGCGCGGCCACCGCGGCGACCGACGAGAACACCAGGCCCGAGCACGCCAGCGCCAGACCGAAGGCCACCGACCCGGCGGCGGGGACGTCGGTGGTCAGCAGCCCGGCGATGCCGATCGCCCCGGTGGCGATCGAGGCGCCGAACGTCAGCAGCAGCGCGGCGGTGAGGCTTGCATACCGGCCGACGACGGTTGAGTCCAGCAACTCGGCGCGACCGGCCTCCTCGTCGGCGCGGGTGTGGCGGATGACGGTGAGGATCACCGCGACGCCGATCAGCGCATGGAACACCCCTGCTTTCCACAGCGCGGTGGCCCCGACCGAGTCGTTGTAGATGTTGCCGTAGAGGGCGCGCTGGGCAGGGCTGGCCATGGCAAACGCGGCGAATGTCGCCGCGCTGGGCGACGGTCGGGGAAGACATTGTCGATGCTCGCCACGTACACACTGGCCAGCGGCAGCGACAGCAGCAGCACCCACAGCGGAAGCACGATGCGGTCGCGACGGGCGTACAGCCGGAGCAACCCGACAGTGCCGGTCAGCGGTGAGGATTGGCGGGCCGGTTCCGGGCGACGATGCCGGGGCCGGTCGATGACGGCGGTCATGACCGCATCGGCTCGGAGTCGCGCCGATGGTCGGTCACCCGGTAATGGCGCAAGAACAACTCCTCCAGCGTCGGCGGCTGGCTGACCAGGCTGCGCTACACCCGTCTCGCCCAGCACCCGAATCAGCTCACCGAGACTGGCACTGTCCACCTGTGCGTGCAGCACGTCGCCCATGATGGTGACGTCCTCGACTCCCTTGATCCGGCTCAAGTCACCGGGATCCCCGAGTAGCTGAGCCTTGATCGAGGTGCGAGAAAGGTGACGCATCGACTCCAGGGTTCCGCTCTCCACGGTGCGTCCGGCCCGGATGATCGTCACGCGCTCACACAATGCCTCGGTCTCGGCCAGGATGTGGCTGGACAGCAGCACCGTCACCCCGCGGTCGCGTGCTTCGCGGATGCACTGACGAAAGACGTTCTCCATCAACGGGTCCAGCCCACTGCTGGGCTCGTCGAGCAGTAGCAGCCGGGCATTGGACGACAGCGCCGAGACCAACGACACCTTCTGCCGGTTGCCTTTGGAATAGGTGCGGGCCTTCTTCGTCGGGTCCAGGTCGAACCGCTCGATCAGTTCGGCACGCCGCCGCTGGTCGATACCGCCGCGCATCCGCGCCAGCAGGTCGATGGTCTCCCCACCGGTCAGCGACGGCCACAGGGTCACATCTCCCGGCACGTAGGCGATGTCCCGGTGCAGCGACACCGCGTCACGCCATGGATCGCGCCCGAACAGCAGGACTGTGCCCGAGGTGGCCCGCAGAATGCCCAGCAGGACGCGGATGGTCGTCGACTTGCCCGCGCCGTTTGGTCCCAGGAAGCCGTGCACCTCGCCTTCGGTCACCCGCAGGTCGAGCCCGTCGAGAGCAGGCACGCGGCCGAAGATCTTGCGCAGGTCACGGACGTCGATGACGTCGGTCATTGATCCTCCCTGGTAGTCCTGTCATCGTCATCATCGTCGCGGGAGCCCGCCCGCGGCAGGAAGTTCACGGCACAGCTGGCACACTCGCAGGCTGTGACGACGAAACGAGCCTTGATCCTGGCCGGCGGCGGACTGGCCGGGATCGCCTGGGAGACCGGAATCCTGCAGGGCATCGCCGACGAGTCGCCGTCCACCGCGCAGCAGTTGCTCGACTCCGACGTCCTGGTCGGGACGTCGGCCGGATCGACCGTCGCCGCGCAGATCAGCGGCCCGCTGCCGCTGGAGCAGCTCTACGAGCGGCAGGTCGCCGAGACCTCCCACGAGCTGGATCCCGGCGTCGACATCGACACGCTCACCGAGATGTTCCTGACCGCGATGTCGCTACCGGGCCCGACGGCCGACGCACAAGCTGCAGCACATCGGGGACGTCGCGGTGAACACCGACACCGTGGCCGAGCCGGTGCGCAGACGGGTCATCGAACACCGACTGCCCAGCCACGACTGGCCCGAGCGCGACCTGCGGATCACCGCCATCGACGTGGCGACCGGGGAATTGGTGGTGTTCGACTCGTCGTCGGGGGTCGCACTGGTCGACGCGGTGGCGGCGAGCTGCGCGGTGCCCGGCACCTGGCCGCCGGTGACCATCGGCGAGCGGCGCTACATGGACGGCGGGGTGGGCAGTTCGGTCAACACCGCCGTCGCCGCCGACTGCGCGACCGCGGTGGTGCTGGTGCCTGCCGGACGGTTCGCGCCCTCGCCGTTCGGTGACACCGCCGCCGAGATCGCGGACTTCGGCGCGCCGCACCTTCGTGGTGTTCGCCGACGAGGCGTCGCTGGCCGCGTTCGGGCCCAACCCGCTGGACCCGCGCTGCCGGGTGCCGTCCGCCGTTGCCGGGCGGGCGCAGGGCCGGCGGGTGGCCGCCGAGGTCAGGGAGTTTCTGGCTTGAGGGTGTCCAGCGCCTGCGCGGCGAGCTCGTGCCCGAGGTCGATGACCTCGGCGGCACGGTGGAAGTCCAGGCTGCGGCACGCCGTGCGCGGCACCTCGATCAGCAGGTCGGGCGGATAGGTCGCCAGCTGGTGGCGGGCCAGCGCGGCCTGCGCGATGTCGATGGTGCGGTTCATCACCGCGAAGCTGCCGAGCTTGGGGATCGACGCTTCCCGGGAGCTGTCCACCAGCTGATCGGTGCTGTCCTGGTCGGAGTCGGCCGTCTCCTCGCCGGCCTCCTCGGTGCCGGCGAACCGGCTGCGCACCGACTTGGCGGACGCCGTGTCGAACAGGGCGGATGTGCTGCGCAGCAGCCGGTTCAGCCACTCCGTGGTGGCGCGTGTCTCGGGGCCGGCGCTCTGGTCGTGGCCGGCGTCGGAGTCGGCGCCGTTGAGGCTGACCGCGATGGTCAGGTCGGCGTTGACCGCCGCGATCGGCGCCATCGGCAGCGGGTCGAGGATCCCGCCGTCGGCCAGCAGCCGGCCGTCGAGCACGTGCGGCGCGATGACGCCGGGGATGGCGATCGAGGCCCGGATGGCGGCGTCGACCGGACCGCGCTGCAGCCACACCGACTTGCCGGCGATCAGGTCGGTCGCCACGGCCGTGTACGGGATGGGCAGGCTCTCGATGGTCACATCGCCGAGGAGGTCGCGGACCGCGTCCAGGATCTTCTCGGCGCGCAGCACCCCGGCTGCCGTGATGGACGGGTCGAGCAGCCGCAGCACGGCCCGCTGGGTCAAAGTCTTTGCCCAGTCGGCAAATTCGTCCAGCGAGCCGGCCGCGTGCAAGCCGCCGACCAATGCGCCCATCGAGGAACCGGCGACGCCGACCACCTCGTAGCCGCGGTCTCGCAGCTCGTTGATGACGCCGATGTGCGCGTACCCGCGGGCGCCGCCGCTGCCGAGTGCCAGTGCGACCCGGCCAGTGGGGGGTGATGCGGCCATGACTCCATTCTGCGTGGTGTCAGTCGCGCTGGATGGCATCGATCGTGTTGTCGGAGACCACCGGGTACCCCAGCACGTCGACGGCGGTGGTGGTGTGGTGGTCGCTGGTCTCGCTCGGCGCGGCGGTCGCCGGAGCGGCCAGGCCGATCACGGCGGCACTGAGCGCGCTGCCGACCAGCGCCGCGAATCCGAACTTCGTCATGTTCTTCTGTGCCTTCATGCTTGGGTAAACCAGCAGGTCAGGCAGATAATTCCGGTGGCAGGAAGTGATCGGTCACTGGCAGGATCGCGCCGCCGCGAGTGCCGACTTCTGCTACTCGTGATTTGAACCCGCTCAGCAGCCACCCTGGGACGCGGCACGGACCGCCACGATGACCGCGGCCTGCTGGGCGGTGGACAGCTGGGTCCATGTGCTGCCGAACGTCGTCGGCCCCGGCTCGGTGCTGGTCTGCACCTCCTTGAGCATCGCCTCGACCAGGGTGGTGGGATCGCCGCCCTTGGATTCCATCCACGTCTTCGCGGCCATGCAGGCCTGCGCGTACTGCTCCTCGGTGGACTCGGCGGGCACGTCGACCCGGGTGGTGACACCGTCGGGCGACACCCCGATCGGCTCCGAGGGGGTGCCTGCTTCGACCGACTGCCCGGGGCTGATCGGCGGCGCCGGAGCCTGCGAGGTGGCGTGCCCGCCGCCGCCCGAGGAACACGCCATCAGAGTGGCTGTGGCGGTCGCCACGACCAAGGCGGAAGCGGACAGGGAGCGACATCGGTACCGGCGCATGGACTCAATCTATGCAACACTGGCGGCCGTGATGGAGCGCACCGGATCTCGGGAGTGTTGTCGGCCTTAGCCCGACCCCGATCCGTCCCTGCCATCACCGGAGTTTTCGCCATGTCCGTCTCGGGCTCAGCGTCCGCGCTCGCCTCCTTTCCCGCCGTCCCGCCCGCGGTGTCCTCGCCGACCCGACTGCGGCTTGCCCGACCTGCTGCACACCACCGACCGGTTCGCCGACGAGGTGCTGCGCGGTTGCTTCAACCGCCTGCTGCCACCCGGGGGGCCGCCGACCGATGCGCGCTGGTTCACCCGCCTGCACGCCGACGACGAACTCGACGTCTGGCTGATCAGCTGGGTGCCGGGCCACACCACCGAACTGCACGACCACGGCGGCTCGCTGGGCGCGCTGACGGTACTGTCGGGCGCATTGCACGAATACCGTTGGGACGGTGAGCAATTGCGCAGACGCAGACTTGATGCGGGTGACCAGGCGGCCTTTCCGCTGGGCTGGGTCCACGACGTGGTCGGCGCGCCCACCCTGGCCGACACCGGCCAGCGCGACCCTGAGCGTGCACGCCTACTCGCCGCCGCTGACCGCGATGTCGTACTACGAGGTGACCGAACGCGCCACGCTGCGCCGCACCCGCACCGAACTCACCGACGGACCCGAAGGTCACGATGAGCCGCATCGAGGCGACCCTGTCCGCCGCGCGGGCGCGGCTGAACCGGCTGGCGGCCGTCGAGGTGCCCGCAGGCCCTGCAGCCGGGGCGCGATCCTGGTCGACATCCGTCCCGCCGCCCAGCGCGCCGCCGAGGGCGAGGTGCCGGCCGCGGTGGTGATCGAACGCAACGTGCTGGAGTGGCGCTGTGACCCCACCAGCGACGCCCGGCTGCCCGAAGCGGTCGACGACGACGTCGAGTGGGTGGTGCTCTGCTCGCAGGGCTACACGTCGAGCCTGGCCGCGGCGGCGCTGCTGGACCTCGGGCTGCACCGGGCGACCGACGTCGTCGGCGGCTACCAGGCGCTGGCCGAGGCCGGCGTGCTGGCCGAACTCAGCTGACTAGCGGCCGCGCTCGCGCGGCCGCCGAGGGCTTGGCGGCGGCCTTGGCAGCCGCCTTCGCCGCCTTCGTCGCCCTTGCGGGCCTCGCCGACGCCGTGGCCGACGGAGCGATTGCCGGTTGCTTGTGGGCCGTTGCCGACTGGGCTGCCACCGGTTGAGTGACAGTGGTCCTGATGTGGCCGGGGGCCGGCTTGGGGTTGACCGGGTCGTTGCTGATATACGCCGAGTCGATGATGGGCTTCAGCACGCCGGTGAGGGCGTCGATCACGGGCTGCGGAACTCCGAAGCCCTTGAGCGGCCGCAGCATCGGCAGATCAGGGGTGGGAACGATGTAGGTCGTGGTGACCCCGCCCAGCGCGTTCGTCGGATTCGGTGATGTTCTTGCTCCGGCACCAGTGAGAGGTCCGCGTCCATGGCTTCCCGGTGGACCGAGCCGTACAGCTCCAGGTGCAGGGCATCCACGATCTGCGTCGGCAGTGTCTGCTGAAGCAAACTGGTACCTGCCAGCGCGTTGAAATCGGCCAGCAGGTTCCACCAGCGGTCGGGCCAGTTCCCCATACCGTCGTACTCGCCGGTAACGACCGTGACGTCGTACGGGGTCACCGGAATGGGTTTGACGGTGTAATTGACCAGCGGGAGTGTCGACCCGATGAAGCCCTTGACCATGCTGCGGTTGGCGTCGCCCAACACGATGAACGAGAGTTGGTCCTTCGACGGCACCGGCTTCCCGTCCGCGATCCGCTGGGCGAGGAGCGCCATTTCCTCGTTCACGACAAACGTCCCGGCCGAGGCGCCGCCGACGATGATCTTCTCGCCGGGATGCTGGGTTTGAAGATCGCTGATCCCCTGGTCCATGCTCTGGACGCCCGCGACGATCGAGTCATTCAGCGACGGCTCCAAGGACCCCGGCCACGACACGTCGGTGACGCCGTATTTGTTCACGTCGGCGAACCGGCCGCCCATCACGGACCTCATGACATCGTCCGGCACATCCTCCCAGCCGAGCCCGCCGATCATCAGCACCTGGTCCATCAACTTCACCGGTGAAGTCAGGGTGGTGAGGCGGTCCTGTGCGGCTACGACGCAGGTCGTGACCGAAGCGGCGACCGCCACCCCGGCCAGCAGACGCCGCGGCGCGTCGGGTTCCGCGGGTGCGCGTCGCCGCGGCGGGCAAGGCCCAGAACTCTGCGCTGGTAGCGCTGGTTTGCTGGTTGAACATCTGACGTCTCCCCCCGTGACGGGTCATCTGTGCGAAATCAACATACCCTGCTACTCCGGGGCGTGCACGATCGACCGCAGCTTTTCGGTCTTCTCCGGCGTCCATCCGGGCGGCTGCAGGATCGTCGCCCACGCGTTGACCACGTCGCGCACGTAGCGGTGGCCGTGGCCGTCGGGCACGTCGATGGCCACCGCCATGTCCGCCGACACCTGCAGGAACGTCACCACCGGGATCCAGTTCATGTCCGGTGACACGTCGTAGCCGCGCGGCTCGCGCAGCCAGTCCGGCTCGGAGAACAGCAGATCCGGGTTCCACCAGGTGATCGGGTCGGAGGCGTGCTGCAGGTAGACGATCCGGGGATTGCCCCACGGCTTGTCCGGGCGGCCCAGATTGTCCGGGCGGGCGGCGAACCGGATGTTGGCGCCGTCGTCGAAGATCGGCAGCCACATCGGCGAACCCGCGTCGCGGTTGATCGTGACGTCGTCCCACATCGTGTTGTTGAACGTCGGACCACTGAACAGGGCGCCGTTGGTGCGCGCGATGATGTTGTTCGGGCTCAGGAACGGCGCCTCGCCGCCGAAGGAGCCCAGACTCTCGCCGAACACCACGATCTTGGGCCGCTGCGCCTCCGGGAGCGCCCGCACCCGGGCGTCGACGGCCTCGAACAGCGCCTGGCCGGCCTGCCGGGCGTTCTCCTTGTCCACCAGGAACGACAGCCAGCTCGGCAGGAACGAGTACTGCATGCGACACGATCGCGGTGTCGCCGTTGTACATGTACTCCAGTGCGGAGGCCTCGGCTTCGTTGATCCAGCCGGTGCCGGTCGTCGTCGCGACGGCGATGACCTTGCGCTTGAGGCCGCCGGTGCGCTCCAGCTCGCGGGCGGCCAGTTCGGCCGTGGCCCGGATGTCGGGGGCGGAGTTCTTACCGGCGTAGGCGCGGATCGGTTCGACCGCGGGGGTGCCGTTGAACTTCGTCAGCTGCTCGACGGTGGGGCCGCCGGCCACGAAGATGCGGCCCTGATGGCCGAGCGTGTTCCAGGAGACCAGCGAGCTCGGGGCCGCCGGAGCGCAGCGGCGTGGTCGGCGCCGGATTGTTCGGGTCCATCTCGTCGTTGACCGCGGCGAAGGACTTGTTCAGCAGGCTCATGCTGCCCTTGATCACCACGCCGTTGAGGATCGCGATCGTCACACCCAGCACGATCGCGACCACGACCATGAACGAAACACGCGGTGGCGCAACACGATTGAGCTGGCGAACCAGGAACCTGATGAGTCTGCCGACGAGCTGGCCGATCTCGACGAAGATGAAGAGCGTGACCACACTGATGATCGCGGCCTGCGGGTAGTTGAACCACTTGAGCCGCGGCACACCCATCAGGTCGCGGACCTCGTCCTGCCAGACGTGGAAGTAGTAGATCGCGAAGACCAGGCCGATGGCGCCGACGACGACCAGCACCGGCCACGCCGCACGCGGCGCGGGCGGGCTCGACGGGCGCGAGAGCATGAAACGCACCAGCCAGACCGCGAAGACGCCCAACGCGTAGCCGATGGCACCGGCGGCGCCGCTGACCAGACCCTGGAACAGCGGCCCGCGGGGCAGCAGCGACGGCGTCAGCGACAGCCACAGGAACACCAGGCCGACCGCGGTGCCGGTGAAGGTGTAGCGGCGCTGCCACCAGTCGGGCTTGCGCTCCGTCGGTGCGGGCGGCGGGGCGGTCTCGAGTTCGACGTCGCTCACGCCGAGAACCTTAACGGTGCGTGAAGTTGGCAGGGCGCTTCTCGGTGAAGGCCGCCATGCCCTCGGTCTGGTCGTCGGTGGCGAAGGCGGAGTGGAACAGCCGGCGCTCGTAGAGCAGTCCCTCGGTCGAGGGTGGACTCGAAGGCGCGGTTGACGGCCTCCTTGGCCATCCGCGCCGCCGACCGCGACATCTGCGAGATCGTCGTCGCGACGGCCTTGGCCTCGGTGAGCAGATCGTCGGCCGGGACCACCCGCGAGACCAGCCCGCTGCGTTCGGCCTCGGCGGCGTCGATGGTGCGGCCGGTCAGGATCAGGTCCATCGCCTTGGCCTTGCCGATGGCGCGGGTCAGCCGCTGCGAGCCGCCCATGCCGGGCAGCACGCCGAGCTTGATCTCGGGCTGGCCGAACTTCGCGGTGTCGGCGGCGATCAGCAGGTCGCACATCATCGCCAGCTCGCAGCCGCCGCCCAGCGCGTAGCCGGCGACCGCGGCGATGGTCGGGGTGCGGACCGCGGCCAGCTTGCCCCAGGCCGCGAAGAAGTCGGCGTCGAACACCTCGGAGAACGACAGCGAGGCCATCTCCTTGATGTCGGCGCCGGCGGCGAACGCCTTGGCGTTGCCGGTGACGATGATGGCCCCGATGCCGGGGTCGGCGTCGAATTCGGCTGCCGCCGTGGTGACTTCGTTCATCACCTGGGTGTTGAGCGCGTTGAGCGCCTGCGGGCGGTTCAGCGTGATGATGCCGACCCGCTCCTCGCGGTCCACCAGGATGGTCTCGTAGCTCACTTGTCCTCCTCGAAGGTCAGGTCGGGGTCTGCCGGCGCGAAGTAGTCCTCGACATCCTGCTCGGTCACCGCGGCCAGCGACGGCGGGGACCACTTCGGGTTGCGATCCTTGTCGACGATCTGGGCGCGGATGCCCTCGACGAAGTCGTGACTGCGCAGCGCCCCGCAGGTTGTCCGGTACTCCTGGCGCAGCACGTCTTCCAGTGTGTCGAGATGGGCGGCCCGGCGGATGGCCCGCAGCGCCACGGACGACCGAGACGGGGGAGCGGGTCTCGATCAGGTTGGCCGCGTCGTTGGCGGGGTCCTGCGTCGTGGCCGCGCAGCGCGGCGACGATCTCGGCCACGGTCTCGCCGGCGTAGCACTCGTCGATCCAGTGCCGCTGGGCCAGAAGCTGACTCGCCGGCGGCTCTTCGTCGTAGGCGCGCGACGGCGGCTTCCACACCGTCGCCGACGACGGCGGCGGTGAACGCCTCGAGCGCGTCGTGCGGGACGTAGTGGTCGGCGAATCCCAGCGCGATGGCGTCGGCCCCGGAGAACGGCGCGCCGGTGAGCGCGGCGTGCAGGCCGAGCAGCCCGGGCGCGCGGGAGAGCAGATAGGTGCCGCCGACGTCGGGGATGAAGCCGATGCCGACCTCGGGCATCGCGATCTTGGAGGTGTCGGTGACGACGCGGACGCTGCCGTGTGCGGCCACCCCGACGCCACCGCCCATCACGATGCCGTCCATCAGGGCGACGTAGGGCTTGGGATAGCTGCCGATCTTCGCGTTGAGGCGGTACTCGTCGAACCAGAACTTGCGGGCGTCGGCGCCGCCGGCGCGGGCGCTGTGATAGAGCGGGACGAGGTCGCCGCCGGCGCACAGGCCCCGCTCGCCGGCACCCGAGACCACCACGGCGCGTGACGGCGGCGTCGTCCGCCCAGTCGCGTGAGTGCCCGGTCGATGAGGTGACCATGTTGTGGGTCAGCGAGTTGATGGCCTTCGGCCGGTTGAGCGTGAGCAGGCCGACGCTGCCGTCGACCCGGATCAGGACTTCGTCGGGATCACCCGTCACGGGATGTCGTCCTTACGTCGAAAGGTTGGACCTCCTAGTTTTACCATCAGTCCAATCTAGATCGGCACCCACCGGACGCGGCCGCCAAGGTAAGGTCGGGCTTTGTACGGCCCGGACAATTTCGGCGAAGTTGTGAACTTCCTGGGAACCCGGTCCGGTCGCCGTTCGTTAGACGGTGTGTTCACGCGACTTCCACGAGAGGAACCGACGGTGCGGGAGACCAGCAACCCGGTATTTCGTTCGCTGCCCAAGCAGCAGGGCGGATACGCACAGTTCGGGACCGGCGTAGCCGGTGCCCAGCAGGTGGCCTACCAGGCCGAGCCCTACACCACGCAGTACCCGTCGCAGACCGGTGTCTCGCGGCCCATGACCATCGACGATGTCGTCACCAAGACCGGCATCACCCTCGGTGTGCTGTCCATCGTGGCAGTCATCTCCTACTTCCTGGTGTCGGCCAACCTCGCGCTGGCCATGCCGTTCACCCTGGTCGGCGCCCTCGGCGGCCTGGCCCTGGTGCTCGTGGCGACGTTCGGCCGCAAGCAGGACAACCCGGCGATCGTGCTGAGCTACGCCGCGCTGGAGGGCCTGTTCCTCGGCGCGGTCTCGTTCGTGCTGACGTTCAACATCCAGGGCGCCAATGCCGGGGCTCTGATCGGTCAGGCGATCCTGGGCACCGTCGGTGTGTTCTTCGGCATGCTGATCGTCTACAAGACCGGCGCCATCCGGGTCACCCCGAAGTTCACCCGCATGCTCGTTGCCGGCATGGTCGGCGTGCTGGTGCTCATGCTCGGCAACTTCGTGCTCTCGATGTTCGGCGTGGGTGGCGGCGACGGTATGGGGCTGCGCTCCGGCGGCACGCTGGCGATCGTCTTCTCGCTGGTGTGCATCGCGCTGGCGGCGTTCAGCTTCCTGCTCGACTTCGACGCCGCCGACCAGATGATCCGCGCCGGTGCGCCGGAGAAGGCCGCCTGGGGCGTCGCCCTCGGCCTGACCGTCACCCTGGTGTGGCTGTACCTGGAGATCCTGCGTCTGCTGAGCTACTTCCAGCAGCGCTAGCTTCCCCTTCCGTTGACACGGCACTGAGAGCGAAGATCTCGTCAAAACTTCGCTCTCAGTGCCGTTTCGCTTTTGCTGTGGATAGCTGACGGCGCGAACCACCGCCATTTGACACGCTCCCTATCCATGGCTCGGGTGTTCCTTGGGAGCGAGGCGTTCGCGGCAGGCATGGTCACGAAGTACGACCTTCGCGCCCGCTATCAGCGAGTGCTACCGGACGTGTACGCGGCGAAGGGCGAGCCGCTGACATTGCGTGACCGAACGATCGCCGCCTGGTTGTGGTCGCGGCGTCAGGGCGTCATCTCAGGTGTCGCGGCGTCGGCGCTGCACGGCGCGAAATGGGTCGACGACGACGCTGTCGTCGAACTGAACTGGCCCGGACGCAAATCTCCGCCAGGAGTCAAGGCTCGCAACGAGACCCTTCTCGACGCGGAGATCAGTTCGTGCAACGGCATTGCCGTGACCAGCGTTGCGCGGACGGCCTTCGACCTGGCGCGCCGAGGCCCGGCCGGCCGGGCTGTCGAGCGACTCGACGCGTTGGGTGCGGCCACCAACTTCGCCGTCGACGACGTCCTCGCGGTTGCCGCGAACCATCCGCACGTCAAAGGCCGCGGCGGGTGGCGCCTGCGACAGGTCGACGCGGCGCGCAGTCGCCGCGTGAAACGTGGCTGCGACTGCTGCTGATCGCGGCCGGTTTCCGCGTCCGAGACCCAGATCCGGTGCCAGCCCGACGGCTACTCGCGCTACTTCCTGGACATGGGCTGGCGCGATGTGATGGTCGCGGTCGAATACGACGGTGAGCAGCATCGCGTCGATCGCGAGATCTATCGCGACGATCTGGCTCGATCGGAATACCTCGCCCACGTCGGTTGGCGCCGCATCAGGGTGATCGCCGGTGACCGTAAGCCCGAGATCGTGCGACGAGTGCGCCAAGCCTGGCGTTGAGACCGCAGTGAGAGCGAGATTTCGTGTGAGTTTTCGCTCTCAGTGCGATGTCAACGCCGGCTAGCTGAGCCGCTCGATGACCATGGCCATGCCCTGGCCGCCGCCGACGCACATCGTCTCGATGCCGAACGTCTTGTCGTGGGTCTGCAGGTTGTTCAGCAGCGTGGCGGTGATCCGCGCACCCGTCATGCCGAACGGATGCCCCAGCGCGATCGCGCCGCCGGAGACGTTGAGCTTGTCCTCGTCCATGCCCAGCGACCGCGCCGAGCCGAGCACCTGCACCGCGAACGCCTCGTTGATCTCGTACAGGTCGATGTCGGAGATCGACATCTTCGCGTATCCCAGCGCCTTCTTGACGGCCTCGATCGGGCCCAGGCCCATGATCTCCGGCGACAGCCCGGACACACCGGTGGCCACGATGCGGGCCAGCGGGGTCAGCCCCAGCTCCTTGGCCTTGGCGTCGGAGACGATCACCAGCGCCGCCGCACCGTCGTTGAGCGGACAGGCATTACCGGCGGTGACCGTGCCGTTGGGACGGAACACCGGCTTGAGCTGGCTCAGCGCCTCGTAGGTGGTGCCCGCGCGCGGCCCGTCGTCCTTGCTGACGACCGTGCCGTCGGGCAGCGTCACCGGAACGATCTCGCGCGCGAAGAAGCCGCTCTTGATCGCCTCCTCGGCGCGGTTCTGCGACCGCACACCCCAGTGGTCCTGGTCCTCCCGGCTGATGCCGGTGAAGCGCGCCACGTTCTCGGCGGTCTGGCCCATCGCGATGTAGACGTCGGGCAGCAGGCCGTCCTCGCGCGGATCGTGCCACTCCTCGGCGCCGGCGGCGGCCGCCGCGGTGCGCTCGCCGGCCTCGTTGTACAGCCGGGTTCTTGGTGTCCGGCCAGCGCGTCGGCGTTGCCCTTGGTGAACCGCGACACCGTCTCCACGCCCGCCGAGATGAACGCGTCGCCCTCGCCGGCCTTGATCGCGTGGAACGCCATCCGGGTGGTCTGCAGCGACGACGAGCAGTACCGGTTCACCGTGGTGCCCGGCAGGAAGTCGTAGCCCAGCTGCACGGCCACCGTGCGGCCGATGTTGAAGCCCGACTCACCCGCGGGCTGACCGCAGCCCATGAGGAGGTCGTCGATCTGGCGCGGATCCAGCGCGGGCACCTTGTCCAGCGCGGCGCGCACCATCTGCGCGGCCAGGTCGTCGGGACGCATGTCGACCAGCGAGCCCTTCATCGCGCGGCCGATCGGCGAGCGGGCAGTGGAAACGATGACGGCTTCGGGCATGACGAGGCTCCTGGAGGTGTGCAGGTGCGACTGCACACGAACCTAACTCGCAGGCACCACGATCGGTGCGGGCACCCCGGTGGTGCGGCGGCGCAGCAGCCGGCTCACCGCCGTCAGCCGAGCGGTGAACGACCTGCCCGCCGTCCGCGCCGCCCACGGCAGATCCGGCACCGTGGCCCCGGTCCACTCGCCGAGCCCATGGCACAGCGCGGGCAGTAACTGGTTGGCGGCCAACGCATATCCGGCCGCCGACGGGTGGAACTTGTCCTCGGAGAACATCAGCTCCGGAGTCTCGATGAAGTTCGGTGTCAGCAGGTCCGCGAGCGGCACCGGTACACCGCCGGCGGCGCGCACCGCGGACGCCTGCGCCCGCGCCAGCCGCAGTCCGAGCGAGCGGGCGGTGTAGCGCAGCGGCTGCGGGATCGCGGTGATGACCCCGAAATCCGGGCACGTCCCCACGACGACCACCGCTCCGCTCGCGCGCAGCCGCTGGACCGCGGCCCCGAGTCGGCGCGCCGACGGCGCGATGCCGTTGAGCGCGGTGATGTCGTTGGCGCCGATCATGATGACCGCCGCATCGGGTGGCGGGCCGGCGACGAACATGGCGTCGACCTGACCCGAGAGCCCCTTCGACGTCGCACCCACGATCGCCTTGGTGGACAGCCGGATCAGCTTGCCCGACTCCTCGGCGAGCCCGCGCGCGATCACCACGCCGGGCACCTCGTCGGCCTCCCGGCAGCCGTAGCCGGTGGCCGTCGAGTCGCCGAACACCATCAGATGCAGGTCGTAGGGCACGTCCCGTTCCCATCGGCGCACCGGTCCGCCGCCGGGGGCGTAGACACCGTCGGCGCGCGGCGGGACGTCCCAGGCCTTCGGGATCACGGTGCGAGCCTGCGCGGCCTGACCATTGAGCAAATTACGGGCACCGAGCACTGCGGTACCGGTGGAAGCGAGAACTCCCGCCACCCCCAGCACCACTGTCGACCTGCGCGGAGCGCGTCTGTCCACATTGCCAGTTTAAGCGGCCTTTCCCGGGGAATCCCGTCGCGACAGTGGACCCCGGATTACGGACAGGTATCGGTTCCGGTAAGAAAGCAACTCGTTAGTTGTTGTAGGTAAAGCAGGTGTCAAGCTAAGTCACCGGGGTTCGCTGTCGGATCTCGGGGACACGTATCTACAAAGGCGTAGGGAGTGTTGACGATGACCGCACCCAGTAAGGTCCGGGCCTCCGCCCCCCATGGAATCCGTGCTGGCGCGGGGTATCGCCCGCGCCGATATCCGGTCAGCGACGGCGCGCCCGTCGAGGTCGTCGAGGACGGGCCGAGCATCGCCGCCCGGCTGGTGTCCATGGGCACCCGGATCACCATGTGGCCCACCCTGGCCGTCCTGAGCCATGTGCCGCACTGGCCGTGGCCCTTCGGTCTGGTCGACTTCGTCGCCCGCGCGGTGCTGCCCACTCCCGGCACCGTTCGCGCCACCGTCGGTCTGCCCAACGCCTCCGCGCAACTCGTCCGCGCGCCCGGTGTGCTGCCGGCCGACGGCAACCGCCGCGTCGTGCTGTACATGCACGGCGGGGCGTTCCTGACGTGCGGGGTCAACTCGCACAGCCGGATCTCGGTTGCGCTGTCGAAGTTCGCCGATTCCCCGGTGCTGGTCGTCGACTACCGGCTCATCCCGAAGCACAGCATCGGCAACGCCCTCGACGACTGTCACGACGCCTACCGGTGGCTGCGCTCGCGCGGCTACGAGCCCGACCAGATCGTGCTCGCCGGCGACTCGGCGGGCGGATACCTCTCGCTGGCGTTGGCTCAGCGGCTGCAGGCCGAAGGCGAGGAGCCCGCCGCGCTGGTGGCCATCTCGCCGCTGCTGCAACTCGACCACGGACCGAAGCTGACCCACCCGAACATCCACACCGATGCGATGTTCCCGCCCAAGGCTTTTGACGCACTCGTCGCACTCGTCGCGCGGGCGGCGGCCAAGACCATCGTCGACGGCGAGCCCGAAGGCGTCTACGAACCGCTCGACCACATCGAGCCCGGGCTGCCCCGCACGCTGATCCACGTGTCGGGTTCGGAGGTGCTGCTGCACGACGCCCGGCTCGCGGCGCGCCGGCTGGCCGCCGCCGGAGTGCCCACCGAGGTTCGGGTGTGGCCGGGCCAGATCCACGACTTCCAGATGGCGACCGGGCTGATACCGGAAGCGAAGCGCTCGCTGCGCCAGATCGGTGAGTACATCCGCGAAGCCACCGGCTGACGCCGTCGCGCGGGCGGCCTGACACCATGTAGGTATGCGTATCGCGCCGCACATCAGCGAGCTGATCGGCAACACCCCGCTGGTTCAACTGAACTCGGTTGTGCCCGGAGGGCTCGGGCGTGGTCGCGGCCAAGATCGAGTACCTCAGCCCCGGCGGCAGCTCGAAGGACCGCATCGCGGTCAAGATGATCGACGCCGCCGAGGCCAGCGGTGAGCTCAAGCCGGGCGGCACCATCATCGAGCCGACCTCGGGCAACACCGGCGTCGGGCTGGCCCTGGTGGCCCAGCGCCGCGGCTACAAGTGCGTCTTCGTCTGCCCCGACAAGGTCAGCGAGGACAAGCAGAACGTGCTGCGCGCCTACGGCGCCGAGGTCGTCGTCTGCCCGACGGCCGTGCCGCCCGACCACCCGGACAGCTACTACTCCGTCTCCAACCGGCTCGTCAGCGAGATCGACGGGCGCCTGGAAGCCCGACCAGTACTCCAACCCCAACGGGCCGGCCAGCCACTACGAGACCACCGGCCCGGAGATCTGGGCCGACACCGACGGCAAGGTCACCCACTTCGTGGCCGGCGTCGGCACCGGCGGCACCATCACCGGCGCCGGGCCGCTACCTCAAGGAGGTGTCGGGCGGGACGGTCAAGATCATCGGCGCCGACCCGGAAGGCTCGGTCTACTCCGGCGGCACCGGACGGCCCTACCTGGTCGAAGGCGTCGGCGAGGACTTCTGGCCGGCGGCCTACGACCCGTCGGTGCCCGACGAGATCATCGCCGTCTCCGACGCCGACTCGTTCGACATGACCCGTCGGCTCGCCCGCGAGGAGGCGCTGCTGGTCGGCGGCTCGTGCGGGATGGCGGTGGTCGCCGCACTCAAGGTGGCCAAGGAGGCCGGCCCCGGATCACTGGTCGTCGTCCTGCTGCCCGACGGCGGACGCGGCTACCTGTCGAAGATCTTCAACGACGCGTGGATGTCGTCCTACGGGTTCCTGCGCGACCGCCTCGACGGCTCGATGCCCGAACCGATCGTCGCCGACGTGCTGCGCGGGCAAGTCCGGCGAGCTGCCCGACCTGGTCCACACGCACCCGTCGGAGACCGTGCGCGACGCGATCGGCATCCTGCGCGAGTACGGCGTCTCCCAGATGCCGGTCGTCGGCGCCGAGCCCCCGGTGATGGCCGGCGAGGTGGCCGGCAGCGTGTCCGAGCGTGAGCTGCTGTCCGCGGTGTTCGAGGGCCGAGCCAAGCTGGCCGACGCCGTGGCGTTGCACATGGGGCCCGCCGCTGCCGTTGATCGGCGGCGGGGAACTGGTCAGCGCGGCGGCCAAGGCGCTGCGGGATTGGGATGCGCTGATGGTCGTCGAGGACGGCAAACCCGTCGGCGTCATCACCCGGCACGACGTTCTCGGCTTCCTCTCCGAAGGCCCGCGCCGCCGCTGAATTCCAGATTGCGCTTTGCCCTGATGCGTTTGCACTTCTCGGGTAGATTTATGCCGCTTTACCTCAGCTAATAACTCTGCAGTGGAAGGCGTCATGACCGAACAGCCACCAGGGCCGCCGCCGGGGAACTATCCGCCGCCGCCCCCGCCTCCTGGCGGATTCCCCCCACCGCCCGGCGGTGGTTATCAGCCGCCACCTCCGCCGTCCGGCGGCGGCTACCCGCCACCCCCGCCGCCGCAGGGCGGTTACGCCCCGCCGCCACCCGGCGTCGGCTACGGGGCCCCGCCGGCACCCGGCCAGGCGATCGGTCAGCTACCGCCGACGGCCTACACGTCGTGGGTCACCCGGGCGGTGGCGTGGATCATCGACTACGTCCCGTACATGATCGTCGTCGGCATCGGCTACGGCATCGAAGCGGCGACGCAGGAGACCGCCTGCGTGACCGACACCTCCGAGTACAACCTCGGCGAGTTCTGCGCCACCGGCAACTCCACGCTCGGCGTCGCGGCGTTGAGCCTGTCGCTGCTGATCGGCCTGGCCTACCTGCTGTGGAACTACGGTTACCGGCAGGGCACGACGGGCTCGAGCATCGGCAAGTCGATCATGAAGTTCAAGGTGGTCAGCGAGAAGACCGGCCAGCCGATCGGTTTCGGCTTGTCGATCGTGCGCCAGCTGGCCCACTTCGTCGACGCGATCATCTGCTACATCGGCTACCTGTTCCCATTGTGGGATGCCAAGCGCCAGACTCTGGCCGACAAGATAATGACCACGGTTTGCCTACCGCTCTAGAAGAAGGGCTCTTTACGAATGACTCAGCCGCCTCCCGGTGACTACCCGCCCCCGCCCGGACCTCCGCCGGGCAACTACCCGCCGCCCGGACCCCCGCCGGGTAGCTACCCGCCACCTCCGCCGGGGAACTATCCGCCTCCGCCGCCGGGTTACAGCGCGCTGGGCGCGCTGCCCAAGGAGGCCTACACCCCGTGGCTCAAGCGCGTCGGCGCGTGGGTCATCGACAGCCTGCCGGTCTTCATCCTGTCCGGCGTCGGCCAGGGCCTGATGTATGCCACCGGCGAGAACAACTGCGTCTCGACAAGCGGTGACAACAGCTACTACGGCGTGGAATGCACGTCGCAGCCGTCGGCGCTGGGACTGATCCTGTCGTTCGTCTTCGGACTGGCCGCATTGGCCTTCGCGATCTGGAACTACGGCTACCGGCAGGGCACGACGGGCTCGAGCATCGGCAAGTCGGTGCTGAAGTTCAAGGTGGTCA
Organism: uncultured Actinomycetota bacterium; assembly: GCA_963786695.1. Classification (GTDB taxonomy): domain Bacteria; phylum Actinomycetota; class Actinomycetes; order Mycobacteriales; family Mycobacteriaceae; genus Mycobacterium. The sequence goes on from CAWBAL010000040.1 coordinate 144,582, forward strand.
GCGAGAAGACCGGCCAGCCGATCGGCTTCGGCTTGTCGATCGTGCGCCAGCTGGCCCACTTCGTCGACGCGATCATCTGCTACATCGGCTACCTGTTCCCGTTGTGGGATGCCAAGCGGCAGACGCTGGCCGACAAGATCATGACGACGGTCTGCCTGCCGATCTGAGATCTGGAGGGGAAAGGCGCTCACTCCGAGGGTGAGCGCCTTTTCTTCTGCCGATAGGCTCGACGTCGATGAGTGAGCAGCGCAGTCCGGCGGGCAGGAGCGAAGCGACCGGGGATCGGCGGAGCCGATATCCATCGGGCGCAGGGATTCGCGACCAGGGCCATCCACGCCGGCTACCGGCCCGACCCCGCCACCGGCGCGGTCAACGCCCCGATCTACGCCAGCAGCACCTTCGCCCAGGACGGGGTGGGCGGTCTGCGCGGCGGATTCGAGTACGCGCGCACCGGCAACCCGACCCGCGCGGCGCTGGAGGCGGTGCTCGCCGCGGTCGAGGACGGCACCTTCGGCCGGGCGTTCAGCTCAGGCATGGCCGCCACCGACTGCGCGCTGCGCGCGGTGCTGCGCCCCGGCGATCACCTGGTGATCCCCGACGACGCCTACGGCGGCACCTTCCGGCTGATCGACAAGGTGTTCAGCCAGTGGGGTGTCGAGCACACGCCGGTGCCGCTGTCGGACCTCGACGCGGTGCGCGCGGCGATCACCGGCCGCACCCGGCTGATCTGGGTGGAGACGCCGACCAACCCGCTGCTGTCGATCGCCGACATCGCCGCGCATCGTCCAGATCGCTTCGGCGACCGGGGCAAAGGTGTTGGTGGACAACACGTTTGCCTCCCCGGCACTGCAGCAGCCGTTGACGCTGGGCGCCGACATCGTGCTGCACTCGACGACGAAGTACATCGGCGGGCACTCCGACGTGGTCGGCGGCGCGCTGGTGACCAACGACGAGGAACTCGACACCAAGTTCGCGTTCCTGCAGAACGGCGCCGGTGCGGTGCCCGGCCCGTTCGACGCCTACCTGACGATGCGGGGGCTCAAGACGCTGGAGCTGCGGATGCAGCGGCACAGCTGCGAATGCCGCCAAGGTCGCCGAGTTCCTCTCCGGTCATCCCGCGGTGGACCGGGTGCTCTATCCGGGTCTGCCCGAGCACCCCGGCCACGACGTCGCCGCCCGCCAGATGAGCGGCTTCGGCGGCATGGTGTCGGTCCGGATGCGCGGCGGCGCGGAGGCGGCCCACCGATTGTGCTCGCGCACAGAGGTTTTCATTCTCGCCGAGTCGCTGGGCGGGGTGGAGTCGCTGATCGAGCATCCCGGCGCGATGACGCATGCGTCGACCGCGGGCTCGCAGCTGGAGGTGCCCGACGATCTGGTCCGGCTCTCGGTCGGCATCGAGGACCCGGCCGATCTGCTCGGCGATCTCGAGCAGGCGCTAGCGTAGCGCCGTACGCACCGCGGCCGTCGGTCACCGCGAGGTTCACGTCGCTCATCTTGCTGTCGTCAACCCATGTGCCGCTGGCGATTTCGCCGGCCCTGCCCTGCACCCACTGCCAGCCCCGTTCGTTGAGGCTCAGCAGCGTTCCCAGCCCGTCGACGGCGTGCAGCAGCGAGATGATGGCAGCCGTCGGCGGATCCGGACGCTGCCCGTCGAACAGCGCGGCCAGCACCGCCGACCGTGCCCGGTCCACCCGCGCCCGGTTGGCCATCGGCCAGGCGTAGGTGTTGCGGCGCAACCGGTGTGACGACAACTGCACCTGATGCAGTTGCCCGGTGCGCAGCAGTTGGTCGAGCACGTCGTCCTCGGCGCGCTTGCGCAGCTTGGCGATCGCGGCGGCCGGCGTGATCGGCGCCTGCGGACAGCAGCGCCAACGCGGGCCGCAGCACCGGGTCGATGGGTGCGGGACCCGCCAGCGCGACGAGCCGGTCCGGCGGCACCGGCTCATGGGCGAGCGCGGGCCGGACGCGGCAGTCGTAGGCCAGATCGAGCAGGACCGCCGCGGCCAGTAGCCGTTGCAGCTTGGTCCGCTCGATCGCCGGCTGGGCCGCGGCGTTGTCGAGCAGCAGGAGAAGCAGGTCTTCGGCGATGCGCGCCACGCGTCGGCGAGCTACCCCTGGTAGGGCTCGGCGCTGACCAGCGTGACCTTCACGATCTTGCCGCTGGGCACGGTGTACTCGCGGGTGTCGCCCTGCTTGGCGTTGAGCAGCGCGCCGCCCAGCGGCGAGTTGGGCGAGTAGACCTCGAGCTTGTCGTGGTCGATGCCCTCCTGCCGGGTGGCGATCAGGAAGGTCTCGGTGTCGGACTTGTCGCCGTCGTAGTAGACCGTCACCACCGAACCGGGCAGCGCCACACCGGACACCTTGGGGGCTTCGCCCACCTTGGCGGTGTTCAGCAGCTCCTGCAGCTGGCGGATGCGGGCCTCTTCCTGGCCCTGCTGCTCGCGGGCGGCGTGGTAGCCGCCGTTCTCGCGGAGGTCGCCCTCCTCGCGCCGGTCGTTGATCTCGGCGGCGATGACCGGACGATTCGCGATCAGCTGGTCGAGCTCGCCTTTGAGTCGGTCATACGACTCCTGCGTCAGCCAGGTCACAGTGTCGGTCATCTCGTCGTGCTCCTCATTCATATGGTTCCGCGCGGCTCGCGGTGCAGTCTTTCGTCGCTGCCGGGAACGTACGGGTGATCCCGCGTGTATTGCCTCCGAAGAGCTGCGTGTAAACGCGCTAATGAAGCAATACACGGCTCCCAGCAGGAACCGTGTATCGAGCAAGTCTACCACCGCGGGGACAGCGGCTTTTTACGAATTCGCAGTTCGCTGTTCGCTCGGGCGGTCACCGGGTCAGGGGCCGACCAGATAGGGCGGCACGTCGGTGCCACAGCCGTAGATGTCGCCCACGAACGGTGGTTTGTAGGACTTCACGGTGGTCGTGACCTGCACCGTCTTCTGATCCGACGGGCCGACGAGCACCTCGCGCCTGCCGGTTTCCGCGCCGTCCCTGCGATCGCACCCGCACGATGCAGTGCACCGGGTTGCGACGGGTTCTTTCTGGTCACGCTGATCGTGACCGACACCGTCTGGTCGTCGACCACCTGGTAGGCGGCGATGGTGCCTTCGACGTCGTTGCCCTCGAAGCGCTGATAACCGACCACCGCGACGACGATGCCCAGCGCCAGGACCAGCACACCCAGGGCGATCGCCACCCGCCGGCGGGTGGCCGGGGCCATCCGCTGCCGTCCGTACCGCGATTCGGGCAGCGGTACCGGGCGCTCGGTCATGGTGTGGAGTGCATCTCTCGTCAGCAGGTGCGGATTACGGGTATGCATGGCGCGGATGAAACTATTAGGACAGGAACTATAGGGCGTGCTTCAAGTGTTTCAGCAGTACGCAGGGTGCAGCAAGAAGCTCTAGCAGGTTAGAGGGAGAAGTGACCGAACTGCGGTTGATGGCCATCCACGCCCACCCGGACGACGAGTCCAGCAAGGGCGCGGCCACCTTGGCGCGGTACGCGGCCGAAGGTCACCGGGTGCTGGTGGTCACGCTGACGGGTGGGGAGCGCGGCGACATCCTCAACCCGGGGATGGACCTTCCCGAGGTGCGCGGGCGCATCGCCGACGTGCGCCGCGACGAGATGGCCAAGGCGGCCGAGATCCTCGGTGTCGAACACCGGTGGCTGGGTTTCGTCGACTCCGGGTTGCCCGAGGGCGACCCGCTGCCGCCGCTGCCCGACGGCTGTTTCGCGCTGGTGCCGCTCGAGGAGCCGGTCGCCGAGCTGGTCAAGGTGATCCGCGAGTTCCGCCCGCACGTCATGACCACCTACGACGAGAACGGCGGCTACCCGCACCCGGATCACATCCGGTGCCATCAGGTTTCGGTCGCCGCCTACGAGGCCGCCGCCGATCATCGGCTGCACCCCGAGGCCGGCGACCCGTGGAACGTCAGCAAGCTCTACTACAACCACGGTTTCCTGCGCCAGCGCCTGCAGCTGCTGCAGGACGAGTTCGCCAAGAACGGCCAGGAGGGCCCGTTCGCCAAGTGGCTGGAGAACTGGGACCCCGAGATCGACGTGCACGCCGGGCGGGTGACCACCCGGGTGCCGTGCTCGGATTACTTCCACGTCGCGCGACGAAGCGCTCAAGGCGCACGCCACCCAGATCGACCCCGGCGGATTCTTCTTCGCGACCCCCATAGAGTGGCAGCAGCGGCTGTGGCCCACCGAGGAGTTCGAACTGGCTCGCTCACGGGTGCCTGCCGACCTACCTGAAGACGACCTGTTCGCCGGAATCGAGATCTTCGAGTGATTGACCTGTTGACGACAGCCGTGTCGGTGCTGGCCGACCCGCCCAAGAACAGCGGACCGGACTTCGGCAAGGCCAGCCCGCTCGGCCTGCTGGTCGTGGTGCTCCTGCTGATCGGCGTGTTCGTCCTGGTGTGGTCGATGAACCGGCACCTCAAGAAGCTGCCGAAGACCTTCGACGAAGAACCCGCCGACGGCGAGACGGCCGACGGCGAGACGGCCGACGGCGAGTCCGAGCCGACCGGGGATTCCGAAGCCGACGCCGACGCCGGAAGGTCCCCGAGTGAGCCCAGCGGCTAACACGCTGGCCACGGCGACCAGCCCGTACCTGCGCCAGCACGCCGACAACCCGGTGCACTGGCAGCAATGGACCACCGAGGCGCTCGACGAGGCGGCCCGCCGCGACGTTCCGATCCTGCTGTCCATCGGCTATGCGGCCTGCCACTGGTGTCACGTGATGGCCCACGAGTCCTTCGAGGACGACGACGTGGCGGCGGCGATGAACGCCGACTTCGTCTGCATCAAGGTCGACCGCGAGGAGCGCCCCGACCTCGACGCGGTGTACATGAACGCCACGTCGCGATGACCGGCCAGGGCGGCTGGCCGATGACCTGCTTCCTCACCCCCGACGGCCGCCCGTTCTTCTGCGGCACCTACTACCCCAAGCCGCAGTTCCTGCAGCTGCTGGCCGCCGTCGCCGAAACGTGGCGCACCCAGCGTGACGAGGTCGAGCAGGCCTCCGACCAGGTGGCCGGCGAGCTGCGGCGGATGGCCTCCGGATTGCCCGGCGGCGGACCGGAGGTCGACCCGAGGCTGTGCGATCACGCCGCGGCGGTGATCCTGCGCGACGAGGACACCGAGCGCGGCGGCTTCGGCAGGGCGCCGAAGTTCCCGCCGTCGGCTCTGCTGGAGGCGCTGCTGCGCACCTATGAGCGCACCGGCTCGCCTGCACCGCTGGCCGCGGTGGCGCGCACGGGCGCGGCGATGGCGCGCGGCGGGATCTACGACCAGCTGGCCGGCGGGTTCGCGCGCTACAGCGTGGACGCCGACTGGGTGGTGCCGCACTTCGAGAAGATGCTCTACGACAACGCGCTGCTGCTGCGGGCGTACGCGCACTGGGCGCGGCGCACCGGGGATCCGCTGGCGCGCCGGGTCGCGGCGCAGACCGCGGAGTTCCTGATCAACGACCTCGCCGACGGCGACATGTTCACCTCGTCGCTGGACGCCGACGCCGCGGGTTCGGAGGGCTCGACCTACGTGTGGACGCCCGCGCAGCTGCGCGAGGTGCTCGGCGAGGACGACGGGGCTTGGGCGGCAAGGGTTTTCACGGTCACCGAGCGCGGCACGTTCGAGCACGGCGCCTCGGTGCTGCAGTTGTTGCAGGATCCGGACGACCCCGAGCGGTTCGAGCGGGTGCGCGCGGCGCTGCTGGCCGCGCGGTCGGCCCGCGTGCAGCCGGCGCGTGACGACAAGGTCGTGACGGCGTGGAACGGGCTGGCGATCACCGCGCTCGCCGAAGCCAGTGTGGCACTGGACGATCCGCGCGCTGCTGGACGCCGCGGTGCGGTGTGCGCCGGCGATCGTCGACCTGCACTTCGTCGACGGCCGGTTGCGGCGCGCCAGCCTCGGTGGCGTGGTCGGTGACAGCGCGGCCATTCTGGAGGACTACGCCGCGCTGGCGACCGGGCTGCTGACGCTTTATCAGCTGACCGGGGACGGGTCCTGGTTGGCGACGGCGGCGGAGCTGGTCGGCTTGGCGCAGGGGCACTTCGCCGACCCGGACCGGCCGGGCCGCTGGTTCGACACCGCCGACGACGCCGAGCAGCTGATGGTCCGCCCGTCGGATCCGGTGGACGGCGCGACACCGTCGGGGGCGTCGTTGATCGCCGAGGCGCTGCTGACCATCGGGCACATGGTCGACGGTGACTGGGCCGCCCGCTACGGCGAGGCCGCCGCCGACACGCTGCTGGCGCACTCGCCGCTGCTGGCCAAGGCGCCGCGGTCGGCCGGGCATTGGCTGGCGGTGGCCGAGGCGGCGGTGCGCGGGCCGCTGCAGGTGGCCGTCGCGACGCCGGACGCCGATTCGCCGTTGCTGACCGCCGCGCGGCTCATGGCGCCCGGCGGGACGATCGTCGTCGGGGGACCGATGGACTCGTCGCCGCTGCTTACCGGGCGCGACCGGGTGCGCGGCGTGGACGCCGCCTACGTGTGCCGGGGCCGGGTCTGCGATCTGCCGGTGACGAGCGCCGAGGATCTTGCCGACGCGCTCGGGGTGTCCGTGTAGCGTTCCGGCCATGCCGAGTGCCGAGCAGATCACCCAGACCGTCCATCAGTATCTCGACGCCGTCGCCAAGGGCGATGCCGACCAGATCGCCACGCTGTACGCGGCCGACGCCACCGTCGAGGATCCCGTCGGCGGCGAGGTGCACATCGGCCGTCAGGCGATCCGCAACTTCTACACCGCCGTCGAAAACGCAAGCAGCCAAACGGATATCGAGACGCTGCGGGTGCTCGGGCACGAGGCGGCGTTCTACTGGGCGCTGACCATCCACGGCATGCGGATCAGCATCATCAGCGTGATGACGTTCGACCCCGATGCCAAGATCGCGTCGATGAAGGCCTACTGGGGCCCGGAGAACATCACTCAGCACCCGGTGCTCGCTCCGCCGCGTCTAGAAGACGGCGAACCACATCGCGATGTAGTGGCAGATCGCCGCGACCGCGGTGCAGGCGTGGAAGAACTCGTGGTGGCCGAACGTCGTCGGCCACGGGTTGGGCCACTTCAGCGCGTAGAGCACGCCGCCGATGCTGTACAGCGCGCCGCCGACGATCAGCAGCACCATCGCCGCGATGCCGGCGCCGTTCATGATCGGCACGATGAACCACACCGCCACCCAGCCCAGCAGCAGGTAGAGCGGGACGCCTACCCACCGCGGCGCCGACGGCCAGCACATCTTCAGCGCCACACCGGCGGCCGCGCCGCCCCAGGCGATCCAGAACAGGATCCAGCCGCTGCGCTCGGGCAGCGCCAGCAGGGCGAACGGCGTGTAGCTGCCGGCGATGAAGATGAAGATCATCGAGTGGTCCAGCCGCTTCATCCACTTGCGTGCGGTCGGCGACGTCCAGTTCACCCGGTGGTAGGTGCCGCTGACGGTGAACATGGCCACGATCGTCAGCGTGTAGACGAGCGTGGCGATGCCGGCCCGCGTCGACTCCACCGACCACGACACCGACACCAGCGCGGCGCCGGCGATCGCCGCGATGACGGCGGCATAGACGTGAATCCACCCGCGCAGCCGGGGCTTTCCGAGGAACTCGACGGCGGCGTCGACGACGGCTTCGGGAAAGTCTTCGGCGTTCCGATCGTCGGGGGATTGCGGTCGGCCGGGGTCGGTGGTGTCGACGCTTGCGGTCATGTCACCTCCATTGCGCGCACGGGGGCCTGAACTCCTGTCGCTCACAGTAGTCTGGGTTGTCGTGGAGATCATTCCGCCTCGCCTCAAAGAACCGGCTTACCGGCTCTACGAGATGCGGCTGCGCCAAGAGCTGGCGCGCTCCAAATCCCAGCTCCCGCGGCATATCGCCGTGCTGTGCGACGGCAACCGCCGATGGGCTCGTGACGCTGGTCACGACGATGTCAGTTACGGCTACCGGATGGGTGCGGCCAAGATCGCCGAGATGCTGCGCTGGTGCGCCGACGCCGGCATCGAGATGGCCACGGTGTATCTGCTGTCGACGGAGAACCTGCAGCGCGACCCGGACGAACTGTCCTGCCTGATCGAGATCATCACCGACGTCGTCGAGGAGATCTGCGCGCCGACGAACCGGTGGAGCGTGCGGACCGTCGGCGACCTGGAACTGCTCGGCGAGGAGCCCGCGCGCCGGCTGCGCGACGCCGTCGACAGCACCGCAGGCCTGCCGCCGGCGTCGTTTCACGTCAACGTCGCCGTCGGCTACGGCGGGCGCCAGGAGATCGTCGGCGCCGTGCGGGCGCTGCTGAGCAAGGAACTGGCCAACGGCGCCACCGCCGAGCAGCTGATCGAGGCCGTCACCATCGACGGCATCTCGGAGAACCTCTACACCTCCGGCCAGCCCGACCCGGATCTGGTGATCCGGACGTCGGGGGAGCAGCGGTTGAGCGGATTCCTGCTGTGGCAGAGCGCCTACTCGGAGATGTGGTTCACCGAGGCGCACTGGCCGGCGTTCCGGCGGGTGGACTTCCTGCGCGCGCTGCGCGACTACAGCGTGCGGCACCGGCGGTTCGGGCAGTAGCCATGGCTGCGCTGTCGGCGGTGGTGTTCACGCTGAGCTGGTGGCTCGGTCTGTACCTGCTGGCGCGTGATCCTCGAAAGCCGGTGCTGGCGTTGGCCGCCGTCGGCCTGTGCGGCTTCGCCTTGGTGGTGGCGCTGGACGCCGTGCGGCTGGTCAGCGTGGCGCACGCCGAACTGCTGAGCCAGGTCGAGATCTATCTGGTGGCGGTGCCGGGCGTGGCGTGGTTCGCGGTGGTGCTCGAGCTGGCGCGCCCGTGCGACACCTGGCGCAGCCGGGCCACCGAGCTGACGTTGGTGGCGGTGGTCGCCGCGCTGACGTTGGTGGGTGCCGGGATGGCCGGCAGTGTGGACGGGCCGCTGCGGGCCGGGCACTGGGTGATGTTCGGGGTGATCTCGATGTCGACGCTCGGCGCGATGGTCGCGGCGGTGCGCCGTCCGTCGCAACCGGTGCGGGTGGCCGGGGTGGTGATCATCGCGACGCTGTTCTTCGCGCTGGGCAACGCGATCCTGGTGATTCCGCTCGGGTTGGTGCCGAGCTGGCTGGCGTTGGCGTCGACGGGATTCGATGTGCTGCTGCTCGGCGTGGCGGTGGCGTTGTGGGACGCCTTCGACGAGGGCCAGGCGCTGCGGGCCGACATGCTGCGGTCCTTCGCCGGAACCATGGTGGTGGCCGTGCTGTTCGGCGGGCAGGCACTGATCGGGATGGCGGTCACCGGAGCCGACGGGCCCGGGCGCACGGCGCTGACCGTGCTGCTGTTCACCAGCCTGGCGATCGCGATCGCGATCAACGTGCTGGCCGACCCGCTGGCCGGGCTGCTGGACCGGCTGGCGTTCTCCCGCTCGCCGCGGCTGGCCGCCGAGCGGGCCGAGCTGCGCCGCACCGAGGCCGCGTTGCCGCTGGTGTCGCCCAGCCCGCTCGACGACGTCGACGAGGAGACCTTCGTCCGACTGACCCGGCGGGCGCTGGGGCATTACGGCGATCTGTCCAAACTCGTCGCCAGCCCGCTGACCCAGCTGCCGGTCATCCAGGAGCGGCTGGCCGAGCGCGGGGCGCCGGACCAGCCGCTGGAGCGGGCCAACGAACTCAAGGCGCTGCTGGCCGAACACATCGCCCGGCTCAAGCCGCGCAGCGGCGGCCCGTTCGGCACCACCGAGCACTGGCGCTACTACAACTCGCTGTACTTCCCGTACGTCGTCGGCGTGCGGGCCTACGCGCAGAACGCCACCGCGGCCGGCCTGGACCCGGTGGCCCGGCAGGCCTGGCAGTGGTTCGTCACCGAGGTGCCGCAGCGCTCGCTGCACAACTGGCAGAACGCCGCGGCGCGGTTGATCGCGGCGGATCTGCGCTCGCAGACGGTGGTCGCGCAGCTCCCTCTGACCTGCAGTTGGCAGTAACTGGCAGCAGCGGGCGTCGATCTGGCAGTGGCTTCTGAGCAACCTCGAAGGTGTCCGATCCACCGCTCATCGAGGAGCCGACGCCATGACTGCCATCGCCACCCGACCACTGTCCGATTCCACCGACTCACTGCTGCGTTTCGCGCTGCGGCTGGACGCCACGTTGACCGGGCTGCTCGGTCTGGGCATCGCGGCCATGGCCGACCCGATGGCCCGGCTGACCGGACTGACAGCGGTCCAGGGCTACATCGTCGGCGCAGCGTTCGTGCTCTACGGGCTCGGCGTCTACGCGCTTGCCGCGTTGCCCGACGTCCGCCGGCTCGGGATTGCGCTGGCGGTGTTCAACACCGTCGGCACGGTCGGCTTCATCGCCGTCGCCACGATCGGGGGTGTTGCCGCTGACTTCGGCAGGTGTGGCCGTGACGTTGGCCTGCTCGGTGTACACCGCGGTGTTCGCCGTCCTGCAGTACCTCGGAGTGCGCCGTCTGGCGTGACTCCCGCCCCGCCGGTGTGGGGACGCCGCCGATTCAGTCGCGGTGGGTCCCCGCACCGGCTTTCAATCACCAACCGAGAAGGGAAGATTCATGACCACGTTGTCCACTGCCACACGTTCGGACTCGCTGCTGCGGCTGGCCATGCGGGCCGACGCCGTGCTGTCCGGGCTGGGCGGCATCGCGCTGATCGCGGCCGCCGGGCCGCTGTCCGGGTTCACCGGACTGCCGAAGGGCGTCGAGTACGGCATCGGCGCCGCTTTCGTCGTCTACGCGACGGTGGTGTTCCTGGCCGCCGGGCTGGAGCGGGTGCGCCCGGCCGGCATCGCCACCGCGATCGCCAACCTGTTGTTCACCGTCGCTTGCCGTCGTGGTCGTGCTGGAGCGGCCCGTCGACCTGACCACCGCCGGTGTGGTGGCGCTGCTGGGCAGCGGCGTGTACACCCTGGTGTTCGCCGACCTGCAGTACCTGGGCGTGCGGCGGATCAAGGGCTAGGGCGAGCCGACTAGGGTTGCCCCTCATGGAAGTCCAGGTATTCGCAGCGTCCCGCAGGGCAGTCCTCGAGGAAGCCGGTGGGGTGAACGCGCGACGGCTTTCCGATGACCAGCTGTTACGTCGAGACCTTCCCGACGCAGATCACCGTTCCGCTGGTGCTGGCGGTGCATACCGGTGGCGGCAGCGACTACGAGATGCGCCGGTTCATCATCGCCACGTCGCCGAACGGCGAACGGGTGGGTCTGCTGGAGTTCAGCTGGGGCTGGCCCGACGAGCCCGGGCTGCCGGTCAAGTTCCGGGTCTTCGCCCAGCACCTGCTGGTCGGGATCTACTCCGCGGGCCTCCACCACATCCACCTGTACGACGACCCGAACGGCGAGCCCGAAGCCTCGTTCCCGTTGCCGGTGCTGCGGATGAATCCGCTGACCGGAACCGCTCTCAACTAGAGCTTGCGCAGCCGCAGCCGGTTGATCGCGTGGTCGGCGTCCTTGCGCAGCACCAGCGTCGCGCGCGGGCGGGTCGGCAGGATGTTCTCGATCAGGTTGGGCCGGTTGATCGAACGCCAGATGTCGCGCGCGGCGGCGACGGCCTGCGCGTCGGTCAGGTCGGCGTAGTGGTGGAAGTGCGAGGCCGGGTCGGCGAACGCGCCGGCGCGCATCGCCAGGAACCGATCGACGTACCAGTGCTCGATGTCCTCGATGCGGGCGTCGACGTACACCGAGAAGTCGAACAGGTCCGAGACCATCAGGGTCGGCCCGGTCTGAAGGACGTTGAGCCCCTCGAGGATCAGGATGTCCGGGTGGGTGACGACGTGCTTCTCGCCCGGCACGATGTCGTAGATCAGGTGTGAGTACACCGGCGCGCACGCCTGGTCGGCGCCCGACTTCACCGTCGTCACGAACCGCATCAGCGAGCGCCGGTTGTAGCTTTCCGGAAAACCCTTGCGGTGCATCAGGTTTCGCCGAGTCAGCTCGGAGTTGGGGTAGAGGAACCCGTCGGTGGTGACCAGGTCGACCCGCGAGTGGTGCTCCCAGCGGGCCAGCAGCGCCTGCAGCACGCGCGCGGTGGTCGACTTGCCCACGGCCACGCTGCCTGCCACGCCGATGACGAACGGCACCGGCCGGTCCGGGTTCTGCTGTGGCTCACCGAGGAACTCGGCGGTCGCGGCGAACAGCCGCTGGCGCGCGGCCACCTGCAGGTGGATCAACCGGGCCAGCGGCAGGTAGACCTCTTCGACCTCGAGCAGGTCGATCTGCTCGCCCAGGCCGCGCAGCCCGATCAGCTCCTCCTCGGTGAGCTTCAACGGGGTCGACATGCGCAGTGCCGCGCCATTGACTCCGGTCGAACTCCACGTAGGGGCTGGGTTCGCTCAGCCGCGCCATGCGCACAGTCTTGCAGTTAGCGTGGTTGGCATGCAGCCCGGCACCCTGATCCGCGACTACCTCACGCTCGGCTTGCGCTTCGACCGCATCGAAGAGGGCTACGTCGACTCCTTCACCGGCGACCCGGCACTGCGCCGCGCCGTGGCCGACGAGCCGGCGCCCGAGCCCACCGAGCTGGCCCGCCAGGCCGACCGTCTGCTGGCCGAGCTGCCTGCGGTGCCGCGCGACTCGAGCTTCACCGACCAGCGCGCCGACTTCATCGGCGCGCACCTGCGGGCGCTGTCGTGTGCGGCCCGCAAGTTCGCCGGCGAGCCGGTCGGCTTCGTCGACGAGGTCGAGGCCTACTTCGACGTGCGGATCAGCCGCGGCGACGAGGACCGCTACCGCGCCGCCCACGCCCGCATCGACGAGGTGCTCGGCGGCAGCGGGCCGCTGGCCGAGCGGATGGCGGCGCACCGCAGCGCCGACGAGATCCCGCCGCAGCGCCTCGAGGAGTGCATGCACGCGTTCTCCAGCGCGCTGCGCGACAAGGTCCGCGCGACCTACCCGCTGCCGGACGCCGAGACCATCGTCTACGAGGTGGTCACCGACAAGCCGTGGTCGGGCTTCAACTACTACGAGGGCAACTACCGCTCGACGGTCGCGGTCAACGCCGACCTCAAGCAGCAGATGGCCAACCTGCCACGGCTGGTCGCCCACGAGTCCTACCCCGGGCACCACACCGAGCACTGCCGCAAGGAGGCCGGGCTGGTGGCCGGGCAGGACCAGCAGGAGCAGACCATCTTCCTGGTCAACACCCCGCAGTGCCTGATGGCCGAGGGCCTGGCCGATCTGGCGCTGTACGCCGCGGTCGGTCCGGGCTGGGGGAGTTGGGCCGCCGACATCTACGCCGATCTGGGCCTGCGGTTCGACGGCGAGCGCGCCGAGGCGTTGTCGGAGGCGTCGGCGGCGCTGGCTGATGTGCGCCAGGACGCGGCGCTGATGCTGCACGACGAGCACCGCGACGTCGACGACGTCGTCGCCTTCCTGCAGCGCTGGCTTCTGGTCGACGACACCCGCGCCCGGCAGGCGCTGCGGTTCTTGTCCTCGCCGCTGTGGCGGGCCTACACCAGCACCTATATCGAGGGGTATCGGCTGCTGCGGTCGTGGCTCGACGACCGCCCCGCCGGGGTGAGCCTGACCGAGCGGTTCGGCCGGCTCCTCGACGAGCCGCTGATCCCGTCGTCTCTTACTTGAAGAGCTGGTCGATGAGGGTGTAGCTGGACGGGTCGTCGGGCAGCACGAAGGCGAAGCCCTCGAGGAAGATGATCGCCACGACGTTCGCCGCGACGACTGCGATGAACAGCCAGATGACGGCGGTGGACACCCGTCGCAGCGGGCTGGTGGCGGCCGGGGCCGCCGGGATGCCGCGCGGCATGAGGATCAACATGGCGCCGCAGTAGATCAGCACGATCACGAAGGTGAGGAACGCCCAGCTGTAGAGGTGCAGGCCCAGGACGGCGCGCCGTAGCCCGGGTCGCCCGGCTCGATGTGCAACTCGATCTGACGTACCGACACCGTCGCGCCGGCCAGTGCGCCGACGAGGCCGAGGCCGAGGCCCTGGGCGTAGCGCGCCGTCGTCAGCTCGCCGCGGCGGGCCTGCATGACGACGAACAGCGCGCCCAGCGAGGACAGGAACATTCCGTACCGCTGGAGCATGCACAGCGGGCACGGGAACTCGTGCAGGACGAACTGGATGAAGAACGCGCTCAGCACGACCCCGGTGTAGCCGAGGATCCAGGCGTGCAGACCCCAGAAGGCGATGACGCTCCAGATCCCGGTGTCGCTCTTCTCCGCGGACTTCTCGATCGTGTCGGTCATCAGAAGCTCAGATCCAGATGCGAGGTGATGTGGAAGCGGAACAGACCGAGCATCGCGACCAGCGCGACCATCCACAGCGCGATGACGTAGCCCCGTTTGGCTCCGCGCCAGATCAGCAGCGCGACGGCCATCAGGATGGCCATGATGATGATGTCCACCTGCGCAGGTTAGGACTGTTTGGCCAGGTGCGGACGCTTCTCGCAATCCCGGTACGTAGGCTTGGGCCATGACCGCAGACTCGACGCTTTCCAGCCCGGCTGCCGCCCCGGGTGCCGACTATGCCGCCACCGCCAGCGAGGCCTACCGCGCGGCACTACAGGTCATCGAGTCCGTCGAGCCGCGCATCGCCGCCGCGACGCGCAAAGAGCTTGCCGATCAACGGGATTCGCTCAAGCTGATCGCCAGCGAGAACTACGCCTCGCCGGCGGTTCTGCTGACCATGGGCACCTGGCTGTCGGACAAGTACGCCGAGGGCACCGTCGGGCACCGCTTCTACGCCGGCTGCCAGAACGTCGACGACGGTCGAGAGCATCGCCGCCGAGCACGCCCGCGAGCTCTTCGGCGCCCCCTACGCCTACGTCCAGCCGCACTCCGGCATCGACGCCAACCTGGTGGCGTTCTGGGCCATCCTGGCCACCAGGGTCGAGGCCCCCGCGCTGAGCGATGCCGGCGTGAAGAACGTCAACGACCTGTCCGAGGCGGACTGGGAGCGGCTGCGCGCCAGGCTCGGCAACCAGCGGCTGATGGGCATGTCGCTGGACGCCGGCGGCCACCTCACCCACGGCTTCCGGCCCAACATCTCCGGCAAGATGTTCCAGCAGCGCAGCTACGGCACCGACCCGGAGACCGGCCTGCTCGACTACGACGCCGTGGCCGCCGCCGCCCGCGAGTTCAAGCCGCTGATCCTGGTGGCCGGCTACTCGGCCTATCCGCGGCGGGTCAACTTCGCCAAGATGCGCGAGATCGCCGACGAGGTCGGCGCCACCCTGATGGTCGACATGGCGCACTTCGCCGGTCTGGTGGCCGGCAAGGTGTTCACCGGCGACGAGGACCCGGTGCCGCACGCCCACGTCGTCACCACCACCACGCACAAGTCGCTGCGCGGCCCGCGCGGCGGTCTGGTGCTGGCCACCGCCGAGTACTCGCGATGCCGTCGACAAGGGCTGCCCGATGGTGCTCGGCGGCCCGCTGTCGCACGTGATGGCCGCCAAGGCCGTGGCGTTCGCCGAGGCGCGCCAGCCGTCGTTCCAGGCCTACGCCCAGCGGGTCGCCGACAACGCCAAGGCGTTCGCCGACGGGTTGCTGCGGCGCGGCGCGCGACTGGTCACCGGCGGCACCGACAACCACATCGTGCTGCTCGACGTGCCAGTCCTTCGGGCTCACCGGGCGCCAGGCCGAGTCGGCGCTGCTGGACTCCGGCATCGTCACCAACCGCAACTCGATCCCCGCCGACCCCAACGGCGCCTGGTACACCTGCGGCATCCGGTTCGGCACGCCGGCGCTGACCACCCGGGGATTCGGGCCCGCCGAGTTCGACCGCGTCGCCGAGCTGGTGGTGCACGTGCTGTCGAACACGCAACCTGGCGGAGGCACCGCTGGGCCCTCCAAGGCCAAGTACAAGCTGGCCGACAACACCGCCGACTTCGTCCGCGCCGCGTCGGCGGAGTTGCTGGACGCCAACCCGCTGTACCCCGGCCTGACCCTCTGAAGTCACGAAACGCCGGGTCCGGCCGGATTTTTTGACAGCCGTGTCTTTGGGTTACAGTTACCCAATGACACAGAAACCTGTCGCGAACGCGCTTGACGCTCGAGCTCGAGCCGGTCGTCGCCGAGAATCTGGCCCGCTACCTGGAGACGGCCGACGAGTGGTACGCCCACGATTACGTCCCGTTCGACCAGGGCGAGAACTTCGCCTTCCTGGGCGGAAAGGACTGGGATCCGTCCCAGGCGACGCTGCCCCAGGACGTGGTGGACGCGGTCGAGATCATGCTGATCACCAAGGACAACCTGTCGGGCTACCACCGCGAGCTCGTCGAGCACTTCATCCTCGAGGACAAGTGGGGCCGCTGGCTGGGCCGCTGGACCTCCGAGGAGACACTGCACGCCATCGCGCTGCGCGAGTACATGGTGGTCACCCGCAACTTCGACCCGGCAGCCGACGAGCAGGTCCGCGTCGCGCACGTGATGCGCGGCTACCGCGGCGACAAGCTCACCCAGCTCGAGACCCTGGTCTTCATGGCGTTCCTGGAGAGCGCCTACGCGGTGTACATGCGCAACCTCGAATCCAAGATCACCGAGCCTGTGCTCAAGGGCCTGGTCGGGCGGATCGCCAAGGACGAGGAGCGCCACGAGGACTTCTTCCGCAACCTGGTGGACTACTGCCTGCAGGAGTACAGCCGCGACTCGACGGTCTCCTCGATCGCGCGCCGGGCCAACTCATTCGGTGTCATCGGCGGCGACATCCTCGAGTACCAGGACAAGCTGGACAACATCGCCAAGGCCGGCATCTTCGACTTCGCCGACGCCCGCAAAGTGGTCTCCGACAGCATCAAGCATTGGGGCCTGGGCGACGAGCCCGTGCTGCGCAGTTTCGTTCTCGCGTAACAGCCATATGACGCGGCGCGCCGCAGCGGCGCGCATGCTCCCACGGGAGTAGCGTCGCTGGTGATGGCTAGCGACATGCTCTGCTGTCCGGGCGGTACCGATCGTGTTCACGAGAGGACCGGTCCCGGTCCTGGTGCCGCCCCGTCCGCCGGAAGGTTCGTGCGGGGCCGCGCGGACCGGCTGCTTGCTCAAAGGAGCGCCCCGTGACCCAATCGCTGTCGCCCGACCGTCGGACTTACGTGCTCGACACCTCTGTCCTGCTGTCCGATCCGTGGGCGTGCAACAGGTTCGCCGAGCACGAAGTGGTGGTACCGCTCGTGGTGATCAGCGAACTGGAAGCCAAGCGCCACCACCACGAGCTGGGCTGGTTCGCCCGGCAGGCGCTGCGGCTGTTCGACGACCTTCGAATCGAACACGGTCGTCTCGATCAGCCCATTCCGGTTGGGACACAAGGTGGAACGCTCCAGGTCGAACTGAATCACTCCGACCCGACGGTGCTGCCGTTGGGCTTCCGCACCGACACCAACGACGCCCGGATCCTGACCTGCGCGGCCAACCTCGCCGCAGAGGGCAAGCGAGTCACGTTGGTCTCCAAGGACATTCCGCTGCGCGTCAAGGCCGGCGCGGTGGGCCTGCCGGCCGACGAGTACCACGCCCAGGACGTGATCACCTCGGGCTGGACCGGCATGTCGGAACTCGACGTCGCCACCGAGGAGATCGACACGCTCTTCGCCGAGGGCGAGATCGACCTGGTCGACGCGCGAAACCTGCCCTGCCACACCGGTGTTCGGCTGCTGGGCGGAAGCTCGCACGCCCTCGGCCGGGTGAATGCCGACAAGAAGGTCCAGCTGGTCCGCGGCGATCGCGAGGTGTTCGGCCTCCGGGGAAGGTCCGCCGAACAACGCGTAGCCCTCGACCTGCTGCTCGACGAGTCGGTGGGCATCGTGTCGCTGGGCGGCAAGGCAGGCACCGGCAAGTCGGCGCTGGCGCTGTGCGCCGGC
Organism: uncultured Actinomycetota bacterium; assembly: GCA_963786695.1. Classification (GTDB taxonomy): domain Bacteria; phylum Actinomycetota; class Actinomycetes; order Mycobacteriales; family Mycobacteriaceae; genus Mycobacterium. Next base: position 162,372 of record CAWBAL010000040.1, read on the forward strand.
CTGGAGGCCGTGCTGGAGCGTCGCACTCAGCGCAAGGTCGTGGTGTTCCGCCCGCTGTACGCCGTCGGCGGGCAGGAGCTCGGCTATCTGCCGGGCAGCGAGAGCGACAAGATGGGGCCGTGGGCGCAGGCCGTGTTCGACACCCTGGAGGGCCTGGCCTCCCCGGCGGTGCTCGAAGAGGTGCTCTCCCGCGGGATGCTCGAGGTGCTGCCGCTGACCCACATCCGCGGCCGCTCGCTGCACGACTCGTTCGTGATCGTCGACGAGGCCCAGTCGCTGGAGCGCAACGTGCTGCTGACCGTGCTGTCGCGGCTCGGCGCGGGTTCGCGGGTGGTGCTCACCCACGACGTGGCCCAGCGCGACAACCTGCGGGTCGGACGCCACGACGGGGTCGCCGCCGTCATCGAGAAACTCAAGGGCCACCCGCTGTTCGCGCACATCACCCTGATGCGCAGCGAACGGTCGCCGATCGCCGCCCTGGTCACCGAGATGCTCGAGGAGATCAGCCCCGGCGCCCTGCCGTGATCGCACGCGTGTCTGCTGAGCGCAGTTCCGCGTCGCGATCGCTGCCAGGACTCGCGCCCGGTAAACTTTCCGGGTGCCACGCCGCCCCGACAGCCTGTCCTGGTCCTATCTGCGGACCGTGATCAGTGTGTGCTTGGGTGTGGCCGTCGTGGTCATCGGCGGTTGCACCGGCCACGTCCGGGTCGCCAAGGCCGATGCCGTGGACTGCGCCGCGGTCAAGTGCGTCGCCCTGACGTTCGACGACGGGCCGACGCCGTACACCGACCGGCTGCTGGGCATCCTGGGAGACGCCGACGCCAAGGCCACGTTCTTCTTGATCGGCAACAAGGTGGCGGCCAACCCGGCCGGCGCCAAGCGGGTCGCCGACGCCGGGATGGAGATCGGCAACCACACCTGGGAACACCCCAACATGACGACGATCCCCGCCGAGGACGTCCCTGCCCAGTTCAGTAAGGCCAACGACGCCATCAAGGCTGCCACCGGGCAGACGCCGACGCTGTGGCGCCCGCCAGGCGGGCTGACCGACGACGCCGTGAACAAGGTCGCCGCCCAGTACGGCCTGGCCGCCATCCTGTGGGACGTCATCCCGTTCGACTGGATCAACGACTCCAACACCGCCGCCACCCGCTACATGCTGATGACCCAGATCAAGCCGGGCTCGGTGGTGCTGTTCCACGACACCTACTCGTCCACCGTCGACCTGGTCCAACAGTTCATCCCGGTGCTGAAGGCCAACGGCTACCACCTGGTGACCGTGAGCCAGATGCTCGGCCCGCGTGCGCCCGGCAGCGTCTACGGCTCGCGTGACAACGGACCGCCGGCCAACGCGCTGCAGGACATCCCGGCCGCCGACATCCCGACGCTGCCGGCCACGCCGTCGCCCAAGCCGATGCCGAACATCCCGATCACCGACATCGCCGGGGCCAACTCCGGCGGGGCCAACAACGGCGCTTAGCCGCACGTGCACACCGATACCGCGCTGGTTCTCACCCTGCTGGTGCTGGGCTACGCCGTGGTGTCGGCTCTGGTCAGCCGGTGGTACGTCGCGCCGGCGCTGATCTTCATCGCTCTGGGCATGGCGCTCGGGCCGTCGGGGCTGCACCTGATCGACGCCAGCCCGGAGGCCGGCAGCTTCACCGTGCTGGCCCAGCTGGCTCTGACGGTCATCCTGTTCAACCAGGCCGCCCGGCTCGACGTGCTGCGGGTCATCCGTCGCGGGCATGTCACCTTCCGGCTGCTGTTCATCGGCATCCCGCTGACGCTGATCCTCGGGGCGGTGACGGCGACGCTGTTGTTGCCGGTGCTGCCGTGGTGGGAGGCGGTGTGCCTGGCCGCGATCGTCGCCCCCACCGAGGTGGCGCTGATCGACGCGCTGCTGGACGACGAGCGGATTCCCGAGCGGGTCCGCCACGCCCTGTCGGTGGAGAGCGGCTTCTACGACGGCTTCGCGCTGGCTGCCCTGCTCGCGGCGGTGGCGCTGGCCTCGGCCACCAACGATGCGCACCCCGGACGCTGGGCGTGGTTCGCGTTCCGCACCGAGATCGTCTCGCTGGTCGCGGGGGTGGTCATCGGGGTGATCGCCGGCTGGGCGATCGCGACGTCCTGGAAGCGCGACTGGATGAGCGACACCTGGGCGCAGCTGGCCACGGTGGCGGTGGCCCTGCTCTGCTTCGAGACGGGGGAGCGGCTGCACGGCAGCGGGTTCGTCGCCGCCTTCGCCGGTGGGCTGGTCTTCGCGATGGTCGCGCGCCGCCACGAGGAGCAGGTGCCGACGCAGGTCTCCGACGCGGCCGGTCAGCTGCTGGAGCTGACGGTGTTCGCGATGTTCGGGGCGTTCGCGGTCAGCGAGGGCTGGCAGTACGCCAGCTGGCGGGTGGTGCTGTTCGCGGTGCTGGCCGTGTTCGCGGTGCGCATGGTCGCGGTGCTGATCGCTCTGATCCGCAGCGACCTTCCGATGTACAGCCGGGTGTTCATCGGCTGGTTCGGCCCGCGCGGCATCGGCACGGTGGTTCTCGGCCTGATCGTGCTCGAGCGCGGCGAGATCGAGGAGGCCGACCTCATCTCACAGGTCGTCGTGGTCGCGGTGACGATCAGCCTGCTGGTGCACAGCCTGACCGTCCCGCTGGGCATCCGCCGGTTCGGCGGCTAGTCCCCGTCTTTGACCTTCGCCATCGCCAGCACGTCGAGCCGCTTGTCGAGCTCCTCTTCGGACAGCTTGTCGCCGATGAGTCCGCGGTCGATGACCGTCTGCCGGATGGTCTTCTTGTCCTTGAGCGCCTGCTTGGCGACCTTGGCGGCCTCCTCGTAGCCGATCGCCGAGTTCAGCGGTGTGACGATCGACGGGGAGGACTCGGCCAGCTCGCGCAGGTGCTCCTCGTTGGCGATCAGGCCGTCAATGCACTTGGTGGCGAACAACTTCGAGACGTTGGCCAGCAGCGTGAACGACTCCAGCAGGTTGCGGGCCATCATCGGGATGTAGACGTTCAGCTCGAATGCGCCGGACAGGCCGCCCACGGTGATGGCGGCGTCGTTGCCGACGACCTGGGCGGCCACCTGCGTGACGGCTTCGGGGATGACGGGGTTGACCTTGCCGGGCATGATCGAGCTGCCGGGCTGCAGGTCGGGCAGCTGCAGTTCGCCAAGACCGGTCAGCGGGCCCGAGCCCATCCAGCGGATGTCGTTGGCGATCTTGGTCAGCGACGCGGCGATGGTCTTCAGCGCGCCGGATGCTTCGACCAGCCCGTCGCGGGCGGCCTGAGCCTCGAAAGAGTCTCGCGCCGTGCGCAATTCGGCCAGACCGGTCTGGGCTACCAGCACGTCGACCACCTTGGCGCCGAACCCGTCGGGCGCGTTGAGGCCGGTGCCGACGGCGGTGCCGCCGATGGCGAGCTCGCCGAGGCGGGGCAGGGTGGCCTTGACCCTCTCGATGCCGGCTTCGACCTGGCGGGCGTAGCCGCCGAACTCCTGGCCGAGTGTCACCGGGACGGCGTCCATCAGGTGGGTGCGTCCGGACTTGACGACGGTGCGCCACTGCCGCGCCCTGTTGGCCAGCGACTCGTGCAGCACTTCGAGCGCCGGAATCAACTGGCGCACAGCGGCTTCGGTGGCCGCGATGTGGGTGGCGGTGGGGAAGGTGTCGTTGGAGCTCTGCGACATGTTGACGTCGTCGTTGGGGTGCACCGTCACGCCGTTGCGGTCGCAGATCGACGCGATGACCTCGTTGGCGTTCATGTTGGAGCTGGTGCCCGAACCGGTCTGGAACACGTCGATGGGGAACTGGTCGTCGTGCAGACCGTCGGCGATCTCACCGGCCGCGGCGATGATGGCGTCGGCCTTCTCCGCCGACAGCAGGCCGAGGTCCTTGTTGACCTGTGCGCAGGCGCCCTTCAGCAGGCCGATGCGCGCGGATCTGGGTGCGCTCGAGTCCGCGGAAGGAGATCGGGAAGTTCTCGACGGCCCGCTGAGTCTGCGCGCGCCACAGGGCTTTCGCCGGAACCCGGACCTCGCCCATGGTGTCGTGCTCGATGCGGTACGAGCCCTCATCGGCCTCGACAACACTGTCGCTCATCAATTGCCTTTCTTACGGAAGCGGGTAGGCCGCGGACTTGTCCCCGGTGAAGTCCACCGCGGAGTATTCGTTGAGTTTCGAGAGCCGGTGGTAGGCGTCGATCATCCGGACGGTGCCGGACTTCGAGCGCATCACGATCGACTGCGTGGTGCAGCCGCCGCCGAAGTAGCGCACGCCCTTGAGCAGGTCGCCGTCGGTGACGCCGGTGGCGCAGAAGAAGACGTTCTCCCCGGCGACCAGGTCCTTGGTGGTCAGCACGCGGTCGAGGTCGTGGCCGCGGTCGATGGCCTTCTGGCGTTCCTCGTCGTCGGTCGGGGCGAGCTGGGCCTGGATCTCGCCGCCCATGCAACGGATGGCCGCGGCGGTGATGATGCCCTCCGGGGTGCCGCCGATGCCGGCGAGCATGTCGGTGCCCGAATCCGGTCGGCAGGCCGAGATCGCGCCTGCGACGTCGCCGTCGGAGATCAGCCGGATTCGTGCCCCCGCCTCTCGGACCTCGGCCATGAGCTTGGTGTGCCGCGGCCGGTCGAGGATGCAGACGGTGATGTCGGAGACCGACGCCTTGCGCACCTTGGCGAGGCGCTGGATGTTGGCCGCGATCGGCGAGGTGATGTCGATGAAGTCGGCGACGTCGGGCCCGGCGGCGATCTTGTTCATGTAGAACACCGCCGACGGGTCGAACATCGCGCCGCGCTCGGCCACCGCGAGCACGGAGATGGCGTTGGGCATGCCCTTGCTCATCAGGGTGGTGCCGTCGACGGGGTCGACCGCGAAGTCGCAGTCGGGTCCGTCGCCGTTGCCGACCTCTTCGCCGTTGTAGAGCATCGGGGCGTTGTCCTTCTCGCCCTCGCCGATCACCACGACGCCGCGCATGGACACTGAGTTCACGAGTTGGCGCATGGCGTCGACGGCGGCGCCGTCACCGCCCTCCTTGTCTCCTCGGCCGACCCACCGGCCGGCGGCCATGGCGCCGGCTTCGGTGACCCGGACAAGTTCCAGGGCAAGGTTTCGATCGGGTGCTTCGCGGCGGCGGGCATCAGGCATGGTTGAGATTGTCCCAGAAGCGACCTAGTGCTTCGGACCTGGGATACTGGCGTGCGTGACGGAGCCTGATGTCGGCGGCCAAGCGCCTCCCGCCCCCAACGTCGCCGGCCCAGCGGCTCCTGAAGCCAAGCCGCGTCTGCTTCAGGACGGCCGCGACATGTTCTGGTCGCTGGCTCCGCTGGTGGTGGCCTGCATCGTGCTGGCCGGGTTGGTCGGCATGTGCTCGTTCCGGCCCACCGGCCCCTCCGACGGCGGCGTGCCTGTCTATGACGCACCGGCCGCGCTGAAGGCCGACGCCGGCACCCTCGGCATTCCGATCCGGCTCCCCAAGCTGCCCGACGGCTGGCAGGCGAACTCCGGTGCGCGCGGCGGGATCGACGGAGGCCTGATCAACCCGAAGACCGGGCAGCGTGAGCACGCCGTCACCTCCAAGGTCGGCTACATCGCCCCGTCGCGGATGTTCGTCAGCCTGACTCAGACCAATGCCGACGAGTCCGCGCTGGTCAGCTCCATCCACCGATCGATGGTCCCGACCGGCGCCCAGGACGTCGACGGGGTCAAGTGGGTGGTCTACGAGGGTGGCGAAGGCACCGAACCGGTGTGGACCACGCGGCTGGACAGCCCGCGCGGACCGGCGCAGCTGGCCATCACCGGAGCGGGCAGTAGCGACGACTTCCGTACCCTTGCCCTCGGGACGCAGACTCAACAGCCCATCGTGCCCGGCCGACAGTAGGAGATGCCCCATGCCCGGACCTGAAGCCGACCTGACCGGGTGGGCCCGCGAGCCGTTCACCGCGGCGGGCTTCACCTACGACGTCTACCGCAAGGGTCAGGGTCCCGGTGTGGTGCTCATCCCGGAGATGCCCGGCGTGCACCCTGGGGTGCTGGCACTCGGAAACTACTTGGTGGACAACGGGTTCACCGTTGCCATTCCGTCCTTGTACGGGACGCCGGGGGCGCCTGCGATGCGTCCGGGGATGGTGCCGGTGCTCGCGCGCGGGTGCGTGGCCAAGGAGTTCGCGGCGTTCGCGACCAACAAGGAGCGGCCGATCTCGCACTACTTGCGGGCGCTGGCACGCGACCTCAAGGAGAAGACGGGCAGCAAGGGCGTCGGCGTGATCGGACAGTGCTTCTCCGGCGGCTTCGCCCTGGCGGCCGCGGTCGACGACAGCGTTCTGGCCCCGGTGCTCAGCCAGCCGTCGGTGCCGATCGCGCTGACCGCCAAGCACAAACGGGACCTCGGCCTGTCGGAGGGCGAGATGAAGGTCATCGAGAAGCGCGCGGCCGACGAGGGCCTGTGCGCGCTCGCGCTGCGCTTCAGCGGCGATCCGATGGCGCCCAAGGAGCGGTTCAAGGCGCTCAAGGACCGGCTCGGTGACGCCTTCGAGGTCATCGAGCTCGACTCGTCGCCGGGCAATGCCGGCGGCTTCGGGCGGATGGCGCATTCGGTGCTGACGCTGGAGGTCCGCGAGGAAGAGGGTCATCAGGCCTACGAGGCGCGCAAGCGAGTGGTGGAGTTTCTCAAGGAACGGCTGACCTAGATCCGGACGACGGTGTTGCGGCGGGCCTGCTTGGCCTGATACATCGCCTCGTCGGCGCGGGCGGTCACCGCGGTGGCCGACTCGCCGGGGACGGACAGCGTGGCCCCGATGCTCAGCGTCGCCTGGATGGTTTTTCCGTCATGGTGGATGGGTTCGGCTGCGCGACAGCGGATCTTCTCGGCGATCCGGGCGGCTTCGTCGAGGCTGTGCACACCGGGTAGCAGGACCACCATCTCGTCACCGCCCATCCGCCCGACGGTGTCGCCTTGCCGGATGCTCTCGGTGATGCGCGCCGCCAGGGTCGCGAGCACCACGTCGCCGGCGGTGTGGCCCAATGTGTCGTTGATGGTCTTGAAGTGGTCGACGTCGCAGAACAGGATGCCCAGATCCGAGCCAGGGGATCGCGGTTGCTGCAGGGCGGATTCCAGCCGGCCGATCACCTCGGCGCGGTTGGGAAGGCCGGTGAGGGTGTCGAACCTGGCCAGCCGGTCGAGCCGCTGCTGGGCCTCGACCTGATCATCGACGATTCGCAGTGCGGCGATCAGCCCGTCCGGGTTGCCGTCGGCGTCGAGGTAGGGCTTGGCGTTGCCGTCGACCCAGTGATAGCCGCCCTCGGCGGTGCGGACCCGGAAGCGGGCACCGACCGGCTTGTCCGGGCCGATTCCCTGCATGGCGGTCGCCACCGCGTCGAGGTCGTCGGGATGGATCCGCAGGCTGAAATCCGAGCCGGCCCACTGCGCAGGCGGATCGCCGAACGCCGCCGCCACGGAAGGGGAGACCCACGTGACGCTGCTGCCGTGAAGGTGGAAGACGACGTCGACGGCATTGTCGGCGAGGATGCGGTAGCGCGCCTCGGCGTCGGCACGTTGTCTGCTGAGCAACTCCTTGTCGATCAACAGTCCTTGTTCACGCTGGCTCAGGTAGAACACGGCCACGCCCGCGATGAGGGTGGCGATCGTCGTCGCCAGAATCCAGGCGGCCTCGGTGCCCAGACCGAGGGCCAGGAAGGGTAGCCGCGAGATGCCGACCAGCAGAGGCAGGCCGCCGAGGACGCCGACCAGCCGGAGCAGGGCCCAGCGGTCGGGCCGGGTCAGCAGCCAGGCAAGTGGATTGCGATCGGGGCGAGCCAGCACGGTGGCCGCGACGAGCAGCAGCACGCCGATGGCCGTCGAGATCCTCTGACCGGTGGACTCGGTGAGAATCACATCCGACACGGCCTTGAACATGTGGCCCATGACGGTGGCCAGCGGAGTGGCCACTGCTGCCAAAAGGAATATGCCCCAGAACAATCCGGTGCGCCGGCGATCGACTCGCATCAACAGGACGGCTCCGGAGAGGTACAGGACCGACGCCGCCGTGCGCGGGGGCGGGCCGAAGGACTTGCCGGCCAGATACTCGACCAGCACGCCGGCGGCGAGCACACCCATCGCGGCGGCCACACCGCGTCCAAGCCACGTGTGGAGTCGAGACGGGGCGCCCCGACTGCACCAGTATCGCCACGGCCAGGCCCGCCAGCCACACGGCGGTCAACGGCGTGGTGTGCCGGACTACCAAGTCGAATGCGGCCAATGCCAGCACGACGACAGCGGCGGCGCGGCCCCAGAGGGCAAGCGGCGCTTGTTCCATCGGCTGCTCCCCAAACCTGACGGCGGCCTGCGAGCAGTGCGACCGTAGCAACCTTTCGTTCCTCGGTGCAGCACATCGGCATCCGGAGATTCGCCAAGCAACGCGTTCCCCAACCGTTGGCGTGCGACCATGGGCCATGGTTGCAATGAAGACGATTGCCGTCGCCGCAGTCTTTTTCGCCATGACGGCCGCCCCCGTCGCCGGGGCTGATCCTGGCATGCCCACGGGTCCGGAAGATCCCCAATGCGCGACGATGTCGTGGGTCCCGCAGTGCGCGGGCAGTCCGTATGCGCCGCCGACGGCCCCGCCACCGCCGGCGGTTCCGACCGGCCCGCTAGATCCGCAGTGCATGCAGATGCCCGCGGATGCCGCGTGCGTGGGCAGCCCCTATGTTCCCCAGCCGCCGCCGCCGTCCGCCGCCGATGCCGATGGAGCCGCCGATGGGTGGCGGAATGTCCGATATGCCGGGGATGCCGGGCCACATCTAGGACCTGACGACGCGCACGCACCCACCGTCACGATCGTGGCAACTATTCATGCGGTTCTGAGGAGTACCGTTATGGGTGCGCTCAACGTAGAGCGTGATCGACGAGGGGGTCCACAATGACCACGGTTCGCAAAGCAGCCCCACTGATCTTCGGTGCCGCCGCGCTGGCCGCCTGCGTCCTAGCGGGTGCCCCGGTGGCATCGGCCGCCCCCGGTCCGCTGCCGTCCGCCCCCTGCTACAACGGCATTGCCCCGTTCAACCCCTACGTCGACAACTGCGCCATTCCGTCGCGCCCGCCCCACATCCTGGGCGCGGCACCGGACCAGACCGCGATTCTCAACTGCAGTGTCGGCAGCCGGGTGTTGCGCGCGATTTGCCTGTCGCAGTACGTCAATGGCGGGCCGTATCCCGGGTTCGCGGTGGGTGGCGGATAGTCGTCACCCCCATCTAGTGGTGTGTCACACAAATAACTAGCTATATGTTCGGTATTCTGTAAGGGTGAGTGCATCACCGGCAGCGGCCTTGCCGATGACGGCGGCCGAGCGTGAGACATTGGAGACACTGCAACGGTCGCGGACGGCGGCGCATCAGCAGGTACTGCGCGCGAGAGTGCTGCTGATGGCCGCTGATGGCGAAGCCAACATCCGGATTGCCGAGGAAGTCGGGGTGACACCGGTGACGGTGCGGGCCTGGCGTCAGCGTTTCAGTGAGGACGGGCTTGCCGGGTTGGAGAAGATCCGTGAGGGTCGGGGCCGCAAGCCCTCGATTCCCGAGGAGACGATCGCCGCGATCGTGCAGTTGACTACCACGACGACTCCGGAAGGTGCCACGCATTGGTCGTGTCGCACGATGGCCAAGCGGGTCGGGGTCAGTTCGGCGACGGTGCAGCGGATTTGGTCGGATCTGGGGTTGGCGCCGCATCGGGTGGACACCTTCAAGGTGTCCAACGATCCGTTGTTCGAGGAGAAACTGATTGATGTGGTCGGGTTGTATCTGAATCCGCCCGAGCGGGCCATCGTGTTGTGCATGGACGAGAAGTCCCAGATTCAGGCGCTGGACCGCACCCAGGCGTCGCTGCCGATGGTGCCGGGGCGGGCGGGCACGATGACCCATGACTACAAACGCAACGGCACCACCACGCTGTTCGCCGCCCTGGACGTGCTGACCGGCACGGTGATCGGCCAGTGCCTGCCCCGGCACCGCCACACCGAGTTCATCAAGTTCCTCAACACAATCGACCGCGAGGTACCCGAGGGGCTACAGGTTCATCTGATCCTGGACAACTACGCCACCCACAAGCACACCGCAGTCCAAAAATGGATGAAGCGGCACAAGCGGTTTCACTTCCATTTCACCCCGACCTCATCGTCATGGCTCAACCAGGTCGAACGCTGGTTCCGTGACCTGACCGACAAGAACCTACGCCGCGGAATCTTCGCCAGCGTGCCCGAGTTGATCGCCAGCATCGAGTCATACCTCAACGCCCACAACGCCGATCCCAAGCCCTACGTCTGGACGGCCACCGCCGAATCGATCCTGGCCAAAGTTCGACGCGCACGCACCAAACTCCAACAAGTAGTCAACCAAAACTGAGACGGACCACCAGTGAGGCTTCGCCTCTGACCACCGAGTCTGGGGTCTGGTGCAGTGGGTTGGTTGCGGTCACGCTGGGGTGATGGCTGCGATGGTGACGGTGAACGATGTGCTCGACGGGCATGTGGGCCTGGATCTGGAGTGCATGGATCGGATCTATCTGAACGGCTATGTGCCGAATCTGCAGGTGGGCGGGCAGGTGGTGTCGTTTATGACCGCGCATCTGGGCTATCCGATCCCCTCGCCGGCGATCATGGAGAAGATCGGCACCGCGTTCCGCAGGGCGGTGGACCGCTTCGCCGACGACAACGAGATCCCGGTGGTGCGGTTCGGCAAGGACGACCGCAAGATCGATCGGATGCGGCCGTATCTGGCCGCGGCAGGCGGCGACCGGTCGGGCGGGGGTGGCCGCGATCGGGGTGGCGCAGGAGTTCGCGCCGGTGTTCTTGGCGACCAAGAAGGGTGCCGGTGACGGCGGTGTGGTTCTCGTTCACCAAGGCCGACCGGCGAGTCACCTGTTACTACTTCTACCTCTGGGACGACGACTTCGGGCCGGCGTTTGTCAAGGTCTGTGCCTACTTCCCGTACCCGATGAAGATCTGGGTCAACGGCCACGAGTGGGCCAAGCGCCAGGCCACCAAGGCCGGCATCGGGTTCACCGAGCTGTCCAACGGGTTCGCCACGTGCACCGATCCCGCTGGGTTGCAGGCGATCTGCGACCGGCTCGGCCCGGGCACGATCCAGGTGTTCGCCGAACGCTGGTGGTCGATCCTGCCGCTGCCGCTGACCGAGCACGACCGCGCCGCCGGCTACTGGTGGGAGCTGTCGATGCGCCAGGTCGAGATCTCGCGCACCCTGGTGTTCGACGCACCCCGCCACGCCCGCGGGTTCTTCGAGGCCCTGGTCGCCGACAACCTCGACATCGGCCGCCCGGAGGTGATCGAGCTGATCTTCCGGCGCGGGTCAGCGGCGGGGACGCCCGGCGGCCGGTGCAGTTCAAGACGAAGGTCGTCACCTACGGCACCGAGGTCAACGTCAACGCCTTCTACCGGCACTCCCGGATCAAGCAGTACTTGAAGGACGGGCGCGCGCTGCGGATCGAGACCGTGATCAACGACCCAGGCGACCTGGGCTGTCTGCGGCGCCTGGTCCATCTCGACGAGCTGCAGACCCGCGCCCGTGCGGTCAACACCGCCCTGCTCGATACTGAACGTGTCGGCCAGGGCTGCGTCCTGGCGAGTCCAGCCTTTGAGCGGATCGCCCAGCCCACCCTCACCGAGGATGGCAGGAGGGCCCCGGCCTTACGGTTCGGCGACCCTCGGGTCCAGGCCCTGGCCGGCGCCCTGTGCACCAGCGTGCTCGCCGTCACCGGCATCACCAACAAGAGCCTGCGCGCCTTGATGACCGGACTGCTCGGCGGTGCGAACTACACCATGAACCAGGCCAGCTACGACCTGGCCCGGCTTCGGCGTCAACGGGCTCATCACCCGAATCCCGGGCCGGAATCGCTACCGGCTGACCGACGACGGGCTGCGGTTCGCGATCTTCTACACCAAGGTCCACGACCGGGTGCTGCGCCCACTGCTCGCCGCCGACCAGCCACCAGCTCCACCACCGATACGAAAAGCGTTGCACACCATCGACATTCACATCACAGAAACCATCGACCAGGCCCGCCTCCTGCCAAAGGCAGCCTGAAAACTCAAGACAACTCTCAACGTTCTAGCGACCAAGGTGCTAGCGACCAAGGTGCTCTAGCGTCGACGAAATTTGTCAGCGGGTTGCCTCACGTCAAGATGCGCGGATTGGGGTGTTCGTTGCCTCACGTGAGTGTGCGCGTTTGGTGACGGAGCGGGGTGCTGGCTGGGGCTTTGCTGGTGGCCAGGGTGAAGAGCTGGGCGGTCAACGCCCGAATCTGGCGTTGGGTGGCGGCCGGATTGATCAGCGAGTGGGTCCGCTTGAGCGCGACGATGCGTTCCACAGTCATGCTCGGGTGATCGATCGCGCGGTGAAACGGGGTAGTGGCGGTGTCGTGTTTCCTGGACACCTTGGCTCCTGTGCGGACTTTGGATATCAGTTTCTGCTGGGGGTGGAAGTAGTTGGTCAGCATCGACTGCAGGCGCCAGATTTCGTTGAGTAGCAATAGTTCTGATGCTGTGTCGTAGCGGTAGTAGCCGACCACTGTGCGTACCACTGCCCAGTTCTTCTGCGTCGAGAATCCGACTCTTCTCGCGCTTAGTGGCCTGCTGGTAGCGGATCGCCGCTGCCTGCGTCACTGCTCTGCGCTCACCCAATGTCAACCCCATCACCTGGGCCTACCGAAATCATTGCTGACCGATCAGGCAGGCGCGCCGTCTACGCGCGCACTTTTAGTGAGGCAACGAACCACCCATTCGCGCGCATTTAAGGCGAGTCAACGCGGTCAGGGTGTCCTGGCATACTCGAACGTATGTGCTGCTCCTCGGGTTTGTGTGGGGAGTTTGGGGCTGATTCCGCCGAGCATGAGGTAGATCATTGAGGTCAGTGATTTGGCGGTGTGGTGTCCGTAGCCGCGGGCGTTGATAAGGCGGATTTTGGCGTTGATGCCTTCGATCAGTCCGTTGGTGATGCCGAGTTTGATGGTGTTGATGATGCCGTCGAAGTGGTGTTCCAGGCGGCGGGCGAGGTGGATGAACGGGCGAATTCCGCTGTCTCGGGCGCGTTGGATCCAGCGGCGTAGGTAGCGCGGGGATCGTGCGGGGTGTTTGATCCGGAATAGTTGGCGCAGTTGTTCTTTGAGCCGCCACGCTGCACCGATGTCGTGGTTCTGGGCGGTGATGGTGTCGAGGAGTTCTTGGCGGTCGGGTTTGAGGCGTTCGGCGCCGGTGCGCAGTGCGGTACGGGCTTTGCGCCATTGGCCCGAGGACATGTTGAAGTCGTCTCGGTTGGTGGCTACTGCCGCGGAGAACACCTCATCGAGTGCGCGGTTGGTCCACTGCATGATGTGGAAGGGGTCATAGCAGATCGCCGCCTGGGGTAGCGCGGTTTCGGTGGCGGAGCGAAAGGCTGTCGCTCCGTCCATGGACACCGCCTCGATATCAGCGCGTTGATCGTCGGTGAGCTGGTCGTAGAAGCCATCCAGGGAATCCAGGCCTCGACCGGGTTGGATGTCGATGACGGTGCCGGTGGCGTGATCGCCGATGATGGTCAGGTACTTGTGTGGGTGGCGATAGCAGATCTCGTCAACACCAATGCGGTAGATCTGTTCGAGCCGGCGTGAGTCGAGCAGTTCCTCGACGGTGCGGTCGATGATCGCGGTCACCGTTTCCCAGGCGCAGCGCAGCAACGTGGCCACCGTGGTGCGGTCGGTGCGGGCGGCCAGCCACAGCACGGTGTCTTCGAAGTCGCGGGTATGTCGTGCCCCGGGCCGGGCCCAGGGCACCTGCTCGGTGCGCACCCCGCAGTCCGGGCAGCGTAACCGTCGGATCTCGTAGACCAGCCACAGCCGGTGAGTGGCCAGATCTAGGTGCCGCCAGCGGCGACGGGAGCGGTCGTAGGTGGCGGTCACGACCTGTCCGCATGGGCAGTGCAGCCGGCGGGTGCGACGGCTCAGGACTACCTCGACGTCGGTGTCGGTGATCGACACCGCAGACACCGATGCGCCACGGATTCTCAGGAGACGGTTGAATGCAGTTGTAACGCGCACGCGGAACGGGATCCTCCAGGTTGAGGTTGGTGTGGTAACCCCGAAACCTAGAAGACCTACGCGTGCGCGTTACTCATCTCATCGGCGAAACGCCGAACCCTGTCGCCAACACCACATCCCATGCTGAACAGCAGAAATGGCGCCCACACAAACCCGAGGA
>CAWBAL010000041.1:0-21404 GCA_963786695.1 uncultured Actinomycetota bacterium
AAGAATCGCGCGGGTCGGCACGCCCAACGTGAAGGTGACGTGGCAGCCGAACGAGATCCAAATTGAAGTGAATCCTGCCCCGCGAAAGCCTGAGGGCTGGCAGGGCTACTTCAATAAGAATAAGAAGGTCAAGGAGTTCGGGGTTTACGCCGTGTACAACTACTCGGGGGTTGACCGCGATGGGATCACCTCATTCGCCGCCTCGGAGGACCTGGAGCGCGTCGTGAAAGTGATCGACCATAGCCCTGGAGTAGGCAAACGCCAACTACGAGGCCGAGGTATTGCCTGGGGACTCGGCGGCTCGGCACCGCAGAGCATAAAGCTACAGATGCCGCGCAGCGACAAGCCGACCTCGACGAACGCGCAGCGAAGCTCGCCAAGCCAGATGACCCCTGAGCGCAACCGCCGACCAAGGAGCGGGAATGAAAAAAGACCAAGCAGACGAATTTGAACAGGAACTGTTGCAGCCGCTCGCAAAGGCTCTCCGCACGACTCTTGGTGAAGCAGGGCAGGTGCACGTCAACAATGAGCCGCACCTGATGACCGGCAATCGGATCGAGTACGAAACGTGGCTCGAAGTCGTGCTCAACGATGCACGAACCGAAGTCATCTTTCGGCCCCTCAGCCGCGAAGACTTCTCAGCGGTCTGGCAATGGGGAAAGAGCGGCCGATTCATCTTCCCGATTCCACAAGAAGGCGGCGGTTCCGGCGACAGCGCTCGAGCGTCCGTTGACGCTGTCGCCGACCGCATCCGCGAAACAGCAAGTATGTGGGATGAGGAGCCGCCCGAGTGGTTTGGCTGGTCAGACACCTGAAGGCAACGTGCCGAACGCTAACCTCACACCACCTCCGCAGTGGGTGTGCCCGGGGCCGCCGAGGAGGAAGTCAGCGACGCCCGGGCCACCTTCTCGGCGCTGCAACGGCTAGGCGCTAGGAAGCTGTACCGGTTGCGGTACATACCCCAATGGATACCCATCGGGGTCTGCCGCGGTTCACCATTGTGGCCTTTGACCTGGGGCAATGCTGAGTCGGGCTGACAGGATTTGAACCTGCGACCACTTGACCCCCAATATGCGAACAGGGTTCGTCGGCGTCCGCCAGTATCCGGTTAATGCAGGTCAAGGCGTTTCGTGAACATCGGCGAACATCCACAAACACTCCCGATTTCCCGCTGGTTGGCGTACGAGTTGGCGTACGGCCCGCCATCCAGATCCCCCCGGGTGGCGGGCCGACTGCTATGCGGGGAAATGTCGGCGCCCGTGTCCCGGCGAAACAGCAACGCGGTGCCCAACCATCCAAGGCCGAAGGTTTGAAATCCCCATCTGCAGGCACACCGGCCGCAACACTGAGCTATGGGTTCGGGTTGCGGCTTGGCGCCGTGCAAGGTGGTCGGTTGGGGCAACCCCGGCGTTAAGAACCTAGCGCTGCCCCGCTGATCGCCGCAGAGTCGCGATCAGGACTACCGTCGATGACGGTGGACGGGTCCCTCATTGAGAACGGTTCGACGTCCCGTTGTTGGGAGGCGGACCTGATGCAGGCCGCCTACCTTCTCGAGCTGCTTTGTCGCTATCGGCTCGAGGGCGAGATGGCCCGCGCCAAGCTCTACGTGACCATTCACAAACTCATCGCCGCCGGGAACAGGGCACGAGCCGACGACCTGCGTCGACTCATTCCGGCGACGGAAGCCACAGTCGTCACCCTCGACCGCCTCGGCGAAGCACTTCGGGATCGAATTATCGCGCTGCGTTCCGGGATTCTTCTGGCCGCCTAATCAAGCTCGACCGACTTCCGCCAAAATGCCCTAACCCATGAACTAGCCTCGTGACCGTCAGAATAGATCGTCGTCCCGCCACCCGCTCCCCTGGTGGCGGGCTGATCCCTAATTAGCGCCCCTGTCAAATCACAGTTTCCGTGCGAGCGTTGGCCGACTCGACAATCCGGCAGACCTACACCGTGCTGCGCGCGGGGCTCGGCGCGGTGCGTGGCGGGTTGCTCGCCCGCAATCCCGCGGCGCTGGTGAAACGCCCGGGTGTCGAACGCGCCGAGGCGAGGCAACTTGGACGCTCACGACGTTGCCGTGGTCCTGAGGGCTGCTGAGGCGTCGCGCTACCACCCTGCGCTGGAGCTGATCGCGTCGACGGGTCTCCGCAAGGGCGAAGCGTTGGCGCTGCGCTGGGATCGCGTCGACCTCGACGCCGGAACGCTCAAGGTCGCGGCGACCATCGCTCGGGTGCATCATGCGCTGACGATCACCGAGCCGAAGACGGCTCGCTCTCGGCGCACGGTGCCGATGCCTCCCGCCCTCGTTGCGATGCTGCGTAAGCACCGGACTGAGCAGAACGCCGAGCGGCTGCGCGCCGGGGATCAGTGGACCCACTCGGGTCTGGTATTCACCACCGAGCTCGGCGGCCCGGTCGACCCGCGCAATCTGCTTCGCGTCATCGAGGTCGCCGCCAAGGCGGCCGGCGTCGAGGGCGTCGGCGTACATACGCTGCGCCACTCTGCCGCGGTGGACTGGCTCGAGTCAGGCGTGCACATCAAGGCGGTGGCCGATCTGCTCGGGCATTCGTCGATCGCGATCACCGGCGTCGTCTACGGTCACACCAGCGACGACACGGCACGCGCGGCGGTCGACGGCCTCGCGGGACGGCTCGGGCTGTGAATTCCCAATGAGACCTCGCTTCTAAACGTCGGTCCTAAGGTGTGGTTTCTGGTCCAGCCGCCAGCTGCTCGAACTTCTCCATTAATTTGGCGGTGACGTCCAGGCCGACATCCTTGGCGAGCGTCTGACCGGAAGCAGCATCAGTGAGATAACTCGGATGCACAGGGAGCTCGACCTGTACCCGGACGTGGACCAGGCCATCGTCCTCCTGACGGAGGGTCGAAAAGAAAGTAATTGTGTAGTCGTGCATTTGACTTCCTTTCGGTTAGCAGGTCCGCGGGAATGTCGGTTAGCAGGTCCGCGGGAACGCCCGGCTAGTGCCGAATCCGGTTGGCGTACGCGGTCCTATTAGGGACCACAGTTTAGTCCGAAAATGGCTTCTGACCTGTGTCGGGCTGACAGGATTTGAACCTGCGACCACTTGACCCCCAGGGAACCGGACAGTGTGGACTACTGTCCTATTGCGTCCAATACGTCCAGGTCAGGGCGTGCCGTTAATCCGATCTTTGTCGTCCTGTCCAGTCTGTTCGCGCCTGTCTTGGGACACTGGCGGGACACGAAGTCGCCCGCGGAGGTGCTCGCCCGTCTCGACGCGGCGATGGTGGCCGCCACCGTCATCGAGGGTCGACTGCGTTAGGTCGCATGACCGATCAAACCAATCCCACTGCTGCTTCTAGTTCGGCGAGGGACCGCTCGGTGAGGTCCGTCAACTCGCCGATGTCGGGCACCACCTCTCGGCCGGCCAGGTACGTGAGACTGATGTGGTCGGCGTACGAGCACACCGTCACGGTCAGTGCCAGCCCGTCGTAGATCATCGCCACCGGGTAGATCTCGTCGACATGCGCACCGTTCCAATACATCTCTGTTCGCGGTCCGGGAACGTTCGTGATCGGGACGTTGTATCCGGTCCGGATCTTCGGAATCGGCAGCCGTGGTGAGAGCACCGTTGTCGCCTGGGTCGGTATGAGGAGCAGTAGCGATGCCGCCGACCCACGGTCGGCCACCCGCCGTTTCCCTTCCGACATGGATCGGTGGATCAGGTCCAGCCGTTGAGCCGGGTCGTCGAGGTCGGTGCCCAGCGGACACAGCCAGACACCGAAGTTGTTGCCTTGCTCGCCATCCGGGCCACGCTCGTGGCCGCGCACGGTGATGGGGCACAGCGACACCAACGATCGTTCGGGGAGTTCCCCGTGGTCGAGCAGCCAGCTACGCAATACCCCGCCGATCGTCGCAACGACGACGTCGTTACCGGTGACTCCGGCCTTCTCCTGCACCGCATGGATCCGGTTCCTCGACCAACTTCCCGCCGCAATGGCCCGCTCGTCTCCGGCGCGACTGTTGAACCGGGTGTAGGGAGCTCCGACGTGCGGCATGGTGGTGTCGGTGGTGAGGCTGGCGACCACGTTGGACACCTCGCCGGTGACCACCTTCTCGACCAACTCGGCGCCCGAGGCGGTCGCGTTCACCAGCGACCGCAGCACCGTGAACGGATTCGGCGACCGCCTGCGTGCCGACGTGGTCTCCCTGGTGGGTTCCCCGCGCTGGTCGCCGTAGATGTGCGGCATGGACCGGCGGGCCGGGTCCGGGCTCAGCGCGTCGCTGATGAAGTGGAAACCCGCGACGCCGTCCATCACCGCGTGATGCACCTTGGTGACGAAGGCGAAGCGCCCGTCGGCGAGACCGTCGATCAGATACATCGCCCACATCGGGCGGGAGCGGTCGAGGCGCTCGGCGTAGATCTCACTGACGAGTCGCCAGAAGTCGTCCCGGTCGGCGTCCGGCGGCAGCGTCCTGCGGTGGAAATGATGGGTGATGTCGAGGTTGTCGTCATCACGCCAGACCCAGATCCCGCCGGTGTCGACGCCGCGATGGGGGTATCGGCGAAGCCGCGGGTCGATCGGGTCGGTGCCGGCCAGCGCCTTCCGATACAGGTCGTCGAGATAATCCGGGCCCGCGTCGTCGGGCGGCGACAGGATCAGCACACCCGCCACATGCTGTGGCTGGCTGATCGGCTCGACGGCGACCATCGCCGCGTCGAACGGACTCATCGGCTCCATGTCTCAGACTCCTCGCTCCGGTGGGAGTCCGATCACAATAGTCGGGCCCGGCAGGATCATCGTCGACTTGCGAAAAGACCCCGGTGTCGTTACGCGACAACGTAGTCTTCGCAGCCATGCCACGCTCATTCGAGTTGTCGGCCGACTCTGCGGCGAGTGTCGACCAGGTTCACTCGGCGTTCGGTGACGGCGAGTACTGGGCGGCGAGGCTAGAGATATTCGGCGCCCGCACCGGCACCGCGACGCTGGACTCATTGGGTGTCGACGACGCCGGCACCGTGGTCGTGACCGCGACGTTCGGCCTCGTCCGAGACGGGCTGCCCAAGTTCGTCGGCCAGCTTGGTGGCGGTGATCTGCGCATGGTCCATACGGAGACGTGGAGTCGAATCGACGGCGGCCGGGTGCGCGGACGGATCAGCGTCGCGGTGCCCGGAACACCGATATCGGCGCTGGGCGCGGCTGTGGTCGTGCCGGTCCGCCATGGGTCGCAGCTGACCTACACCGCGACCGTGGAGGTGAAGCTCCCGTTCGTCGGCGGCAAGGTCGAGAGCTTCATGGGTAGTCGGCTCGCCGACGGGATCTGCGACATTCTGCGTTTCACCACGGAATGGATCGTCGAGAACCGCTCACCCCGTGGGGTGCGGGGCGAGTCGGGCATGACGTGAGAGGGCCCGGGGCCGGCGCCATGAGGCGCACGGTGTTCATCACGGGCGCCACCGGTGGTCTGGGTGCTGCCACCGCTGAGGAGTTCGCCGGGCACGGGTGGGAGGTCTTCGCGGCCGCCCGAGTCCCGCCGCCGGCGGCGCCGCGCATGATTCCCATCACCCTCGATGTCACCGATTCGGAGAGCTGTGCAGCTGCGGCGCGGGAGGTCGCCGAGCACACCGACGGGCTGGGCGCCGTCATCAACTACGCGGGTGTGCTCGAGCTGGGCCCGTTGATGGAGGTGTCCGAGGAACGGCTGCGACGGATTCTGGATGTGAACGTCCTTGGCACACACCGTGTCAACCGGGCCATGTTCGAGTTGGTGCGGGCCGGGTGCGGGCGCATCGTCAACATCAGCTCGGAATCCGGCCGGTACCGGGCGGGCATCACCGCCGGCCCGTACGCGATGAGCAAACACGCAATCGAGGCCTATTCGGATGCGCTGCGCCAAGAGTTGATGTTCCTCGGTGTCCCGGTGATCGTGATCGAACCCGGTCCGTTCCGGAGCCGGATGGCCCAACACATCCCCGAGCGCCTCGCCGCCTCCGTCGCGCCGGGTTCACCGTTCGAGCCGATCGTCGCGTTCACCGAACGGACGAGTGCCCGTGAAGAGAAGAACGCGAAGGACCCCGAGATCCTGGCGCGCGCGGTGTATCGCGCGGTCACCAGTAGGCACCCCAAACCCCGATACCTGGTCAACGGCGGTATGCAGAGCAGAATCATGGATATTCTGCCCAGGCCCGTGGCTGACCGCCTGGTCAAGCTCGTGGTGCGTTGACGGCCAGCAGGGGTGGGTAATCTGAGCAGCGGCATCGAAGGGAACATGCGAGCCGGATGAAGATCGACAACCCTGTGGTCGACACGACCCATGGCCCGGTGCGCGGCATCGACGACGGCCGGCTAAAGAAGTGGAAGGGTATTCGTTACGCCGCGCCGCCGCTCGGTGACCTGCGGTTTCGCGCCCCGGAGCCGCCCGAGCGGTGGACCGAGGTCGCCGATGCCACGAAGTTCGGCACGGCGTGTCCGCAACCGGGGCTGCCCAACATACCGATCGACCTGGGTGCGGAACAGGGCGAGGATTGCCTGACCCTCAACATCTGGGCACCGTCCGGCACCGAGCCGGGCGACGCAAAACCGGTGATGGTCTGGTTGCACGGCGGTGCCTACATCCTGGGGTCGGCCAGCCAGCCGCTGTATAACGGTCGGCGGCTGGCCGCCGGCGGCGACGCCGTCGTCGTGACGCTCAATTACCGACTCGGCGCGCTCGGCTTCCTCGACCTGTCGTCGTTCAACGGACCCGGCCGGCGTTTCGACTCCAACATCGGCCTGCGCGACGCGCTCGCTGCCCTGCACTGGGTGCGTGACAACATCGCGGCGTTCGGTGGGGATCCCAACCGGGTCACCCTGTTCGGGGAATCCGCCGGCGCAGGCATCGTCACCACCCTGCTCGCCACACCGTCGGCCAAGGGACTGTTCGTCGGGGCGATCGCCCAGAGCTCACCGGCCACGTCGGTGTATGACCGTGGACGCGCTCAACGAGTCGCCGAACGGATCCTCGAGCTGCTCGCGATCGGGCCGTCCGAGGTGAATCGTCTGCGTGAGCTTCCGACATCCGCGCTGGTCTCCGCGTCCCAGCGGGTCTTCAACGACGTTCCGGTGCGCAACCCGGGTACCTTGGCTTTCGTCCCGATCGTCGACGGCGAGTTGCTGCCCCACTACCCGGTGAAGGTGGCGCGGGAAGGTCGCTCGCACCAAGTGCCGTTGATCATCGGCACCAACAGGGACGAGGCGGCACTGTTCCGGCTGATGCGCTCACCGCTGATGCCGATCACCCCCCGCGCGATCACCTCGATGTTCACCGAGATCGCCGCGGAGCAGCCCGACCTGCAGTTGCCCACCGAGGAGCAACTCGGTTCGGCGTACTCGAGAGTGCACGGCAAGGCGAGGGGATTGAGTATTGCCAGCGACGTGGGTTTCCGGATGCCCTCGGTGTGGTTCGCCGAAGGTCACAGCAAGGTGGCACCGGTGTATCTGTACCGGTTCGACTGGTCCACCCCAATGTTGAAGCTGCTGCTGGTCGGGGCCGCCCATGCCATGGAATTGCCTTATGTCTGGGGCACTCTCGGCGCACCGAAAGACCCCACGCTGAAGCTCGGTGGTGCGAAAGCCGCCAAGGCGGTCTCCAAGCGAATCAGGGCGAGGTGGGTCAACTTCGCGACCCAAGCCAAGCCCACGGGCTTACCGGGCGAACCGGACTGGACGCCCTACCAGGAGACGGACCGGGCCTGCCTGATCATCGACAGGTACGACAAAATCGTGTACGACATCGACAAGCACATCCGGGCCGCTTGGGGCAGCGACGCGATTCACTTCCGCTAGTGCACGGTTTCAGGAGGTATGGCGATGAGCGATGCTCGACCCTCTGCGACAACTGGTCTGCCTGCGCTTAAATGCGTGCGTTAGTCCGGAAAAGGTATTGGGCCACCGGGACCCCGCCTGCCGGTCGGCGGTGTCGGCGGTGGTCATGGTGGGCTGTGCCTTCCCCGTTAGAGCGGTAATGGTGTATTAACCGCACAACGACGAACATGACGGTTGGCACCGTCGCTTACGCGGCTCCTGAACAGCTCATGGGCGAGCAGATGGACGGGCGCGCAGACCAGTACGCGTTGGCTGCCATCGCCCGCCTCGACTAGGTGTTGACTGCAATGGTTACAAGATCGACGACACCAGCGACGCGATCCGGGTCGGAGGTGGGACGCAGCCGCGCGACCCTTCCAGCACCGCGCGTTTCTCCCACACTGCACCGCTTATTGGACCCGCTAGATTTCTCATTAGCTGGTGATCAAATCGGCATGAGGAGCGGCTCGTGATCACTTTGGACTGCTTGGTACTCCTATTTGGTCGGCGGAGACGACCTCGTCGATCGGTGATGCGTTGCCGTCGTGGCGCACAACGTGTGACCCTGACAGCGGCTCGAACCGACTGAAAGCTTTCACCGCGGTTCCTCCTTGGCCCGATCGCATCGCGTCACCGGGCGGTAGACCTTGCGAGTCGCTTCTGTTCGTAACGTCGTGCCCACTCGGCCCTCGGCCGGATCGACACGTCGACATCGGCGGCCTTGGCGCGAAGCGCACTGACCGTGGCTTCGGCTTTCGGTATGCGGGCGAAGGGATCCCAGCTGAAGAACCGGCTCGAGTTCTGCCAGGTGATCTTGTTGATATCGGAGTCGTCGGCACCGGCGGCGCAGAGTTCAGCGAGCACCTTCTCTGGGGCGTCGGGCCAGAAGCAGTCCGAGTGCGGGTAGTCGCACTCCCAGGCGATGATGTCGATGCCGATCTCGTGGCGCAGCTTCAGCGACGTCTTGTCGGTGACGTAGCAGGCCAGTGAGTGCTCGCGGAACACGTCGCTTGGCAACTTGTCGCCGAAGTCGCGGCGCAGCCACTTCTGGTTGGTGTAGTGCCGGTCGCTGCGATCCAAATAGAAGGGGATCCAACCGATTCCGCCTTCGGAGAAGGCGAACTTCAGGTCCGGGTAGTTGCGCATGGCAGGGCCCCACAGCAGATCCTGCGCGCACATCGCCGAGACCTGGGTGGCCAGGATGAACAGGTTGTCGATCGGGGCGTCGGGGGCCATGTCGATCGCTCCGAAACCCGTGCCGATGTGCAGACACATGACCACGTTCTGCTCCGAGAGCGTGCGGAACACCGGGCCCCAGTAGTCATCGTCGTGATAGCTCGGCAACCCTTCGAGATGCGGAAGCTCGGGCATGGTCACCGCCCGGCAACCCTTGGCGGCTACCCGACGAATCTCCGCGCACATGGCCTCGACGTTCCACGTCGGCAGCACGGCGATGGGAATGAACCGGTCCGGGTAGCTGCCCGCCCATTCGTCGATGTGCCAATCGTTGTAGGCCGACACCATCACCAGCGTGACGTCCTCGCGGAACTGATTCAGGTGCCGGGCCGAGAAGCCGGTGAAGGTCGGGAAGCACATCGAGGCGAGGATGCCGTTGCGGTTCATGTCGCGGACGCGTTCGTGAACGTCGTAGACCCCCGGGCGCATCTCGGCGAAGCCTGCGGGGTCACGGCCCCACTCCTCCGGGGGCCACGACACCACCGCGTTGAGCCCACTCACACCCTGCGGCTTGCCCAGATACATCCACTGATCGACACCCTTGTCGTCGGTGACGACGACCGGCGCCTCCGCCTTGTACTTGGCGGGTACGTGGTTGAGGAACATGTCGGGCGGCTCCACGACATGGTCGTCAATGCTCACCAAAATCAGGTCGTCGACGTTCATGGGCAAAGGTGTCCTTCAGTTTGGCGGCACGGAGCCGAGGGGTGGCTATGGCGGGGTCTCGATGCTTGACATGACCAGCTGCAGATAGGGGCGATAGAGATCTTGGCCATCGAGGTGACTGTCGAGGGTGATGCCGTCGTTGGCGGCCAGGACCACGCGAGCGAGCGTCTCGGCCTCGATGTTGAGGATGCCTCCGATGCGAGCGACGTTCTTGCCGATGAATTCACCGAGAGCGCGGATCGTTTCCCGCCGTTGGGCGGCTACGCGTTCGCGAGCGTCGGGGTTGCGCAGCAAGAACAAGGTCAGCTCGTATCCCAGCGCCGCTCGGTCCGGCCCACTGCTCATTTGGCGCCAGCGGTCGGCGAATGCGTCGACGTCGACATCCCGGAGGCGATCAAACGACATCATGACCTCGGCGAACCCGTCGAGAAACCGTTGACGCTGGCGGTCGACGACTGCCAGGAACAGCTTCTCCTTGTCTCCGAACTGGGAGTAGATCGCACCGCGGGTGAACCCGGCGGCGTCCGCTATCTCCTCGAGCGCTGCGCCGGTCAAGCCCTTGCGGGCGAAGACTTCCTCGGCAGCGTCCAGCAAGATTTGGCGGGTGTGCTCGGTACGGCGTTCTTTGTTCCAACGTTCAGCCACGGGGAAATCCTCCCACCAGTGATGGCGATCGAGCGCGGTTGTCAACGGTCATCTCGGACGCGCCGAAATCGTGCGGCCTTCGCGGGTTGGGCAGGAGGTGACCAAAGGGAGCGGGGTTGAGGATCTTGGCCGCCCAGAACTCCTCATACGTATCGACGCGTGGGTCGAGGCCGGTGCACCGCAACGCTTTTGCCTTGAAGGCCCTCGCCGCCGCGCTGAGTTCGTGCCGTACGGGATGCAACAGGCCGGGCAATTCACTGTTGACGTGCTGGCCCCAAATCAAGATTTCCGCAGGTGACTCGAGCTCCGCGTCATCCACTGCGAGGGATTGTGGGTCCAGGGTGAATTGATCGACCGGCACGACGAGGCTGCGGACAGTTCGACTCGAGTTGGTCAGCGCATCGTCGCGTTGTCCCGGGGCCCGAGCGCGAGTACCGAGAATGGTCAGCGCCTGACGGTGGGCCGTGTCGACGGTAACCACTGTGACCCGCCACCCCGCGGCGCTGCGGTCGAACATCAGCCCGCCTACGTGGCGAACCGCCTCGGCAACGCTGGCGGTGACGACGTCGAGTTCATAGCCCACGTCCGACTCCCGTCTGATGCATCGAGTGTGACGCCGACCACTATATACACACTTGTATCGACGATACATTCATGTATATCGTGAGGCCGGTCACACGCAGCGCGCCTGCGCATGCCGCACGAGAGCACGGTGAGGGCTCTCCGGCCGGCCCTCGTCCGGGACGCAAAGCCTGCGGCCGTACTCGCCACCGTCTGAGGAGGACTCCATTGATGCCAGCTACGCGACCCGGTGATTGGCTGGACCCCGGCTCTGGGTTGGGCCTCGGTCTGGACGACATCCAGCCGGGGACGTTCAACATGACGATTCCGACGGACCGCTACACCTCGCGCGACTACGCGCAGCGCGAACGGGAAGCGATCTGGATGCGGGTGTGGCAGATCGTCGGCCGTGCCGAAGATCTGCCGAAGCCCGGCGACTGGAAGAAGTACGACATTCAAGACCAATCCTTCGTCATCGTCCGAGGCAAGGACGCGAAGCTTCGCGGCTTCGTCAACGCCTGCAGACACCGCGGGAACGCACTGTGCATCAACGAGACTGGGAACGCGAAGCGTGGTTTCCTGTGCCAGTACCACCTCTGGTCCTACGATCTGGAGGGCAAGCTGCGCGGTGTGTTGCGCGAAGACCTCGCCGGTCAAGTAGACAAGGCTGAGAACTCTCTGCTCGAGGTGCCCGTCGACACGTTCGCCGGATTCATCTTCCTCAACCCCGACCCCCACGCCCGGCCGCTGCACGAGTACCTGGGCGAGGACGTGTACCGCCTGCTCGAGCCTTACAACATCGAACAGTTCACCACGGTGATGGATGTGCAGGAGCCCATCGACTGCAATTGGAAGGTCGTCATGGACGCCTTCGAAGAGGGCTACCACATCAACGGCATCCATCCCCAGCTGCTGGCGGTACTGAACATCGATCCAAAGACCGCGCGGTACCAGTTCTTCGAAAACCACAGTGTCGCAATGGCTCCGTTCGAGGTGGCGGGAGCCGGTGCCCAGAAGCAGGTCGACGGGATCATGGCGCTGCCCGAGACGTTCCCCGGCACGGTCGCGGTGATCCCTCGGTTCCAGGAACTCGTCGCGCCCTACCAGGGCAAGGACGGGGAAGTGGAATTCCCGGACGGCATCACCGCTCGTGCACTGTTGCAACAAGCTACCCGTGAGGTTCTGACCGGCATGGGGCTCGACGTCAGCGGTCTGACCGACGGCCAAATGGTCGACAACCAGGGCTGGGTGCTGTTCCCCAACTACTTCATGACGGTGCGCGCCGGCGAATGTCACGTCGTCATGGCAGCCCCCCACCCAAACGGTGATCCCAACCGGTGCATCTGGCACGTGGCCAGCTACATGTTTCTGCCCGAAGAGTTCCGCGACGCCGTGCGGGCCGAGCCGATCGTGGTGGACGAGCCGGGGAGCTACAAGTACTTCGAGGCACTGCATCAGGACTACGTGCAGATGCCGCGCCAGCAGCTCGGCCTGCGCAACGATCGCCTCGACCACATGTCGCTGGTCAAGGAGGAAGTCGTCATCGCGCACTTCCACTCCGTGATCGATCGCTACCTGGCTACCGCCGCGCATCCCTGACCAGGCCCAGCATCCCCACTTCGATTGAGAGAAGGCACAATTGACCCTCGAAGAACGCATCGCTCATCACGTCCGCATGGCCGAAGCGTACCGCGACGCCTACCTGCGCCAAGGTGTACAGGACGGCGAAGCCTTCGCCGACGCGTGGAAGTTCGCCGATGACGGCGTGTACGTATCGCCGTACTTCACCGGTGATCAAGTCTTCCCGTTCAGCGAATTCCCTGCCGACACTGCGAAGGCATCGACGATGGAGGCCAAGGCGTACTCGCTGAGCTTCCCCGACTGGAAGCCCGCCGACTTCAAGTACTGGCCCGCCGACAACGGCTTCGTGATGAAAACCCGGTGGGAGGGCCACACGACCGACGGCGTCAAGATGGGCTTCTACTCCTACGGATTCGTCGATACCAACGACGCGGGTGAGCTCACCCGCTGGGAAACCCACGTCAACGACGAGTACAACGCCTTCCTCGACGTCGCCATCGGTCGGCACGGCCCATTCCACGGCACCGGCGAATACGTCGAAGCCCTCGAGCGCACCCTCGCCGCCGCGGGGGTGACGGTGTGAGGACCGTCGACGATGTCATCGGCGAGACAACCGGACGGTCGCGCGCGGTACTCGAGTACAGCCAGACCACCAAGCGTCTGGTGAAAGCCGCGAAGGAGCCAGGGTTCTCGGTCGACAGCTGGGGTCCGCTGGCCGAGCTGATCGCGGTCGACGAGTTCGTCCGCATCGGCCCTTTCAAGGACGTGATGAAATGGCAGGCATACACCGAATTCCTGACCGGCTGGGCGATGTCCTCGGAATGGGACTGCTCGTTCAAGCGCATCACCGAGACGCCCGAGGCGGTATTTCTCGAGCTCGAGGAACGCAGCCAGATCGGCGACTTCAGCAGCGTCGTCAGCTCGGTCTCCGTCTATGAATTCAACGCGGACAACAAGATTACGTTCGTCGGCGTCTACCTGCAGATGCAACTGCCCGACGGCGCCCTACCGAACCTCGACGGTGCGGAAGGCGCGGAGTGACCGAGCAACTGTCGACCGACATCGACGCGATCGACTTCTTCACCGACGACAGGCTGCTGCACGACCCGTATGAGTACTTGGCCGCGGTGCGCAACGAGTGCCCGGTGCGTCGCGAGCCCCATCACGACGTCGTGATGATCACGGGCTACGACGAAGCCGTCGCGGTCTACAACGACAGCGAGCGCTTCTCGTCGTGCACGTCCGTCACCGGACCGTTCCCGGGTTTTCCCGTTCCCCTCGAGGGCGACGACGTCTCCGAACTGATCGCCAAGCACCGCGACAAACTGCCGTTCAACGATCAACTGCCGACCCTGGATCCGCCGGTACACACCGATCACCGGGCGCTGCTGTCGAAGATGATCACGCCGAAACGGCTCAAGGAGAACGAGGACTTCATGTGGACGCCTCGCCGATCGTCAGTTCGACGAGGCGCTGGCCGGAGAACGCTGCGAGTTCGTCGCCGACTTCGGCAATCCGTTCGCGATGCTCGTCATCGCCGATCTGCTCGGCGTGCCCGAGTCCGACCACGACGACTTCAGCGGTGAGCTGCTGACCGAGACCGGCACCATCGGCAGCAGCGAGGGCGACGCGATGCACCACTCGCCTCTGGAGTACCTCTACGGCAAGTTCACCGAGTACATCACCGAACGCCGGGAGAACCCGCGCGACGACGTGCTGACCGGCCTCGCTTCCGCGGCGTTCCCGGACGGCAGCACCCCGCCGGTCATCGACGCGGTCCGCGTGGCGGCCAACCTGTTCGCCGCCGGACAGGAGACGACGGTCCGACTGCTGAGCACCGCGGTGATGCTGATCGCCGAAGATCCGGAGCTGCAAGCGAAGCTGCGCGCCGACCGGGATCTGATCCCCAACTTCGTCGAGGAGGCGCTGCGCTTCGAGAGCCCGGTCCGGGGCGACTTCCGGCTGTCCAAGTGCCCGTCACCGTCGGCGGAGTCGACCTGCCCGCGGGTACCACGGTGATGCTGATCAACGCCGCGGTCAACCGTGACCCACGCCGGTTCACCGAGCCCGACACCTTCGACATCGGACGTTCAAACGCGCGCAGCACATCGCGTTCGGCCGGGGACCGCACGCGTGCCCGGGCTCCCCGCTGGCACGCGCCGAGGCGAAAGTCAGCCTCGAGCGGCTACTGGATCGGACCGCCGACATCTGGATCGACGAGGAGAAGCACGGCCCAGCCGACGACCGCCGCTACTCCTATCTGCCGACGTTCATCCTGCGCGGGCTCACCCGGCTGCACATCGGATTCGGAGGACTGATGCCGTTCGAGGACACCACCGCGATCGTCACCGGCGGCGCCATGGGTCTCGGCTTGGCGATCACCGAGGCGCTTGCCGCCCGCGGTACCAAGGTCGCGATCTTCGACATCGACGCCGACGAGATCGACACGCAGGTCGACCGGTTGCGCCGCGAGGGCGCGAAGGTCGCCGGCTACGTCGTCGACGTCTCCGACCGCGGTGCGGTCGAAGCCGCCGTCGCGCAGGTGCGGGCCGACCTCGGCCCGGTGCTGATCCTGGTCAACAACGCCGGCATCGAGCAGTTCGGCAAGTTCGCCGAGATCACCGACGAGCAGTGGGACCGCGTGATGGCAGTCAATCTGCGCGGACCGTTCATCTGCACACAGGCGGTGCTGCCCGACATGCTCGACGCACAATGGGGCCGCATCGTCAACATCTCGTCGTCGAGCGCGCAGGGCGGGCAGTCCCGGATGGCGGCCTATGTCAGCTCCAAGGCCGGGTTGATCGGGTTCACCAAGAGCCTGGCCCTGGAACTCGGTCCAAAAGGCATCACGGTCAACACGATTCCCCCGGGAATGGTGGTCACCCCGATGCTCGAGAAGGCGATCGAGGAAGGCCGATTCACCGCGTCGCTGGAGCATTTCGCCGAAGATCACACCGGTGCGGCGGGCGGGCCGACCCGAGGACATCGCCAACGCGGCCATCTTCCTGTGCCAGGACGAATCCTCCTACATCACCGGCCAAGTCATCCCCGTCAACGGAGGGCGCCGCACATGACAGGTGCCGAGCGACACACCGCCGCTGCTCGCACCGCTGACGGCCGACGAGTGGGGAGACGACGAGTACTCCGCCTTCGGCGCGCTACTGGGACTGCCGGGAGAGAAGGTGCCGCGGGCCGGTTCCGGCCATGCCGCCGACCCGCTCAAGTTCGACATCATCGGCCTACTCGCACGCCACCCGAAGATGGCCCGCCGGTTCCTCACCTTCAACGGTTGGCTGCTGCAGCGCGGCGAATTACCCGTGCGATTACGCGAATTGGCGATCCTGCGCGTCGCGCAGACCCGCCGCTCCGCGTTCTTCTGGGGCGAGCATGTCAAGGTCGCCACCGAAGGGGGTGTGTCGAAGACGACATCGACCGGCTCGCCGAGGGCAACGCGCATTCGAGGGGACCGACCGGTTGGTGCTCGACGCCACCGACGAACTGCTGACGCATGGCCGCGCCGACGCCGAGACGTGGCAACGCCTCACCGAGGAACTCGGCACGCACCAGGCGATGGAACTCATCTTCGTCGTCGGCACCTACGCGATGTTGGCGATGGCCTTCGACACGTGGCGCCTCGCCCCGCCCGCTGGCAGCGCATCCCTACCCGAACTACCCGACAGCCCTACGACGAACAGGAGTGAGCCGAAATGACAACCGTGCAGAACGACACCGGTGTGCTGGCCGGCGAGCAGCGCATGCTCATCGACGGCGAACTGCAGCTCACCGACAGTGGCGCGACATTCGACGTGATCCACCCGGCCAGCGAACAGGTCGCCGGTCAGGCCACCGACGGGACGGTGGCGGACATGGCGCGTGCGGTGGGCGCCGCACGCGGCGCGTTCGACGAGACCGACTGGTCGCGAGACCTCGACTTCCGCTACCACTGCCTGACGCAGCTGCATGAGGCACTGGAGCGCAACAAGGAGCGGCTGCGCCGGATCTTGATTACCGAGGTCGGCTGTCCGGTCTCGGTGTCCGGCTCCCAGATCGAGAGCCCGATCGAAGAGGTCAAGCACTGGGCCGAGCACGGAAAGAACTTCGACTACCTCGTCGACACCGGTGTGCACCCCACCCAGATGGGGCCCGCGCGCCGCAAGATCCACTACGAAGCCGTCGGCGTGGTCGGGGCGATCACGCCGTGGAACGTGCCGTTCTACCTCAACGTCGCCGAGACCGTGCCCGCCTTGATGGCCGGCAACACCGTGGTGCTCAAGCCCGCTCAGCTGACCCCGTGGTCGGGCAGCGAGTACGGTCGCATCGTCGCCGAGGAGACCGACATCCCGGCCGGGGTGTTCAACGTCGTGGTCTCCAACGCCAACGAGGTCGGCGCCGCGCTGTCGGCCGACCCGCGGGTGGACATGATCACGTTCACCGGGTCGACCGCCACGGGGCGGGCGGTCCTGGCCGCGGGCGCGGCGACGGTGAAGAAGACGCTGCTGGAGCTGGGCGGCAAGTCGGCCCACATCGTGCTCGACGACGCCGACTTCAACTCCGCGTTGCCGTTGGCGGCGATGATGGCGTGCGTGATGTCGGGTCAGTCGTGCATCCTGCCCAGTCGGATCTTGTTGCCCCGCAGCCGCTATGACGAAGGCATCGAGATCCTCAAGATCATGATGGAAGGCTTCCCCGTCGGTGATCCATGGACACCGGGCAACATGCAGGGCCCGCAGATCAGCGAGACCCAGCGGCAGAAAGTGCTTGGGTTGATCACGAGCGGCGTCGACTCCGGCGCCCGCCTGGTCACCGGCGGCGGCATCCCGGAGAACCTGCCGACCGGCTACTACGTCCAGCCGACGCTGCTGGCCGACGTCGACCCCGACACTCAGGTCGCCCAGGAGGAGATCTTCGGCCCGGTGCTGACCGTCACCCCCTACGACACCGACGACGAGGCCATCGCGATCGCCAACAACTCCATCTACGGACTCTCCGGAGAGGTCAGCGGCGGCGACGTCGACCGGGCGTTCGAGGTCGCCACGCGGATGCGCACCGGCAACGTCACGATCAACGGCAAGAGCCACTTCGGCATCACCAGCCCGTTCGGCGGCACCAAGCAGAGCGGGCTGGGCTACCGCAACGGCGAAGAGGGCTACAAGGAGTACCTGGAAGCCAAGACCATCGGCATGCCGGAATGAGTGACACGGAGGAGATCACCGCGCTGCTCAACAGGTACGCGCGCGCCGTCGACACCAAGGACTGGGAGCTGTACCGCACGGTGTTCACCGACGACGCCGTCATCGACTACTCGTCGACCGGAATCCCGGTGGGCTCGCTTGACGAGATCGTCGAAATGTTCGGCAAGACGTTCGGTGCGGTCCCGTGGACCATGCACTACATCACCAACGTCGAAGCCAAGATCTTCTCCGGAGGGCGGGAGGGAACCGACTCGGGAGATGGTCGAGCGACACCGCGCGGGTGCGGGCGATGTTCTACAACCCGATGCAGTTGCCGGGAATGCCCGAGCAGAGTTCCTGCGGCGGTTACTACTTTCACGATCTGGTGCGCACCGCCGACGGCTGGCGCAGCCGTCATCTGCGCGAGGACAACGTGTGGTTCATCAACCGCCCCGACGCCGACACCTCGCAGTAAGGACCAAATGCAGATCTGGACCGGCACGGCGTTCATGCACACCACCGAAACCGTTCTGGTCGCACGCATGCTCGACGAGGCCGGCTTCGACGGGATCGTGGTCTCCGACCACATGATCTACCCGCGCGAACTTTCCTCGCCGTATCCGTCACCTACCGGTAAGCCGATGTGGACACCGGAGACCGCCTGGCCGGACTCCTGGGTGCTCATCGGTGCGATGGCTGCGGTGACCCAACGGATCCGCTTCACCAATGCCGTCTACATCGCTCCGGCACGTCCCCTACTGGAGGTCGCCAAACAGGTAGCCACCGCTGCCGTCATCTCCGGCGGTCGGGTAGCGCTGACCGTCGGTGCAGGATGGATGCGTGAAGAGTTCGAGTTGATGGGCCAGGACTTCGCCAACCGCGGTAAACGGCTCGACGAGATGATTGAGGCACTGCCCGCGCTGTGGCGCGGAGGCTGGGTGTCGTGGAACGGAAAGCACTATCAGGTAACGGAATTGATGCTCGAGCCGCATCCGCAGAAGCCGGTGCCGATCATGTGCGGCGGGGAGTCCGAGGCGGCGTTGCGCCGTGCGGCGCGATTGTGCGACGGGTGGGTCGGTAACGCCTACACGTGGGAGGAAGCCGACGAGAAGGTCAACTGCTCAACGCACTTCGTCGCAGCTACGGACGCGAGCACGAGCCTTTCGAGATCATGCTCGCCATCCGCGAGGTGCCCTCGGTCGAGCTGTTCAACCGCGCCGAGGATATCGGCGTGACCTCGGTGATGTGCAGCCCGTGGGCGATGGCCGACGACGTCGCCTGCGGGGCTCACGACTTCTTCAAGTCGTCCGCTGACCGCTACCGGGCACCGATCGAACGGTTCGCCGAGACGATTCTGACCAAGATGTCGTAGTACGGCCCACCAGCGCGTCGAGTCGTGAGGAAACGATGACAGGAACCATTCCCACACAACATCAGCCGACGCCTCCGCAGGGAGACTGGCTGGGCACAAAATTTCTGCGGTTCGACCGTGAGGGGCCATTCGGGATCTGCACCCTCGACCGGCCCGAGGCACGCAACGCGATGACCCGGCGATGTACTTCGGCATCAAGTACGCGGTCACGCGTGTCGGCGCTCGATCCGAATCTGGCGGGATTGTTGATCACCGGCGCCGGCGACGTCTTCGCCCCAGGCGGCGACATGGGCGGCGGAGGCGACGACAACTGGCTCACCTTCGGCTCGGCGCTGGGCATGGACGCGCTGCCGTTCGACACGCTGCGCCAATCGACCAAGCCCGTGGTGGCGGCCGTCAACGGGTTGTGCCAGGGCGGCGGCCTGCAGATCGCGCTGTGTGCCGACATGGCCGTGGTCAGTGACCGCGCGACATTCCGTGTGCCCGAGCTCTATCGCGGAATCGCCGACACCTACTACAGCCACATGCTGGCCCGGCTGATCGGACCAGTCCGGGCCCGCGACCTGATGTTCACCGGCCGCATCCTGTCTCCCGCAGAGGCGCTGGACTGGGGCATGGTCGCCCGCGTGGTGCCCCACGACGACCTCGCCGAGGCCGCCCGTGAGGTCCTAGCGCAGTGCTGTCGCACCGCCCCCGGCGCCCGAACCGTGATCAAATCGAGCCTAGACAACTACCTCGGTCTCTACGATCGCATCGGCATGCAAGCCAGCCTTGGTGCGCCCGAGTCAATCGAGGGTTTCCGTGCCTTCAAAGAACGTCGATCCCCCAATTGGGTGCACCCGGATCTGCAAGTCGATGGACGTCTCTAGATGCTGAACGATCCCGACGGAAAAGGAAACCATCGACGCCAGACAGTCTCGAAGATCTGTTCGGTCTGACCGGCAGGGTCGCCATTGTCACGGGCGCGGCCTCGGGCATCGGACTGGGCGTGGCGCGAGTGCTCGCTCTTGCGGGCGCCACGGTGATCCTCGCTGATGTCGACCACGGAGAGGCTGAACGTCAGGCCGCAGCTTTCAGGGCAGCGGGCCATCAGGCTGTCGCGGTCGCCGTGGATCTCGCCGACGAGTCGTCGATCATCCACGCTTGCGCCCACATCGTCGAAAGCATCGGCACACCGTGGGTTTTGGTGAACAATGCCGCGCTTCAGGACAGAGAACCGTTACTCGAAGCGACCGCCGGCGAGTGGGACCGTATTCACCAGGTCAATGCGCGCGGCGCTTTCCTGATGACCCGCGAGATTGCGCGGGTGATGGTCGCCGCCGGATACGGGGGCAGGATCGTCAACATCGCATCAAATGCCCTGCGCGGGGGCTTGATCAAAGGACTGGCCTCCTACGCAACATCGAAGGGGGCGTTGGCAGCGCTGAGCCTGGCCAGCGCCTTCGAACTCGCCGAACACTCGATCACAGCCAACACGATCTTGCCGGGCGCCGTGATCACTACAGGCGCGATCAACGCCAAAGGGCCGGCTCAGCGACGGCCTCGCGACGCGCAAGACACCATTCGGCTTCCAGGAGCGCGACGAGATCGGCGCCGCAGTGCTCTTGTTCGCTTCGTCGGCGGCGCGACCGATCACGAATCAGGTCCTCGCCGTCGACGGCGGATTCTCCATTAGCTGAGTGGTGTTGGCTTGCCACACACCTCAGACAACCGCAAGACGACATGTCCCGGTTTAACCCAATCGTTCAGAATGACCTGCTGATCATCTGGCGCCATGTGCCGACGGTTGATAAGGACTACCAGGTGCTTGTAGTTCGTAGAGTCGTCTGCGATATCCCGTTCGAGGACACCCCCGGCATCCACGATGTCCTTCACGAGTTGGTGAGTGGGCTTCAGTGCAGCCGGCCCTGCCGATTTTGCGTGCCGGGGCGGGTTGGTATCTACGACCTTGGCGGCTGGCAAATGCGTCGGGCGAACTCGGTGAAGCCTGTGCTCCGATGGGTAGTTGCCCGTCTCCAAGTAGTGCGTGCCAGCGGGCAGAATTGACGCGTTCCAGACGCCGCGCTTGGACACGGTAATCAGTCCGCGCCATTCCAGAGCCGCCGCGGTCGTCTTGCAGGCGTAGTTGGTCCACCGCCCATCCGGACAACACTCGCTGATCCAGCGAAGGACGTCGATCTGGCGCTGATTCAGTGAAGCATCAAGTGCCGCAGAGTTATTGGACCAGACTATGTGAGTTCATGCACGCGGAAACGATGCTGGTGACGCTGCAGCTGAGGGACATACGAACTGCGACAGTGCGGCTAGTGTCCTGAGTCATTTATTCGGGTGCAGTAGTTTCCGATGCTGGC
>CAWBAL010000042.1:0-82474 GCA_963786695.1 uncultured Actinomycetota bacterium
CGCTCGGCCAGTTCGATCGCCGGCGGCGTCGCATAGGACCACAGCGGGAAGAACTCAGCGGCTCGGCCGCGTCTTCGGCGGCCTCGGCGAGTTCCGCTCGCGGCCGTGGCCGACCTGGACGACGAACAAGCCGGACAGCCCGTCGAGGTAGCTCTTGCCGTGGCTGTCGTAGATGTCGCACGCCCTTACTGCGGGAGATGATCGGCGGCGTGTTCCGGCCCCGTCCGGGCGAAGTACGCCGACAGTGCCGGTGCGCCTTGCGCCGAGAGTCCGGCGGTAATGGTTCGTAGAGCTGGTGGTATGCCATCGGGTACTCAACTGTATTGTCGTTGAACCAGTTTCAGGTAGACGAGCGTCTGGTGGGATGACGTCGTGTATAGCGTGGATTGCGAGTCGAGCAGTTCGAGTAGCTCGCGTCGTCGTCGTACACGACTTCGACGATGACGTCGAAGGAGCCGGCGGTCAGCACGACGTAGTCGATCGACGGCATCGTTCTGGGCCAGCTTCTCGGCGACCTTGGTGGCGTCGCCGGCGCAGCGGATGCCGACGATCGCCTGCCGGGCGAATCCGAGCTGCATCGGGTCGGTGACCGCGACGATCTGCATCACTCCGGCGTCGATCAAGTCGCTGTACCGTTGCCGCACCGCCGCCTCGGACAGCCCGACGCCTTGCGGATCCGGCGTACGACCGCTCCCGTTCTGCTGCAGCTTTCGATGATGGCTTTGGACATATCGTCGAGCTGTGCGAACGCCGTGCGCTCCGGAGCCAACGGCGCGGCCGTCCGGTTACACCGCCTGGCTGGCGATCGGTCCCCCGCAGGTCGCGCATGGACCACGATTGCGCATGGAATCCGTTGTGCAGGCAACGCGTCCGATCACAATTGGCGGTCTGGAACTACGTCGATGGGTGGAACGCGCAAGCGGCGCCGACGCGTCGGGTTACCGCCACTGTCCCGGCGGTGACTGCACCGATCTCTGCGACAAGACCAGCATTGTGCGCCGGGAACGTGGATCGATGGGGCCCCGTGGATGACGCGTGGGCACCGTCGCATCGCGTGGCGAATCCGGCCGACCGGCAGCAGCCGTCGCCGAGCGTGGCGAGCCGGGCCGGCCGACGTCGACGCCGCGGTGGCGTCGGCCCGTGCCGCGCTGCCCGGCTGGGCCGCGCGACCGCCGTCGAGCGGTCCGCCGTGCTGGGCGCCTGGCCGAGCTGGTCGAGGCCAACGCCGGGCGAGCTGGTGACCGAAGAGGTCAGCCAGACCGGCAAGCCGGTGCGGCTGGCGACCGAGTTCGACGTGCCCGGCAGCATCGACAACATCGCCTTCTTCGCCGGTGCGGCGCGGCACCTCGAGGGCAAGGCCACCGCGGAGTACTCCGGCGACCACACATCGTCGCATCCGGCGCGAGGCCGTCGGCGTGGTCGCGACGATCACGCCGTGGAACTACCCGCTGCAGATGGCGGTGTGGAAGGTGCTGCCCGCGCTGGCCGCCGGC
The DNA here is from genome assembly GCA_963786695.1 of uncultured Actinomycetota bacterium. GTDB lineage: Bacteria > Actinomycetota > Actinomycetes > Mycobacteriales > Mycobacteriaceae > Mycobacterium. The sequence continues at coordinate 1,494 of CAWBAL010000042.1, forward strand.
TGCACGGTGGTGATCAAGCCGGCCGAGCTGACCCCGCTGACCACGCTGACGCTGGCCCGGCTGGCCACGGAGGCCGGTCTGCCCGACGGCGTGCTCAACGTCGTCACCGGCGCCGGTGCCGACGTCGGCACGGCGCTGGCCGGCCACCCGGACGTCGACGTGGTGACGTTCACCGGTTCGACCGCGGTCGGCCGCAGGGTGATGGCCGCGGCCGCCGTGCACGGCCACCGCACTCAGCTCGAACTGGGCGGCAAGGCGCCGTTCGTGGTGTTCGACGACGCCGACCTCGACGCCGCCATCCATGGCGCGGTCGCCGGCGTCGCTGATCAACTCCGGGCAGGACTGCACCGCGGCCACCCGCGCGATCGTCGCCCGCAACCTGTACGACGACTTCGTCGCCGGGGTGGCGCGAGCTGATGAGCAAGGTCGTCGTCGGCGACCCGCAGCGACCCCGACACCGACCTCGGCCCGCTGATCTCGCGCCGCCCACCGCGACAAGGTCGCCGGCATGGTGGCCGCGCGCGCCGACCAGGGCGGCGCAGTCGTCACCGGCGGCAGCGGTGCCCGGACCTGCCGGGCTCGTTCTACCGGCCGACGCTGATCGCCGACGTCGCCGAGGACTCCGAGGTCTACCGCGACGAGATCTTCGGCCCGGTGCTGACGTGCGCCCGCACGACGGCGACGACGACGCGCTGCGCCAGGCCAACGACACCGCTACGGCCTGGCCGCCTCGGCGTGGACGCGCGACGTCTACCGTGCGCAGCGCGCCTCGCGTGAGATCAAGGCCGGCTGCGTGTGGATCAACGACCACATCCCGATCATCAGCGAGATGCCGCACGGCGGCGTGGGCGCGTCGGGCTTCGGCAAGGACATGAGCGACTACTCCTTCGAGGAGTACCTCACCATCAAGCACGTGATGAGCGACATCACCGGTGTCGCCGAAAAGGGTTGGCACCGGACGATTTTCAAGCTGCGGTAGGCGCCACGCCGTTCGTGGGCTAAGCCTGGTGCCCTTGGTGAACTCCTCACCGGTCTCGGGGTTGAGCGGCCGTTTCGCCCGGCGGCAGGTTCGACAGGTCGGGTGCGATGACCGTCGGCATGTCACCGGAGTCGGGCAGGCCGAAGTGCGGCTCGACGGCGGTGGCCGGCTCGAGCACCAGGTCGGCGCTGGAGCGCCGCGACAGCGTGCGGCCGTGGAAGAAGTCCGGTTGATCAGCCACCAGACCACCATCAGGACGACGCCGAGCACCAGCGCCCCGATGCCGACCACGGCCACCGCGCCGAACCCGAAGATCGTGACGTTGTTGCCATCGTCGTCGGTGAGCCAGTCCGGCTTGGCGTACTGGATCAGGCCGTAGGCGAAGACCACCAGCAGGATCAGGCCGCCCGAGCAGCGGGATCGACGCCCGCGCATCATGAAGTCGCGCGCTCGATTGCGTGAGGTCTTGCGGTAGAACCAGGCACAGACGAATCCGGTCAGACCGTAGTAGAACGCGATCATCAGGCCGACCGAACCGATCAGCGCCGACAGCAGGTTGGGGCTGACCAGGGTGAACAGCAGGTAGAACAGCCGATCGACACGACGCCCATCCCGATCGTCGACGATGATGGGGGTCAGGAACGTGCGGTGGATCTTGGCGAACGACTCCGGGCAGCGCCTTGTACGACGCCCATCGACAGCGTGGTGCGGGCGGTGGGCAGGATCGTGGTCTGGGTCGACGCCGACGCCGACGTCAGGATCGACGCCGACAGCAGGAGCAATGCCGATCTTGCCCGAGCACGCTGTCGCCGAACAGGTCGGGCCCGATCGCGGCGAACACGTCCGCTGGCGTTCTCCGGGTTGCCCAGGCCGATGCCCTCGGTGCCGACACCGGCGAAGGCGATTGCCGCGACGCTGACCAGCGCGTAGGTGGCCAGCAGCAGGAACGGTCGAGATGACGGCGGCGCGACCCGGGGTGCGTGCCGGGGTCGTCGGACTCCTCGTTGCAGGCCACCGCGGTGTCCCAGCCCCAGTAGATGAAGATCGCGGTGAGGATGGCAGGGGCGATGACGGTGCCGAAGTCCAGTCCGCCCGGCCAGAACCACGACAGCGACGGCATGCAGCGAGTAGCTCTCGGCCGTGCCGGTGTAGACCTTGAACAGCGCGACGACCGAGAACACCACCAGCACGACCAGCTCGATGCCGAGCAGGCCGTACTGGATTCGCGCCGACACCTCGATGCCGCGGTAGCAGATGTAGGTCATCACGACGATCCAGATGACGCCGGCCACCGTCGACCACAAGGTGCTGCTGGCCAGCTCGGCCGCCGACGTCCAGCCCAGTTCGCCGACGAAGGTGAAGGAGTAGGACCCGGCGATCTGAGCCAGGTTGGCCATCACGATGACGTCGGCGGCGATGATGCCCCAGCCGCCCATCCAGCCGACCAGCGGCCCGAACGCGCGCGACGCCCAGGTGAACGTGGTGCCGCAGTCCGGTTCGGCCTTGTTCAGCTCCTGGTAGGCGACGGCGATCATGTACATCGGGATGAAGGCGAGCAGCACGATCGCCGGAGCCTTCACACCGGCCAGCAGCGCGCCGCCGCTGGCCACGATCAGGCCGAGGGTCGCCGCCAGGGAGTAGGCCGGGGCGGTCGAGGCCATGCCGACGACGATGCTGGACACCAGTCCCAGCGCGCCGCCCTTGAGCCCCTTGCTCTCGACGGACGTGGACGGGCTCGGGGCCGCCGGGCTCTAGCGTGAGCTCGCCTTTGCTCATGGCATCTCCTGCGTGAACACCTGAAATTGACCGAGACGAGACTACGGTTTCAGTGGCAGATGTGCGCGCGAATCTACGGAATTGTTTTCACGTAGGTAACCGAGCGATGGAATCCGTGGCTGGCGGATCAGGTTTCAGGTGGTTGCGTCAATGCCCGGTCCCAGGGAATCCGGCAGGCGTCGCCGGAGCTGAAGCCCTGCTCGGTGATGCCCAGCGCCGAGTTCATCCGCGACCGCATGTTCTCCACGCCGATCTGATAGGTCAGCTCGACCACCCCGGCCGCGCCGAACCGGCGCCGCAGATCGTCGACCTGCTCGTCGGTGATGGTGTGCGGGTCGGTCGTCATGGCGTCGGCGTAGGCGATCGCGGCCCGCTCGTCGTCGGTGTAGAGCGGCGAGGTCGCGTAGTCGTCGATGTGCGCGAGCCGGTCGATGTCCAGTCCCTCCAGCCGCATCAGCATCGCGCCGAAGTCGACACACCAGGAGCAGCCGACGGTGCGGGCGGTCCAGTACACCGCGAGTTCGCGGACGCTGGCGGGCAGGGTCTTGGACGCCCGCTGCAGCAGCGCCCTCGTGCACGGCATTGGCCACCAGCAGGCGCGGGTGGTGGGCGTAGACGGCGAACGGTTCGGGAACCTCGCCGAAGCGGCGCTTGGCGTAGCGGTACATCAGCCGGGTCAGTCAGCGGGGCCCGTTCGGGCGTGAGTGGTTCGAGGCGGTTGGTCATATCCTCTAGATGCTCGCCGGGCCCGGAAATGTGACACCCCGAAGCGCATCAATATTGGGTTGACGGACTAACTACTCGGTTAGGGTGCTCAGTTGTGGATTTCGACCTCGACGCCGACCAGCGCGCCTGGTTGACCGAGGTGCGTGAGTTCCTGCGCGAGAACGTCACTGACGCCCTGCGCGCCGAGATCGCCGAACACAATCTGGAGCATCCCGGCGGGGAGGTGGCCGCGTTTCGCGCGCAAGCTCGGCGCCAAGGGCTGGTTCGGCCTGAACTGGCCGGCCGAGTACGGCGGGCTGGGGCTCGGTGCGGTGCACCTGCACCTGTTGATGACCGAGTTCGAGTACTGGGGCGCGCCCGGGCCCGATCTGACCGTCACGTCGATCGCGCCGATGATCATGCGCCACGGCACCGAGCAGAACAAGCGTGAGTTCCTGCCGCTCATCGCCCGCGGTGAGATGACCTGTGCGCTCGGCTATTCCGAGCCGGACGCCGGCACCGATCTGGCGTCGCTGCGGACGCAGGGCGGTTCGCGACGGCGACGAGTGGGTGATCAACGGATCCAAGATCTGGAACAGCGGTGCGCAGCGGTCGACCCACGAATGGCTGTGTGTGCGAACCGATCCGCAGTGCGCAGCGGCATCGCGGCATCTCGGTGATCGTCGTTCCCGTCGACAGCCCCGGGGTGCGGATCCGCCCGCTGATCGCCTGGTCCGGGTACCGCACCAACGAGGTGTTCTTCGACGACGTGCGGGTGCCGGTCGACCAACCTCATCGGCGAGGAGAACCGCGGCTGGTCCTACATCACCGGCGCCCTCGACCTCGAGCGCGGCGCACTGACCAACGCCGGCGACCTGCGCCGCGCACTCGACGAGTTGCAGGTGCTGGCCCGGATGCCGCGCCGCGACGGCAGCGTACCGATCGACAACCCGGCGTTCCGGCGCCGGCTGGCCCAGACCGAGGCCGACGTCGAGGTGGCCGGGCTGATGGGCTACGAGGCGTCGTCGATGCTGGCCGACGGAGTGATCCCGACGGTGGAGGTGAGCGTCGAGAAGGTGTTCAGCAGCGAACTGCGCCAACGCATCGCCGATCTGGGCATCGACCTGCTGGGCGCCGAAGGTCTGCTGGCGCACCGCAATCCCGGAGGCCCCGGCCGGCGGGCGGTTCGAGAAGCTCTACCGCTTCGCGCCGCTGATGCGCTTCGGCGGCGGCACCAACGAGGTCCTTCGCGACGTCATCGCCCAGCGCGGCCACGGCATGCCCTCCTACGGACGCTGATATGAAACTCGTTGCCGGACACAGATGAGCGCGACCTGGCGTCGAGCCTGCGCGGGCTGCTGGGCCCGGGGCGCGCCGACCTGTGGGATGACGCTCGCCGCCGCGGGAATCATCGGGCTCGGCATATCGGAGGAATACGGCGGCTCCGGCGGGACCCTTTCGGAACTCGGGATCTTCGCCCGCGAGGCCGGCCGTGCGCTGTGCCCGCTGTCGGCCCACAGCACGGTGCTCGGCCGCGCATGCCGTGCTCATGCTCGGCGGTGAGGAATCCCGTCACCGGTGGCTGCCGGATCTCGCTGCCGGTCGCATCGCGGCCACCACCGCGCTGTGGAACGCCAACGACGCGGCCGACGTCACCGCCACCCTGCGCGCCGACCGCGAACCGGACGGCGGCTGGCGGCTCACCGGCACAGCCGATTTCGTCAACGATGCCGACACTGCCGACGTGGTCGTCGTGATCCGGGATCGACACGTCCGGCCGCACGCTGGGATTCGTCTGCAATCTGCGGGCACCCGGGCGTGACGGTGCGGCCTCTGGCGCTGATGGGCGGCCACCAGCGCCGCGTGCGTGCGCTTCGACGACGTGGCCGTCGACGATGTGCTCAACGACGGCAGGCCCCTGGACCGTGACCAGCTGCGCCGCATCGCCAACGCGGCGGTCGCGTTGACGTCGCTGGACCTGGTCGGCGTCGGTGAGGCCGTACTGGACCGCACCGTGCGCTACACCACGCTGCGTCACCAGTTCGGCCGGCCCATCGCCTCTTTCCAGGCCGCCCAGCACATCGTGGCCGACATGCACATCGCGCTGACGGCGGCGCGGCTGGCCGCCCAGTCCGCGGTCTTCCGGATCGGCCAGGGCGGCACCGCGGTCCGCGAAACCGCCGATCGCCCGAATGCATTCGGCCACCGCCGCCAAGTGGGCCACCCTCGACGCGCACCAGCTGCACGGCGGGATGGGCTACGTCGTCGAGACCGACCTGTACCTGTGGTCGGAACGGGCCCGGGTGCTGTCGACCCTGGGCGGGGGCGCCGACGTCGCCGCGACCTGGCTGGACGACGACGAGGCGAGTCGCGCGGCGATCGGGGAACGGTTGCGGCGCAAGGACGGCCAGTGACCGAGAGCCTGATCGACGCGGAGACCGCCGCGCGGGTCGGCACCGTCGCCGCGACCGCCACCGGCGAGGTGATCCGCCGCGACTGGCAGCGCTGGGCCGCCGCGGTCGGTGACGACAACCCGCTGTGGTTCGACCCGGACTACGCCCGCGCCAACGGCTACCGCGACGTGATCTGCCCGCCGCTGTACCTGCAGTACGCGATCCTGGGTGTCAGCGCCGCTGTCGAGCCTGCGGCCCGACGGCTCGTCCGGCGCGGTGTCGGGCAGCCTGGCCTTCCCGCAGGCGCGCCGCGCCGGATGGCCGGCGGCGAGAGCACGACGTTCCACCTGCCCGCCTATCACCGCGACGAGATCGAGATGGTCCGCACCATCGCCTCGATCGTCGAAAAGGAAGGCCGGTCAGGACGATTCGTTCTGGTCACCTGGCACACCGTCTACCGCAACCAGAACGCGCGAACTGGTGGCCGAGGCCACCACGTCGATGATCGCGCGACCATGACCCAGCTGTTCTACGACGACGTCGAACCCGGCGACGAGCTGCCCGCCGCTGACCGTCACCGTCGACGAGACGCAGATGTTCTTCTTCAGCGCCGCCACCTACAACGGCCATCGCATCCACTACGACAAGGAGTGGGCGCGCGACGTCGAGGGCTACGACGACGTGCTGGTGCAGGGTCCGCTGCAGGCCGCGCTGCTGGCCCGCGCGATCACCGACTGGATCGGCGGCCGCGGCCGGCTCGTCGAGTACTCGGTGCAGAACCGCGGCGGTCGCGTTTCCCGGCGCAGCCACTGACGTTCGGCGGCATCGTCACGGCCAAGCGGGTGGACGGCGACCGGGGCCTGGTCGATCTGGACATCGCCGGGCGGCGGGACGCCGACGTCCTGATGCCCGGCACCGCGACCGTGGAACTGCCTCGCGCGACAAGGGGTTTCGTGATGCGGCTGGCCGGTGAGGCGGCGATCGTCGGGATCGCCGAGCTGCCCGCCGAGCGCAAGCCGACCCGCCCGGAGCTGTTCACCCTCGACCAGTACGCCGCAGCTGGCCAAGATGGTCCTCGACGACGCCGGACTCGATGCCGGCGTGGTCAACGGCATGATCTCGCACGGACTCGCCGAGTCGGACATGTTCGTTCCGGCCACCCTGTCCGAATACCTCGGGCCTGCCCATCGATTTCGGCGAGCGGGTCGACCTCGGCGGGGCCACCTCGGCCGGCGATGGTGTGGCGCGCGGCCGTCGCGGTCGAGCTCGGGCTCTGCGACGCGGTGCTGGCCGTGGTGCCCGGTTCGCGGGCGCTGCCGCGCTCGGCACGGCGGCCGGCGCCGAGCCCCGAATTGGTATGGGGCGTCGAGCAACAACTACGGGTCACCGCAGGCCGAGTACGAGATCCCGTACGGCAACGTCGGCCAGAACGCCCCGTTCGCGCAGATCGCGCAACGCTACGGCGCCCAGTACGGCTACGACCCGTCGGCGCTGGCGAAGATCGCGGTGGACCAGCGCACCAACGCCTGCGCGCATCCCGGCGCGGTGTTCCACGGCAGCCCGATCACCGAGGCCGACGTGCTCGGCAGCCCGATGATCGCCGACCCCATCCACATGCTGGAGACCGTCATGCCGGTCCACGGCGGAACCGGTGTGCTGGTCGCCAACGCCGACCTGGCGCGGCGGGCGCGGCACCGGCCGGTGTGGATCAAGGGTTTCGGTGAGCACATCGCGTTCAAGACGGCGACCTATGCGCAGGATCCGATGGTCACCCCGATCGCCCGGTCGGCCGAGCGGGCGTTCGACGATGGCCGGGCTCTGCGCCCGGCCGACGTCGACGTCGCCTCGATCTACGACTGCTACACCATCACCGTGCTGATGACGCTCGAGGACGCCGGGTTCTGCCCGAAAGGGCAAGGCATGACGTGGATCACGGAGCGTGACCTGACCTTCCGCGGTGACTTCCCGCTCAACACCGCCGGCGGCCAGCTGTCCTACGGGCAGGCCGGGATGTCGGGCGGCATGCACCACGTGGTCGACGCCGCCCGCCAGCTGATGGGGCGCTCGGCGGCCGCGCAGGTGCGCGACGCGAACACCGCGTTCGTCGCCGGCACCGGCGGCATCATGAGCGAGCAGGTGGCCCTGGTGCTGGGAGGTGACTGATGGCCGAGCCGATTCCCGTCCCCGAACCCACCCCGGTGTCGCAGCCGTTCTGGGACGGGCTGGCGCAGCACCGCATCCTGGTGCAGTACTCGCCGTCGGCGGAGCGCTACGTCTTCTATCCGCGCACGCTGGCGCCCGGCACGCTGGCCGACGACCTCGAATGGCGCGAGATCGACGGCGCCGCAACGCTGTACACCTACACCGTCGCGCGCCGGCCCACCGGACCGCCGTGGGCCGACGCGCTGCCGCAGCTGCCCGCGGTGGTGCAGTGGGACGTCGGCCCGCGGTTCTCCACCGAACTGGTCGACGTCGAGCCCGACGACATCCGCATCGGCATGCGGGTGGAGCCGGTGTTCTGCGACATCCCCGACACCGGCATGACCCTGCTGCGCTACCGGCCGGCCGACGATGATCGACACCCTGCAGGCGCTGCTGCGAACCCGGATGGACGACGACGCCGTCGCGGTGCTGCTCGCCCGAGCGCAGCTGGACGTGGCGCGAGCATCTGGCCGAGGCGGCCGCGGAAGCCTCGGCGCTGATCGCGCTCGCCGACCCGGACCGGCCGCTGCATGTCGGTGCGCTGCTGACGAACTCACCGGCCTACGCTCGTTCGATGGCCGCCGCCGCACTCGGCGGCTACGTGCTGTGCGGCATCAACACCACCCGCCGCGGCGAGGGCCTGCTGTCGGACATCCGCCGCTCGGACTGCCAGCTGCTGCTCGTCGACGCCGACCACGCGGCGACTGCTCGACGGCCTGGACCTCTCCGGTGTCACGGTGCTCGACGTCACGGGCGCCGCGCTACGCCGAGGCGGTCGCCGGCGCGGGACCGCTTGTGCCGCATCGCGAAGTCAGCGGCACCGACCCGTTCATGATGATCTTCACCTCGGGCACCAGCGGCAACCCCAAGGCCGTCCCGTTCGTGCACGCGATGAGCGTGATGTGCGGACTGAGTCTGGCTGCCCAACTCGACATCACCGAAGACGACGTGTGCTACCTGTCGATGCCGCTGTTCCACTCCAACGGGGTGGCCGCGGGCTGGTCGGTGGCCATCGCCGGCGAAGGCCACGATGGTGCCGGTGAAGTTCTCGGTGTCGCGGCTGCTGCCCGACATCCGGCACTACGGCGTGACGTTCATGAACTACGTCGGCAAGCCGCTGGCACTGGCGTTGGCCACACCGGAGCAGCCCGACGACGCCGACAACCCGCTTCGGGTCATGTACGGCAACGAGGCCACCGACCGCGACATCGCCGAGTTCTCGCGGCGATTCGACTGCCGCATCGTCGACGGTTTCGGCTCCAGCGAGTTCGCCGTCGTCGTGGTGCGCGAGGACGGGACCCCGCCGGGTTCGATCGGGAAGGGCTGGCCCGGAGTGGCGATCTACGACCCGCAGACACCGTCACCGAATGCGCGACGGCGGTGTTCGACGAGCAACGGCGCGCTGGCCAACTTCGACGAGGCGGTCGGCGAGCTGGTGAACACCGAAGGCGCGGGCCCGTTTTCGGGCTACTACAACGATCCCGACGCCACCGCCGAGCGGCTGCGCCACGGCATGTACTGGACCGGGGACCTGGCCTACCGCGACGCCGACGGCTGGATCTATCTGGCCGGGCGGACCGCGGACTGGATGCGGGTCGACGGGGAGAACCTGGCGGCCGCGCCCGATCGAGCGGATCCTGCAGCGGCTGCCGCAGCTCAATCAGGTGGCGGTCTACGCGGTGCCCGACGACACGGTCGGCGATGCAGGTGATGGCCGCCGTCGTGCTGCGGCCCGGAGAGACGTTGACGCCCGAGGAGTTCGAGGAGTTCCTGGCCGCGCAGCCCGACCTGTCGCCCGAAGGCGTGGCCGCGCTATGTGCGCATCAACGACGACCTGCCGCACACCGCCACCAACAAGATCCTCAAGCGGGAACTGACCGCGGCCGGTGTGACCGCGGGTGACGGCGTGCTGTGGGAGCGCGAACCGCGCGGGCGGAGCTACACCGTCAGCGCGCGAACATCAACGCGCGCTTGACTTCCTGGATCGCCTTGGTCACCTCGATGCCGCGCGGGCAGGCGTCGGTGCAGTTGAACGTGGTGCGGCAGCGCCACACCCCGTCGACGTCGTTGAGGATGTCCAGCCGCTCGGCCGCACCCTCGTCGCGGCTGTCGAAGATGAACCGGTGCGCGTTGACGATCGCGGCCGGCCCGAAGTAGCTGCCCTCGTTCCAGAACACCGGGCAGCTCGTGGTGCAGCAGGCGCACAGGATGCACTTGGTGGTGTCGTCGTAGCGGGCCCGGTCGGTCGGGCTCTGAATGCGTTCGCGGGTGGGCGCATTGCCGCTGGTGATCAGGTACGGCTTGACCGCGCGGTAGGCGTCGAAGAACGGCTCCATGTTCACCACGAGGTCCTTCTCCACGGGCAGCCCGCGGATCGGCTCGATGGTGACGGTCAGCGGCTTGTCGTCTTCTTCGGCAGCAGGTCGCGCATCAGCACCTTGCAGGCCAGCCGGTTGACGCCGTTGATCCGCATCGCGTCCGAGCCGCAGACACCGTGCGCGCACGACCGCCGGAAGGTCAGCGTGCCGTCGAGGTAGCTCTTGACGTAGATGAGCAGGTTCAGCAGCCGGTCCGACGGCAGGCACGGCACCCGGAAGCTCTGGAAGCCGGCGGCGTCCGGGTCCTCGGGGTTGAACCGCGCGATCTTCAGCGTCACCATCACCGAGCCGTCCGGGATGGGCGGCAGCGGCGGGTCCTGGTGTCGACCTCGGCGCGTCGTCATCAGTACTTCCGCTCCATCGGCTCGTAGCGGGTCTGCACCACCGGCTTGTAGTCCAGCCGGACGTCGCTCAGCAGCTCGCGTGCCCTCCTTGTAGGCCATGGTGTGCCGCATGTAGTTGGTGTCGTCGCGGTTGGGGTAGTCCTCGCGGGCGTGGCCGCCGCGGGACTCCTTGCGGTTGAGCGCGCCGACCACGGTGACCTCGGCCAACTCCAGCAGGAAGCCCAGCTCGATGGCTTCGAGCAGGTCGCTGTTGTAGCGCTTGCCCTTGTCGTGCACCGAGATTCGCGAGTAGCGCTCCTTGAGGGCGTGGATGTCGGTCATCGCCTGCTTGAGCGTCTCCTCGGTGCGGAACACCGCGGCGTTGTTGTCCATCGACTGCTGCAGTTCGGTGCGGATGTCGGCGACCCGCTCGTTGCCGTGCTCGGAGAGGATGTCGCCCACCCAGTCGACCACCATCGCCGCCGGGTTGGCCGGCAGGTCGACGATGCGGGTTGCCGGCCGCGTAGTAGGCGGCGGCCAGCCCGGCACGGCGGCCGAAGACGTTGATGTCCAGCAGCGAGTTGGTGCCCAGCCGGTTGGCGCCGTGCACCGACACGCAGGCGCACTCGCCGGCGGCGTACAGCCCGGGCACGACGTGTGGTGTTGTCGCGCAGCACCTGTCCGATCAGCGTGGTCGGGATGCCACCCATGAGGTAGTGGCAGGTGGGGTAGACCGGCACCAGTTCGGTGACCGGGTCGACACCGAGGTAGGTGCGGGCGAACTCGGTGATGTCGGGCAGCTTGGCCTCGAGCACGTCGGCGCCGAGGTGGCGCACGTCGATGTAGACGTAGTCCTTGTGCGGGCCGGCGCCGCGGCCTTCGAGCACCTCGAGCACCATCGAGCGGGCGACGATGTCGCGCGGCGCGAGGTCGACGATCGTCGGCGCGTAGCGCTCCATGAACCGCTCGCCCTCGCCGTTGAGCAACCGGCCGCCCTCGCCGCGGACCGCCTCGGAGATGAGGATCCCCAGCCCGGCCAGTCCCGTCGGGTGGAACTGGTGAAACTCCATGTCCTCCAACGGAAGTCCCTTGCGGAAGACGATGCCCAGCCCGTCACCGGTCAGCGTGTGGGCGTTGGAGGTGGTCTTGTACATCCGGCCGGAACCGCCGGTGGCCAGCACGATGGCCTTGGCGTGGAAGACATGGATGTCGCCGGTGGCCAGTTCGTAGGCGACCACGCCGGTGGCGATCGGTCCGTTCGGGGTCTCGGTCAGCACCAGGTCGAGTGCGTAGAACTCGTTGAAGAACTCGACGTCGTGCTTGACGCAGTTCTGGTACAGCGTCTGCAGGATCATGTGGCCGGTGCGGTCGGCGGCGTAGCAGGCGCGGCGCACGGGCGCCTTGCCGTGGTCGCGGGTGTGCCCGCCGAAGCGGCGCTGGTCGATGCGGCCCTCGGGGGTGCGGTTGAACGGCATCCCCATCTTCTCGAGGTCGAGGACCGCGGTCGATGGCCTCCTTGCACATGATCTCGACGGCATCCTGGTCGGCGAGGTAGTCGCCGCCCTTGACGGTGTCGAAGGTGTGCCACTCCCAGTTGTCCTCTTCGACGTTGGCCAGCGCGGCGCACATGCCGCCCTGGGCCGCGCCGGTGTGGCTGCGGGTGGGGTAGAGCTTGGTGAGCACCGCGGTGCGCACCCGCGGGCCGGCCTCGACGGCGGCGCGCATACCGGCGCCGCCTGCGCCGACGATCACGACGTCGTAGCGGTGTTCAGTAATCATCTGTCTCCTGCCTCAGGCGATGTTCGGGTCGAAGGTCAACAGCACGTAGGTGCCCACCACCAGCACGATGAGCATCGAGACGACCAGCAGTGAGTTGAGCCAGAACCTGGTCGAGTCCTTGCGCGCGTAGTCGGCGATGATCGTGCGCATGCCGTTGCCGCCGTGCAGCTGCGCCAGCCACAGCAGCAGCAGGTCCCAGGTCTGCCAGAACGGGGAGGCCCAGCGCTGGGCGACGTAGTTGAAGTCGATGCGGTAGACGCCGCCGTCCCACATCAGTCCGATGAACAGGTGACCCAGCGCCAGGAAGATCAGCACGACGCCGGAGAACCGCATGAACAGCCAGGCGTACTTCTCGAAGTTCGGCATGCCGGAGCGACGGCGCGGGGCGCGCGGGTTGTCCAGCCCGGCGGGCCGGTCGTGGTCTGCGTTCCAGGATCGGGGCCGGCGGGCCGAGCCGGCTCTCGGGCGCGGTCACAGGAACCGCTCCGCCATGTGCATGCCGATGATCGACCAGCGACGGGACCATGACCAGCAGCCAGACCGCCGCCACACCCCACAGCATCTGGCGCTGGTAGCGGGGGCCCTTCCACCAGAAGTCGATGAGGATGATCCGGACGCCGTTGAGGGCGTGGTAGAGCAACGCGGCGACCAGGCCGATCTCCATCAGGCCGATGATCGGGGTCTTGTAGGTCTCGACGACCTCGTTGTAGGCCTGCGGGCTGACCCGGACCAGGGCGGTGTCGAGGACGTGGACGAACAGGAAGAAGAAGACCGTCGCGCCGGTGATGCGGTGCAGCACCCACGACCACATTCCCGGGTCACCGCGGTACAGGGTGCGCCGTCTGCGAGACGATTTGTCCCGCGGCGCCGGCACGACCGGTGCGGTTGTACTCATCAGCTGCCTCCAACGCCTTCGTTGAGGTTTTGAGTGGACTCTAACTCCGTTTGTACTGTCTAAAGAATTACGGTGCCGTGACAAGGGTGTCGGCGCAGTCGATTTGGCCTGCCGAAACCTGCTCGTCGAGCGGGTCGAGGTGGCAGGGTGAATGCATTCAGTACCGGTGTGGGAAGTGGTTGATGACGAGTTCGATTGATTGGAAAGCTCTGCGTGACAAGGCAATTGATGTCTCGAAGCGCTGCCTACGCGCCGTATTCGAAGTTCCCCGTGGGTGCCGCGGCGCTGGTCGACGACGGCCGGATCGTGGTGGGCTGCAATGTGGAGAATGTCTCATATGGCCTAGGTCTCTGTGCCGAGTGCGCGGTGGTCTGCGCGCTGATCTCGGGCGGCGGCGGTCGGCTGCTCGCCCTGGCGGTGGTCGACGCGACGGGGACGGCGTTGATGCCGTGCGGGCGGTGCCGGCAGCTGCTTCTCGAGCACGGCGGGCCGGAGTTGCTCATCGATCACCCCGGCAGTGCGCGTCGGCTCGCCGAGTTGCTGCCGGAGGCGTTCGGGCCGGCCGATCTGGATCGGGTGCGTCGGGAAAAGCCGTGACCCAGTTCACATTCGACGCACGCGAGCCGATGTCGCGTCAGTTCGACGCTCCGACGGTCATCCGGACCAAGCGCGACGGCGGCCGCTTGTCCGACGCCGCGATCGACTGGGTGATCGACGGCTACACCCACGGCCGGGTGGCCGATGAGCAGATGTCGGCCTTGTTGATGGCGATCTTCCTGCGGGGGATGGACCGCGCCGAGATCTCCCGGTGGACGACGGCGATGATCGCCTCCGGTGTGCACCTGGACTTCAGCGATCTGCGCCGCGACGGCAAGCCGCTGCCGACGGTGGACAAGCACTCCACCGGCGGGGTGGGCGACAAGATCACCATTCCGCTGGTTCCGGTGATCGCCGCCTGCGGTGCGGCGGTTCCGCAGGCGGCCGGCCGCGGTCTCGGGCCACACCGGAGGCACCCTGGACAAGCTGGAGTCGATTCCCGGCTTCACCGCCGAGCTGACGAATGCTCAAATCCGACAACAGCTTTCCGACATCGGTGCGGCGATCTTCGCCGCCGGCGAGCTGGCTCCCGCCGACCGCAAGATCTATGCGCTGCGCGACGTCACCGCGACGACGGAGTCGCTGCCGCTGATCGCCAGCTCGGTGATGAGCAAGAAGCTGGCCGAAGGCGCCGACTCGCTGGTGCTCGACGTCAAGGTCGGCCGCGGGGCGTTCCTGAAGACCGAGGCCGAGTCGCGCGAGCTGGCGGCCACCATGGTGGAGCTGGGCAACGCCCACGGGGTGCCGACCCGGGCGCTGCTGACCGACATGAACGTCCCGCTCGGGCGGACCGTCGGTAACGCGCTGGAGGTGGCCGAGTCGCTGGACGTGCTGGCCGGCGGCGGTCCGGCCGACGTGGTGGAGCTGACGCTGCGGCTGGCGGCGGGAGATGCTGGAGCTGGCCGGGGTCGACGGCGTCGACCCGGCGCAGACGCTGCGGGACGGGACGGCGATGGACCGGTTCCGCGCGCTGATCGCGGCGCAGGGCGGCGACGTGGCGGCACCGCTGCCGATCGGTGCCCATTCCGAGACCGTGACGGCACCCCGAGGCGGCACAATGGGGGACATCGACGCGATGGCAGTGGCGCTGACGGTATGGCGGCTCGGTGCTGGCCGAGCCAGCCCGGGCGAACGCGTGCAGTTCGGTGCCGGCGTGCGGATCCACCGCCGCCCCGGTGAGCCCGTCACCGCAGGCGAGCCGCTGTTCACCCTCTACACCGACACCCCCGACCGGATGTCCGCCGCGATGGCCGAACTCGACGGCGGCTGGAGCGTCGGCGACGTCGCCCGCGCCGTCCCGTCCGCTGATCATCGATCGGATCACCTGATGACCACACCGTTGACCCTGGAGATGATCGGCCAGGCGCCCAAGGCCCTGCTGCACGACCATCTCGACGGCGGGCTGCGCCCGTCGACCGTGCTCGACATCGCCGGGCAGATCGGCTACGACGAGCTGCCTGCCGACGACGAGGCCGCCCTGGCGAACTGGTTTCGCACCGCCGCGCACAGCGGGTCGCTGGTGCGCTACCTCGAGCCGTTCGCGCACACGGTCGCGGTCATGCAGAGCCCGGAGGCGCTGCACCGGGTGGCCTTCGAATGCGTCGAGGACCTGGCCGCCGACAACGTGGTGTACGCCGAGGTGCGCTTCGCGCCCGAACTGCACATCTGACCGGCGGCTTGTCGCTGGACGAGGTGGTCGACGCGGTGCTGGCCGGTTTCGCCGACGGGGAGAAGGCTGCGGCGGCCGGGGGGCATGCCATCGTGGTGCGCTGTCTGGTGACGGCGATGCGCCATGCCGCCCGGTCGCGCGAGATCGCCGAGCTGGCGATCCGGTTCCGCGACAAGGGGGTCGTCGGCTTCGACATCGCCGGTGCCGAGGCCGGGTACCCGCCCACCCGTCATCTCGATGCGTTCGAGTACATGCGAAGCCACAACGCCCGCTTCACCATTCACGCCGGCGAGGCGTTCGGCCTGCCGTCGATCCAGGAGGCGCTGGCGTTCTGCGGGGCCGACCGGCTGGGCCACGGGGTGCGGATCGTCGACGACATCGAGGTGCTGCCCGATGGCACCGCTGTGCTGGGCCGGCTCGCGGCGATCCTGCGGGACAAGCGGATTCCGCTGGAGATGTGCCCGAGCTCCAACGTGCAGACCGGTGCGGTGGACAGCATCGCAGAGCCACCCGTTCGACCTGCTGGCCCGGCTGCGGTTCCGCGTCACCGTCAACACCGACAACCGGCTGATGAGCGACACCACGATGAGCCAGGAGATGCTGCGACTGGTCGAGGCGTTCGGCTACGGGTGGAGCGACCTCGAACGGTTCACCATCAACGCGATGAAGTCGGCGTTCATCCACTTCGACGAGCGGCTGGCGATCATCGACGAGGTGATCAAGCCGCGCTACGCGGTGCTGATCGGCTAAAACGGCGGCGGCTCGTCGCCGGGCTTGGGTGGCACCGGCTGCGGGAACCAGCACTCGACCCAGCGGCGGTGACGCTCAGCGCGGGCCCGCTGGTTGCGGTCCCGCTCGGCACGAATCCCGGCGGTTCGGTGCTGGCGGCGGGTCCGTCGGCGCTTCGGGCATCATCGCGGTGCGCTCGCCGCAGCTGTCCTCGGGACGCTTGGAGAGCATCGACACGGGCAGGTCGCCGGTCGACACCGCCAGTGACGGGAACAGCAGCGCGCTGCCCGGAGTGGTCACGTAGGTGCGTCCCGACGGGGCGGTCCAGATGACCGTCCCGTCCGGCAGCTGCTTGTCGGACCAGCCCCAGAAAGTCTTCAGCAAGTGATGAAAACGGCAGAGGCACTTCAGGTTTGACGCATGGGTCGGCCCACCGGCGCTGTACGGAATCGTGTGGTCGATGTCGCACCGGGTCGTCGACCGATCGCAGCCCGGCGCCCGGCAGGTCAGGTCGCGGGCACGCACGAAGTCGGCCAGCTTCGTCGACGGCTGATAGCCGCGCTCCGGCGCCACGTAAGCCGGCACCGTCAGCGGCTGCAGCTTGGCCGACTTGGCGAGCTCGCGCAGCACCTCGGCGGGGATCAGCCCGGTGCCCTCGACCACGGCCGGGTTCTCGCTCGTGCCGTCGAGCGCGGACTGATCGGCCACCACGTGCACCACCACTCCGCTGCGCAGCCCACGCTTCGAGGCCGACTCGCATTCGGCCCGGCCGCAGTCGCAGACCAGTCGGTCGGCGCCGGCGGCGAGAGCGCCCACTGCGTCCGACCGCCGCTGAGCCACCGTCCGCGAATCCTCTGAGCACACCGTTGCCGCCAGTTCATCGAGCCGACGATCGAACGCCTCCCCGTCGGTGGCGAATACGACGCCGTTCAAGTAGGAAAAGCCGGTGTCAGTCGAGGTGATGTTGATCTGGCGGTCGGCGACGTCCTCCCGGCTTCGGCGCAGCGCGTCGCGGTCGACCTTCGCGACGACCCGGTCCACCGCGGCGGCCAGCCGGTGCGAGGTCATGCCCGCCCAGCGCCGCGACTTGACCGCTAGTTGGGCATCGACCGCCGCGAGGGCGTCCTCGTCGGTGACCAGATCGGTCCGGTAGACGATGACCCGGAACAGCCGGAAGTCGATGTCACCCGCCCGGAAGGCGTCGGCGACCTTGGGGAGTCGCTCCCGCATCGCCTTGGCGTAGCGCAGATTGCTATGCCCCATGGCGACGCTGGTGTGCAGCGTCGCGGCGACCTCGGCGGCCACCGCGTCGTCGGTGTCGATCGCCCACTGCTCACGTTCGCCGTGCTGGACGAGTCGCAGCGCGTACAGGTCGCCGATGGCAGAGAGTCGGTCGGCCGCCGCCATGGCTTCCGAGCGTGCGGCGTCACCCACACGGTCGAGTAAGGCAGCTGCTTCGAACATGTGTTCGAGTCTGCCAGATGCCTATGACAAAATTCTCCGCAGCCGATCCGCGAACTCGACCGGTGCACCCAGGAATCCGCCGTGGTCGCCGGGGAAGTCCATCGGCTTGCTGCCGAGCAGCTCGGCCAGCGCGACGCTGGTGCGATAGGTGATCAGGTGCCCGGAATCCTCGCCGATGCCGACGACGACACTGCTCGCCGACAAGGCCGCGATGTCGGGCAGATATCGCGTGGTCGGCCGCAACTCGTGTTCGAAGAAGCGGGCCGCCTCGGCGAGCTGCTGATCCGTCGGGGCCGGCGGCGCCGGGGCGTCCGGACCCGGCGCGGGCAGATCGAAGCCGGCGTTGACCATGAAGTGGTGCCACGCGGCGCCGAAGCCCTGGGTGCGGAACGTGTCGACGATCGCGTCGGTCGCGCGGCGCTGCTCCTCGGCATCCGGCAGCAGTTCCAGCAGCGGCGGCTCGTGCGCCACCAGCGTGCGCACCCGGCCGGCATGCCGGGACGACCAGCGCCAGACCCGTCACCGCACCGCCGCTCGAGCCGAACACGTCGGCATCGGCGGCCCCGAGGTCGTCGAGGATGGCGACGATGTCGTCGGCGCGCTGATCCGGGGTGGCGTCGTCGTCCGGGCCGGAGATGACGCTGGAGCCGTGGCCCCGCGGGTCGTAGGTGACGACGGTGTGGTCGCTCGCCAAGGCGTCGGCCAGCGGGGCGAACTCGGCGGCGGCCATCGGCGAGCCGATCACCAGGAGCAGCGGTCCGTCGCCGCGGATCTCGTAGTGCAGGTCCGCGCCGGGGACGGTGACGTGACGGTTGATCATGCTCGTACTGACTACCCGGGCCGGTTCAACTCATCGCCGCACTATTCGCGGCGCAGCCGTGACTCCACGAAGCGCTCGAGGTCTTCCCACTCCTTGACCGCCGCGGCATACGGGCCGGCGGGGCGTGGGTGCTCGTCGGGCTCCAGCACGTAGTTGACCAGCTTGCCCAGCGAGCGGTCGTCGCCGAGCAGCCGGTCGACGGTGTCTTCCTCCGAGTAGTCCCCGACGTCGCGAACCAGTTCGACGGCCAGCTCGAGCTGATCGCGGTCGATGGCGTCCGGCCCGTCGGAGATGTCGTCGGACAACCCGGTCAGCACGTAGATGTTCTCGTCGGTGACCTCGACCCGCAGCGAGCCGTCGGTGGCCGCGGTCCGGATGTCGTCATAGGTGCTCAGGTCGGACAGGTCGTGGTCGTGCTCGTCGGCCAGGTACCGGGCCAGCGTCCGCTCCGACGGGAACACGCTGATGCGCCCGTTGCGGCCCAGGAAGATCGGCCGGTCGTCGAAGTAGCAGCGCAGCGTGTACAGCGTGCCCCCGGCCGTCAGGATCCGCACCGGGTCGATGCCGACCTGGGTCCAGAATTCCTCGTCGCTGCCGAGCACCACGGCCGCGTGCGGCGCCGCCGCGACCACCGACTCGGATTCCGTCGGCATCCTCGTCCTCGTCCGCCGAATCGGTGACGTCCTCCTCGACGACCTCTTCCTCCTCGTACGGCTCCGCCAGCTCGTCGGCGGCCAGCTTGGACGCCCGCTCGTCGACGTCGGGAGTCGAGATGACCTCGTCGATCGCCGTGAGCACGCTGTCCCAGCCCCGCGCGACGATGTCACCGACGGTGCTCCAGCGCTTCAGCCCGGCCTTGCCGGTGAACTGCTCGATCCCGCCGGACACCAGTCCGAGGTTCGGGTTGCCGTTGAAGAACCGGGTGACCGCGGGCAGCTCGCACACCGACCCGATCGACGACACCACGGCCAGCGTGTTCGCCAGCGTGGTCACCGACTCCTCGGTGGGCTTCTCGGCCAGCAGCTCCTCGACCGTGACCAAGTCGGCGTGCCGGTTCTCGCGCGGCTCGAGCTTGTGCGCGTTCGCCGTGGTCAGGGCCTCCCACGCCGGGTGGTCGGCCAGGTCGTTGTCGGTGTTGGTCCGCACGAACGCCACCAGGTCGGCCACCGATTCGAAGGCATAGAGGTCGTCTTCCTTGCCGAGAAACGCCTCCCACTCGTCGCCGGCATCGCGCCAGCGCGGCGCCCACAGTGTGTAAAGGTCTCCAGCGGTCACACCCAAGCGGACCGGAACGAGCTCAGCAGCCATGCCGGACAGCCTAACGACCTACAGTCTGTGCTCATGGACGTGAGTGTCGTCAACCACCCGCTGGCTGCCGCACGGCTGACCACCCTGCGCGACGAGCGCACCGACAACGCCGGCGTTCCGCGCCGCGTTGCGCGACCTCACCCACATGCTGGTCTACGAGGCCACCCGGGACGCCGCGTGCGAGGAGATCACCGTTCGCACCCCGCTGGCCGACACCATCGGCGCGCGGCTGGCCCGTCCGCCGCTGCTGGTGCCGGTGCTGCGCGCCGGCCTGGGCATGGTCGACCAGGCGCACGCGCTGATCCCCGAGGCGCAGGGTCGGCTTCGTCGGCGTCGCGCGCAACGAGACCACCCACCAGCCGACGCCGTACCTGGAGTCGCTGCCCGACGACCTGCGCACCCAGCCGGTGATGGTGCTCGACCCGATGCTGGCCACCGGCGGCTCGATGGCCTACACCATCGGGCTGCTGCACGGCCGCGGCGCGGTGGAGATCACCGTGGTCTGTGTGGTGTGCGCACCGGAGGGCATCGCGGCGTTGGAGAAGGCCGCACCCGAGGCGAAGCTGTACACCGCCGCGATCGACGACGGCCTCAACGACATCGCCTACATCGTGCCCGGCCTCGGGGATGCCGGCGACCGGCAGTTCGGCCCGCGCTGACTACCAGCCGCGCGCGGCGTCGAGCAGCTTGTGTTGGATGTCGGCGGCAGCCTCGCGGGCGGCGGTCAGCTCACCGGTGACTGCCCGGCGAACCTCGGTGTAGCACTTCACCTTCGGTTCGGTACCCGACGGTCGCACCACCACCCGCACCGACGTCCGCTCGTCGCCGCCGGCCAGGATCAGTGCGTCGGCCTGCTCGCTGGCGCTGACCGGGATACCGGCAAGTTCAGTGGGTGGTTGCGTGCGCAGCCGCGCCATCATCGCCGCCGCCTGTTGCGGGTCTTCGACGCGGCGTGACAGCGCCGCGGTGGTGTGCACGCCGTGGCGCAGCGCCAGCCGGTCGAGGGCATCCGGCACCGAATCCCGTTGCTGCCCAAGCGCGGCCACCAGGTCGCAGGCCAGCACCGCGGCGCTGATGCCGTCCTTGTCGCGCACGGCCGCCGGGTCGACGCAGTGACCGATGGCCTCCTCGTAGGCGTACACCAGGTGCGCCCCGGGAAGGCCGGCGTCGGCGCGGGCCAGCCATTTGAACCCGGTGAGGGTCTGCACATGGCGGGCGCCGTGGTCGGCGGCGATCGCGGCGAGCAGCTGGGAGGAGACCAGGCTGCTGGCCACCACGGCACCTTGCGGTCGGCGTTGTGGACAGGATGTAATCGCCCAGCAGCCAACCGGTTTCGTCGCCGGAGAGCATCCGCCACCCGGCGACGGTGGGAATGCCCACCGCGCAGCGGTCGGCGTCGGGATCCAGCGCGATGGCGATGTCGGCGCCGACGCGCGCCGCCAGCGCCAGCAGCGCGTCGGTGGCGCCGGGCTCTTCGGGGTTGGGGAAGGCCACCGTCGGGAAGTCCGGGTCGGGGCTGAATTGGGTTGCGACGGCGTGCACGTCGTCGAAGCCGGCCAGATGCAGTGCGCGCAGCGCCAATTCGCCGCCGACGCCGTGCATGGCGGTCAGGGCCACCCGCACCGATCCCGAGGTGCGACGCACGGTGGCGGCGCGCTGCACGTAGAGGTCGACGAGTTCGGTCCCGGCCGCGACGACGGGATGGCGGGGGATCTGGTCGGCCGGCGGCGCGCCGGCGATCGCCGCCTCGATCTCGCGGTCGGTCGGGGAGATGATCTGCAGGCCGCCGTCGAAGTACACCTTGTAGCCGTTGTCGGTGGCCGGGTTGTGGGAGGCGGTGATCTGCACTCCGGCAGCGGCGCCGGTGTGGCGGACGGCGAAGGCGACGACGGGCGTGGGCACCGGGTGCGGCAGGGCTGTCACCGAAAAGCCTTGGGCGCTCAGCACTTCGGCTGCTGCCGCGGCGAAGGCGTCAGAGCCGTGTCTGGCGTCCCGGCCGACCACCACTGTCGAGCCGGCGAGTCCGCGGTCGGTCAGCACCTTGGCCACCGCCCAGGTGGCCCTGGTCACGACGGCCACGTTCATCGCGTCGGGCCCGCCGCGGACCGGGCCGCGCAACCCGGCGGTGCCGAAACTCAGCGGGCGGGCGAACCGGGCCGCGAGCTCGTCGGCGTCGCAGGCGGCCAGTTCGGCGGCGGTGACCGGGTCGGGATCGTGGGCGATCCATTCCTCGGGCGTCACGGCACTGATTGTGCCGTGTGGTCGGCGTCGGCCAGCTTGCGCAGTACCGGCGCGGTCAGCATCAGCAGGTTGAACTCCAGCTCGGTGAGGTGGTCGCGCATGGTCTCGAACAGCCACGTGTCGCGCTGAGCCCGGTCGCGCAGCAGCAGCTCCAGGCCGTCGGGCGTCAGTTCGATCAGCTGCCTGCGCCGGTCGGCGTCATCGGGCCGGCGGGAGATGAGCCCGCGCGCCTCGAGTTCGTTGATGCTGTCGGTCAGCGACTGGACCCGCACCTGCAGCCGGGCGGCGACCTCGGCCGGTGTGGTGACCCCCGCGCGGCTGACGTCGCCGAGCAGCTCCAGCTGGCTCAGCGTCAGCCCGTTGTCCGGGCGGTGGCGGCGCAGCTGGCGGGCGAGCGCCATCATGGCCTCACGCAGATCGGTGGCCGCGGCGGGCGGCCGGGATTCCAGGTTTACGCTCATAACCAAGTTATACCTTGTTAATTAGTGACTTGATGCACATGAAACACGGGTGGAATCACAAATAAGACAAGTCTATGCTTGTTATATGCGGTGGATGTTGCTGGTACTGGTCACGGTGGGCGTCACCGTGCCGCTGGACCTGCTCGGCGTCCCCTCCGCGGCCCTGTTCGCCGCGCTCCTGGTCGGGGTCGTGCTGGCCATCACCCGACTCGCCCCCGCGGCTGTGCCACGTCCAGCGGGTTTGGCGGCCCAAGGCGTACTCGGGGTCTACATCGGCACGATGGTGCACGGCGACGCGCTGGGGGCGCTCGGCCCGCACTGGCCGGTGGTCGTCGGCGTGGGCATCGCCACGCTGCTGTTGAGCATCGCCGCCGGCGCCCTGCTGGGGCTGCACCGCGACGTCAACGCCCTCACCGGCGCGCTGGCCCTGGTCGCCGGCGGGGCATCCGGTCTGGTGGCCATCGCCCGCGAACTCGGTGGTGACGACCGCATCGTCGCCGTCGTGCAGTACCTGCGGGTCGCCGTCATCACCGCGGCGATGCCGCTCGTCGTCACCCTGGTCTTCCACGCCGACCGCTCCGCGGGCGCAATCCCTCCCGAAAGTGCCTCGGCTCCTTGGTATCTCAGCCTGCTGATGATCGCCGGCCTGGTGGTGGTCGGCTCCCTGGCCGGACGGTTCGCCCGGCTGCCCGGCTCCGGGCTGCTGGGTCCGATGGCGTTGACCATCGCACTCGAACTCGGCGGGGTGTCCTTCGGTCTCACGGTCGCCGACCCGCTGGTTCAGGTGTCGTACATGCTGATCGGCTGGCAGGCCGGGGTGGCCTTCACCCGCGAGTCGCTGCACGCCATCGAACGCCTGCTGCCCGCCGCGCTGGGCTTGATCGTGCTGCTCAACCTCGCCACCGCGGGACTGGGTGTGGCCCTGGCCAAGCTGACCGGGGTGAGCATGCTCGACGGGTACCTGGCCACCAGCCCGGGCGGTATCTACGCGGTGCTCGCCACCGCCGTGGAGACCGGCTCGGACGTCACGTTCATCATCGCCGCGCAGGTGCTGCGGGTACTGCTGATGCTGTTCGCGGCCCCGATGCTGGCCCGCGGTTTCGTCCGGCTGACTCAGAGCCGGGCCAGGACCGCGCCCAGCAGCGAACCCATCGCGCTCGCCGACGCGCGCCCGGCGGCCAGCACCTCGGTGTGACTGAGCGGCTCGCCGGTCATCCCGGCGGCCAGGTTGGTCACCAGCGACACCGCGAGCACCTCGGCGCCCACGGCACGGGCGGCGATCGTCTCGTGCACCGTCGACATGCCGACCAGGTCCGCGCCCAGCGTCCGCAACATCCTGATCTCGGCCGGCGTCTCGTAGTGCGGGCCGGGTAGCCCGGCATACACGCCCTCGGTCAGGTCCGGATTCACCTCTCGGGCCAGCGCCCGCAGCCGCGGTGAGTACGCGTCGACCAGGTCGACGAACTGCGCACCCGTCAGCGGCGAGCGCGCGGTGAGGTTCAGGTGGTCGCTGATCAGTACCGGCCGGCCGACCTCGTACTCCGGGCGAAGGCCGCCGGCCGCGTTGGTCAGCACCACGACTTCGGCTCCCGCCGCCCGCGCGGTGCGCACCGGGTGGACGACGTCGCACAGGTCGTGGCCCTCGTAGGCGTGGATCCGGCCCAGAAACACCAGCACGTTGTGGGATCCGATCGGCACCGACAGCACCCGGCCGCGGTGCCCGAGGGCGGACGGCGGGATGAAGCCCGGCAATCCGGACATCGGGATGTCGGCGGCGGGTGTGCCCAGCGCCTCGGCCGCGGGAGCCCAGCCCGAACCGAGGATCACGGCGACGTCGTGGCGCGGCACGCCGGTGCGCTCGGCGATGACGGACGCCGCGTGCTCCGCGTCTGGACTCACAGCCTGGAAGCCTATCGCTCAATGCGATACTTCCGGGATGCCAACGATCACTGCGTCGACCCGCGTCGAGGACGTGGTCGCGGAACGACGCGGTGATCTGGTCGAGCTCTCGCACGCCATTCACGCCGAACCGGAACTGGCGTTCAACGAGCACCGCAGCTGCGCCAAGACCCAGGCTCTGGTGGCCGAGCGCGGCTTCCGGATCAGCGCCGCGCCCGGCGGGCTGCCCACCGCGTTCCGCGCCGACTACGGCTCGGGCCCGCTGGTGATCGGGATCTGCGCCGAGTACGACGCCCTGCCCGGCATCGGACACGCCTGCGGCCACAACATCATCGCCGCCTCGGCGGTCGGCACCGCGCTCGCGCTGGCCGAGGTCGCCGACGACCTCGGGCTGACGGTGGCGCTGATCGGCACCCCGGCCGAGGAGTCCGGTGGCGGCAAGGCCCTGCTGATCGAGGCCGGTGTGTTCGACGACGTCGTTGCCGCGGTGATGCTGCACCCCGGGCCGATCGACATCGCGGCCGCGCGCTCGCTGTCGCTGTCGGAAGTCACCGTGACCTACACCGGCCGCGAGTCGCACGCCGCCGTCGCGCCGTACCTCGGTGTCAACGCCGCCGACGCGGTGACCGTGGCCCAGGTGGCGATCGGCCTGCTGCGCCAGCAGATGGCTCCCGGCCAGATGGCCCACGGCATCGTCACCGAGGGCGGGTCGGCCACCAACGTGATCCCGGGCCGGGCCAAGCTGCAGTACACGATGCGGGCCACCGACAGCGCGTCCCGGCGGGCGCTGGAGGACAAGATGCGGGCCTGCTTCGAGGCGGGCGCGGTGGCGACCGGATGCGAGTACGAGATCGTCGAGGCCGCACCCCCATACGCCGAACTGACCCCGGACCGCTGGCTGGCCGAGGTGTTCCGCGCCGAGATGGTCCGGCTCGGACGCAGCCCGGTGCCCGCCGAGGTGGAGGCCGCCCTGCCGCTGGGCAGCACCGACATGGGCAACGTCACCCAACTGCTGCCCGGCATCCATCCCGTGGTCGGCATCGACGCCGGGGGAGCGGTCATCCACCAGCCCGGCTTCACCGCGGCGGCCGCCGGTCCCAGCGCCGACCAAGCGGTGATCGAAGGCGCAATCATGTTGGCGCGCACGGTGGTTGCGCTGGCCGAGACACCCGCCGAGCGGGATCGGGTGTTGCAAGCGAAGGCGGATCGCGCATGAGCCTGGCAGACACCGCCGAATCCTGGCTGGCCGCCCACTACGACGACCTGGTGGAGTGGCGCCGCCACATCCACCGCCATCCCGAGCTCGGCCGCCAGGAGTTCGCCACCACCCAGTTCGTCGCCGACCGGCTGGTCGAGGCCGGCCTGAACCCCAAGGTGCTCCCCGGCGGGACGGGTCTGACCTGTGACTTCGGCCCCGAGTACGCGCCGCGGATCGCGCTGCGCGCCGACATGGACGCGCTGCCGATGGCCGAGCGCACCGGCGCCCCGTACTCGTCGACGGTGCCGAACGTCGCCCACGCCTGCGGCCACGACGCGCACACCGCGATGCTGCTCGGCGCGGCGACCGCGCTGGCCGGGGTTCCCGAACTCCCGGTCGCGGTGCGGCTGCTGTTCCAGCCCGCCGAGGAGCTGATGCCCGGCGGCGCGGTCGACGCGATCGCCGCGGGCGCGCTCACCGGGGTTTCGCGGATCTTCGCGCTGCACTGCGACCCGCGGCTTTCGGTCGGGCGGGTGGCGATCATCCCGGGCCCGATCACCTCGGCGGCCGACTCGGTCGAGATCACCCTGCACTCGCCGGGCGGGCACACCTCGAGACCGCATCTCACCTCGGATCTGGTCTACGGGATGGGCACGTTGATCACCGGGCTGCCCGGGGTGCTGTCGCGGCGGATCGACCCGCGGCACGGCACGGTCATGGTGTGGGGCGCGGCCAACGCCGGAGTCGCGGCCAACGCCATCCCGCAGACCGGCACGCTGGCCGGCACCGTGCGAACCGCGAGCCGGGAGACCTGGGTCTCGATGGAAGCGCTTGTGCGCGAGACGGTTTCGGGCCTGCTGGCACCGCTGGGAATCGAGCACTCGCTGCAGTACCACCGCGGTGTCCCGCCGGTGGTCAACGAGGAGCGCTCCACCCAGATCATGACGCACGCCATCGAGGCCGTCGATCCCGAGGCGCTGGCCGACACCCGGCAGTCCGGCGGCGGTGAGGACTTCTCCTGGTATCTCGAGGAGGTGCCCGGCGCGATGGCGCGACTGGGTGTGTGGAGCGGGAGCGGACCGCAACTCGACCTGCATCAACCGACGTTCGACCTCGACGAGCGGGCACTGGCGGTCGGGGTGCGGGTTCTGGTCAACGTCATCGAACAATCGGCGGCATTCTGATGAAACTTCTGGTCACCGGCGGCGCCGGATACGTCGGCAGCGTCTGCGCAAAGGTGCTCCTCGAGCAGGGGCACGAGGTGGTGGTGGTCGACGACCTGTCGACCGGCAACGCCGACGCGGTGCCCGACGGCGCGCAGTTCGTGCTGGCCGACATGGTCGACGCCGCACCGGAGCTGCTGAGCGACGAATCCTTCGACGGGGTACTGCATTTCGCGGCCAAGTCGCTGGTGGGCGAGTCGGTGGTGGCACCGGAGCTCTACTGGCACGGCAACGTCGTCAAGACCCTGCAACTGCTGGAGGCGATGCGCGCGGCGGGCACCCCGAGGCTGGTGTTCTCCTCGACGGCCGCCACCTACGGCGAGCCGGAGTCCGTGCCGATCACCGAGGACGCCCCGACCCGGCCCACCAACGCCTACGGCGCCACCAAGCTGGCCATCGACCACGCGATCACGTCGTATGCCGCCGCGTACGGCCTGGCCGCCACCAGCCTGCGCTACTTCAACGTCGCAGGCGCCTACGGCGGGCTCGGCGAGCGCCACGCCACCGAGACGCACCTCATCCCGCTGGTGTTGCAGGTCGCGAGCGGCAAGCGCGACGAGATCCTGGTGTTCGGCACCGACTGGCCGACCCCGGACGGCACGTGCATCCGCGACTACATCCATGTCCGCGACCTCGCCGACGCGCATGTGCTGGCGCTGCAGACGGCGCAGCCCGGCTCGCACCGGATCTACAACCTGGGCAACGGGACCGGCTTCTCGGTGCGCGAGGTGATCGCGTGCTGCGAGCGGGTGGTCGGCAAACCGATCGCCGCGCGCGACGTCGAGCGCCGTGCCGGTGACCCGGCGGTGCTGATCGCCTCCAGCGAGAAGGCCGTCACCGAACTGGGCTGGCAGCCCAAGCACACCGGCCTGGACGAGATCGTCGCGGCCGCTTGGGACTTCACCCAGTCGCGCTAGCCGCCGGTTGTCGCGAGCGTGCGCGTCGGCGCGGTGACACGCGGTATTAGCGGGCATTCTGCGCACGTTCGTCATCCACAGGATCCACAGGGCTGACTTTCCGGTGCCGCGTCGAGCGTGCAGCATCGCCATGTGCGGGATGAACTTGCTGCGCTCTTCGAGAGCCAGGAGGGAGTGGCGACAACCGAGCAGATTCTTGCCGTAGTGAGTCGGCGTTATCTCGAGATGCTATTGGAATGCACTGCAGTAGAACGCATCTGGCGGGGCGTCTACAGCAGCGGGGTCGTCGACACGACTCGCAGGCTCAAGGGCCTCGATTTGGTCTGCGGGGAGGTGGTTGGCGTCTGCATGGCCACTGCGGCGCACGCCTACGGTTTCGACATTCAGGATGCCGCAGACCTGCATGTGCTGAACCCGTCTGGACATCAGCTGCGGTCCACCGAAGGTCTTGTCGTACATCGCCGTGACGGCGCCCCGCTGATTATCGTGTCGGGTCGGCCGACGACGGCCCCGGCGTGGACGGCGATCGAGGTGGCACGCACTTTGCGCCGTCCGCGGGCACTCGCCACGCTCGATGCAGCGCTCCGCTCAGGGCGGTGCAATCCCGCGGAGTTGGCGAGCGCTGTGGCGGAGCAGCAGGGGCGGCGCGGCATCGTGAAAGTCCGCCAACTGCTTCCGCTCGCTGACGGCAGAGCCGAGTCGCCGATGGAAAGCGAGGCACGCCTGGTGATGGTCGACGGCGGCTTGCCCAGCCCGGTGCTGCAGCATGAAGTCGTCGACGCTCGAGGCAGGCTGCGCAGACTCGACTTCGCTTGGCCGAGTCAGAGGGTTGCCGCCGAATACGACAGCGGTGAATGGCACGTCGGCGCGGAAGCGCTCCGGCGCGATCGGGAGAAGCTGGCCGCTCTGCAAGACATCGGGTGGATGGTCGTACCGATCGTCGCGGACGACGTGCGACGCCGCCAGCGCGCGCTAGTCGACCGTATCGGTGCCCACCTGGCTTCGCGTCAGTGTGCGTGAGGGTGCGTGAAGTGCGCGCTGTGACGGCGTGTCGGCGAGCTGACACGCACGCTCGCGACCGGGAAGGTCAGCCGCCGCCGTGGCCCGGGCCGATGTTGCGGGCCGGACGGGTCCGCAGATCGTGGACGTACTCGGCAGGCGCACCGGCGATCTCGGCGGCGTCGGCCATCACCCCGAGGTAGCGCGCCGAGGGTAGCCCACCCTCCCAGGCGTCCACTACGTACAGCCAGGCCAGCACGGGATCGGTTGTGGTGTCCGAGGATTCGCGGTCGATCCGGCAGCGGATCTTCTTGTGGAAGCCCAGCTCGGACCCTTCCCAGCGGTCCAGGGTCTCCTCGTCGGCCTGCGTCATGTCGTAGAGCACGACGAACACGCTCGAGTCGGGGTCTTCGACGAGGCTGGCCAGCGCGCCTTCCCAGCCGATGTCTTCACCGGCGAAGGTCAGCCGCCAGCCGTGCAGCCAGCCGGTTCCGGCCATCGGGGAATGCGGTGCCCGCTCGAGCATCTGCTCCGGATGCATGTTTGAGCCGTAGGCGGCGTAGAGCGGCACGGGGAAAGCCTAAAGGGTCCACGAGCGAGCGCAGGAGCGCAGCGACCCGGGTGATCAGATTCGGTGGGCAGGAGCGCAGCGACCCGGGTGATTAGATAGGCGCGTGACGACGCGGATCGTGATCATCGGCGGGGGGCCGGCCGGATACGAGGCCGCGCTCGTGGCCGCGGCCCGCGGCAAGGACGTGGCCGAGGTCACCATCGTCGACTGCGACGGCATCGGCGGAGCGTGCGTGCTGTTCGACTGCGTCCCGTCCAAGACCTTCATCGCATCGACCGGCGTGCGCACCGAGCTGCGCCGCGCCGCTGGCCTGGGCTTCGACATCGGTATCGACGACGCCAAGATCTCGCTGCCGCAGATCAACAACCGCGTCAAGACGCTGGCCCGCTCACAGTCCGCCGACATCGGCACCCAGCTGTTGCGGGAGAAGGTCAACGTGGTCGCCGGCCGCGGCGAGCTGATCGACGACGTACCCGGCATGGCGCACCACCGGGTGAGGGTCACCACCAACGACGGCAAGGTCGGCATCCTCAAGGCCGACGTGGTGCTGATCGCCACCGGGTGCCAGCCCCCGCGTGCTGTCCAGCGCGGTCCCCGACGGGGAGCGCATCCTGACCTGGCGGCAGCTCTACGACCTCACCGAACTGCCCGAGCACCTGGTGATCGTCGGCTCCGGTGTCACCGGCGCCGAGTTCTGCAACGCCTACACCGAGCTGGGCGTCACCGTGACGGTGGTGGCCAGCCGCGACCAGATCCTGCCGCACGAGGACAGCGACGCCGCCGCCGTGCTGGAGGAGGTGTTCGCCGAACGCGGTGTGACCCTGGTGAAGAACGCCCGCGCCGACTCGGTGGTCCGCACCGCAGACGGGGTGCGGGTGACCATGGCCGACGGCCGAACCGTCGACGGCAGCCACGCCCTGATGACGGTCGGCTCGGTGCCCAACACCGGTGGCCTGGGCCTGGAGCGCGTCGGCATCGACCTTGGCCCCGGCAACTACATCCCGGTCGACCGGGTCTCGCGGACCACCGCGGCGGGGATCTACGCCGCCGGCGACTGCACCGGGCTGCTGCCGCTGGCCTCGGTCGCGGCGATGCAGGGCCGCATCGCGATGTACCACGCGCTGGGCGAGGGGGTCGCGCCGATCCGGCTGCGTACCGTCGCCTCGGCCACGTTCACCCGCCCGGAGATCGCCGCGGTCGGGGTGCCTCAGACCGCGATCGACGACGGCACCGTGCCGGCCCGCACGATCATGCTCCCGCTGACCACCAACGCCAGGGCCAAGATGTCCCTGCTGCGCCGCGGCTTCGTCAAGATCTTCTGCCGCCCGGCCTCCGGCATGGTGATCGGCGGGGTGGTGGTCGCCCCGATCGCCTCGGAACTGATCCTGCCGATCGCGCTGGCGGTGCAGACCCAAGCGTCGGTGACCGAACTGGCACAGACGCTGTCGGTGTACCCGTCGCTGTCCGGATCGATCGTCGAGGCCGCCCGTCGTCTCATGGCCCACGACGATCTCGACTAGCCTGGGCCCTATGAGCGACCCGATCCTCCGACCGGGCAACGACCAGACCTTCCTCGGACCAACGCAACGTGCAGAGGCCTGGGAGCGGCTGGGCAGCGACCAGTTCGACGTCATCGTCATCGGTGGCGGCGTCGTCGGCGCCGGCTGCGCCCTGGACGCGGCGACCCGCGGCCTCAAGGTGGCGCTGGTCGAGGCGCGCGACTTCGCCTCGGGCACGTCGAGCCGCAGCTCGAAGATGTTCCACGGCGGTCTGCGCTACCTCGAGCAGCTGGAGTTCGGCCTGGTGCGCGAGGCGCTGCACGAGCGTGAACTCTCGCTGACCACGCTGGCCCCACACCTGGTCAAGCCGCTGCCGTTCCTGTTCCCGTTGACCAAGCGGGTGTGGGAGCGGCCGTACATGGCCGCCGGCATCTTCCTCTACGACCAGCTCGGCGGCGCGAAATCCGTTCCGCCGCAGAAGCATTTGACGAAATCGGGTGCGCTGCGGCTGGCTCCGGGGCTCAAGCGCAGCTCACTGATCGGCGGCATCCGCTACTACGACACCGTGGTCGACGACGCCCGGCACACCATGACGGTCGCGCGTACCGCGGCGCACTACGGCGCGGTGGTGCGGACCTCGACCCAGGTGGTGTCGCTGCTGCGGGAGGGCGACCGGGTGGTCGGTGTGGCGATCCGCGACTCCGAGGACGGCGCGGTCACCGAGGTGCACGGCCACGTCGTGGTCAACGCCACCGGGGTGTGGACCGACGAGATCCAGGCGCTGTCCAAGGAGCGCGGCCGGTTCCGGGTGCGCGCGTCCAAGGGCGTTCACGTGGTGGTGCCGCGCGACCGCATCGTGTCCGAGGTGGCCATCATCCTGCGCACCGAGAAGTCGGTGCTGTTCGTCATCCCGTGGGGCACGCACTGGATCATCGGGACCACCGACACCGACTGGAACCTCGATCTGGCCCACCCGGCGGCCACCAAGGTCGACATCGACTACATCCTGGACACCGTCAACACTGTGCTGGCCACCCCGCTCACGCATGACGACATCGACGGGGTGTACGCCGGGCTGCGCCCGCTGCTGGCCGGGGAGAGCGAAGAGACCTCCAAGCTGTCGCGCGAGCACGCGGTGGCGGTGCCGTCGCCGGGGTTGGTGGCGATCGCGGGCGGCAAGTACACCACCTACCGGGTGATGGCCGCCGACGCCGTGGACGCCGCCGCCGAGTACATCCCGACCCGGGTGGCGCCGTCGATCACCGAGAAGGTGCCGCTGATGGGCGCCGACGGCTACTTCGCCCTGGTCAACCAGACCCAGACCGTCGGGGCCCGCTACGACCTGCACCCGTATCGGGTGCGCCACCTGCTGGACCGCTACGGCTCGCTGATCGGCGAGGTGCTGCAACTGGCGGTCGACCGCCCGGAACTGCTCGAGCCGATCACCGACGCACCGGTGTACCTGAAAGTGGAGGCCGCCTACGCCGCTGTCGCCGAGGGCGCGCTGCATCTCGAGGACATCCTGGCCCGCCGGATGCGGATCTCC
Organism: uncultured Actinomycetota bacterium; assembly: GCA_963786695.1. GTDB lineage: Bacteria > Actinomycetota > Actinomycetes > Mycobacteriales > Mycobacteriaceae > Mycobacterium. The sequence continues at coordinate 34,065 of CAWBAL010000042.1, forward strand.
ATCGAGTACCCGCACCGCGGGGTGGACTGCGCCGCTGAGGTCGCCGGCATCGTCGCACCGATCCTGGGCTGGAGCGACGCCGACTGCGCCCGCGAGGTGGCGACCTACCTGGCGCGGGTGGAGGCCGAGGTGCTCTCGCAGACCCAGCCCGACGACGCCTCGGCCGACGCCCTGCGCGCCTCGGCGCCGGAGGCACGCGCGGAGATCCTCGAACCGGTGCCGCTGATTTGAGGCGCGTGGCGCCCCTGCCGGTGCGCGACGGGCTCGGGCCGGCGCGGCTGCGGTTGCAGGGCGGCAACGTGGCCGACGAGTTCGGCCGCCGGTTCGGCCCGGACGGACGGGCCAAGGTGCTCATCGGTGAGGTGGTCGACGCCGACGGTGCGGTGATCGGCGCGACGACGACGAAACCCGCGGGCGCGGTGGTGTTTCTCTACCGCGAGTTGCCCGACGAGGTGGTGGTGCCGTTCGACATGCCGGTGCTTTATCGCGATGACGACATCGTGGTCGTCGACAAGCCGCACTTCCTGGCCACCATGCCGCGCGGCGGCCACGTCGCACAGACCGCGCTGGTGCGGCTGCGCCGTGAGCTCGAGTTGCCCGAGCTCAGTCCTGCGCACCGACTCGACCGGCTGACGGCGGGGGTGCTGCTGTTCACCGCGCGCCGCGAGGTCCGCGGCGCGTATCAGACCCTGTTCGCGCGCGGCCTGGTGCGCAAGACCTACCTGGCGCGGTCTTCGGCGCAACCCTCGGTTGAGTTCCCCACGGTGGTGCGCAGCCGAATCATCAAGCGGCGCGGTCAGTTCCAGGCGACAGAGGAGCCCGGCGAGCCGAACGCCGAGACGTTGATCGAGGCGCTGGGCGATGGCCGCTACCGGTTGACACCCCGCACCGGGCGCACTCACCAACTGCGGGTGCACATGGCTTCACTTGGTCTGCCGATCGACAACGACCCGCTGTATCCCGACGTGATCGACGTGGCAGCCGACGATTTCTCGTCGCCACTGCAACTGGTGGCGCACCGCCTGGAGTTCGACGACCCGCTGCGCGGTGGGCACCGAGCGTTCGCCAGCTCAGTTGAGCTTTAGCTCTTTGCGGTAGGCGGCCGGGCCGCAGCCGAACCAGCGCCGACACGATCGCGTCAGCACGCTCTGCTCGGCGTAGCCGAGCTCGCGAGCCAAGTGCGACAACGTGATTCGGGTGTCCCGCAGATAACGTTCGGCGAGCTCGCGGCGCACGTCGTCGACGATCGCCGCGAAACTGGTGTCGTCGGCGGCCAGCCGGCGCTGCAGCGCCTTCGGGTGCAGGCTCAGCTGTTCTGCGATCAGATCGAGGGTGACCGTGCCGCTGGGCAGCAACTGACGCACCAGGGTGCGCACCGAGGCGATGGTGCTCGGCTCGGTGGAGGTGATGGCGGTGAGGTAACCGACGACGGCGTCGTGCGCGAGCTTGTCGCGTTGCAGCGGACGCGCCAGATCCGTCGAGCGGATCGTGAAACCCATTGAGCGCTCGGCGAATAGCGGACGACATCCGAAATAGCGGCGATAGTCCTCGACGTCGCACAGCGGCTCGTGGCGGATGTGCACCGACAGTGGGGCATAGTCGGCGCCGAGCAGGAAGCGCAGCACCCGCAGCGTCACCCCGAGTGACAATTCGTCACCTTGCGGGTGTGGGGGCAGTTCCGGGTCGATCACCAGGTACTCGATGAACGTGCGATCCGGGTCGTTGTCGACGGTGGTGCGCAGGCTGATCGCCGGGCTGTAGGCGGACAGGAAGTTCTCGAAGATCCGCAGGGCGGCGCCGACGGTGGCCGCGGTGCGGGCGGCCACCCCGACCGGGCCCAGGATCTCGATGCCCTGCAACTGCGCCAGCCGGCGGCCGAAATCCGGGGTGTCGGTGGCCTCGGCGGCGGATTCGATGGCGGTCACGACGCGGGGGAATGGGACGAAGACGTCCTGGCGTCCGACCGCGCCGAGATCGATGCCGGCGGTGGCCAGCAGGCCGACGGGATCGCCGCCGAGTTCGGCGACCAGCCTCGGGTAGTTCGACAACGAGGTGCCGCGCACGACGGACATGTCCTCAAATGTGAAATCTTTTCTCGTGACTTGTCAACCGCCCGATCTCTAGGGTGGGGCCATGCCAGAAGATCCCGCACTCGTCGTTGTCGCCGCCTACCAGGATCTCGACGCCGCCAGAAGAGGATTTCGAGGCCGTGACCGCCAAGGTCGCCGCCAAGGAGTTCGCGATGCGCGGCGCGGTGCTGGTGTCGAAGGACGCCGACGGCAACGCGAGCCTGGTCGACACCGGTAACCACCTCGGCCGGCCGCGGAGCCGGCTGGGGTGCGGGGGTGGGACTCGCCGTCGGGCTGTTCGCGCCGCCACTGCTGGCCGCCGTCGCGGTGGGCGCCGCCGCCGGGGCCATCGCGGGGATGTTCGCCGACCACCGGCTCAAGTCCGGTCTGGAAGCCGAAGATCGGCGAGGCGCTCGCCGCGGGCACCGGCGTCATCATCGCGGTGATCCCGGAAACGAGCCGACTGCCGCTCGAGCAGGCCTTGGGCGGATCGTTGTTGAAGTCGGTCGCCGAGCTGGACTCCAAGACGGTCAAGGGCCTGGAGAGCCGCTCTCGGTGAGGCGATGGGCAAGTTCAACCCCGACCGCACGAAGCTGCCGATCGCCGGACCGCTCGTTCGGCGGGGTGGCCGGCCGCACGGTGGCCGACTCGGTTCCCGACTGGTCGATCGTGGCCCCGGTGAAGGCGCCCGACGACGCCCCCAACGTGCTGATCGTGCTGATCGACGACGCCGGTTTCGGCGGGCCGGACACCTTCGGCGGTGCCGATCAGCACGCCGACGTTGATCGCGCGTGCGGGAGAATGGGTTGACCTACAACCGTTTTCACGTCACCGCGGTGTGCTCGCCGACCCGGGCCGCCTGCTCGACCGGTCGCAACCACCATCGGTGTGGCTTCGGCTCGATCGCCGAGTATCCCGGGCCGTTTCCCGGGTACTCGGCGACACTGCCCCGCAGCTGCGGGCCGCTACCGCGCATCCTGCAGGAAAACGGTTACGTCACAGGTGGTTTCGGGAAGTGGCATCTGACCCCCGACAACGTGCAGGGCGCCGCCGGGCCGTTCGACCGCTGGCCGCAGGCGTGGGGATTCGACCACTGGTGGGGATTCCTGTCCGGGGCCGCGGGCCAGTACGACCCGATCATCACCCAGGACAACGGCGTGATCGGCGTGCCGGAGGGCAGTGGCGGACAAGCCTTACTACTTCCCCGACGACCTCACCGACAAGGCCGTCGAGTGGCTGAATGCGGTACGCGCCCAGGACGCCGCACAAACCCTGGATGATGTACTACTCCACCGGCGCCACCCACGCACCGCACCACGTCTTCAAGGAGTGGGCCGACAAGTACAAGGGCCAGTTCGACGACGGCTGGGACGTCTACCGCGAGAAGACGCTGGAACGCCAGAAGCGCCTGGGCATCGTGCCGCCCGACACCGAGCTGACCGAGCGCCCGACTGTTCGCCTATGACGCACATCGAGACGCGCCGCCTCACCGCGGACGGAATCACGACTTCGGTTCTGGTCGGTGGTGCGGGACGGGTCGACGAGGCCGTCGTGTTCGTGCACGGCAATCCTGGCGCCGGTTCGGACTGGATGCCGCTGATGACTCGCGTCGCCGAGTTCGCCACCGTCGTGGCACCGGATCTGCCGGGCTTCGGCGCGGCCGACGCCCGTGCCGACGGGGACTACACCGTCGCGGCTTACGCGCGGTTCCTCGACAGTGTGATCGGCCAACTCGGCATCGAGCGAGTGCATCTGGTCGCCCACGACTTCGGCGGACCGTTCGCCGCCACCTGGGCTGCCGACCACCCCGAGCGGGTGGCGAGCGTGACGATGGTGAACACCGGTGTGCTGATCGACTACCGCTGGCACCGCCTCGCGCGGGTCTGGCGAACCCCGCTTCTCGGCGAGGCGGTGATGCGGCTGACCAACCTCGGTGTGGCCAACTTCATCCTGGGTCATGACAACCCCGGCCTGGCCGAGCCCTGGGTCGACGCCGTTGCCCGCCATCTGGTGCCCGCCGAGACCAAGCGCGCGGTTCTCGAGCTGTACCGGTCCACCCGGACCGCCGACATCCAGGCACTGGTTTCGCGGCTGCATCGCCACGACATCGACGCGCTGGTCGTGTTCGGCGACGCCGATGTCTACATCCCCGCCCAGCAGGCCCATCGACAGGCGCAGGCCTTCCCGCGCGCGCAGGTCCACGTGCTGCCCGGTGTCGGCCACTGGAGCTGGCTCGAACAGACCGACCAGGTCGCTGCCCACCTCGTGCCGTTCCTGCGTCAGCGGACCGGCATTCCCGTCAATAGCTAACTACTACAAGGAGATTCACAATGACCAATGCCGTCGACGACCGGCCCGTCAACCTCAAGGCGTTCGCGAACCTGCCGGCCGACGCGCCGGTGGTGATGATCAACCTGCTCAAGTTCCACGACGGTGACGGGCTGGCGCACTACCGGACCTACACGCGCGAGGTCCAGCCGCATCTCGAGCGGGTAGGCGGCTCGGTCCGCTATGCCGGGACCAATCCGCACAACGTCATCGGCGACGGCGAGCGGCCGTGGTGGGATGCCATCCTGGTCGTCGAGTACCCGTCGCCGCAGGCCTTCGTCGACATGGTGCTGGACCCGGGTTATCAGCAGGTGCACGAGCATCGCGCCGCAGCGCTGGAGCAGGGCGACCTGGTCGCCACCTCGCAGTGGGTGCTGGGCTGAAAGGTCCCAATGCCCTCGTGGCTGTGGCCTTCGGTCCCTAGCCGCGGGGCGTGATCTGCGTCACGATGGCCCCATGGACGATGACCATGAGCAGATTCTCGTTGCTGCGTACGCCGATCTCGAGCGAGCCCGCACCGACTTCCACGAGTTGGAGAAGAGGGTCAAGCACGGTCTGGAGCTGCGTGCCGCGGCCCTGATCACCAAGGACGCCGAGGGGCACCCGCAGGTCGTCGAGGCGACCAATCGGCACGGACGGATCGGCGCGGGAGTCGGCGCGGGCCTGGGCTTCCTGCTGGGCGTCTTCATCCCGCCGATCGGCCTCGGCGTTCTGCTCGGCGGGGCAGCGGGTGCGCTGGCGGCCTCCTTTGCCGAGCACGAGCTGCGCATCGGCCTACGTCACGAGATCGGCGAGGCCCTAGAAGCCGGCACCGGTGTGGTGCTGACGGTGGTCTACCCGAACGGCCGGGCCCCGGTCGAGAACACGCTGTACCGCGCCACGAAGATCACCGTATTGCGGATGGACAAGTCCACGGTCAACACCCTGGAGGACGCGGTGGCCACGGCGATGGCCGAGATCGGTCATCCCATCATCGCTGGCACGACGGACACCAGTACGTAACCCGCTCGCCGGTGGCATCCGAGGACTCGGCGCGCCGGATCGGGGTGCCGCAGCGGCGGCAGGGTTGGCCGGCCCGGCCGTACACCCACAGTTCCTGGCCCGATCTGCGATTGCCGGTCGTGGTGCGGTTCCATCGGGATCGGTTGGCCCACAACATGTCTCGAGCGCGCGTGACGACCCGCAGCGGATCGGTCAGGGTGCTGACCGCGCTGGTGGGCAACCGGCCGAACACGAAGCACAGCTCGTTGCAGTAGACGTTGCCCACGCCGGCCAACACCCGCTGGTCCAGCAGCGCGGCGGCGATCGGACGATCGGGGTCCCCGGCCAGGTTGGCCGCGGCGACTTCGGGATTCCAGTCCGCGCCGAGCAGATCGGGGCCGAGGTGGGCGACGACGTCCATATCGTTCTCGCGGTCGAGAACCTCCAGCACTCCCAGGTCGATACCGGCGGCCTGAATATCGTCGGTTTCCAGGAGGATTCGGATCTTGTAGGCCTGCCGGGCGGGCTTTCCGCGGGGTGTGACGCGCCAGCTGCCGTCCATCTTCAGATGCGAGTGGATGCTGGCCGGCCCGACCCGGATGAACAGGTGCTTGCCTCGACTGATCACCTCGTCGACGGTGTGGCCGGTCAGGTCGACGGTGGCGTACTGCGGCACCCGGACGTCGCAGCGGGTCAGCGTCTTACCCACCAGCGCGTCGCGCAGGATGGCGGCGGTATGAAAAACGGTGTCGCCCTCGGGCATGGTTTATCGCAGCCGAAGCCCGCGGGGGGTGCGGGCGAATCCGGCGTCGACCAGGGCGTCGGCGGTGACCTTGCGATCGGGGTGCGCGGCGGCCTCCAGGACCGGGACCCCGTCGAGCTTCTCGACCAGGATGCCGCCGATGCGCCCGCTGCTGACCAGTTCGGCCAGTGCGCCGGCGGCGGCGCGCTGCGCCTCCGCGTCGGCGCTGAAGTTCAGCAGCGAGCGTCCGCCGCGCTCGGAGAACCACACCAGTTCGCCGTCGACCAGCACGACCAGCGCGCCGGCCTTGCGGCCCGGCCGGTGGCCGGCGTCGGCGTCTGCCCTCGTGGGCCACGGCAGCGCCGCGCCGTAGGGGTTCGCGGGGTCGGCGGCGGCAAGCACGGTCGCGTGGTAGTCCGGGCGCTCCGGATCGACCCCGTCGAGGTAGGTGCGCAACCGATCGACGGTCGAGGCCACCGCGAACTGCGCGCCGCCCAGCGACTCGACGAAGTAGCCGCGCTGGCAGCGCCCGGCCTCCTCGAATCCGCTGAGCACCTTGTACAGCATCGCGAAGCCACCGGGGACTCCTTCGCTGCGACCGCGCCCTTGGTCAGCACGCCGTGGCGGTTCAGCAGCAGCTCCGCGGAGAAGTGCGCGCGCACAGTCGAATCCGGCTCGGCCGCCGGCAACGCCGACCAGCGTCCGGCGACGGTCGGGTCGACCGGCCGGTTCTGCGGGTGTGCCACCGAGTAGCGGCTGAGCCTCGGGGCGCGGCGCTGCCGGTGCGCGGGCGCGGCGGGCCGGCGGGTGCCCGGCTTGCGTCCGCCGGACAGCATCGCCCGCACCGGGGCGAACGTGTCGCCGGTGACCCAGCCCGCCCAGATCAGTTCCCACAGCGCGGTTTTGGCCTCGTCTTCCGAACCCTGCACCAGCTGGCGGAAGAAGAACGCGCCACGTGACTCACCCGGTGAGCCGAGCACGTCGAAGATCGCGCGGTGGGCGTCGGTGAACTCGATCTCGGCCGGTGCGGCCAGGGTGAGCGCAGCGGTGTCGGCGTGGTGGAACGCGATCCAGCCGTCGCTGCCGGAGATCGATCCGGCGCCCGACCAGGTGACCTCACCGGAGGCCAGCAGCTCGTCGAGCATCGCCGGCTGGTAGTCGCGGACCCGTGGCGCGAACACCAGCGGTTCGACCGCCGACGCCGGGATCGGCACGCCGGCAAGCTGGTCGATGACCCCGGCCAAACCGTCGACCCCGGAGGTGGCCGAGCGGCCGACCTGCTGCCAGGCGGGCAGGAACCGGGCGTAGGCGGCGGTGCTGACCGGTTCGACCTGGGCGCGCAGCGCGGCCAGCGAGCGACGGCGCAGGATGCGCAGCACCTCGGCGTCGCACCACTGATCCGCATCGGCGGCGGTCGACGAACTCACCGCGAACCAGCTTGCCGTCCAACGCCATTCGGCCCAGCACGTCGGCGGCCACCCGCAGGCCGAGGCCGAACCGGGCGGCCGCCTCGGCGGTGGTGAACGGACCGCGGGTCCGCGCGAACCGGCCGAGCAGCTCGCCGAGCGGATCGGCGACGGTCTCGGTGAAGCTCGCCGGCACGCCGACCGGAACGGCCACCCCGACCGCGTCGCGCAGCCGGCCGATGTCCTCGATGCCCACCCACCACGACTGGCCCGCATACGACACCGGCAGAACACGTTTGGCGGCGTGCAGACCGTCCAGCCAGCCGCCCACGTCGGCGGCCGTCGAGCGCTCGGCGATCTCGGCCTCGGTGAGCGGTCCGAGCAGGCGCAGCAGGTCGGCCACTGCCTCGGCGTCGCGGGCCTTGCGGTCGTCGGTCAGGTGTTGCAGCTGCCGCGAGGTGGCGGCGATGATCTCGGGGTCGAGCAGCTCGCGCAGTTCGACGCGGCCGAGGAGCTCGGCCAGCAGCGTGCTGTCCAGCGACAGTGCCGCCGCGCGGCGCTCGGCCAGCGGACTGTCGCCCTCGTACATGAACGCCCCGACGTACCCGAACAGCAGCGAGGCCGCGAACGGTGAGGGGGTCTGCGTCTCGACCTCCACCAGCCGCACCCGGCGCTGCTCGATGCGGCTCATCAGGTCGGTCAGGGTGGGCACGTCGTAGACGTCCTGCAGGCACTCCCGGACCGTCTCCAGCACGATCGGGAAGTCCGGGTATTTGCGTGCCACGTCCAGCAACTGGGCCGCCCGCTGCCGCTGGTGCCACAGCGGCGAGCGCTTGCCGGGATGCCGCCGCGGCAGCAGCAGCGCCCGCGCCGCGCACTCCCGGAACCGGGCGGCGAACAGCGCCGAGCCGCCGACCTCGGTGGTCACCAGCGGCTCGATCTCGTCGGGTGCGAAGACGAACAGCTCCGCCCCGGGCGGGGTGTCTTCGGTGTCGGGCAGCCGTACCACGATGCCGTCGTCGGATGCGGTGGGCTTCTCGTCGATGCCGTAGCGCTCCAGCAGCCGCCTGCTGACCGCCAGCGCCAGCGGCCCGTGCACCTTCAGTCCGTACGGGGAGTGCAGGATCACCCGCCAGTCGCCCAGTTCGTCGCGGAAGCGCTCCACCAGCAGCGTGGTGTCACTGGGCACCACCTTGGTGGCGGTGCGCTGATCGTCGAGCAGCTGCCAGAGGTTGTCGGTGGCGTAGTCGGCGAAACCCAGCTCTGCACAGCGTGTTTCGAATGCCTCGCGCTCCATGCCGGCCAGCTCGCCGGTGAACCGCCCGACCGCCTGGCCCAGCTCGGCAGGCCGCCCGGCGTCGTCGCCGCGCCAGAACGGCAGCCGCGCCGGCTGCCCCGGTGCCGGGATGACCAGCACCCGGTCGTGGGTGATCTCGGTGATCCGCCAACTGGTCGCGCCCAGCGAGATGACATCGCCGGGCCGCGACTCGTAGACCATCTCCTCGTCGAGTTCGCCTACCCGCGAGGGCTTTTCGGAGTCGGTGGCCAGGTACACGGTGAACATGCCGCGGTCCGGGATCGCGCCGCCGGAGGTGACGGCCAGCCGCTGGGCGCCCGGCCGGGCGGTCAGCGTGCCGGTGTCGCGGTCGTAGACCAGCCGCGGGCGCAGCTCGGCGAAATCGGTGGACGGATACTTGCCGGAAAGCAGGTCCAGGGTGGCCTCGAAGGCGCTGCGCGGCAACGTCGCGAACGGGGCGCTGCGACGCACGACGTCGAACCACTCGTCGGCGCTGACCGGCTCGAGTGCGCAGACCGCCACGGTGTGCTGGGCCAGGATGTCGAGCGGGTTGGTGGGCACCCGCATGGTCTCGATCTGGCCGGCGAGCATGCGCTGCACGCTGACCGCGCAGCCGATCAGGTCGGTGCGGTGCTTGGGAAACAGCACGCCGCGGGAGATCTCGCCGACCTGGTGGCCGGCCCGGCCGATCCGTTGCAGGCCGCTGGCCACCGACGGCGGGGCCTCCACCTGGATCACCAGGTCCACGGCCCCCATGTCGATGCCCAGTTCCAGACTCGACGTCGCCACGACGGATTTGAGCCGCCCGGTCTTCAGGTCGTCCTCGACGGCCGCGCGCTGCTCCTTGGACACCGAGCCGTGGTGGGCGCGGGCCAGCAGCGCCTCGGCGCCGTAGGTCTGCCCGCTGGCCATCACGTGGGCGGGCGGGCCGCCGGGCACCTCCCGGTTGGGTGCGCCTACCAGTTCGATACCGGAGCGCTCGGCGTGAATCTCGTTGATGCGCGCGGTGAGTCGTTCGGCCAGCCGCCGGGAGTTGGCGAACACGATCGTCGAGTTGTGGGCCTCGATGAGGTCGACGATGCGTGCCTCGACGTCGGGCCAGATGGTGTTGTTCTCCAGATTGGCCATGTCCGGCACCGGGACCTGCACGGTGAGCTCGAACGTCTTGGCCGCCGGCGGCGCGACGATGGTCGTCGGCCGCGCTGCCCGCGACAAGGAACCGCGCCACCTCCTCGGGCGGGCGCACCGTCGCCGACAGCCCGATCCGCTGGGCCGGCGTCTCCAGCAGCGCGTCGAGGCGTTCCAGCGACAGCGCCAGATGGGCGCCGCGTTTGGTGCCCGCCACGGCATGCACCTCGTCGACGATCACCGTCTGCACACCGGCCAGCGTCTCGCGGGCCGCCGAGGTCAGCATCAGGAACAGTGACTCCGGCGTGGTGATCAGGATGTCCGGCGGCTTGGTGATCAGCTCGACGGCGCTGGGCCGGGGGAGTGTCCCCGGAGCGCACCCCGACGCTGATCTGCGGGACGGGCAGGCCGTCGCGCTCGGCGATGCGGGTGATGCCGGTCAGCGGGGTGCGCAGGTTGCGCTCGACGTCGACGGCCAGCGCCTTGAGCGGCGAGACGTAGAGCACCCGGGTGCCCTGGCGCTCGGCGCTTCGTGGGTGAGCCGGTCGATGGCCCACAGGAACGCCGCCAGCGTCTTGCCCGACCCGGTCGGGGCGATGACCAGGGTGTTGTCCCCGTCGGCGATGGCCGACCAGGCCGCGGCCTGGGCCGGGGTGGGCTCGACGAAGGTGCCCGCGAACCAGCCCCGGGTCAGCGGGCTGAACCGGGCCATCGGATCGACGGGACTCACCTGTCCAGAGTGCCAGGTGGCACCGACAAGCGCTCAGTCGATCGACGCGAAATCCACCCACAGATGTCGCGGCCCGCGGAACACCTGGTTGTGCCGGTACGGCGGCGGGTCGACGACCAGCCGTGGGTTGCGCACCCGGCGCAGGAAGATCTCCAGGGCGATGTTGATCTCCAGCCGGGCCAGCGGCCCGCCGAAGCAGGTGTGGATACCGCTGCCGAAACCGAGGTGCTCGTTGTCCTCCCGCATCGGATCGAACCGGTCCGGGTTCTCGAACTGGCGCGGGTCGCGGTTGGCCGCCGCCCAGACCAGGAACACCGCCGACCCGGCCGGGATCCGGGTGCCGGCGATCTCGATGTCCGCGGTGGCCCAGCGGCTCGGGAAGAACTGCACCGCCCCCTGCAGCCGCTGCACCTCCTCGATGGTGCGCGGAACCAGCTCCGGGTTGTCCCGCACCAGATCCCAGGAACCCTGGTTGCGCAGCAGCGTCATGACGCAGTTGCTGATGGTGTTGACCGTCGAGTCGTGCCCGGCGACCAGCAGCAGCAGCGCGTTGGATTCCGCCTCGGCCACCGACACCGGACCGTCCGGGCCGTCGTCGTGCAGCGCCGCCGACAGCAGGCCCGGTCCCGGCTCGCGGGCCAGACGCTCGACGAGATCGTGGACGTAGGAACCCAGTTCGGCCATGCTCGCGGCGGCCTTCGCCGTCGCGGCCCGGCCTTCTTCGGTGTCGCGCTTCCGGGCCCACGTCGGCGCCCTGCATGAAGTCCGTCACCCAGCCGTGGAACTTCGGTTCGTCGGCCATCGGCGCCCCGAGCACCCGGAAGATCACCGACACCGGGATCGGGTAGGAGAAGTCCTCGACGACGTCCATCCGGGTGCCGCCGCGGGCCTTGACCTTGTCCAGCAACTCGTTGGCCAGGTCGGCGACCATCGCCTCCATGCTCGGGATCAGGTCGGGGGAGTGCGGCGGGCCGAAGTGCCGCATGAACTGCCGGCGCATCCGGTCGTGCGCGGGCGGGTCGGAGACCAGCATGCTCGAGTCGCGCGCCTGGGCGGCTTCCTCCTGCTCGAGGTGGGCCTGCTTCTCGCCGAACAGGCCCGACGGGCTGCGGCTGATGTCGGAGCTGATCCGCGGATCATGCGCCAGCGCAACGGCTTCCGGGTATCCGGTGACCACGTAGGTCTTCTCGGAGACCTTGGCCACCGGCGTCTTGCGCAGTTCGTCGAAGTAGGGGTACGGGTTCGGGCGGTTCTCGAACTTCATCGCCTCGGCCCAGGCGGTTGCGGCATCCATGACGTGAGTCTCCTTAAGCGCGCGGCCGGAATTCGGCGCTGCGGTCGGTCGGGTCATGTCCGGTGAGCACCACATCGGGATTGCCCGCGGGCTCACGCGGATCGGGGAATCGCGCCGGCATCACTTCGCGCGTCCACCGGCCGGTCGTAGCCGGGCGGCGGAGGCGGGAACGGCGCGGACTTCTCGATCAGCGAGGCGTAGTACGGCAACCACTTGCCGTGGTTGAAGGTGACCGCGCCGACGATGCGGCCGCGCTTGCCGTATGCGGCTGCGAAGCGGCGTTCGGACGGCGAACCCTGGGTGAAGACGATCTCGTCACCGAAGGAGCACACCCCGACGCTCTTGATGTTCACCCCGAACTGCCCGGACCAGAACGACGGCAGCGGCAGGTGCGGACGACGGCCCACCTCGAGGTTGATCATGTTGTTGGCGGCCACCTCGGCGCCGAAAACCGCGTTGTCCCAATGCTCCTGGGACATGAACTCGTAGTCGTAGAGCACATGCGGGGCGCGGGCGACGTCACCGGCGACGAAGATGTGGTCGGTCACCACGCCGTTGATGTCGAAGGCCCGGCAGCCGGCGTCGCAGGCCAGCCCCCACTGCCCGGCGGCCAGGCCGGCGCCGTCGAGCCACTCCACATTGCGGATCGAGCCCAGCGAGGCCACCACCACGTCGACGTCGAGGACGGTCCCGTCCGAGAGCCGGGCCCGCCGGACGTGACCGGCCGTCGCCCTCGAGACGCCTCCACCGCCACGCCGGTGCGCAGGTCCACCCCGGCGTCGCGCATCATGCCGGCGGCGATCTCACTGATCACCCCGCCCAGCGCACCCATCAGCGGGCCCTTGCCGCGTTCGGCCACCGTCACCGGCAGGTCGAGGTCGCGGCACACCGAGGCGATCTCCGAGCCGACGAAACCGGAGCCCACGATCAGCACCCGCTTGGGGCGGGCCTTGAGCGCGGCGGCCAGCGCGGCGGCGTCCTCCACGGTGCGCACGGTGAAGACGCCCTGCAGGGCGCCCTCCTCGGGGTTGGGCCAGGGCCGGGCCCGGGTTCCGGTGGCGATCAGCAGCCGGTCGTATTCGACGTCCTCGCCGTTGGCCAGCTTGACCACGTGGTTGATCCGGTCCAGGCCGACCGCGGCCACCCCGAGCTTCCAGTCGGCGTCCACCCGGCGCAGGCGCGGCAGCTTGGTGTGGTCGGCCGGCACCCAGCCCTTGAGCACCTGTTTGGACAGCGGCGGACGGTCGTAGGGTTCGTGCGGTTCGTCGCCGATGATGGTCAGCGACCCGTTGAAACCCTTCTCCCGCAACGCCTCCGCGGCGCGCAGACCGGCCAGCGAGGCGCCGACGATGGCGATCCGGCCCTCGGCCCGGAACTTCGTGACGATCTCGTCGAACGAGTACGTCCCGGTCCCCGACAGTCACTGCGTGTCCCGGTCCGCGGGCGGGTCCAGCTCCAGGATGATGGCCTGCACCGGGCAGGAGGCCACCGCACGCAGCACCTGTTGGCGCTGCGAGTCGTCGGGGTTCGGGTCGTAGGCCAGGGCCTCTTCACCGACGAGTTGGAGTACCTCGGGAGCCAGCGGTACGCACTGCGCATACCCCTGACACTTGTTGAGATCGACCACCAAGCGCATGAGCGCAGAGACTAGTGCGCGTCTCGCAGCGCGAATTCCGGCTTTCGGACGCGGGTCTTACAGGACCCCGGCGATTTCCGCCTTCAGCGGGATGCCGCAGCGGTCGCGCAGGTCCTTGCCGGGCTGCCTGATCGCCCTGAGTTCGTCGTGAATCTGTGGGTTGGCGGCCAGGTAGTCCTTGGTCTTCTGCTTGGCGTCGTCCTTGCTCAGGCCCTGCAGGCTGGTGAAGAAGTCATTGACGTCGGGATGAGTGAACAGATACGTCGTCATTCCGGCCGACACACCGGTCATCACCGCGGTCACGTCGCCCGCCGTGCAGCCCGGGGCCGGATCGGCGGCCGCGGTTCCCGTCGCGCCGAGCAGCACGCCGCCGGTGCACGCAACCACCGCAGCGGCGCGGCCAAGTGAACGAATTGCAGACTTCATGCGGCTCCTATGTCCCGTATCCAGCTTGCGAGGAGTCTAGTCACCTAGTTGGGTCCTTGCGCCTCACTGACTGGGTACGATTCGTCGCATGTCACGGACCCGTCTGTTCCTGCTCCTGCCCGCCGCCGGCTTCGGCGTCGCCGCCGCGATCCTCGCCGCCCCCGCCGCCGCCGCGGACACCACGGTCGGCCCGCCGCTGCTGCCGCAGTGCGAGAACCTCGAGGGCAGCGCCATCAGCGGTGGGCAGACCACCGAATGCGAGACGCCCGGCAACGCCGAGATCAACGCCACACCGCAGCAGTTCGGCGGTGAGGAGGGCTTCTACGGCTTCCCGGCATTCGGCTTCTTCTGAGCCGACCAGACCCGGTGACCGATATTCGTCCGTACCGCATCGCGGTGCCCGACGACGTTCTGACCGATCTGCGCGAGCGGCTGGCCCGCACCCGGTGGCCGGAACGGGAATGCGTCGACGACTGGAGCCAGGGCATCCCGCTGGACTACACCCGCGAGCTGGCCGCCTACTGGGCCGACGACTACGACTGGCGGGCGCGCGAGGCCGCGCTCAACCGGTTCGACCAGTTCGTCACCGAGATCGACGGGCTGGACATCCATTTCATCCACCAGCGCTCCGTCGAACCCCGACGCGCTGCCGCTGATCATCACCCACGGCTGGCCCGGCTCGGTGGTCGAGTTCCACAAGGTGATCGAGCCGCTGACCGAGGACTTCCACGTGGTGTGCCCGTCGCTGCCGGGCTACGGGTTCTCCGGCAAGCCCAGCCGCACGGGCTGGTCGGTCGAGAAGATCGCCGAGGCCTGGGCGACGTTGATGGGGCGGCTCGGATACGACCGGTACGGCGCCCAGGGCGGTGACTGGGGATCGGCGATCACCACCCAGATGGGCCGCAACGGCGGACGGCTGCATCGCTATTCACGTCAACATGCCGCTCGGTTTCCCGACGGCCGAGAGCATGCAGAACCCCACGCCCGAGGAGAAGCCGCCGCGCTGGCGGCGCTCGGCGAGCACACGCGCTGGGGCACCGGCTACTCCGAGGAGCAGGCCACCCGGCCGCAGACACTCGGCTACGGCCTGACCGATTCGCCGGTCGGGCCAGCTGGCCTGGATCGTCGAGAAGTTCTGGGCGTGGACCGACTGCGACGGTCACCCCGAGAACGTCCTGACCCGCGACGAGATGCTCGACAACGTGATGCTCTACTGGGTGACCGCCTCCGGCGACGTCGTCGGCCCGGCTGTACTGGGAGAGCTTCAAGAGCCTCGGTCGACGGCGGGCCAAGGTCGAGGTGCCGACCGGCGTGGCGCGTCGTTCCCCAAGGAGATCCTGCAGTCCGCCGCGCAGCTGGTGCGAGCCGAAGCTACAACATCACGCACTGGACCGACATGCCGCGCGGCGGGCATTTCGCCGCGTTCGAGCAGCCGGAGTTGTTCGTCGACGACGTCCGGGCCTTCTTCGCCACCGTGCGCTGACGCAGTCGTCAGGTCGTGTCGACCAGTTCGAATTCCTGGTCGAAGCGGACGTGGGCCAGCCCGCCGCGCGCCAGGCGGCCCGAGGGCAGCGACGGGTGCGCCAGCCAGATCGAGACCCCCGGCGACTTCCCCTCCTCGCGGCGCACGATCCGCACGATCTTGGCCGCATAGACGAACCCGGACTCCGGGTCGTGACAGCTCACGAACTTCCCGACGTGGTCCTGGGTCAGGTCGCCGGCCTTGATCCTGGTGTTCGCGCTCATGCGTCGACGGCCTTCGCCAGTGCGGCGGGGATGCCGGGGACCCGGGCGACCGCGTCGAGCAACGCGTGCGCGCAGGAGTCGGCCAGCCGGTCGGCGTCCACCGACGGGTCGAGGATGCGCTGGCGGCACAGCTCGAAGGTGAACGCCAGCCAGCCGTAGACGATCACCCGAAGGTCGCGCTCCACCTTGGAGTCGAGGTCCCCGGACACCACGTCGGTGACCGCCGCCATGATCCGCTGCATCTGCCGCTCGTTGTCCACCTCGTCGATACCGCGCAGCACCGGATCGGTGCGGCCCATCCCGATGTAGGCCGCCCACGCGCCGTGCGGATGCTCCTCGTCGTAGCGCATGTAGGCCAGCACGCCGGTGCGCAACCGGTCGAACAGGCTCTGCCCCTCGGTCGGCGGGGTGTTGGTGGCCTCGAACAGCCGCTCGCTCTCCGCGCGCACGACGGCGGCGAAGAACGCCCGCTTGTCCGGGAAGTAGTGGTACATCAGCGCCCGCGACACACCGGCGCGTTCGGCGATCTCGTCGATCCGCACCTCGTCGTAGGGCCGCTGGCCGAACACTTCGGCGCCCAGGGCGAGCAGCTCGCTGCGCCGGTCCTCGGGAGACAGGCGTCGGCGGGCGGGCGGCTCGGACATGCGCCCATACTGACACATGTACAACAGCTGCTGACGATTCAGGAACGTATGGCGCCGATGGGCAGCGCATCGGCGCCACACCTGGTACCCGGTAGGACTATGGCCACGATTTTGGCGTACGGGTCACCGGCGCTGGGACATCTGCTGCCGGTGAGCGCGCTGCTGCGCGAACTGGCCGGCCGTGGCCACGACGTGCACCTGCGCACCCTGGCCGGAGGCGTTCCCACCGCGCAGCGGCTGGGTGTGCAGGCCGCGGCGGTCGACCCGCGCATCGAGGCCATCACCGGCCGGGACTGGACCGCGCGCAGCGTGTTCGGGGTGCTGAACATGACCATCGACGTGTTGTGCCGGCGCGCCGAGCTGGAGGTCGACGACCTGGCGCGGGCGATCGCCGAGGTGAAGCCCGACGCGCTGATCCTCGACGCCAACTGCTGGGGTGCGATATCGGCCGCCGACGCGGGTGACCTCCCGTGGGCGGTGTTCTCCCCGTTCACACCGTTTCTGCGCTCACGCGGAGTGCCGCCCGTCGGCCCGGGCATGCGGCCGTGGCCGGACTGGTGGGCCGCGCGCGCGACCTCGTTCTGCGGGCGGTGGTCTGGCAGGTGATGGACCGCCCGATGCTGCCGCGGCTCAACGCGGTGCGCGCCCGGGTCGGCGCCCCGCCGGTGCGGTCGGTCGACGAGTTCCTGCGCCGGGCGCCGATGATGCTCGTCGTCGGGGGAGAGCCGTTCGAATACCCGCACCCGGACTGGGGCCCGAACGTGCACCTGATCGGTGCGTGCGCTTCCGACACCGAGACCACGGTGCCCGACTGGCTGGCGGCGATCGACGACCCGATCGTGCTGGTGACGACCTCCTCGATCCGGCAGGCCGACTCCCGGCTGGGCCAGGTGGCGCTGCAGGCGCTGGCCGGCGAGCGGGTGCATGTCGTGGCGACGTTCCCGGCAGGCGTCCCGCCGGACCTGACCGTTCCGCCCAATGCGACTGTGCGCCAGTTCGTTCCGCACGGGCTGGTGCTCGACCGCGCGGTGTGCGCGGTCACCCACGGCGGGATGGGTGCGACGGTGCGGGCGCTGGACCGCGGGGTGCCGGTGTGCGTGGTGCCGTTCGGCCGCGACCAGCCCGAGGTGGCGATGCGGGTGGAGTTGGCCCGCTGCGGGACCCGACTGCCCGCCGCGAAGCTCACCCCGCAACGCTTGCGCGCCAAGGTTTTCGAGGCGATGACGATGACCGAGGGCGCCCGCCGGGTGGCCGCCGGGTTCGCCGCCACGGGCGGGGTGGCCCGTGGTGCGGACCTCGTCGAGCAACAACTGCTCGAGCCGCCTTACGCCCAAACCAACGTTTCGCCGCGAAAGAGCGAGTAGACCTGCAGGCAGTCGCTCTGGGCGCTGGGCCGCCGTTGAGTGAGGAATCCCGCAGACGTTGTGCGAGTAGACCTCTGCGTAGTTCCTCACTCAACGCGAGGATTGCTCAGCCGAAGTGAACGCCCTGTGCCAGCGGTAGTTCCGAGGAGTAGTTGACGGTGTTGGTGGCCCGGCGCATGTAGGCCTTCCACGAGTCCGACCCGGACTCGCGGCCGCCGCCGGTCTGCTTCTCGCCGCCGAACGCCCCGCCGATCTCCGCACCCGAGGTGCCGATGTTGACGTTGGCGATCCCGCAGTCCGAGCCGTCGGCGGCCAGGAAACGCTCCGCCTCGCGGACGTCGGTGGTGAAGATGGCCGACGAAAGACCCTGCGGCACGGCATTGTTGAGGGCGATCGCCTCGTCGAGCGTGTCGTAGGTCAGCACGTAGAGGATCGGGGCGAAGGTCTCGTGGTGCACGACGTCGGTCTGGGCCGGCATCCGCACCACCGCGGGCGCGACGTAGAAGGCGTTCTCGCCCGTCCTCGCCGCCGAGGTGATGACGCTCGCCGCCGATCACCTCACCGCCGTCGGCGCGGGCCTGCTCCAGAGCGCCGACCATGTCCCGGTAGGCGGTCTCGTGGATCAGCGGCCCGACCAGCGTGCCGTCGGCCGCCGGGTCACCGATCGGCAGGGTGCGGTAGGCGGCCGCGATCCGCTCGACCAGCTTGTCGGCCACCGACGAGTGCACGATGAGCCGCCGCAGCGTGGTGCAGCGCTGGCCCGCCGTGCCCGCCGCCGAGAAGACGATGCCGCGCACCGCCAGATCCAGATCGGCCGACGGGGTCACGATGGCTGCGTTGTTGCCGCCGAGTTCGAGCAGCACCCGGCCGAACCGCTCGGCGACCCGCGGGCCGACCTGCCTGCCCATCCGCACCGACCCGGTGGCCGACACCAGCGCCACCCGCGGATCGTCGACCAGCAGTTCGCCGACCTCGCGGCCGCCGAGGATCAGCCGGCTCACGCGCGGCCGGTGCGCCGACATCGGCGCAGGCCCGCTCGATCAGCGCCTGGCAGGCGATCGCGGTCAGCGGGGTGAGCTCGGAGGGCTTCCACACCACGGTGTCGCCGCACACCAGCGCGATCGCGGAGTTCCACGCCCACACCGCGACCGGGAAGTTGAAGGCGGTGATGACGCCGACCACACCCAGCGGGTGCCAGGTTTCCATCAGCCGGTGCCCGGGCCGCTCGGAGGCGATGGTGCGGCCGTACAGCTGACGCGACAGCCCGACGGCGAAGTCGCAGATGTCGATCATCTCCTGCACCTCGCCGAGGGCCTCGGAGGTGATCTTGCCCGCCTCGATGGTCACCAGCGTCGCCAGATCGGCCTTGTGCGCGCGCAGCAGCTCGCCCAGGCGCGCCACCAGCTGGCCGCGCACCGGCGCCGGGGTGGTGCGCCACGACGAAAATGCCTGCGCTGCTTCGCGAGATCGCGGCCTCGGCCTCGGCGGGTGTGGTCTCGGCGACGGTGAAGAGCACGTCGCCGGTCACCGGGGTGCTGGCCTGCAGGCCGTGCACCGCCCGGCTCGGCGAGGTCGACATGGGCGCCGATGGCGTCGAAGGCGTGTCGCACCTGTGCCTGCAGTTCGGCGAGGGTGGGCAGCGCGGTGGCGGTCGTGGTGCTCATGCGGGGGGCTCCTGGGCGGTCGCGTCGTAGAGGTTGTAGGGGTCGTGGATGTGGTGGCCGATGGCGCCGGCCATCCACTCCAGTGTGTAGCCGGATTCGTCTGCCCCGGCGGCGGCTTCGGTGTCGGCGTCGAGATTGGACCGGAAGATACCCGCCGCCGAGGCGGGCAGGAAGTCCTCGTAGACCACCGGGGCCGCCGGGTCGCCGCTGGTGGTAGTAGGCCAGGCCTTGGGAGGCCATCTCGTCGTCGGTGTCGGGGAAGTACTCGCCCCAGACCGCGGCCGGGTCGGCGGTGGCCATCGCGGCGTCGTAGCGTTCGCGGCCCTTGCGGGTCAGCGCCACGCCGCGTGCCTCGACCTCACCGAAGCGCACCCGCAGCGTGCCGTCGGTGACCGTGCCGTCGGCCTCGCGGAACCGGCGCGGCTCGGCCAGCGCCCGAAACGACGTCTGGCGCAACAGCACATCGGGGCCGTCCCAGCGGGGCGGTCCCTGGATGGCGTCGATCATCGCGATCCCGCGCTCGGTCATCCGCCGGTAGAGGTCGTCGATGTCGAGGACCCGCGGGGTCAGGTGGTTGATGTGGGTGGTGCTCACGCCGGCGATGTCGGCGGCCACCGCGGACACCGCGGTCAGCTCGGCGTACCAGGCGCGGTCGACCGGTTCGCGACGACAGGGCGAACGACGCGACCGCGCGGGCGACGAAGTCCTCGGCGCGGTCCGCGGCGCAGCCACCGTCGGCCGCGATCCGGCGGGCGTCGGCGATCAGCGCGGGCGCGAACAACTGACGCGCGCCGAGGAATTGCTCGACGCGGGCACGCAGGTCGCCGTCGAAGAAGCGGGTGTCGCGGGTGGCCAGCATCGAGGTGAACACCCGAAACGGGTTGTGCGCCAGCTCATCGGAGTCGATCGGTCGAAAGACCGTCGACACCACCGGAACCGGTGAGGCGGCGTCGCGCAGGTCGTAGAAGCCGACCGGGTACATGCCGAACGCGGCGAACAGGTCTGCGACGTCGGCCAATTCGGCCGGGGTGCCGACGCGGATGGCGCCGTGCCGTTCGGCGGTGACCCGGTCCAGGGACCCGAGCCGCTCGGCTTCGGGATGGGCGGCCACGTAGTCGCGGTTGACGGCCTCGCTGACCTCGACCAGCGTGGTGTAGGCGGGCACCTCCGCGCCGTACATCGCCGACAGTGCCGCGGCGAAGCGGGCGCGCAGCTGCCAGGTCGGGATCTCGGGTGCGCTCATTCGAAGGCTCCCGTCGGATAGTGTGCGGCCATGGCGGAGAGCGGGGAGGCGGCCCACGGCCTCGACGAGATCGACCGCACCCTGGTGCGCGAGCTCGTCGCCGACGGCCGAGCCACGCTGGCGCACCTGGCCACCACCACGGGCCTGTCGGTGTCGGCGGTGCAGTCGAGGGTGCGGCGCCTGGAGGCGCGCAACGTGGTGACCGGGTACAGCGCCCGCGTCGACCCCGAGGCGTTCGGGCACATGCTGTCGGCGTTCGTCGCGATCACCCCTTTGGATCCGTCTCAACCTGATGATGCGCCTACTCGCCTGGAACACATCGCCGAAATCGAGGCGTGCTACTCGGTGGCCGGCGAGGAGAGCTACATCCTGTTCGTGCGCGTCGAGTCGCCGCGGGACTTGGAAACGCTGCTGCAGCAGATCCGCACCGCCGCGAACGTGCGCACTCGAAGCACGATCATTTTAAACACATTTTACAGCGATCGCGTGTATCTGCCGGAATAGTTACGGTTCAACAGGCGGTTGGCGGCATATTTTCTAGCTGCGAGGCCGTTTGGCGGGTGCCTTCTTCGCAGCGGCTTTCTTCGCGGGAGCCTTCTTGACGGCCTTCTTCGCCGGCGCCTTCTTGGCCGGGGCTTTCTTGGCCGGCGCCTTCTTGGCGGGGACAGGCGCGACGGCCGCGACGGGGCGGCCGGCGCGACGAGTTGCTCCTCGCGCTGCTCCAGCTCCGAGAAGTGGCGGGCGACCAGCGCCGAGCCCAACCCCATCGCCAGCGCCACCGGCCAGTCGATCAACTCCAGCACCGCCAGCCCGCCCAGGACGCCGTAGAACGCCAGCTGGTCGGGCGGGGGAACGCGCACCGTTCCGACCAGCGGCAGCCGCACCGAGAACCTGCGCGCCTCCGCGACGCGCTTGGAAGCGTCGCGCTGCGCCGACATCAGCGACCTAGTCATTGTCAACATGTTCGTGTCCTATTCACTTTCGGGACCCATTGCGGTCATGGGCCTTCGCTTGCCTGGAGTCATGACCGAAGCTCTGCGCCTCAGCGGACCCGACGCCCTCGTCATGGTCGGTGTCCGGCTGCTGACGCCCCCGGTTCGGGAGATCTACGCCCTGCTGGTCCAGGCCGGCATCGTCGTCGTCGACGACTGATTCCGGATTGTCGTCTCCGACGACGGCGCGTAGACCGCCGAACCGATCCGCTCCAGCACCGCGGGAGCCAGCGCCGAGATCGACGCGGCGACCGCGGTGGCGAGGAAGGCCTGACCCCAGCCCAGCGGATCCACCGGGGTGCATCCGAAGATCTGACTGACCCCCGGCGTGCTGATCACCGCGGCCAGCACCAGGAATGAGCCCGCCGCCGTCGAAACCACAAGCGGCCCATGGGAATCGGCCAGAGTCTGGGCCAGCTGGGTGGACACCAGGCCGATCAGGGCGATCGTCGCCGCCCGCCGCTGCGTGCCGGTCATCCGGCCCATCAGCCAGGCCAGGGTCGCCCCGGTGGTGGTGGCCGTGCCGCGGATCGCGATCGCCCGCCACATCGCCGACTCGTCGCGGTCCAGCGCGCCGGTGCCGTCCTGGCTGCTGACCGCCAGCGCGGCGGCGGGCAGCGCGTCGGTGAGCATGTTGACCAACAGCATCTGGCGGGCGTTGAGCACCGAACGCCCGGTCAGCAGGCTGGTGATCAGCGCGAAGGCCACCTCGCCGGCATTGCCGCCGAGCAGCATCGACACCGCCGACTGCACCCGCCGCCACAGCTGCTCGCCCTCGTCGAGGGCGTCGAGCAGGGCTTCGATGCGGCCGTCGAGCAGCATCACGTCGGCGGCGGTGCGGGCCGGGTCGCTGCCCGGGGCGGCCACGCCGATGCCGACGCTGGCGGCCCGGATCGCCGCCGCGTCGTTGGCGCCGTCGCCCACCATCGCCGTCACCTGGCCGATGCGCTCCAGCGTCTGCACCACGTCGATCTTGTGCTCGGGGGACATCCGGGCGAACACCAGCCGCTCGGCCACGGCCTCCTCGCGCTCGTCGATCGACATCGACTCCCACTCGCTGCCGGTGATCACCTGGTCCTGGCTGACCGCCAGACCGAGGTCGTTGGCGATGACGGCGGCGGTCACCGGATGGTCGCCGGTGATCAGGCGAACGCCGATCCCGCGGGCGCCGAGCTCGGCCAGCAGCGGGGCCGCGCTTGCCCGCGGTGTGTCGGCCAGGCCCAGCAGCCCGATCGGCGTGAGGCCGCTGCCGCACAAGCGCTCCATCGCCAGCGGGTCGGCGGCGGCCTCGGCCGCCTGGCTCGCGGTCAGCCGTCGCTCGGCGACCGCCAGGACCCGCAGCCCCTTGGCGGCCAGCTTGGCGACCATCGGGGTCAGCCGCCCGCTGTCGCCGTCCAGCGCCGCGGAGAGCACCTCGGGTGCGCCCTTGATGGTCAGCCGGGTGCCCACCAGCGCGGCGGCGAACGGCCGTCCGGACTGGAACGGCAGGTACGCGTCGCGCTCGCGGGGCATCGACCTCGCCGGCGGCGCGACGGACCGCGTCGTCGGTGGCGTGGTCGGCGCGGCCGTTGCGGGCGAACACCGTGCTCAGGGCCGCGTTGCACGACATCGTCGCGGCGGCGACCACGGACCGGCTGCACCTGCTTGACCTGCAGCCGGTTCTCGCTGAGCGTGCCGGTCTTGTCGAAGCACACCACGTCGAGCCGGGCCAGCGCCTCCACCGAGTTGGCGTTGCGGATCAGCACGTGCTCGCTGGACAGCCGCCGCGCCGCCGCCAGCTGAGCCAGCGTGGCGACCAGCGGCAGGCCCTCGGGTACCGCCGCGACCGTCAGGGCGACCGCGCTGCCGACCGCCTCGCGCAGCGGCGTGCCGCGCAGCGTGGACAGGATGCCCACCGCCGCACCGCCGGCCAGGCTCCACGGCAGCGCGCGGCTGGTGATGCGGGCCAGCTGACGTTGCAGGCCGATCTGGCGGCTCTTGGCCGGGGCCATCGCCATCGCGCGGTGTATCTCGGTGCTGCGCCCGACCGTGGTCACCACCGCGAGCGCGGTGCCGGCCACCATCGTGGTGCCGGCGTAGACCATGCAGGAGCGCTCGGCCAGCGGCGCGCCCGGCGTCGGGTCGGTCTGCTTGGGCACCGGCAGCGACTCGCCGGTCAGCGTGGACTCGTCGACCTCGACGTTGGCGGCCTCGATGAGCCGCGCGTCGGCGGGCACCACCTCGCCGGCGTGGATCTCGATGAGGTCGCCCGGCCGCAGCGACCCGGCGACGACGTCCTCGGTGTCCTCGTGCGGGCCGACGCGCCGCCGGGCCAGCGGGTCCTGCACCGCGAGCAGACGGCGCAACACCCGCTCGGCGTGCAGCTGCTGCTCGGAGGACAGCGCGGCGTTGGCCAGCAGCACGCCGCCGACCAGCGCGGCGTCCAGCGGGGAGCCGAGCAGCGCGCTGGCCACCGCGCCGGTGGCCAGGATCGGCGTGATCGGGTCGGCCAGGTTGGTGCGCATCTCGCCGAGGAACTCACCGGCCAGCGACCAGGTGGCCGACGCGGCCCGCCCGGCCAGGCGCGCAGGCGCCAGCAGCGGATTCGGCGGGGCGGCCGGCTGGTGCGGCGCCGAGGGCGGGCGGGGCAGCAGCCGCTGCACCTCGCTGACCGGCAGGGCGAACCACTCGTGTCCGGGCTCGGGGGCGGGCAGCGTTTCACCGAAAACCTTGCTGCCGGCGTTGAATCCGGCCCACAGGCCGCCGAGCACACCGGCGTTCACCGACTCCGGCCCGTAGCCCGGCACCCCGGGGATGAGCATCAGCGCGCCGATGGCCGAGCTGGACATCGACAGCCGCACGCCGCGGGTGCTGGCCGTGCGGGCCGCGGGCATCGCACGCAGGATCCGCCACACCGCGGGAAGGTCGGGGACGAATACGTCGGCGCCCCACGGCGGCAGCCCGTCGCGCGTGATGCCGATGGTGATCCCGGCCCCGTGCGCGGCGGCCATCTCGGAGGTGGTCACCAGCGCCACCGTCGCGCCGTCGGCGCCCAGCTGCGCGACGACGTCGGCCAGGGTGTCGTCCAGCGAGCCGGTCATCGGGAACAGTGTGTCGAAACCCTGTGCGAGCGAACGCAATCCATCGTCGTCGACCGAGACCACCCGCACCCCGGCCCGGCGCGCCTCGCTGACCACCGCGGTGGCGAACGGGTCGCGCACCGGGCTCACCAGTGCCTCGCCGGTGCGCCCCGCGCCGCGGATCGACGACAGCTTGTGCCAGCCCGGGCCGAGCTTGCCGTCGTCGAGCGCGAACTGGGCGGCCTCCCAGGCCGTGGTGCGATGCGAGTTGGTCACCCCGCGCACCCGGGTGATGGTCAGCTGGTCGGTGTAGAGCGCGCGGGGGTCGAGGACGATGACGTCGACGCGGTCCAGCGCGCGCAGCACCCGGGGCCGCACCACCAGGGCGTCGTGATGGGTGGTCAGCCCCCGAGTCATCGCACAGCCGAACGCTTCTCGGGTCGCCCGCGTCGGCTTGGGCGCGGTCACCAGCGCGGCGGCACCGGCCACCGTCGGATTGCGCGACAGCACACCGACTAGCGCCGCGGCGGTCAGCCCGATCCAGCCGAAGCGGTCGGCGAACTCCTCACCGGGCCCGGCGGTGAAGATCGCTGTGCCGGCCGCGGGCGCGCCGCCCTCGGGGCAGTTCTCGGCGAGGACCTCCTCGTGGCGGCCCCAGGCCAGCCGGGCGTTCCACGCCTCGACGGTGAGCATGGACCGCGCCACCGCTTCGGCCGCCGCCGACGTCGGCGACACCGTCAGCGCCGCGGCCAGCGAGTTGGCCACCGAGAACAACAGGTCGGTGCCTTCCGGTCCGAGCCGGCGGACCAGTTGGTGACGCACGGTGGGAATGTGGTCGGCCACCGTCGGGACCACCGAGACCAGATCGGGAAGCCCGGGCAGCCGCATCGCGGTGCCGACGAGCGCGACCCCGAGTCCGACGGTCGCCGCGGCCGCACCGGCGGCGCGGGCCACCAGCGCGGAGTCGTCGCCGGGCAGGGTCAGCGGGTGCTGGCGGACCGCGGGCTCGGTTCGGGCCCGGCGCTCGGCCTCGGTGACGACCGCCGTCAGATTCTCCGCAGGCCCGTCGGGCGCCACCGTCACCACCAGGCGGGCGACCGAACGGTTGAGTACCGCGTCGGTGACCCCCGGCACGGCCCGCACCGCGGCCAGCACCTCCTCGGCGATGGCGTCGGCGTCGGGTCCGGACAGTCCCCGCACCTCGATCCAACGGCGTGCGCCGCGCCGGCTGGTGCGCCGGTGCGGGGGACCGCCGATCGCCTCGACTGCCATCCCGGCGGCGGCCCGCGCAGACGTGCGGGCGCCGGGGATCGCGCCGAGGGCGCGCTCACCGACCCGAACGGCCGTGCTGCCGCCCGAGCAACGCGGCGCCGCCGGCCAGCCCGGCGGCGGCCGCGGTGAGCCGGATCGGTGCGGTGAGCAACTCCCCGAGACCGGGCAGTCCCGGTCTGAATGACATGTCAAAGACGGTACCCGGGGAACATGACGTCTACGCGACGAGCCCCCGACGCTGTCCGAAGCGGAAAAATTGCTTCTCGAGTGGTAGAAAAGCGTAAAAATTACGATAGGATCGCCTAATGACGGAACTCTTGTCGCGCGAAGACGTGGTGTCACCCGCTTCCCAAGCCCCCGCCGTCGAACCTGGGAATGTCCACACAGTGTTGGCCCGCAGCATCCTGGCCGACGGACTGGACCTGGTGCTCGACCTCGACCGCTCGACCGGAGCCCACCTGGTCGACGCCCGCGACGGCAAGCAGTACCTCGACATGTTCACGTTCTTCGCGTCCTCGGCGCTGGGCATGAACCACCCGGCGCTGGCCGAGGACCATCGCTTCCGCGCCGAGCTGGCGCAGGCCGCGGTGAACAAGCCGTCCAACTCCGACGTCTACACCGTGCCGATGGCCCGGTTCGTCGAGACGTTCGCCCGGGTGCTCGGCGACCCCGCCCTGCCGCACCTGTTCTTCGTCGACGGCGGCGCGCTGGCGGTGGAGAACGCGCTCAAGGTCGCATTCGACTGGAAGAGCCGGCACAACGAGGCGCGCGGTATCGACCCGGCGCTGGGCACCCGGGTGCTGCACCTGCGCGGCGCCTTCCACGGCCGCAGCGGCTACACGCTGTCGCTGACGAACACCGACCCCAACAAGGTGGCCCGCTTCCCGAAGTTCGACTGGCCCCGCATCGACGCGCCCTACATCCGGCCCGGTGCCGATATGGACGCGATCGAGGCCGAGTCGCTGCGGCAGGCCCGCGCGGCCTTCGAAGCCCACCCGCACGACGTCGCCTGCTTCATCGCCGAACCCATCCAGGGCGAGGGCGGCGACCGGCACTTCCGCCCGCAGTTCTTCGCGGCGATGCGCGATCTGTGCGACGAGTTCGACGCGCTGATGATCGCCGACGAGGTGCAGACCGGCTGCGGGATCACCGGCACCGCCGTGGGCCTTCCAGCAGCTCGGGTTCACCCCCGACGTCGTCGCGTTCGGCAAGAAGACCCAGGTGTGCGGCATCATGGCCGGCCGCCGCGTCGACGAGGTGACCGACAACGTGTTCACCGTCAGCTCGCGGATCAACTCGACCTGGGGCGGCAACCTGGTCGACATGGTCCGGTCGCGCCGGATCCTGGAGGTCATCGAAGCCGATCAGCTGTTCGGCCACGCCGAGCGGATGGGTGCCCACCTGCGCAGCGCGCTGGACGAGCTGGCCCTGGAGTTCGCGGATGTCGTGCACGACGTGCGGGGCCGCGGCCTGATGTGCGCCTTCAGCCTGCCGACCACCGCGCAGCGCGACGCTCTGCTGAGCGCGCTCTGGGAGCGCGGCGTGATCATGCTCGGCAGCGGCGCGGACAGTGTCCGGTTCCGGCCCGCGCTGACCGTGACGCGCGGCGAGCTCGACCGTGCGGTGGCCGCGGTACGAGAGGTATTGCGCGCCGCGGTCTAGCATTCGGGGCATGCGGCTGCGGGTGGCGCTCGGGGGTCTGGCGGCGGTGCTGCTCGCCGGATGCGCGCAGACCGTCGCGGGCAGCGCGGTGTCCAATCCGGCCCAGGCGATCACCCCGCTGCGCTCCGACGACGCCGACCAGGTGCTCATCAGCTCGTCGCAGCTGCGCGACATCGTCGGGGTGAAACTGCAGACCGACGCCGACCAGGGCCGGCCGATTCCCGGTACGTCGGCGGTGCCCGCGTGTTCGGCACTCGACGCCGCCGGGATGCAGGCGTTCCTCGGCGACAAGTGGTCGGGCTTGTCACGTGCTGCTGTTCACCGACGGCGACAAACACGACCACGTGGTGGCCGAGGCTGTCGCCGTCTATCCCGACGCCCGTTCGGCGGCAACACAATTCGCCGCCGGAACCAAGAACGCCAAGGCCTGTGACGGCCAGCGGGCACTGAGCACCGGCGGCGACGCCGCGTGGAAGTTCACCGTTCCCGAGATCAACGCCGACACCGTGCGGTGGAGCAAACAGCAGATCGGCATCCCGTTCGACTGGACCTGCTTCGGCGAGGCCCGGCTGCGCAACAACGCGATCGTCCAGGCGATGGCCTGCCAGGGCGACGACGGCGGCCAGGTCACCGTCACGACGATGACCGACCGGATGTCGGCGAGCGTGTGGGAGCTCTCGGGTCGCTGAGTGCAACCGGGGGGTTGCATATCCTGTCCTGGTGTGCAACTCTGGGGTTGCATATCCGCCAACTGCCGGGAGAAATCGTGACGACACTCGACATCACTCGCACCATCGACATCAACGCACCTGTCACACGGGTCTGGGAAGCGTTGACCCAGCCCGACCTGATCGCTGAATGGTTCGGCGACACAGCCGAATTCGTTGCCGAGGAAGGTCGCTCCGGCGCCTTCGGGTGGGAAGGCCACGGAAGCTTCCGGGTGATGGTCGAACATGTCGAGGAACCCAAGACCCTCGTCTACCGGTGGGCGCGGGCTCGCGACGTCGACCCTGCTCCGGGTAACTCCACCGTGGTTCGCTTCGACCTCGAGCCGATCGCGGGAGGCACCCGCCTGACGCTGGTCGAGACCGGCTTCGAGGAGCTCGACGACCCACGCGGCCATCACGACGGCAACTCCGAGGGCTGGACGACCGAGCTCGGCGACCTGGTCGATTTCCTCACCCGCTGATGAGCAGCCGAATCGACGACATCCCTGCCGTGCTGGCGGTCCTGGCCGACGAGACGCGCTGGGAGATCCTCACCACCTTGGGTGGTGAGGATCTGTCGGCGAGCGCGCTGGCGGCTCGCCTGCCCGTCAGTAGGCAGGCGATCGCAAAGCACCTTGCCGTGCTCGCCGGGTGCGGTCTGGTGGAAGCGGTGCCCGTCGGGCGCGAGATCCGCTATCGCGCGCTGGGCAGCCGGCTGTCGGAGTTGGGCACCGAACTCGAGCGTCTCGGCCGTGTCTGGGATCGCAGGCTGGCGGCGATCAAGCGCATCGCAGAGCGGTCACAGTAAAAGGTAATAGTCTTCGGCGTATGTCCGAGGAGGCCACGGACCCGACCGATGACGCCGGGCGTCGAGCACGCCCTGGCCGGGGGAACTCCCCAGCGAGTCGGCTGGTTCCGGTTCTACTTCGCCGACCAGCGCTGGGAGTGGTCCCCGCAGGTCCAACGGATGCACGGCTACGAGCCGGGAACCGTGCAACCGACCACCGAACTGGTGCTGTCCCACAAACACCCCGACGACTACGGTCAGGTCGCCGCCACGCTCGAAGAGATCCGGCGGACGTCAGGGGCGTTCAGCACCCGCCACCGGATCGTCGACACCCGCGGCGACGTCCACTACGTCGTCGTCGTGGGCGACCAGCTGATCGACGACGGTGCCGTCATCGGCACCCACGGTTTCTACGTCGACGTCACGCCGACGGTGAGCCAGGAGAAGCAGGAGCTGCTCAACGAGGCGGTCGCCGAGATCGCCGAATCGCGCTCCGCGATCGAACAAGTCAAGGGCATGCTGATGGTCGTCTACCGGATCAGTGCCGATTCCGCCTTCGAACTCCTGCGGTGGCGATCCCAGGAAACCAACGTCAAACTGCGGGTCCTGGCCGAGCAGATCGCCGCCGACTTCCTCGCTCTCGAATACGACGAAGCCCTGCCCGCGCGCGGTGCCTACGACCATCTGTTGCTCACCGCGCACACCCGCGTCCCGGCCTGACATGCCAAAGGCCCAGCCGAATGCTGGGCCTTTGACGACGAGCGGTCGAGGCTACTGGTTGGCTTCCTGCCGCTGCTCGGCCGCCTTCGCGCCGGCACGGGCGGCCTCGGCTTCGGCTTCCTTGCGCGCGGCGTCGCGCTGCGCCTCGGCCTTGTCCTGCTGAGCCTTGCCCTCGTTGACCAGGTCGTTGCGGCCCGCGACGGTGCCGATGACTTCCTTGGCCTTGCCCTTGGCGTCTTCGACGACGCCCTTGATGGCTTCTTCCGGACCGCTGTTCTTGCTGTCGTCGGACATGGTTCCCTTCAGATCAGTAACTGCGGATCAGTGCGATCAGCTTTTCCTTGCTCAGGCCCGAATAGCCCGAGATACCAAGTTGCTTAGCCCTCTTCTTGAGCTCGGCGACGGTCCAGCCCTCGTAGGCGCAAGACCGGCTGGGGCGAAAGAACCGGATATCGTCTGCACCGGTCTTCGCCATCGTGGCGGTATTCGACATCTACTGCCCCCTTTGCTGAGGCTCTCCTGTACCTCGCAGGGGGCTGTACCCATATCGGCCCGCGGGCCAAACATTCTGCCTGACTAGCGGAACTCGTCCTCGTCCGGATCCTCGACGACCTGGCGTTGTTCCTGCCAGTCTGATTCGTTGCTCTCCAGCGGCGGGGCGTCGTCGTCGATGCGCTCGGCTCGGCCGGTTCGGCCACCGAACGAAGCTGCTCGACGGCGTCGCCGACGGGGACGTCGTCCGGGAAGGATTCGCGCTCAGTCATCAGGAGTCAACATACCCGCGCGTGGGTATCGCGGTGAACGCCGTTGGCGGGCGTTTAACCGGCTCCTGGCCGGGTACGTCCCCAACGTGGGGGCTGACCGTCTTCCGCACATCCACGGCTCGTGGATGGGTTTTGTCGTGTCTGGACGCCACGTCCACTTCACCGACCACGGTCGTCAATCACGGCAAGGCCGCCTGCGCGGGCGCGCTGCCGAGTTCGGGCTCCAGCGGTTCCACTCCGGTGGGCCGACGTCATCGAATCACTCTGCACATGAGGGTGTTCGGAGAGAGGAGGAACGAGGATGAGGGTTGCGATGGTCTCCGAACACGCCAGTCCGCTGGCGGTCCTCGGCGGAGTAGAAGCCTGTGGTCAGAACGTCCACGTCGCCGAGTTGTCGGCGGCCCTCGCGGGCCAAGGCCATGACGTCACCGTCTACACCCGCCGTGATGATCCGGACGTTCCGGAACGTGTCACCACCCCGCAGGGCTACACGGTGGCGCACGTGCCGGCCGGCCCTCCAAGACAGCTTCCCGAAAATGAGTCACTTCACTACATGGGCGATTTCGCGCAGTACCTGGACGCGCAGTGGGCTGCCGAACGCCCAGACGTCGCACACGCGCACTCGTGGATGTCGGGCGTCGCCACCCAGCTCGCCGCGCGTGGCCGGCAGGTGCCGACCGTGCAGACTTTTCACTCGCTCAGGTCGGACAAGCATTGCCACCGAGGCGATCACGACACGAGCCCGGACGCGCGGCTGAAGCTCGAGAGACTCGTCGCCAAACACGCGACGTGGATCGCGGCGACGTGCACCGACGAGCTGTTCGAGCTGATGCGGCTACGACGGTCGAGGGCGCGGATCTCGGTGGTGCCGTGCGGGGTCGACGACACGATGTTCAGCACCGAGGGCCCAGTCGCCCAGCGCGGAGAGACACCCCGCATCATTGCGGTGGGAAGGCTCCTGCCGCACAAGGGTTTCGACACCGTGATCGAGGCGCTTCCGGCTATCCCGAACGCCGAGTTCGTCATCGTCGGCGGCCCGGACGCCGACAAACTGGATGCCGACCCCGAGGTGCGACGACTGCGTGGCCTGGCCGCCGGCCTGGGTGTGCGTGATCGGGTCCGGTTCACCGGCGCGGTGGCCAGGGATGACCTGCCTGCGCTGTTGCGTTCAGCCGACGTGGTGACCTGCACGCCTTGTTGCGAGCCCCGCGGACTGGTACCGCTGGAGGCGATGGCTTGTGGCGTTGCCGTCGTCGCCACCGCGGTCGGGGCCATGCTGGACATCGTTGTGCACGAGGTCACGGGACAGGTGGTGCCGCCCAAGCAACCGCGAGCTCTGGCCGAGGCTGTGTCGCGGGTCTTGCGGGATTCGTTCCTGCGCCGCAGTTTGGGTCTGGCCGGCCGGGACCGGGCGTGTGCCCGCTATTCCTGGGACCGCGTTGCGACGGACACCCTCCGAATCTACGACCGCCTCGTCAGCGCGCGGATACGCCATCTGCCGATGCCGACCGACGTCGAGCAGCCGACCAGTCAATCCGGTTAGGCCGTGGCCACCTTGATGAGGCGCCACAGCAGCCGCGATGGTGTCCCAGGTAACAATGTGGCCTCATCAGGTTTGACGGGTGCGGTGGACGGGGTATGAAAGGCCCACCATGACGATGACTTCCTGGGTATCGCTGTGCTCGATGGCGGCCGCATTTGCCTCGAGTACCCGGCCAACCCGCTCGGCACACGATCATGGATAGCCCGACCCTGGACTGGAGTAGTGTCGGGGCGACATTGCCAGGAGGCCACATGACGGATGGCGAACGCCGAGGCGAAAGCCACCAGCGCAGCGCTGGGGCAGTCGAATTCAGGGTTGCTGCGCGGCTGGAGAACCTCGCTGTGCTGCGCACCGTGGTCGGCGCGGTCGGGACGTTCGAGGACCTCGATTTCGATGCCGTCGCAGACTTGCGCCTGGCGGTCGACGAGGCATGTACCCGGCTGATCCGCTCGGCTGCGCCGGACGCCACCCTTGTCGTGGTTGTCGACCCGCGGCGATGACGTCGTCGTGGTCGAGGCCTCCACCCAGTGCGACACCTACGACGTGGTCACCCCCGGCAGCTTCAGCTGGCACGTGCTGAGCTCGCTGACCGACGACGTGCAGACGTTCCACAACGGTCACGAGCCCAACAGCGACGGGCAGGTCTTCGGCATCACCTTGACCACGAGGCGGGCGGGCTCCGCGAGGTGAGTCCCAGAGCGGCCAACAGTTCGTCCCCGCGGTCGAACTCGGAGTACGCCGACGTCCCGGACATGTTCCGGGAGTTGGCGAAGCTCGAACCTGACTCCCCGGAGTTCCAGCGCCATCGAGACCGGATCGTCGAGCGGTGCCTGCCGCTGGCCGACCACATCGCCCGTCGCTTCGACGGCCGCGGCGAGCCCCGCGACGACCTCGTCCAGGTGGCGCGCGTCGGGCTGGTCAACGCCGTCATCCGGTTCGACGTCGAAACCGGTTCGGACTTCGTGTCGTTCGCGGTGCCCACGATCATGGGTGAGGTCCGCAGGCACTTCCGCGACAACAGCTGGTCGGTGAAGGTGCCGCGCCGGCTGAAGGAGCTTCATCTGCGGCTCGGCGCGGCCACCTCGGAGTTGTCCCAGCGGCTGGGCCGCGCGCCGACCGCCAGTGAACTGGCCGAGGAACTCGGGATGGACCGCGAAGAGGTCGTCGAAGGCCTGGTCGCCGGCAGCTCCTACAACACCCTGTCGATCGACAGCGGTGGCAGCGGCAGCGACGAGGACGCTCCGGCGATCGTCGACACCCTGGGCGACGTCGACACCAGCCTCGACCAGATCGAGAACCGGGAAGCGCTGCGGCCTCTGCTCGCAGCGCTCCCCGAGCGGGAGCGCACTGTGCTACTCCTGCGGTTCTTCGAATCGTTGACGCAGACCCAGATCGCCGAGCGGGTCGGGATTTCCCAGATGCACGTCTCGCGACTGCTGGCGAAGTCGCTAACTCGGCTCCGCGACCAGCTGCAGTAGCCGGCGGGGTTCGCCGTCGAGCAGCGTGACCGCTTCGGGCACCGAGTCCGCCACCGGCAGCACGTTGTCCCGATCGCAGACCCG
The DNA here is from genome assembly GCA_963786695.1 of uncultured Actinomycetota bacterium. Taxonomy (GTDB): domain Bacteria; phylum Actinomycetota; class Actinomycetes; order Mycobacteriales; family Mycobacteriaceae; genus Mycobacterium. The sequence goes on from CAWBAL010000042.1 coordinate 67,831, forward strand.
CAGCAGCCGTGCCACGGCATCACCGGTCACCAAAGCCCACCGCGATCCGGTGTGCGCGCAGCGAACGTTGATGGTGTGCAGCGCCGAAAAGCCTGCGGTGCCAAAGAACTCCAGTGAACTCAGGTCCAGGATCAGCCGGACGCCGTCGTCGGCGCACTGCTCTACATGATCGGCGAACTGGGTCGCGTTGGACGCGTCCAGTTCGCCCTGGACGGTGATGATGCCGACGGTCTCGTCCGGCCATTGGGTGGTGAAACGCGCGGTGTGGCAGTCAAACGACCGCACGGTAGCCGAACGCTCGGATTGATCTGTTCCTATAACAGACATGGTGACTCCATCAGTCGAAGGATTCGTACTGTGGATCACGTCAAGGTGGGTAAGCCCGATAAGTGCAGGGAGTCCGTGACCCCAACACGTCAATGACGTTGTTTCCGGGCGGCTGTGAACTCAACCTGCGCTCAACCCTACTCCGCCGGGGCAAATGAAGACAGCCGTGGCGGGAACTCTAATCTTGCGAGGCCGGCATTTATTGACGCTTCGGTAAGAGCCTGCTGGGCGAGCGGTGTTTGTGAATGATGTTGTCGGCGTCGCCGTTTCGCATTCTGGCTACCCGCCGCCCGGGCCTGTCACACTGTTTGCATGTCGAATCGCGCTCGGGCTGCCGGTCTGTTGCTGGCGGCCGGCGCGGGTGTCCGCTACGGCATGCCCAAAGTGCTTGCCGAACAGGGGGAGTGGTTGAGATCCGCGGTCGCGGCGCTGGCCGGGGGCGGCTGTGACGACGTCGTCGTGGTGCTGGGCGCCGCCGTGGTCGACGTTCCGGCCCCGGCGCGAGCGGTGGTAGCCGAGGACTGGCAGCAGGGGATGGCCGCCTCGCTGGCCGCGGGCCTGGCGGCGGCCGGCGACGCCGACTACGCGGTGGTGCTCACCGTCGACACCCCCGACGTCGGTGCCGACGTGGTGGACCGGGTGCTCACCGCCGCCCGGACTGCGCCGTCCGGGATCGCACGTGCCGTCTACGCCGGGCGGCCCGGCCACCCGGTGGTCATCGCGGGCCGGCACTGGCCGGCGCTGGAGCAGACACTGCACGGCGACGAGGGCGCGCGCCGCTTCCTGGCCGCACGCTCCGACGTGGTGACGGTCGACTGCGCGGATCTGGCGACCGGACGCGACATCGACTCGCCTTAGCGGGGCCCTACCCGATGCCGAAGGCGTCGGCGAAACGGCGCACCGCCTCGGCGGCCACTGCCGCGGCGTCGTCGTGGCCGGGGCGCGCCCGCGTCGACAGCGCCGCGGTTCGCGGGTCGAGACGGACCTCGGCCAGTAGTTCACCGGTGGTCGGATCGCACACCGCCCAGGAGTAGCCGGTGTCGTCCGCCCAGCGGGCCAGACTGTCCTCGACATGGGTCGGGTTGCTCTCGCCCAGTTCAGCCAGCGCCGGCCGGTCGTCGATGCGGTCGTCGGCGCGCAGAGCGCGCAGGTACCAAGTGCCGGCATTGATTTCGACGGGCTCCACGCGGTCAGCTTGCCATCGATGAGTCTCGGCGCCCCGGCTGGTCGTACAGGACAAGGCAATCCAAGGAGGAGCAATGACGTTCGACCATCTCCTGGCCGTGGTGGCTGTCCGCGACCTTCAGGTCAGCCGCGAGTGGTACAGCGCGCTGCTGGGCAGCAGCCCGACACGACCCCATGCCGACGCTGCGAGTGGCAGGTGTGCCGCGGGGTTGGCTGCAGGTGTTCGAGGACCCCGAGCGCGCCGGCTCGAGCCTGTTCAACCTCGCAGTCGACGACCTCGAGCGCACCACGGCCGTGCGGGACCGGGGCCTGCGACCCGGAGATGTCGTCGATGCCGCCAAGGGGGTGCGGTTGTCGACGCTAGGATCCAGACGGCAACATCATCCGGCTGATCGGCGGCTTCCGCGTCCAGTACTGACGTGCTGCGAGTCCTCTTCGACCAGGGCGTGCAGCATCGGCCCGTAGCTCGGATGGGCCAGCGCGAAAGCGAACTGGGCGTAGAGATAGTCGGCGGGGTTGCCGGTGTCATACCAACGGCCATGGATGACCTGGCCATAGACCGCGCGGCTCCGGGCGTAGGCGTTGATCGCGTCGGTGAGGTAGATCTCGCCAACCCGGTTCTCATACCAGCGCTTGGTCTGCTCGCGCAGTTCGTCGATGACTCCCGGCGTCACCACGTACCCGCCGATCGCGGCGTACGCGGATGGCGCGTCTTCCGGCTTGGGCTTCTCCACCAGTCCGGTGATGCGCAGCAGCCCGCTCGTCGAGGTCTTCCTTGACGACCGGCACGCCGTAGCGACTCGACTGTTCCGGTGGCACCGGCATCAGTGCGAGACACCGGGCAGGACGTGCTGCTCGTAGGCGGTGATGAGCTGTTGGGCGCGAGGCACGTCGGCGACGAATACGTCGTCGGGCCAGAGCACCAGCACCGGCTCGTCGCCGAAGGAACGCGCAGCGTTGAGCACCGGCGTGCCGTTGCCGTAGGGACCGTGCTGGTCGAGGTAGGTGATGTGGCCCCGGTGGGACAGTTCGCCGACCTCTTCGACGGCGTCGGCGTAGGCCTCCTTGCCGTCGCTTCGCAGTTGCTGAACGAGGGCCGGGTTGGGGCGGAAGTGCTCCTGGATCAACGACTTTCCGCCCGACACCACGATGGTGATGTCGGTGATCCCGGAGTTGACCAGTTCTCGGACGGTGTGTTCGATGACCGGTTTGTCACCGACCGGCAGCATCTCTTTCGGGATCGCCTTGGTCAGCGGCAGCAGGCGTGACCCGATGCCCGCGGCGGGGATGACGGCCTTGCGGATCGAGCGGTTCACAGTTGGCTCCGTTCTCACTTCTCACGGCCAGGGCCGTACAGCAGCATGCCCGCCACCGGCAGTGCCAGCCACGCCAGCCAGCCGTGCGGCACCAGCATGGTGAACGCCAGGGCGATCAGGGGGACGAACGCCATCACGTAGGCGCGCCAGTCGCGCGGTGCGCTCGATGGCCGAGGCGGAGAGGTCCGGCTTGGCAGGCAGATCGGCAAAGACCGGCTCGAGGTCGGCTCGGGTCACCGCGGCGGCGATCGTCGCGCTGCGTTCGGAGAATTCGTCGGGCGTCAGCCGGCCCTCGGAGAACTGCTTGCTCAGCAGGTCCATGGCTTGCTCACGCTCGGCGGTGCCGATCCGCACCCGTTCGTTTTCCTCGCCCACGGGGTACATCATGCTCGATATCGGCAAGGAGGGGTCTGTATGAGAATTCACCGTGTTCGGAGCGAGCGGGCAAATCGGCAGCCAGGTGTGCGCACTGCTGCGGGCCGAGGGCCATGAGGTCGTCGAGGCCTCGCGCAACACCGGCGTCGACGTGCTGACCGGCGAGGGGGTGGCCGAGGCGCTGCAGGACGCCCATGCGCTCGTCGACGTCCTGAACTCGCCGTCGTTCGACGACGAGCCGGTGCTGGAGTTCTTCAGCACCGCCACCCGCAACCTCGTCGATGCGGCGCGGGCGGCCGGCGTCGCGCACTACGTGGCGCTGTCGATCGTCGGCGACGTCCGGTTGCCCGACAGCGGGTACATGCGGGCGAAGGTGGCGCAGGAGACGCTGATCGAGACCTCCGGCCTGCCCTACACCATCGTGCGGGCCACGCAGTTCATCGAGTTCGCCGACGCCATCGTCGCCACCATGACCGACGGCGACGTGGTGCGGGTGCCGCAGGCGCGGATCCAGCCGATCGCCGCCGCCGAGGTCGCCGCGCACGTCGCCCGCGCGGCCGTCGGATCACCCGCCGGTGTCGTCGAGATCGGTGGACCCGAGAAGATCACGCTTCGCCGACCTGGCGCGCATCGTGGTGGCCCGCGGCGGCGAACAGCGCACCGTCGTCGTCGATCCCGACGTCACCTACTTCGGCGGCGCGGTCGACGACGACAGCCTGGTCACCGGCGACGGCGCCGTGCTGGGCGCGACTCGATTCGCCGACTGGCTTCAGCGCAGCTGACGGCGACAAGCCCGGGACCGCCGGGTGATGGCACAATGTCGGGCATCGACGTCCTCACTATCGCGACTATCGCGCTCATCGGCTTCGAGCTTGGTGTTGGCTGCGGGTGCGCTGAATCGGCGGCGGTGGTTGGAGTCCGGCGTTGATAGTGCTCGGGCTGGTCGCTTGCCCTCGCCGGGCTCGCGATCGGGGTGCACGCGCACGGGTGGGTGACTGCACTTGGACGGTCCGACGGCGTTCATGGATCCACCACCGCGCGCAGCGACACCATCGGCTCGGCGCAGGCCGACGGCGGCAGTCGCCCACGTCGGCAACCCGGCGGCCATTGCGCTGGCGGGCGTGGTCAGCGGAGCGATGCTGTCGGTGCGCTACCGGTCACTGAGTCCCCGAGCATCGTGGTGGTGCTACCACTGGCGCCGCCGTACTTGCCAAGGACATCATGGCCGTCGGCATCGAGCGACCGGCCAGTGAAGCCGAGATAGCAATGGTGCAGGCACTGAGCAGTGAGCCCCACCCCTTCCCGTCGGGACATGTCGCGGGCACGGCCGCGTTGCTTGGCATCGTCGCCGTCGGCATCGGTGCACGAGGCAGCGGTGCGCTGCGCGGAGCGCTCGTAAGCTGCGTCGTCGCGGGCACGCTGATCGTCGCCTTCAGCCGGCTCGTCCTTGGCGCGCACTGGCTGAGCGACGTCGTCGGGGAGCGTTACTGGCGGGGATCGTCGTCACCATCGGCGCCTCTGTACTCGGTGCCACGTCTCGAGCCGGGGCCCGAGCCGATCGGCGACGGACGCCCGCACGCCGAGATGTAACTCAGAGTCGGCGTCTGCGCGGAATTCACGCCTTGACTGTCCGCGTTTACTTGATCTCGGCCAAGACGGTGCCCTGCGTGATCGCGGCACCGGCTTCGACGGCCAGCCCGGTGATGACGCCGTCCTTGTGGGCGGTCACCGGGTTCTCCATCTTCATGGCCTCGAGCACCACGACGAGATCGCCGGTGGCCACCGTCTGACCCTCCTCGACGGCGACCTTGACGACGGTGCCCTGCATCGGCGCGGTCACCGCGTCGCCGGAGGCGGCGGCACCGGCGTGGGCGCCGCGCTTGCGGGCCTTCGGCTTCTTGCGGATCACACCGGACTCGGCGGCGCCGCTGCCGTTGCCGAGCGCCAGGTCACCGGGCAGCGACACCTCGACGCGACGGCCGCCGACCTCGACGACGACCTTCTGCCGCGGCTGGGCCTCTTCCTCGTCGACCGCGACCGCCGCCGGTGAACGGCTCGACGGTGTTGTCCCACTCGGTCTCGATCCAGCGGGTGTGCACCGTGAAGCCGTCCTCGTCGCCGATGAACGCCGGGTCGCTGACCACCGCGCGGTGGAACGGGATGACGGTGGCCAGGCCTTCGACGGTGAACTCGTCCAGCGCCCGGCGGGCGCGCTCGAGCGCCTCCTCGCGGGTGGCGCCGGTGACGATCAGCTTGGCCAGCATCGAGTCGAACTGCCCGCCGATCACCGAACCGGTCTCCACACCGGAGTCCAGCCGCACGCCGGGGCCGGTCGGCGGGTCGAAGCGTGTTGACCGGGCCGGGCGCGGGCAGGAAGCCGCGGCCGGCGTCCTCGCCGTTGATGCGGAACTCGATCGAGTGGCCGCGCGGCGTCGGGATCCTCGGTGAGGTCGAGCTTCTCGCCGTTGGCGATGCGGAACTGCTCGCGGACCAGGTCGATGCCGGAGGTCTCCTCGGTGACCGGGTGCTCCACCTGCAGGCGGGTGTTCACCTCGAGGAACGAGATCAGGCCGTCCTGGCCGACCAGGTACTCGACGGTGCCGGCGCCGTAGTAGTGCGCCTCCTTGCAGATCCGCTTGGCCGACTCGTGGATCTCCTTGCGCTGGGCGTCGGTCAGGAACGGCGCGGGCGCCTCCTCGACCAGCTTCTGGAAGCGGCGCTGCAGCGAGCAGTCGCGGGTGCCGGCGACGACGACGTTGCCGTGCTGGTCGGCGATCACCTGCGCCTCGACGTGGCGCGGCTTGTCCAGGTAGCGCTCGACGAAGCACTCGCCGCGGCCGAACGCCGCGACCGCCTCGCGGGTGGCCGACTCGAACAGCTCGGGGATCTCCTCGATGGTGCGGGCGACCTTCATGCCGCGGCCGCCACCGCCGAACGCCGCCTTGATCGCGATCGGGACGCCGTACTCCTTGGCGAAGGCCACCACCTCGTCGGCGTCCTTGACCGGGTCGGGGGTGCCGGGCACCAGCGGCGCCTTGGCGCGCGCGGCGATGTGGCGGGCGGTGACCTTGTCGCCGAGGTCGCGGATGGACTGCGGGCTCGGGCCGATCCAGATCAGCCCGGCGTCGATGACGGCCTGGGCGAAGTCGGCGTTCTCGGACAGGAAGCCGTAGCCGGGGTGGATGGCGTTGGCGCCGGACTTGGCCGCGGCGTCGAGGAGCTTGCCGAAGTCGAGGTAGGACTCCGCGGAGGTCTGCCCGCCCAGGGCGAACGCCTCGTCGGCGAGCCGGACGTGCGGCGCGTCGGCGTCGGGCTCGGCGTAGACCGCCACGCTGGCCAGACCCGCATCCTTGGCCGCCCGGATCACCCGGACCGCGATCTCACCGCGGTTGGCGACGAGGACCTTGGAGATGGTCTGACTGGCGTGAGTGGGCACTGCGCCTCCTGGTTGCACGTGACTCTAAGAACGTCTTAAAAACAGGTTCGCACGGCAGTCTAGGCGGCGCTCGTTCGACGCGATCGAGCCGGTGCCCCTACTAATGAGTAAGCGGCGGGTGCCCTCGAGGTTCAGCCGCCTTCGCGCAGCCGGCGCTTGATCCGGGTCAGCATCGCCGACATCCCGCGCAGCCGAAGCGGACTGATCAGCGCCGCCAGGCCCAGTTCGGCGTAGAAGTCGTCGGGCACGGCGAGGATGTCGGCGGCGGACTGCCCGTCCAGGCCCGCCGCCAGGATCGAGGCGAAGCCGCGTGTCGTCGGCGCCTCGGCGGGCGCGCTGAAGTACAGCCGGACGTGGCTGCTGTCGGAGGCGTCGACGTGCAGGAACAGCGGTGACTGGCATTCGGGTACCGGTTCCATCGCCGCCTCTTCCAGGTCGGCGGGCAGCGCCGGCAGGTCGTTGGCGAACTCGAGCAGCATCGTGAGCTTGTCCTGACCCTGGACGTCGGCGAAGTCTGACACCACCTCGGCCAGGGCCGCGGGCATGCTCACAGCTTGCCGGGAGCGTCCCCGGCGACGATCGGCACCCGCACGGTGTTGCCCCACTCCGTCCAGGAGCCGTCGTAGTTGCGCACGCCGGGGATCCCGAGCAGGTAGGTCAGCACGAACCAGGTGTGGCTGGACCGCTCACCGATGCGGCAGTAGGCGATGATGTCGTCGCCCGGCTTGACGAAGGAGTAGACGTCCTCGAGTTCGGCGCGGCTGCGGAAGCGGCCGCTGTCGTCGGCGGCCTTGGCCCACGGCACCGACACCGCGGTCGGGATGTGCCCGCCGCGCAGTGCGCCCTCTTCGGGATAGTCGGGCATGTGGGTGCGCTCCCCGGTGTACTCCTGGGGCGAGCGCACGTCGATCAGCGTCGAATGGCCAAGGGAGCCAAGCACATCGTCCTTGTAGGCGCGGATGGCCGCGTCGTTGCGCTCGACGACCGGATAGCCGGTGGTGGTCTTGCTCGGCACGTCCAGCGTGGTGTCGCGGCCCTCGGAGATCCACAGGTCCCGTCCGCCGTTGAGCAGCCGGACGTCCTGGTGGCCGAACAGCGTGAACACCCACAGCGCGTAGGCCGCCCACCAGTTGCTCTTGTCGCCGTAGATCACCACGGTGTCGTCGCGGGAGATGCCCTTGCGGTTCATCAGCTCGGCGAACTGCTCGCCGGTGATGTAGTCGCGCACGTGCGGGTCGTTGAGGTCGGTGTGCCAGTCGACCTTGACCGCGCCGGGGATGTGGCCGATGTCGTAGAGCAGGACGTCCTCGTCGGACTCGACGATCGCGAGGCCCTTGGTGCCCAGATGGGCGGACAACCAGTCGGCGGTGACCAGCCGTTCGGGGTGGGCGTAGTCCTTGAGTGCGGGGCTGGGATCTGCGGGAAGCGGCACGACGACGAGCCTACCGGTGATCAGCGGACCGGATTGGCCGCCCACAGCTCGCCGATCGACAGCCCCACGGCGTTCAACAGCTCGTGGGTGACTGCCAGGCCGAGGCCCACCACGTTCGACGGGTCGCCGTCGATGCCGTCGACGAACCAGCCGCCCAGGCCGTCGAGGGTGAAGGCGCCGGCCACGTTCAGCGGCTCGCCGCTGGCGATGTAGGCGGCCAGGTCGATGTCGTTGGGTGTGGAGAACCGCACGGTGGTCACCGCCGCGCCGGGTCTGCGTCGTGGTGGCGGTGCCGTCGACGACCCGGATCACGCAGTGGCCGGTGTAGAGGTGGCCGTCTCGGCCTGCCATCGAATTCCATTGCTGCGCAGCCTGTTCCGGTGTTCCCGGTTTGCCGCACAGGCTGGCCGTCGACGTAGAGCATCGAATCACAGCCGATCACAACGCAATCCGCGGCGACGTCGGGCATCGAGGACCGGTGCGCACCGCGTCGGCCTTGGCCTGCGCGCGAGCGCATTGACCACGTCGGCCGGATCGGCGTGCGGTCCCAGCCGCGCGACGATGGCGTCCTCGTCGACACCGGAGACGACGACCAGCGGGTCGATACCGGCGCTGCGCAGCACCCGCAGCCGGCCGGAGGAGGCCGAACCCAGCACGACCCGGGTCATTTGCGCATGTGCGTCCGCTCCAGCAGCGTCACGCGCTGCCAGCTGGTGACCGTGTAGCGCAGCTTGTCGACCGGGTGGCCCCACAGGTTGACCTCCTGCGGGCCCGGCGCGTGATGCCCACCGCCGACACCGGCCAGCACGGTGACCAGCGCCGCGATCTCCTCGTCGGTCGGGTTGCCCTTGTCGATCCGGATCTCGGGCACGCCCGGTTCCGGGTTGTCGAGCGTGATGTCGCGCGGGTCGCTGACCTCGGTGATGTCCTCGTGCTTCACAGCAGCCAGCCTCCTAGAGCGGAATGTTCCCGTGCTTCTTCGGCGGCACCTGGGCGATCTTGCGCTCCAGCAGCCGCAGCGCGGTGGCGATGTAGCCGCGGGTGTGCGACGGCGGGATCACCGCGTCGACGTAGCCGCGCTCGGCGGCGATGTACGGGTTCACCAGGGTGTCCTCGTAGTCCTGCTGCAGCTCGAGGCGCAGCGCGTCGACGTCGTCGCCGTTCTTGCGCCGCCTCCTTGAGCTGTGAGCGGTAGACGAACCCGACCGCGCCCGAGGCGCCCATGACCGCGATCTGGGCCGTCGGCCAGGCGACGTTGACGTCGCAGCCCATGTCCTTGGAGCCCATGACGCAGTAGGCGCCGCCGTAGGCCTTGCGGGTGATGACGGTGATCTTGGCGACGGTGGCCTCGCCGTAGGCGTAGAGCAGCTTGGCGCCGCGGCGGATGATGCCGTTGAACTCCTGGTCGGTGCCGGGCAGGAAGCCGGGAACGTCGACCAGCATCACGATCGGGATGTTGAAGCAGTCGCAGGTCCGCACGAACCGGGCGGCCTTCTCCGAGGCGTTGATGTCCAGGCAGCCGGCGAACTGGGTGGGCTGGTTGGCGACGATGCCCACCGCGCGCCCGTCGACGCGGCCGAAGCCGACGATGATGTTCTGGGCGTAACCGGCCTGGACTTCGAGGAACTCGTCGTCGTCGAGGATGCGGGTGATCACCTCGTGCATGTCGTACGGCTGGTTCGGCGAGTCCGGGATCAGCGTGTCGAGTTCGAGGTCCTCGTCGGTCAGGTTGTCCTCGATGGCGCCCGGGTGCGGCGGCGCGGGGTAGCGCGGCGGGTCGGCGTAGTTGTTGGGCGGCAGGTAGCTCAGCAGGTCGCGGACGTAGTCCAGGGCGTCCTGCTCGCCGGAGGCGACGTAGTGCACGGTGCCCGACTTGGCCATGTGGGTGTGGGCGCCGCCGAGTTCCTCCATGGTGACGTCCTCACCGGTGACGGTCTTGATGACGTCGGGTCCGGTGATGAACATCTGGCTGGTCTGGTCGACCATGATGACGAAGTCGGTCAGCGCGGGGGAGTAGACGTGGCCGCCGGCGGCGGCGCCCATGATCAGCGAGATCTGCGGGATGACGCCGGAGGCCAGGATGTTGTTGCGGAAGATCTGGCTGTAGAGGCCGAGTGAGACCACACCCTCCTGGATGCGGGCGCCGGCGCCGTCGTTGATGCCGATCAGCGGGCGGCCGGTCTTGAGGGCCAGCTCCTGGACCTTGACGATCTTCTCGCCGTAGACCTCGCCGAGGCTGCCGCCGAACACCGTGGCGTCCTGGCTGAAGATGCAGACCTCGCGGTCGTCGATGGTGCCGTAGCCGGTCACCACGCCGTCGCCGACGGGGCGGTTGTCCTGCAGCCCGAAGTTGGTGCAGCGGTGCTTGGCCAGGGCGTCGAGTTCGACGAACGAGCCCTCGTCGAGCAGCGCCAGGATGCGCTCGCGGGCGGTCAGCTTGCCCTTGGCGTGGACCTTGTCCACGGCGGCCTCGCCGACCGGGTGCAGCGCCTCCTCGGCGCGCTTGCGCAGATCGGCCAGCTTGCCGGCCGTGGTGTGGATGTCGATCGTGTGCTCGGCGGCCGGTTCGGCGGTGCTCGGAAACGCTCGTCATGGGTGTCGATGGTATCGGCACGCGCGACTTGGGATCACCAGGAGCTGCCATGGAGCGGTACCAGAGTGGCAGAAGGAGTCAGCTGAGCAATCCTGCGTCCTGATACGAGTGACCAAGGACTCTATTGCTGACCGACACGTTCACATTTAGCACACACTTCTGGTCAGTTTACTGTACGCACCAGTGCACATCAGCAGACTCATTTCAGGTAACGCCGTGACCCGTGGAAGCTTGCGACGGAAAACACCACGCCCAACGCTGACAGCTATCATAGCTGTCCTTCGCTAGCTGGGATGCCAGCGTGCGGGCGACGCGCGGTCGGCGCATATTTGTGCTGTTAAAAGCCACAATTTGAGTCGGCATCCAGTACGCGGTTCCGTAACGAATGACGCGCGACAGCTCTTGCTTGAGCAAATTTTAGCTACGATTGGCACATCTGTAGAGCTTCTGGTAAGTTCATCACGTCTACGACGCGAGCAGCGCGATTTTGGCTAATCATCAAAAGCTTGCGACTGGTGTGATGGTTAACACTGGCCCGGGAAGTCGATTAGTAAAGTAAAAGTAGGAGCCTCGTGGATCCGGAGCAGCTGCTGGGGTTGCGGAGCATCGAGGACGTGCGAGTCGCGGTTGTCGCACTGCAATAGGGGGAAGCTGATATGTCACTGGTCGAAGCCGTTAACGGTTCACCTGAAGGCCACGGGACGATCCGCTCAACCGTGCCTGATCGAATGAGCAGCCATGGGACCTCCCCGAAAGGTCGTCGGTCCGGCCCGTCGGCGATAGCATCGCCGGCACTGACCGTCAGCCTGGTCATCCCCGCCAGGAACGAAGCCCGCAACATAGCCTGGGTGCTCGAGCAGATTCCAGACACTGTCACCGAGGTCATCCTGGTCGACGGCAATTCAACGGATGTGACGCTGACCACCGCCCGCAGCTATCGGCCCGATATCCGGGTCGTGCCCCAGGAGGGCGTCGGCAAGGGCAGCGCGCTGCGAACCGGCTTCCTCGCCGCCACGGGCGACGTTATCGTCATGATCGACGCCGACGGCAGTATGTCTCCTCAGGAGATCAGCCACTACCTGCACTTCCTGGCCAACGGTTACGACTTCGTCAAGGGATCCCGGTTCATCAGCGGCGGTGGCTCCCTCGACATCACCAGGATTCAGGGGTCTCGGCAACAAGTTCCTGCTAAGCGTGTTCAATTCGCTCTACGACGCTCAGCTCACCGACCTGTGCTACGGATTCTGCGCGTTTCACCGTCGTTATCTCGAGGACCTGAAGCTATCTGCGACGGGATTCGAGATCGAGGCCGAGATGACCGTTCATGCGATGCAGGCGGGGTTGCGGATTGCGGAGGTGCCGAGCCTCGAGCTGCCGCGGCGCGCCGGAAATTCCAACCTGCGGGCAGTGCGGGACGGCATTCGAGTTCTGCGTGCGGTCCTTCGCGACCATCGCACCGGGATGAGCGGTCGGCTCGTGCAGTCGATACGTGCGCGCCGCCACGCTGCGCGTGTGACTTCCGCGCGCGCACTAGCCCGTTCGGCATGAACGGCCAGACTCTGGGTGTCGCTTCCGACGTGGAACAGATTCAGAGCACCTCGCGAATGCTCGACATCGTCCTGTAATGGCACGGGGCCGTGGACACGAAGAGGGCGCTATTTCAAATACTTGCGGTCCAAACTCATTCGGCGTCTCCGTTCGCAGACGTTCCAACTCTGCGCGTTCATCGGCATCAACAACGTTCCCTTAGGACCAGCGGTCGCACCAATTACAAGTCCACCATCACGGGGTCGCCAGTTTCCTGGCTGCTAGGCTCACCCGGACTACGCTCGGGAGCCATAATTTGACTCGCAACATTTCGCGCAAGACATTTTTGCGTGGTGCGATCGGCGCGGTGGCTGCTGGCACACTAGTGGGGTCTGTTCGGGCGGCGGCCGGCCCGAATGCGCAGGGCTGGAGCGGTCCGAGAATCCCGACCGGGGTGAAACTCCGGGGAGCCAACCTCGTCGGCAATTTCAACCAGATCACAGCTGACAACGGCAACGACATCTGGGCGTCCATGTGGGGTGTCTGGGACTGGGGCGGCCTGATTGCGCCGCAACTGGACGACATCGCCAAGATCGCCAACACCGTGCGCATCTTGGGCAACACCCTGGTGGTAGCGCTGGGAAGCATCACCCTCACCGAATACCTTGCCCAGTGGAAACAATTCCTCGACTACGCCCAATCGCTCGGACTCTATGTTTACCCGTGCGGCGGTGATTTGGGGCACTGGGGCAACTACACCTGGGCGCAATCCACGCAAACCTATACCGAGCTCGGGCAATTGCTGGCTGGCTATCCCAACGTCATCGGCGTGGACATCGTCAATGAGGCGTACGCCATGCCAGAGGCTGTGGGCTGGACCTATAACCAGCCCGAACCGGTCGCCGACCTGCTGACAGAGTTGGGTAACGTCGTCCGTGCTGCCGGTCTGCCGATCACATACTCCCGCAGCATCGTGGACAGCAGCGGCTGGGCTCTCGACTACTTCACCGACCATCTCGGCGATTTCCTCGACTTCCACGTCTACTACGTCCCCGGAGCCAATGACTCGCTGACCGCCTATCAGCCAATCCTGGGGTGCGGGCAAACGGTCGATCATCGGGGAGTTCGGTGTCAACACCACGGTCTCATCGGCGGATCGAACCGCCTATTACAACGCCATACGCGTGATGTGCGACAACGACCCCCAGTGTATGGGCGCGCTCGCCTGGTCCGCCTACGACCTCGACACCACGAAAGACTGGCAGTTCGGCTTGTTTGACGAGAGGCGGCGGCTGCGTGCGGACATCGGCCAACCGTTCTCCACGTTCCCAGTGCGGTTGTTGTGATGCCGCACGAGTAGTAAGACCAAAGGGGCCCTCTGGTCAGAGGCCGAAGGGTAGAGGAATAGTACTGATTGCGCAGACCTAGCAAAGCAGCTGGAAGTTGCTGCTTGCTGGTGCTTGCGTTAGTGTTCCACAGCAATAATACGACAACGAGCGCGAACTGATACGGCGCGATGGGGGACGGAGTGATGGGAGACGACCGCGGGGAAGACAAGCCCGGAAGCTCGCGCACGGTACCGTCACGCGGGATCACACCGTCACTATGTTAGGACCGCAGTCTGGAACTGCCGCGAGGCCGCTGACCGGCTCATTGTCGCCTGGACGGCGCGCACGGCTCGACGGCGCTGTCGAGTCGGTCACGACCGCCGTGAAAGCGGCCACGATAGCCGAGTCGCCGAAGCCGATCCGAGACTCCTCGGTCATGGGTAATGGCCGGAGCTGCGTTACTCAGACGGCGGGTTGTGGACACGGATACCGAACCCGCGCTCAAGTAGCCACGACTCGCAGGTCGCGGCGATAACTACCGTACTCATCATCGGCAGCGGGCCCGCGGCGGCGGGCGCAGCACTCGCCTTCAGCCGGCGCGAAGACGTCGCCGTCACTGTCATCGACATCGGGGAGCGGCTCGACGCGGAGGGTCAGCAGGTGGTCGAGCGCCTCGCTTCCTCGGAGCCGGCTCGCTGGGAACCCTCCCTGGTAGAGCGAGTCTCGGCGCAACCCGTGAGCTCGGGATTTCGAGGAGTACCCGAGAAGCGCTCGTGGTTCCGACTACCCGTTCCGCAACGTCGGGCAGCTCGATGGGCTGACCGCAACAAAGACGCCACGACGTCGCTCATCTCGGCGGCGTACGGGGGTTACAGCAACGTTTGGGGTTCCCAATTGATGCCCTTCACGGCGTCAGCCTTCGACAGCTGGCCCTTCGACGCCTCCGCTATGCGGCCCCACTATGAAGCGGTTCTGGACGAAATCCCCTACGCTGCGGAGGTCGACGACCTTGCAGAGAACTTCCCGCTCATGCACCGTTCTGACCCGCTCCCACGACTCTCCGACAGGAGTCAGCGGGTCCTCGACGCCTATGGTCGACACCGATCGGCGATGAACGCTAAGGGC
>CAWBAL010000043.1:0-319010 GCA_963786695.1 uncultured Actinomycetota bacterium
TCCTCGTCTCCGGTGCCATCCCCTCGCTGTGCTGGGGTCTCGGATCGACTTCGACGACCGCGGCAGCCACCAGCTCAAGGGCGTGCCCCATCCGTGGCCCGTCTTCGCGGTGCGCGACGCCCCCGCTTGACCTCTCGGCGGACCGGGGGCCGCTAGCCTCGAGCGATGATGATCGGTGTCGCGGCGGCGCTGCTGGCGTGCATCGGTTACGGGGTCTCCTCGGTGCTGCAGGCCTACGGGGCGCGCAGATCGGCGGCCGCGGCCCGCGACCGCGGCGCGACCGGACACGTCACCGCGACCGGCGGCCCGACCCTGCGCTCGACCATCAGCGCCGGGCTGACCGCCGCGTTCCTCGCCGGAATCGTTCTGGACGTCGTCGGCTTCGCGGGAAGTGCGATCTCGGCCCGGCTGATTCCGCTGTTCCTGTCGCAAACGATCATCAGCGCGAACCTTGTCGTCACCGCTGTGCTCGGGATCGCGGTCCTCGGCATCGGCCTGCGCACCCGAGACTGGATCGCCATCGGCGCGGTCATCGTGTCGCTGTTCGTCCTCGGCCTCGGCTCTGGTGAGCGCGGCGGCGTGAATCCGGACCGGCTGGTCCACTGGGTGGTGCTGGCAGTGTCGGTGCTGATCCTGCTCGGCGGGATCGGGGTCGTCCGGCTGCTCGGGTCACGCGGCGCCATCATGGCCGGGCTGGTCGCCGGTGTCCTGTTCGGCATGCTCGCGATCGCCGTCCGGGTGCTCGACGGCCTCGAGCCGCTGCAGCCCTGGACCCTGGCAACCGACCCGGCGTCCTGGGCCGTCCTCATCGGCGGCGTTGGCGGCTTCTACCTGCACACCGTGGCGCTGCAACTCGGCTCGGTGAACGGGGCCACCGCCGCCCTCGTCGTCGGTGAGACGGTGGTCCCCGGGATCATCGGCGTGGTGTTCCTCGGCGACAGCGCCCGGCCCGGGCTCGGCTGGCTGGTCGCCGTCGGCTTCGTCGGCGCCATCGCCGGCGCGGTGGCGGTCGCCGTCTTCGGTGCGATCGGCCACGTGACCGAGGCGATCGAGAGAAACGATGTCCCCGCGCCCAGGGGATAGGATGGTCGTCATTGCGTCGGTTCCTCGATGGGGGCGACGGACCTCAGCTTTCCGGGGGAGGCGCCCGTGCTTGCATCACGTGTTCGTGTAGCGGCCTGCGCCGGCCTGCTGTCTGCGGGCCTGCTCGTCGCCAGCAGCGGCGGCGCGGTTGCCCTCGCCGACCCGGATTCCACCGCGTCCACTGCTCACGCGCCCCAGGGTGCCCGCGAGTCGAACCAGGACAACAGCCCGGCCGCCCGGGTCACCGACACGTTGCGGAAGGCAGTTCAAGACATCGCCGGCGCACTGGATGCGGGCCGGAAGCCAGCCCGGCTGCCGTCCGCCACCGCAGCCGGTCCCACGACAGGCACGGGCCACGCCCGCACCCCCGGCCGGCGCAACGCGGGCCTGCCCACGGCGGCGGCCACCGATTCCGAACGCGGCTGCCTCCATTCCCACGTCGGCCGCTCCCGTTCCGAACACGGCTCCCTCGGTTCCGAACCCGGTTGCGTCGATCTCCACCGCCCTGGTCACCTCCCTGGACAGCCTGAGCGCGACGGTCACTGCGGTGGTGGCGGCGGTTCCCATCGTCGGCGCGCCGGCCTCCGACGTCATCAGCGGCGTCCAGGACGTCGTCACCTCGGTGATCGGTTCGGTCGGCGACGCCACGTCATCCCCGCCAAGCCTCCCGGCCCTGATGGGCGTCGGCAGCCGGAATCCAGTGGTCGCCGCGGCGCCTGCCGACGCCGTCGGGCAGCCGTCAGCGGCGGGCGCGATGGTGCCGGCCGCGCCTCGCCTGTCACAGAGTCGCGGGATTCCGCTGGCCCTTCCCGTTGCTGATGGTCGCGGCGTACCCGACGCCACGGCCGGGGTTGCGGCACTGGATGTTTCGGGCCGAGCTTCCTTGCCGGGTGAGGTCGCAGCCTCAGAGGGCGGCTTTCGGGTCATTCCTCGGGCAGGCGTTCCGGGAGATCGCCGCTCACCTCTCCCTGGCGGCGCTGGCCGCGGCCGCCCTTCCCGGTCTGGGCGGGCTTCTGATACTGACCGCTGCTGGGGTCCGGATCGGATATCGGCAGGCCAAAGCGAATTTCGTGCTGCGCGCCAGTAACTTCGCGCGATTCACCCGCCAAGGCCCGATCGGGATCGTCCGGTCCGGGTCGCTGATCGCGGTACGACCCCGGCCGTTGCGCCTGATGGCTCCGGTGCCCGCCGAGGGTCTTCTCGGCGAGGTCGCCTAGCTGCTCGCGCACCTGTCTTCGTGGTTCGGCCATTGCGTCGGTCGGTTCGGGACGCGCGAGTACGTGGCACATGGGCCGGGTCGCTGTGACTCACTCGCCAGTGGACGAATCAAGGCTGGCGCGAACGTCTTTCATACGGCGGTACAACCGCAGCGGATTCTCGGGTGCTTGGACGAAGCCGTACCGCCGGTAGAAAGCGGCGGCATGTTCGTCGACGGCATCCACAACAATGAGACGTGCGGCAGCGACCTCCCCAGCAGCGACCGCTTTTCGCAGTGCCTCGGCGAGAAGCATTGCGCCAATGCCTCTTCCCTGTTGTGATCGGTCGACCGCCAGCCGGGCCAGCAGCACCATGCCGACCGGATACGCCGGCATACCGCGAACGAGCTTTCCCGGAGCTTCGGCTCGGAGCACCGAGCCCATGGTCAGGCTGAAGTAGCCGACGACACGACCGCTTCGTATGGCAACGAACGTCCGTGCCGAGTCCGTCCGCTGCGCAGCGAGAGCGTGGCGGCGAAGCCACCCGTTGAGCGCCTCGTTTCCCGAGTCGAAGGTGCTGACGTCGTGGTGGGCATCGAGGCGGTCGAGCAGGATGCGCCGGGCGGTGTTCACGCCTCGCGGAGCTTCGGATTTCTCTCGAACAGATCGACCAGCTCCGGTACTGGCGTGGCCGGCTTATCGAGTTCGGCGATGAAACGGTCGAAGGCCTGGTTGGACAGCAGCAAGTCCTGATGCTGCCTCACCACTCCCTGTGCGCGTGACGTCACGATGTCGAGCACGAACGCCGTCACCGTGGTGTCCTCGAGGTCTGCCGCCTGGCGGATTAGCGCGTCCTGCTCCGGGGTCACACGAACTTCCAGCCGATGACGTCGGAGTTTGATGGCACGATCGGTCATGGATCGAGCATAGCAGCGGTCCGGACGCTGTCCGGACGTGAGCAGTCTTTGAACCCGAGCGGGCGGCGATGAATCGGTCGAGCGTGTGGTCTTCGCTCCGGTGGCTTGTCGTCACCCGCCGTCAGCGGTCCAGATCTCGGCAAGCATGGTGGCGCCGGGCAGCAGCGACAGAGCCGAAGCGCCCGTAGCCCATGCGTGCCAGTCGGCGTTGTCGATCAGGTCGAGTCCCTTCATGATCGGGGACTGCTGGGCGATCGCCATCCGGACGTCCCGCTCGTTGATGGGTTGCCCGCCACGCTGCCAGCCATACCCCAGCTGCTGATGCACCCGCGTCGCGAGTTCTGCCAGCGGAAGCGGTCCGTGTGCGGCGAGCGCCCCGATCGTCAGCTCGGTGATCTCGGTGGCAAAGGTGTTGGGCTCGAACGCCGACCTGAGTCGCCGGACCACGGCGAGATCGTCACCGGCGGCGCGGGTGGGGGTGAGCACACCATGGCGCAGCCGGAGCACCCCGACATCGCGGAGCAGATCGTGCAGCGCCGTCAGCGGGGGCAGGTCGTCCTCGATGGAGGCGGGCCGGTCGAGCGGATGCCAGTGCGGGCGGTGCGCTTGCATGGCGCGCACCACCGTTCGTGGTAGCCGCCCACCGGGAGTGAGTTTCACCCCGTCGGCGAGCAGATCGATGAGCAGCCGCACACTCTCGGGCACCTCGCCGACAACTCTGCGAACCCGCTCATCGGTTGCGGCATGGTCGAACGGCCGCAACCGGTTGCCCACCCAGCTCCGCATGTGCGCGTGATCGGGGTGCGTCGGGTCGGCGAGCACGTCGAGCAGTTCGGCATACCCGCCGGGTCCGCCGCAGTCTTCGGGCGGGCAGGCGCCATGGCCGTCCACGCATGCCGGTGCTGGGCCGCCGCGCCCGAGGACCTCAACGTCATGGGTCCAGCCATCGCCGAAGTCGTAGAGGTATTCGAACTCGGCGCCGAGATCGGCCAGCCGCGCGCCGGTTTCGTCGCGCTGGTCCTCGGGCCACACGTCCGCGCCGGGGATCATCATTCCGTAGGTCGCCTGTGGTGTGACGAACTGGTGCAGATGCGAGTCGGTCCACCCGATCGCGGCTTGCAACAGCTCGTGCACCTCCGGCAGGGTCGCCGACGAGGGGACGTCGATCACCCGGGTGACCGCCGGCTCGACGTGGCGCATCGTCGCCCGCAGGCGCGCGGTGTTCACCGGTGCGCTTCCGTATCGACGGATGCCATTGCGGCACAACACTTCTTGTACTTACGTCCGGATCCGCACCAACACGGCTGGTTGCGGCCCGGTGGCCAGGCGATCAGAGCCGGGTCACGCGCGGCGGCGAGGTGGGCGGCGTACTGGGCCCGGGCTTCGGCGGAATCGGGTTGCTGCCCTTCTTCAGCGCACCACGCGGTGAACGGTGCCACCCGCACCGGCGCGATCGCCAGCCCCGGTACGCCCGCCTCCGCGTACTCGACAAGTATCTTCTGCAGCGTCCGGCAGTACTGCGCGTGCGGCAACGGCCCGTCCGGGCCGGCCACCCGATCGCTGCGAGCAAATTCGGGCCACAACGTCACCGCCTGCTCGTAGTCGCCGGTGGGTAGCCAGGCCAACGCCACCGAGCCGATCGCCCCGCCGGTGGGTTCCGGCGCAGCCTGCGCCGTCCGCGCGGAGCGCTGCTGGCGGGCCTGCTTCTGCTCGCGCAGAAACAAAATGGCCTGCTCCTGCAGCGCGTCGGCTGGCTGGCCCAGGCTGTCCAGGCTCGCCTGCCGCAGATCGGCGAGCTGATCCACCAACCGCTCGGGATCAGAGGTTCGCAACGCCAGCCGCAGGCCGTCGGTCAACCAGTCCAGTGCTGTCAGGTGGTCGCCGGCGTCGGCGTATTCGAGCCCGGCGTTGTTGTACACCCACACGTCGTCGGGCGTGTCGGCGCGCACCACAGCCCAGATCGGTTCGGCCTCGGCGACCCGGCCCGCCCGCATCAGGATCTCCGCGCGCAGACACCGCGGGTCGGGGGTCATATCGAGGCCCCCGTCGACGGCGGCGTCGGCTGCGGCAAGTGCGTCGTCCCACCGGCCCAGGGCCTGGTACTCCGTCGCCAACTCGAGGTACAAGTCGGCCGGGTCCAACGTTTCGGCGACCCCTGGGTCGGCATCGCAGGCCCGCAACGCGCGTTCCAGCGCCGCGGCATACCTCGCCGGATCCCTCGGCCGCGCAGTGCGCGCCGCGTCCAGCTCCCGATCCAGCCGATCCACCAAGCCCGTCATGGGTTCGCATTCTCTCGCACCGCTACGACGCGCACCAGAGCTGCAGACGTCCGTGTGCGCGGGAGATCTATTCCAGGTCCGTTGCGGCTGCGGCTGCGGTGGCGTGAGGTCGAGCGACGGTGAGCTGCGGAATGCGGCTGAGTCGCGGACACCAAAGGCGATCCCCGTTCGACCGTTGATCGTCAGCCCAGACCGGTTTGGACGGTCGGGAGTCGAGACGTTCCTTTCCGCTCGGCTCGCGCAGCAACTGCGGCAACTGGACGGATGTCGCCCGGGAGCTGGTGGCGGCGCTGTTTGCGAAGCTGCGCGATCACGAAGAGTTCGGGGAGTTCGCTGGAACCGAGATTGGCGTGGCGCCGCCGGCTGTAGAAGACCTCAGCGGCCAGTCAACTCATCGAGCGCGAAGTCCATCCTTGTCGGCTCGTTCACACGGACCCTGTCGCCATCGAGTGCCGTGACTCGGCGATAGATTTCGCCGTCGAGGCGGTAGGCGAGAAATCGGTCCTCAGTCGGCGCGTCGGGATCGACGATCCAGTAGTGCCCGATGCCCGCCTTGGCATACTCGTGCAACTTCATGACGTGATCTGTCCCACGCGAGCCCGGCGAGACGATCTCGACGACGAGTACGACATCGGCCGCCGCAACCCGGGCGGGGCGCCGTTCGAACACGCGATCTGGAATCACGACGATGTCGGGGTCACGCACACTCGGCGGGAACGACTGCTCTCGTTATCACCTCGATCTCGGGAAGCGCCTCGAGACCGTCCGGCAGGTGATCCTCGAGGAGGCGGGTGAGCCTCCTGGAAATGCGTTGATGCCATAGCTGCGGGCGCGGCGACATGGTCAGGGTTCCCTCACTGAGTTCCCACCGTCGCGTCGGGTCGAGTTCAAGCGCATCCCATTGCTCGAGGCTCAGCAAACCAGGCGGCAAGTGTGCAAGGTCGGGCACCGCGCACCTCCTCTCGCATCGAACTCGAATAAGTGCAGACTACGCGCAACGGCGATCACGTCCGAGTCTGATGCACTCCACCGACAACAAATGCGCGCGATGGTCAGACGATTCGCATCTGCCCGATTCGGCACAGGGTCGTAATCGTGTCGAACGTCGCTGCCACCGCGAGCGGGCACGCTTGGCGGCTATCCACAGCCGACGGCCGTGCCATCGCATTCACGCGTCGACATGTCGGACCCACGACCGACACTCGCCTCAAATCGACGCGCGATCCGGGTCGCGTCATCGCAGATCGGGGCGACATGGGCAACAGGGCGAACTTCGTCATCGTCAAAGATCAGGACTGGCAGCTGTACTACTCACATTGGGGCGGCTGCCGCATGCTCGACGCGTTGATCGGCGGGCCCGACCTCGCGCTGCGGTACGCGGCCTCGCTCCGGCGATGCGAGAAGGACGAGTGGTGCGACCCGACGTGGGTCGACGGCGGCGCGGTGGTGGACCTTGACCGTCACCTCGTGCTGTTCTTCGGGGAACCACTGATGGTGGAGATGAACGAGCGCCGCGCGCTGATGAGGGTGCTCGCCATGGTCTGGCCTGACTACGAGATCTCCTGGGCGTACGACGGAACTGTCGAACTGGCCGACTATGTCGGAGCTCAGCTGCGTCCGTATACGTGGGACAGGAAGCCGACGCTGAAGCTGGCTCGGGGACGAAATCAGCTATGCCACCTCGTCTCCGTGGTCGACGCCGAGGGGCAGCTGCGATTCTGGCCGCTGTGGTGGCACCTCAGTAAGGGGTGGCACGGACCGGCGCTGCTGGGCAAGTTGCCCGGTCAGGGTGTCCGCCGCATGAGGCTCGCCAAGATCCCTGAAGGCGGCATTCACATTGACGTGCCGCGAAAGAACCTGGGGGCGTGGCAAACGGCCGACACGATGGGTTTCTTCGCAGCTCTTCCGGAGGTGTGGAACGGCTGGCAGGCCGAAAGTTGGGAGGACAGCTTCGAGGAACACGTCAAGCGGTGCGACGGCGCTCTTCGGGTACCTGCGTTGGACTTGGTCGCCGGGGTCGACAGCGCCGAGACGTGGATTCGCAAGCGGATATTCGAAAGCTTCGAGGACAGCCCGGCGGGGCAGATCGTCAAAATCTCGCGAAGATGTCTGGGCCGCGTCGCGCCCGGATTCGTGGTCAGCGACGACGCCGTGGCCGACGGTGGGGTCCGCCCCACGACGGACGAGTGGGCGCGTTTCGTCGCCGCGTGCGATCTACTGCGTGAAACCCATGCGAAGCCGGCCTGAGTGAGGTGGAGGTGGATGAGCTCGTCGGCGCCGAAGGAGATTTCGCGGTCGCGGGCCGCCTGCTCGGCCTGCCGATCGTCCAGCGGAAGCACTTGCAGGCGCCGCCGATTGCACATTTGTCGGGTGAGAACGCGCCGAGCTGAGTTGGATGCAAGGTGCAGGCGACAGGGACGCCGCGCCGGCCGCGGAAGCGGGATCCCGACAACTGCCGGGCAGCCCACTTGGCAAGGCGCGGCCGCTCGATCTTGGAGTTGTGCCGCGGATCCACCGGCAGCCTGCGCTTGAAGAGAATGGCATGGACGTCCATCTCGGAATCTGCGGCCAGCGTGAGCAGTTCCTGGTGCAAGCCGGGGAGTTCGTTGTCGCCGACGTCGGGCTCGACCTCGACGCAGAGGACGCGGCAGTTCGCCCGCCGGTCCGGGGACTCCCACCAGTCCACTTCGCCGCACCTTGGGGTGCGCGTCGAACAGCGGCTCGACTTGCAACGGGAAGACGTCCCCGCCGGCTGCCCTCACCCGCTGCGACACCCGACCGCAGACCCACAGCCTGCCCTGCGCGTCGAGGTAGCCGACATCTCCGAAGCGGTGCCAATCCCCTTGGGGGTCAGGCACTTTGTTCTTGCGCGTGGCATCGGGGTCGAGGTAGTACTCGGGGCTCACGTGCTTGCCCCGTACCAGGATCTCGCCGACCTGACCGGTGGGCAGTTCCGAGGTTTTCTCGACGGAGTCGACGGGACCGTCCACGATGTCGATGATCTTCAGTTCAACACCCGGCAGCGCGTAGCCCACGCAGACGCCGGCACCCTGTTCGGTCATGTCCCACAAGCCGTCAAGGTGCTCGCGGCTGCCGATCTCGGTCGACGGCATCGCCTCGGTGGCACCGTAATTCGCCGCCAACTCGCCGCCGGGAGCCATCACCGCGCTCAGCAACTCTTCGACCGGGCCAGTGACCGGCGCCCCGGCCCCGACGACTCGTTTCAGAGACGGCATCGTCAGGTTGCGCGCGAGCGCTTCCCGGGCCAGGTTCTCGATCAGGATCGGCGCGGCGAAGAACGACCCGACCTTGCAGTCGTTGATGACCTGGATCAGCGCGGCCGAGTCCACCTGAGCCGGGCCTTGCCGGGCAAAGTCGATGGGCGGCACCACCATTGTGCCGCCGGCACTGATCGGGATGAACAGGAACGCGGGGAAGACGGCCATGTCCACCGGAACCTCGTGGTCCGGATCAAAGCGCCAGCTGTGGTGCGCGTTGCGGAACAGCTGACAGAAGTTGCTATGCAAGTACAGCGACGGCTTCGCCGGCCCGGTGCTGCCGGTGGTGTAGAGCACGGCACAGGGATCGTCGGGCCCGACATTTGGCGGCTGCGGCTCGGCGGGCGCGTGCTTTCGCAGCGACCTGATCGAGCGCGCGCCGGGGAAGGGCGGAAACCCGGTGATGGTGCGGGCTCCCGGAACGAGTGGGCTTCCCGCGAGGACGAGCTTGCGGAGGTCTCGAGGACCCCATCCGAACGTGATCCGGCCGAGGTGCGCGAGCGCGTTGCCCAGGAACGCCTCCGGCTGCACGCGTCTGAGCCGTTCGGCGACGTTGCGATAGCCGACCGCGGGGTCGATCCAGATGGAGAAGGCGCCCACCCTCGTCAGCGCCACGCCAATGACGCAGGTTTCGTAGCTCGACAACTGCCGGGCCGCCCACTTGGCAAGGCGCGGGCGCTCGATCTTGGAGTTGTGCCGCGGATCCACCGGCAGCCTGCGCTTGAAGAGGATGGCATGGATGGTGTTCGCCATCTCGGAATCTGCAGCCAGCGTGAGCAGTTCCTGGTGCAAGCCGGGGAGCTCGTTGTCGCCGACGTCGGGCTCGACCTCGACGCACAGGACGGGCAGCTCGCCCGCCGGTCCGGGCACTCCCACCAGTCCACTTCGCCGCACCTTGGGGTGCGCGTCGAACAGCGGCTCGACTTGCAGCGGGAAGACGTCCCCGCCGGCTGCCTTCACCCGCTGCGACACCCGACCGCAGACCCAGAGCCTGCCCTGCGCGTCGAGGTAGCCGACATCCCCGAAGCGGTGCCAATCCCCTTGCGGGTCAGGCACTTTGTTCTTGCGCGTGGCACTCGGGGTCGAGGTAGTACTCGGGGCTCACGTGCTTGCCCCGCACCAGGATTTCGCCGACCTGCCCCGTGGGCAGCTCCGACGTTTCCTCGACGGAGTCGACGGGACCGTCCACGATGTCGATGATCTTCAGCTCGACACCCGGCAGCGCGTAGCCCACACAGACGCCGGCGCCCTGCTCGGTCATGTCCCACAAGCCGTCAAGGTGCTCGCGACTGCTCGATCTCGGTCGACGGCATCGCCTCGGTGGCACCGTAATTCGCCGCCAACTCACCGTCGGGAGCCATCACCGCGCTCAGCAATTCTTCGACCGGGCCCGAGATCGGCGCCCCGGCCCCGATGACTCGTTTCAGAGACGGCATCGTCAGGTGGCGCGCCAGCGCTTCGCGGGCCAGGTTCTCGATCAGGATCGGCGCGGCGAAGAACGACCCGACCTTGCAGTCGTTGATGACCTGGATCAGCGCGGCCGAGTCCACCTGGGCCGGGCCTTGTCGGGCAAAGTCGATGGGCGGCACCACCATTGTGCCGCCGGCACTGATCGGGATGAACAGGAACGCGGGGAAGACGGCCATATCCACCGGGACCTCGTGGTCCGGATCAAAGCGCCAGCTGTGGTGCGCGTTGCGGAACAGCTGACAGAAGTTGCGATGCAAGTACAGCGACGGTTTCGCCGGCCCGGTGCTGCCGGTGGTGTAGAGCACGGCGCAGGGATCGTCGGGCCCGACGTTGGGCGGCTGCGGCTCGGCGGGCGCGTGCTTTCGCAGCGACCTGATCGACCGCGCGCCGGGGAAGGGCGGAAACCCGGTGATGGTGCGGGCTCCCGGAACGAGTGGGCTTCCCGTGAGAACAAGCTTGCGGAGGTCGCGCGGACCCCATCCGAACGTGATCCGGCCGAGGTGCGCGAGCGCGTTGCCCAGGAACGCCTCCGGCTTCACGCGGCTGAGCCGTTCCGCGACGTTGCGATAGCCGACCGCGGGGTCGATCCAGATGGAGAAGGCGCCCACCCGCGTGAGGGCCACGCCCACCACGCAGGTCTCGTAGCTGGGCGGCGACATGCAGACGATGCGGGTCCGCTCGGCGATGCCCATCTCGCGCAGCCCCACGGCGACCGACTCGACGTCGGCCGACAGCTCGGCGTAGGTGTGGCGCTTGTAGCGGCGCGTGCCGTAGCCCTCCCAGCCGTCCAGTTCGATGACCGCGATGCGCTCAGGGTCCTCGCGCGCCACCCGCAACACGATGTCGGCGAGGTTGAAGACGTCGTCGGGGAATGGCTCCATCTCAGGCCGGCGTAACCGCGGCAGCCTGTAGAAACTCGTCGATGATCGAGGCGACCTCATCCGGCTGCTCCAGCATCAGCAGGTGGCCGGATTCGGGTAGCCATTCCTGGCGTGCGGGGTGCAGGGTCGAATTCAGCCGCCGTCCCGCCTTGGGCGAGACGATCTTGTTCTTCAGCCCCCAGATGGTGCAGATGGGCGGGAACCCCGGCTGCGGCGCGAGGTTGTCGATGGCCGAGTAGTTCTCCAGGTCGTCGAGCACCCCGAGCAGCGACTCCAGCTGGCCGGTGGCCGCATAGGGCCCGAAGACGTCGGGGTCGCGATGGACCTTGAGGGCGCGGCCGCGCGGCCCCAGCTGGAACGCGCTGGCGGCCGAGCCGATGCCGTTGGTGAGCTTCAGGTGCCCGAGCACCCGGTACACCTGCCGATTGACTGCGGGCAGCCGCTCCCGCAGCCACAGGAACGGTCCCAACCAGCCACCCAGGAAGGTCGACTCGGTGAGCGGGTTGCAGAGCACCAGGGCCTTCACCTTGTCCGGATGGCGCTCGGTGAACGCGAGGGAGATGGCGCATCCCATGCAGTTGCCCACCAACGCGACCTTGTCCAGTCCTCGCGAGCTGACGAACTCCTCCAGCATCGCGACGTAGTTGTCCAAGGTGTAGCCCGCGCCGGGCTTGGCCGAGTTGCCGAACCCCAGCAGGTCAAGGGCGAAGATCTCGTACTTGCCGGCCAGTCTGTTCGCCACGTCGTCCCAGATGGCATGCGACGAGCCACCGTTGTGGAGCATGATCACCGGCTCACCCTGCCCGGTGTGCTCATAGGTGATCGACAGTCCCCGAAAATCGAAGCTCTCCAACGCAATCCGCCCCTCGCACCTGTGGTCATCACAATACCGCCGCGCTGCACAGTACCCCGACGGACGGGTCAGTCAGTGCCCCGGTCCGCGGCGTTCATCGGCGATCCTCGTCACCGACGTGGTAGTCGGCGTAGAACCCCTGCCCGCTCTTCACGCCGAGATGACCGCGTGCGATGTAGTCGCGCAGGAGAGTGCGAGGGCCCTCGGGGATGCCGTCCCGGATCTGCCCGTAGTGCTCCTCGATGTCGAGCACGACGTCGAGGCCGACCTGATCCATCATGCGGAACGGGCCGGCGGGCGAGCCGAAGACGTCCTGAAAGATTCGGTCGATGTCCTCGGGCGGGGCGACTCCCTCCTCCACCACCATCAGGGCTTCGCGCTTGATGGCGGCCCAGACGCGGTTGAAGATGAAGCCGACGCTCTCGCGCCGCACCCGAAACGGCACGAGTCCGTAGCGGGGCAGGCGGTCCATGAGCGCGTCGATGATCGCGCTGTCGGTCTGGCCGCAGGACATCAATTCGACACTGTTGGCCAGCGGGGGCATCAGAAAATGCATATTGAGCAGACGCTCGGGGTGCTCGACCGCGTCAGCCATTTCGCTGCTCGGATACGACGACGAGTTGGTCGCCAGAACCGCGTCGTCGTCGGCGAGTGAGTCCACGGTGGCCAGCAGCGGGCGTTTGACGGCAAGGTCTTCCGGCACCGACTCGATCACCAGCCAGGACCCGGGCACGGCAGCCTCCAGCTCGGTGTGGACCTGCACCGCTCCCTGCAGGCGTGTCGGACAGGCCGAGCGCCTGCCGGACCTGCGGTAGCTGCTCGTCGACGAAGGCCTTTGCGGTTTCGGCGCGGTTCGGTGTGCGGTTGTAGATGCGTACGGGGCTGCCGCCGGCGGCGAACATCAGCGCGATTCGAGCGCCGAGGGTGCCGGCCCCGATGACCAGGACAGGGCGCCGATCGACGTCAGCGGGCATTGCGTAGGAGGTCATCGGCGCCAACTCAGCGGTCCTCCCTTTCCAGCAGTCGACCGACCAGCGAGCGGTTCTCGTCGTGTTCACGCTCCTCGAGCAGGAACTGCATGCCGTACTCGACCGCGGCCTTGGTGCGATCCCGCACCCTGCGTACCGCGGCGTCGTCGTCCTGACGCCCGCTCACCGACGTGGTGTCGATCGGCTCGCCGAACCAGTAGTACTGGCGTTCGGGCCGCGGAATGGGCGTCAGCCCGATGCCGCGCCAGAGCGGCCAGGAGTCCGGGCTGCCGAGCACCTTTTCGACGAACAGTCGTTCGGGGGCCAGCAGCGGATTGTCTGGATTCATGACGATGTCCACGGCGTCGTCTGCGCCGACGGAGGCAAACGGGATGATCGGGTAGCCGTATTGGATCGCCATCCGGGCGAAGCCCATCCGGTTCTTCCACACCAGCGTGTATCGCTCGCCCTTGTGCTTGGCCACCTCCCGGCCACCGCCGGGGAAGACCACGATCAACGCTCCGCGTCGCATCAGCTCGGCGCAGTTGGCGCGATTGCCCTCGACAACGCCGAGGATCTTCAGCATGTCGCGCCAACCTGGCACCTTGTACTGGGCGTGATCGCCCAGTGCCCGCACGATCCGCCCGCGCTCCCACAGCTCCGCGCACAACAGCGGCAAGTCGAGCACCCCCAGCACGGTGTGGTTGCCGACGAGCAGGGCGCCCCGCTCGGAGACGTTGTCGATCCCGTACACCTTCGGGTGGATGAGCTTTCGCAGCGGGTCGATCAGCCGCAGGGCGACCTTGATGTTGGTCGACGAGGGCGCGTCCGGTACCGAGTCGGCCGCGTCGTTGGCACCCATGGCGGAATTATCCACCACGCACACCGATCAGTCGTCGGTTTTGCCCCTCCCGGCTCATGACCCCCGGCAGCGTCCTCAGCAGGATTTGTCCCCGGGAGACGAAAAGCACCCAGAAGTCTGTCTTCGCAGGTCTCGCCGTGCCGGGACCGGCTCGGTACCGTCTCAGCTAAATGACGCCGAATCCACTGGCTGCCAATGGATCTGGCGGCTGAGCCCGAAAAGAGAGAAGGCACATCATGTCCACCCGAGAGACGGCGCAGGCGCAGGAGATCGCCGCACCACTCGATCTGCTGTTGACCAGTTCGGCAACAGGGGTTGCCCGTCGACTCTTGCCCAACACGGCCTGGAGCCGGTTCGCGCTGAACCTGGCTCGGCGGCCCGGTACCGTCACGGACCGGGCGGGAGCGCTGGGGCGCGAGCTTGGCGACATCGCCCGGGGCACCTCGGAACGGGAGCCGGCGAAGGCCGATCAGCGGTTCCGCGACTCGGCGTGGCAGAGCAATCCGTTGATGAAGCGCTCGATGCAGGCGTACCTGGCCGCGAACGAGACCGTCAACGACCTCTTCGACGAAGCGCACCTCGACTTTCGCGACGCTGAACGCCTGCGCTTCGTCCGCGACATCGTGATGGAGGCGATCTCACCGAGCAACAACCCGTTGATCAGTCCGCTGGGCTGGAAGGCGATGATCGATACCGATGGTCAGAGCTTGGTCCGGGGTCTGCGCGACCTCGTCGACGACATGTCGTCGGCGCCCCGGATCGCGTCGATGGTGGAGCCGGATGCCTTCACGGTGGGCGAAACCCTGGCTGTCACACCGGGTTCGGTGGTCTACCGCAACGAGGTGCTCGAACTCATTCAATACACCCCGCAAACCGAGAAGGTGTACCCGGAGCCGCTGCTGCTGGTGCCGCCGGTGATCAACAAGTTCTACGTCATGGACATCGCCCCGGGGCGCAGCATGATCGAGTACTTCGTGCGCCAGGGCCACCAGGTGTTCGCCATTTCGTGGCGCAACGCGACCGCCGAGCACCGATCCTGGGGATGCGACACCTACGGTGAAGCGATCCTCGAGGCGCTCGGCGCTGTGGAGAAGATCTCCGGTCCGACCGCGTCCATGTGCAGGCGTCATGCTCGGGCGGGATCCTCGCCGCGATGACGGCCGCGCATCTCAGCGCCATCGACGAGCTGGATCAGTTGGCCAGCCTGGCGTTGATGGTGACCGTCCTGGACCAAAGCAAGGCCGGCCTGACGTCGGCCGTCGAGGAGGACGAGGCCACCGCGGCGATCGCGCAGTCCGGCGGTAAGGGCTACCTCGACGGGCGGGCGCTGGCCGAGGTGTTCGCCTGGCTGCGCCCCACGGATCTGGTGTGGCGGTACTGGGTGAACAAGCTACGTGCAGGGTCGCAGCCGTCGCCGTTCGACGTGCTCTTCTGGAACGCCGACACCACCCGCATGCCCGTCGGCGCTGCATCGCGACATGGTGTACGATCGGCATGCACAACTCGTTGACCCGACCCGGCGGCACCACCATGCTGGGCTCGCCGGTCGACCTCGGGACCGTCGACCATCGACATGTACATCGTCGGCGGGGTCGCCGATCACATCTCGCCATGGCAGGTCGCTACCGGAGCGCGCGGATGCTGGGCAGCAAGCGATCGCAGCTTCGGGACGTCGACGAGCGGGCACGTCAAGCGGCGCTGGTCGATCTTCGGGCGATCCAAGGCTGAACCAGTACCGGATCAGATCGTTGACGACGTCCGGCCCGGATCGCTGGATCGCGCGGCGTACAGCATCTCGACTCCGCGTGGCGTACTTCTGGGCGATCGGCCGAGCGTTCAGTTTGATCGTCGGGGTGAGTTCGTCTCCGCCCGGATCCCACGAGGTGTCGACGATGAGGAACCGCTTGACCTGCTCGACCCGGGAGAGCTTGGCATTGCCCTTGGCGACAGCGGCTTTGACCATGTCCCTGGCCTCACCGCTGTCCGCGAACGCGGCGGCGGCCTCGGGATCGAGGGCGATCAGTGCGGTCACGTACGGCCGCGCGTCACCGATCGCCACCACCTGGGCGATCAGCGGCGACTCGGGCTGGATCGCCATCTCGATGTTGGCCGGAGAGAGGTTCTTACCGGCTTCGTTGACGAGCAACTCCTTCTTCCGGTCGACGATCGTGACGAACCCCTGCGCGTCGATGGTGCCGATGTCACCGGTGTGCAACCAGCCGTCGGCGTCGATGACTTCGGCGGTCTTCTCGGGCTGATGTCGGTAGCCCCGCATCACGTTCGGCCCTCGAATCAGCAGCTCGCCGTCCTCGGCGAGGGAGACCTCGACACCGCTCAGCGCCTGTCCCACCGAACCGATCTTGGTCGCGCCGGGACGGTTGGACGTCGCACCGCCCACACTTTCCGACTCGCCCCACACTTCGTAGACGGGAACGCCCAAGCCCCAGAAGAATTCGAGTGTTTCGACCGGTATGGCGGCGGCGCCGGTGATCCCCCATCGCAACTGGTCCAGGCCGAGAGCCTCGCGCACCTTGGCCAGCACCAGGCGATCGGCGACTCTGCGACGAACGGCAAGTGATGGGGACAGCGGGCTGCCGGCCAGCGCGTGGCGGCCGGCTTGGATGCCGGTGTCGATGGCCCACAGCGCCAACCGCCGCCTGACGCCGCTCGCCTCGCCCAGCTTCGTCTCGATCCCGGACTTGATCTTGTGCCACACCCGGGGCACCCCCAGCCACACCGTCGGGCGGACATCCGTCAGCGCCTGCGCGATCGTCGTCAGGTCGGCGACGTCGGTCACCGGCACCCCCAGCACCAGGTTGGCGTAGTGCCCGGTGACCCGGTCGGCGATGTGCGCATGGGGCAGGTAGGAGATGAGCCGGTCGGTCGGCTCGAAGGCTGACCAGCCCGACGGTCGCCGCGAACTCGGCCATCACATTTGCGTGCGTGAGCTCGACGCCCTTCGGCGGGCCGGTGGTTCCCGAGGTGTAGATCAGCGTTGCGACGTCATCCGGCTGCACCGCCCGCCACGCTGAGTCGAAGTCGAAATCGGTTTCGGCTCCTCGGGATTCGAGTTCATCGAGACTCAGGCAGCCCTCGGCGTCGTCGTCGACGACGATCACGTGAGCCAGGCCGTCGCCGGCCGCTTTGACGGCGGGCAGGAACTCTTTCTCGGTGACGACGATCGTGTTCTCGGCGTTGGTGAACAGGTACTGGATCTGGTTCGGCGGGGACGTGGTGTAGATCGAGAACGGGATCGCCCCCAGATGCATGACCGCGGTGTCGACCAGGTGGAACTCCGGACGGTTGCGCAGCATGAGACCGACTGTGTGGCCGCGTTCGACACCGAGCGCGGCAAGCCCGGCGGCGATCCTGCGCACCCGATCGGCGTACTCGCGCCACGTGATCGACGACCTCGTCGCCGACCGTCCGGATGGCAAGCGTGTCGGGCAGCAACGCCGCGGTCTGCTGGAACGCCTGCGGCAGCGTGGACACCGGGGTACCGCTCGGATGCACGAACACGGTTTGATCGGCTTGGGTCATTGCGCGTGACCAGACAGATCGACTATCTCGGCCTTCGGGGCATGTCTTCGGACCGAAGCGATGGCATTCTTCACACCGGCCTTCGAGTCGTACTCGCCGCTGGTGGCGATGATGGCGCCGTTACCGGCCTTGAGCCAGAACCGGAACTTGCCCTCCGCGTCTCTGGTGATCTCGAACTTGCCGGCCATGGTGTGGGCCTCCCGTCTGCCCAAGTTCGGTGTGGACATTGCGCTCAGTCGAAGCTTGCGACGCGGTCACCCGGGCGGTTCAATTCTGCTGAGCCCGGGTCGTCGACTCGGCGGACAGGACCGCGTGGATGAACCCCAGGATCTCGTCGGCGGTGGCGAAGCCGCCGAGGTGGCTTTCGCCGGGGCGCAGGACGAGCTCGGCGTCGGGCAGCAGCGCGACCGCCGCCAGTGCGTCCTCGTGGGACACGATCGGGTCGGCGTCACCGTGCCACCACCGCACCGGCACCGTCACGTCTGCCAGCCGGAAGCCCCAGTCGCGGCCGAACAGGCGGGCGTCGTCGACGATGGCCTGGAATCGGCCCTTGGCGACGAGCGTGATGTCGTCGAGGAACATCGACTTGATTTCCGGGTCGGCGAACACCTGCTGGTCGCCCTCGGGCATGGCCTTGGCCACCGCCTGGTAGAGGAAGTGGCCGAGCGGAAGGACAGGTAGCAACAGTCCGGTGACCCCGGCGGCCAGCGGCCGGCGCAGTGCCGACAGGAGCGGGGCGAAGCGGCGGGCCAGGTCGATGACGCCCCCGGCGGTGGCATCGGGGCCGACCGACGGGGTCACGCTGCCCAGCACCGCGACAGCCGCAACCCGGCCGGCGAGAGCTGGCGTGCCGGCGCAGGACAGCGCGTACGGGCCGCCTCCGGAGAGGCCGACGACGCCGAACCGCTCGGCTTCGAGCAGGTCGGCCAGATGGCCGATGTCGGTGGCCCAGTCGGCTACCGCGTCGTAGGCGTGCGAGTCCGACAGCCCTGACCCGGGCCGCTCGACCAACACGACGCGCAGGCCTAGGTCCTCGGCGGCGCGGCGGCCGACAAGCGGCAGCTGGCGCCGGCCTCCCGGGGTGCCGTGAAACCAGAACACCACCGGGCCGGCGGGGTCGCCGTACTCCGCAAAGCCCAGCCGGCGTCCGCCGGGGAGTTGGAAGCGGCCTTCAGCACGCGGTTTTTCGGCGCGGGGCACCCCGAAAGGACGACGCCAGGGGTTGTCGACACTGATCACAACTGGACCATACTCCGCCCCGGTGATGGCGATCTTGCGATCAGATGAGGACGGCCCGAGGGCGAGGTGCGGCGCGGCGGCCCCGTCAACTGCGAGGATATGTCGCCGCCGCCAGCCCGAGGATCTCCTCGCGATCAGCAGCCAGCAGAAACCCCGATCGGATTGCCGAATCGAGTGAGGCCGTGAACCGTTCGAGATACTCCGCTGCACCACCGGGATAGAGCTGGGTGACGGTAGCGGCGTCGAACGGCTCGCCGGACCCGAACAGATGCGACAGAGGGCTCTCGGCGGTGCCGATGCCGGATGTCCGCGCGATCGGCACGTCGACCCACGGGGTGCGCACTCCGCCCGTCGCGAGCCCGTTCTCGTCGAGGACCGGCCGGGGCGGGTCGGTATCACTCAGTTCCATACCGGCAACTGTCGCCGGCGCGACCCCGCTGCGTATCCAGTCGTGCAGCCCGGCGATCGCCGCCTGCAGGACATAGTGGTGCTGGGGGGCGAAGTTGATGAAGTGCGGTAGCTGCTGACCCATCAGTGTGTCGGTCGGGGCATATGCCGCCACCAGTTTCTCCAGAGGCGCGAAACCGCTGTCGATGTGGCTGACCTGAATCGTGTAGTTGTCGGCGTGAGCCGTACCGGGGATCTCCCAGGTCCGCAGCCGGTCGGTGTCCCGCTGTCTCGCCAGGTGAGCGCCCGGCCGCACGCCACCGACGACGTCGGTTTCGGTGAGGACCGTCAGCAGTGGGACGCGCAGATCGGTCCGGAACCTGACGGCTGAGGGCGCAGAGGCTTCCGGCTGCGCGAAGATCGACGTGCCGTCCAGTGGCGCAGCGGGGCCGAACCGGGAATGGATCAAGAACCCGTCATAGACCTTCGCCAGCGGATCGACGGCGTTGACGTAGGTGGTCAAGAACATCGCCGACTGCGATTCCCCCACCGCCACAATGTATTCCGGGTCCAACGAAGCCAACGCACCAAGGCGCGTCGCTCCCCGCACCAGTCGGCCGATCTGGGAGAAGATGTCATAGGAATAGGCATCCTCGGGGTGATTGAGACGCCAGTACCGCTCCGGGTCCTGCTTCTTCAGCGACATGTCCATGCCCAGGCTCGCGCCGCCCTCGATGCCCACCTGCTGCGCCGAGACCGCGACGTAGGCGTATCCCCGGCGAACCAGTTCCCGATGCGCCATGAACCAGACTGCGGGAGCGTCGATGCCCCCGCTGACGTTGAGCCACTCGACGACCACGGTGCCGTTGAACTTCGCGGCATCGGCCGGCCTCAGAACGACGATCCGGATGGTGTAGTCGGCCGAGCCCGACGGCACCGCCTCCCAATGCCCATCGGCACCGAATTCGCCGACGGGAGCGTAGGCGGATGCCGTTCCCGAGACGAAGTACTCGTCATCGGTATAGCCAAGGGCAGCAATGTCGTAGGCGCCG
Source organism: uncultured Actinomycetota bacterium (assembly GCA_963786695.1). Taxonomy (GTDB): domain Bacteria; phylum Actinomycetota; class Actinomycetes; order Mycobacteriales; family Mycobacteriaceae; genus Mycobacterium. The sequence goes on from CAWBAL010000043.1 coordinate 20,006, forward strand.
AGCAGCAACTTCGGCTTGCCCGGTGCGTGCGTGACGACAGGCTCCGTCACCGCGTCACGCCGGCGGAGAAGGCAACTCGAAGTCCATCAGCCGCAGGCCCGCGTCCCACCGCAATGGCCGCTCCGGCATCTCCGGGGCGACTCGGTGGACCGCCAGGGTGCCGAACTCCAGCAGCCCCGCCACGTCGGAGACGCTCGGTGTCCGCGCATCGTCAGCCGGATTGCGCGGTTCCGTGGGCAGCTGGTCTGCGCACAGTGCTTTGAGCACGGCGCGGTAGTCCCCCTCGAGCATCCCTGTCACGGGCTTGACTCTCCCACGCTCGACACGGCGGCTCAAACCTCACCGGGTTGAGCAGCGGCATGGCCGGCCTGTGTGGTCGTCGCGGGTTCGGACTGGGCCGACACGCCCGCCGCTTCCCGCAACTCCTCGAAAGCGGACTGGATTCGCTGGGTGAACAACTCGGCGTCGGGCAGCGTCCTGGCGCAGCCGTACACCGCGAAGTTGAGCATGTCGGCGTAGCTCCAGACGGTGATGTTGACACCAGCGGCGTATTTCAGATGGCCGCACGAGATGAAGTTCTCGACTCCCATCCCGCCGAAGTAACGCTTTTCGCCCGGGCCCCTGACGTTCGACACGATCAGTGCGCCGTGCACCCGCTGGCCCATCAGGCGAGCCAGCCTGAGCATCGGGTTCAACAGAACCGGAGGGGCAAGGTCGAACCACTCCTCCCGCTGCACCGGGCGGACGTCCACACTTGCCCGCACCGCCCTGGTCTGCAAGGTCGCTTCCCGCAGCCGCTGCATCGGATCGGAGAGGTGGGTCGGCAGCCAGAACGTTCGATTGGTGGCGGTCGTTCCCCACAACTCGGTGTCACCTTCCTTGCTGACCTTGGCTGCGGCGTTGGCGACCACCGGTCGGTCGGTCGGCACTCCCGCCTCGATCAGGTACTGGCGAACCGCTCCGGCGGCAATCGCGAAGACGACCGCGTTGACTGTCCCGGAGCCGGCCTTCGCGATCGCTTTGACGTCGTTCAGGGGTAGCGAAACCCACGAGAAGGATCGGCCGGCGGTCAACGGGCCCCGCCACGGCAGCTTCGGCTGGTCACGCAACATCGACGGGGAGTGTGGAACCGGCGGGCGCCCGCGTGCTGCTACCCGTCCCTGCCAGATGGTGTGCAGCCGCCGGGGCACCTCATGCCGATACTGATGCCATAGCTCTCCAAGGCCGTCTCGCAGCGCGTCGACGCCGTTCGACGTCTCGGCGGGCCGCGGGATCGGCGGCGCAACGGTGGGCGCATCCGGTCCGGGGTGCGTGAGCAAGTCGAGCAACTCCACGAACCTACCGCCGTCGGCCAGCGCGTGGTTCATCTTGAGCACCGCGACGACCTTGCTGCCCTCGTAGCCCTCGAAGAACCACAGCTCCCACGGCGGCTGATCGGGTGGTACCGGGACGCTGGCGACTTCGCTGATCTTCTGACACAACTGCGTCTTGGTACCGGGCTCGGGCAGGCGGGCGTGCCGGAGGTGGTTGCGCACGTTGAACCGCGGGTCGGTGGTCCACACCGGCCGACCCAACCCCAGCGGCACCGATTGCGCCCGCCACTGCATCTGAGGAAGAAATGTGACCGCATCGGCGATCACCTGACTCATCCGATCGAAGTCGAACCCCCGGCTCGACGCCTCGTCGAACACCACGACCTTGATGGTGTGCTGCGGCTCGACCGGCTCGTCGAGAACGAACGTGGTGTCACTGCCCGAAAGTCTGATCGTGGCGCCGGTTGATCGATGGGTTCCCATACTTGTCGTCCTCCTCGGCCCGGGTTGTCAATCTCTGGCCCGCCTGGGAAAACACGCACCGCGTGATGTACCTCAGACGGAAGCTATCGGACGGCGAAGGCGTCCATCGGGAGTTGCGCAAATCTCCATCCGTGTCCGTGCAGACCGCGCCGGGAACTCCAACCTGCCGCTTCCCTCCAAGATCGTCACCCAGGTGCTGGAGCCGATCGACATCACTGCCCAGTTCGGCAAGAAACCCGATGTCGCCGACGTCGACGCCTATGTTCGCAAGGTGATGCAGTCCGCGTTGACCGATTTGGCCGCCCAGCGGCGCTTCCCGGTCCTAGGGTGACTGCCAGTGTAAGGAGTTGAAGGCCCATCTCGTCAGCGCATGACCTAGGGATGTCACGATCTTCGGGAGAGCGACCCGAAGACGCCAATGCTCATGCCGGGGACCGGATGGACAGCGATCCGTTCCGGACGCAACGCGACGTCGGCTCGTCCGTCACGACGCAGCTGAGCATGGCCGGTTTCGACGACATCGACGAGATCGGCCGCGGCGGTCGCCCAGCCAGGGCTCGGACGTCTACGGACTGGGTGCGAGCCTGTTCGCGATGTTGACCGGTCACGCGGCGTTCGAACGTCGCAGCGGCGAGCAGGTCGTCGCGCAGTTCCTGCGCATTGCCCGCGACCCGGTGCCGGATCTCCGGGACCGGGGTATCCCCGCCGACGTCGCGGCCGTCATCGAAGCGGCGATGTCCCGCGATCCCGCTGACCGCCCGTCCGCTGTGGCGCTGGGAGAACAGCTGCAGCGGCTGCAGTCGGCCCACGGCTTCTCGGTCGACGACATGGCCTTGCACAGAGGGGCGTCGGGCGGGCTCGGCGCCGATGCCGAACCTGTCCGGGCCCGTCGGGCGCACGGTGGTATTCCGGCCGAACTGACCAGTTTCGTCGGGCGCGGGGGCGAACTGGGCGCGGTACGAAAGCTGTTGGAGAACTCGCGGTTGGTGACGCTGACCGGGCTCGGCGGAGTGGGCAAGACGCGGCTGGCGCGACGGGCCGCCGCCGAGGCCGAGCCGGATTTCCCGGACGGCGTACGGATGGTCGAGCTGGGTGAACTGCGCGACGGTTCGCTGCTGGTCGACGTGGTGGCCGCCGGCTTGGGCTTGCGTGACGAGTCGGCCAGACCCTTGCATGACGTCCTCGTCGACTTCCTGGCCCCTCGCCGGCTGCTGCTGGTGATGGACAACTGTGAGCAGCTGATCGACGATGTGGCGCGGCTGACCGAAGAACTGCTGCAGGCATGCCCGTCTCTGCGGGTGCTTGCCACCAGCCGCGAACGCCTCGGTGTCTACGGTGAAGCTGTCCAGGTGGTCGCCCCGCTGGCCTACCCCGACTCGGGCGCGACGCCTGCGCTCGACTTGCTGGGCAGGTTCGACGCTGTCGCCCTGTTTCGTGAGCGGGCGGCCTCGGCGGTGCAGGACTTCGCTCTCACCGAAGAGAACAAGGCGACGGTCGCGAGCATCGTGTCCCGGCTCGAGGGACTGCCGTTGGCGATCGAGCTGGCAGCGGCGCGACTTCGGGCCATGTCCCCCGAACAACTGCTGGACCGACTCGCCGACCGGTACCGGTTGTTGACGCGCGGCAGCCGTGGGGCACCCAGACGGCAGCAGAAGCTGAGGTGGACCGTCGCCTGGAGCTACGACTTGTGCACCCCGGCCGAACAGCGGATGTGGGGACGGCTCTCGGTCTTCGCGGCCCTCGTCACACTCGTTGCGGCACAACATGTTTGCGGGTGGGACATAGCCGAAGACGACTTCTTGGACCTGATGACCGTCACTTGTCGACAAGTCGATCCTGATCCGAACCGAAACCGACGACGATGTCCGATTCCGGCTGCTCGAGACGTTGCGGGAGTACGGCAGACAACAGTTCGAGCAGGAAGCCGACTATCGGGAACTGCGGCGACGGCACGCTGACTGGTATCAGCAATTGGCGCGCGATGCCTTCGACGCATGGTTCTCCCCACGGCAACTCGACTGGCTCGCCCGCATCCAGCGGGAGATGCCGAACATCAGGGAGGCGCTGGAGTTCAGTCTTTCCGAAGACGGCACGGTAGCACTCGCGATTGTCGCAGCGCTGCAACCGTTTTGGCTCTGCCGAGGCATGCTGCGCGAGGCCCGGCACTGGACGGACCGCGCGTTGGCGCGGGCGCCGAGGGAGCCGACCCGCGACCGGGTTCAGGCGTTGTTCAGCTCGGTGCTGACCATGCCGCTGTACGGCGACCTGTCCGGGGGTGCGGCTCGGGCAGCGGAGGCGCGAGCGCTCGCGGAGCAGACCGACGACCCGGTCGCGCACGCCGGGGTCGCAATGGCCGACGGCATCGCTGCGATCATGGGTGGCGAACTGCAGCGTGCCGCAACCTACTTGGAGGAGGCGCTACAGGCCAGCGACGACCCCAACATGCAAGTCAACGCGATGCTGCTGCTCGGGTGGGCCTTGGAGTTCGCCGGCGACACACGGCGCTCGCTCGCCTGGCAGGAGAAGGCGCTCGCGCTAGCGACATCTCGCGGCGAAAAGGTCTATCGATCATATGCGCTGTGGGAGTTGGGGATTCGCTGGATGCAGCACGGAAAGTCCGACCGGGCTGAGGAGCTGCTGCAAGAAGGACTCCGGTTCGCCCGAGCAGATTCACGATCAGCGCAACGCCGCGGGTTGCCTGGAGGGATTGGCTTGGATTGCCGCACAACAGGAAAGGCCAAGATCTGCTGCTGTGCTGATGGGGGCGGCCGACGCGCTGGCCCGGGCGGTGGGCAGTGTCGCGATGCCGCTACCGCGCCTCCACGACTTGCACGCCGAATGTGAGAGCAGTGCACGCGAAGCACTCGGAGGCGACGAGTTCGAAGCGGCACATCGAGAAGGCGGCGCCATGAGCCTCGATGAGGCCGCCACCTATGCGCTCGACGAGCACGACTGACGTGGATCCGGTCGGCATCGCCGGGCGGCTGCAGGCCGTGTTCGTCATGCCCTCGGCCGATGTGAATCGGGCTAGGTCGTCCACGCGACCCACACGCGGCCCCGGCAAACGTGCGGTAGCTTCAATCGACGGTCACCCGCTGCCGAGGAGTAGATGGTGGATGCCACACCATTCGGGCACTATCAGCTGCAGGAGCTGATAGGTCGCGGCGGCATGGGCGAGGTCTACCGGGCCTACGACACCAAGCACGACCGGATCGTGGCGCTGAAAGTCCTGCCGCATCACCTCGCGCAGGACACCACCTTCCAGCAGCGCTTCCGCCAAGAAGCCCATGCCGCCGCGGCCCTCAACGAGCCGCACGTCGTGCCGATCCACGGCTACGGCGAGATCGACGGTCGCCTCTACCTCGACATGCGCCTCATCGAAGGCCGCCCACTGGGTTCGGTTATCTCCGACACCGGCAGGGGCCTGGAGCCCACGTTCGCTGTCAACGTCATCGAACAGGTCGCCGCTGCCCTGGATGCCGCCCACGCCGCCGGCCTGATTCACCGCGATATCAAGCCGTCCAACATTCTCATCACCGACCGCCAGTTCGCCTACCTCATCGACTTCGGCCTGGCCCGCACCGCCGGCGAGGACGGGTTGACCACGGCGGGAAGCACTCTGGGCACGCTGGCCTACATGGCCCCCGAGCGTTTCGACGCCGGGCAAGCCGACCCCCGCTCCGACATCTACGGCCTGGCCTGCGTTCTCTACGAATGCCTTACCGGCTCGCGGCCCTACCCATCGGAGAGCATGGCGCAGCAGATCGCCGGGCACGTCCGGCAGCCCGCGCCGAAGCCCTCCGACAAGGACCCCAGGCTCGCCGCGTTCGACGACGTCATCGCCAAGGGCATGGCCAAGAAGCCCGAACAGCGCTACCAGACCGCCGGGGCACTGGCCGCCGCCGCACGACAGGCACTCAGCGCACCGGTCCGCAGGGCAGCTGGCGGCTCCGGACGGCATGCGTTGCCCACCAAGCGAATTCGTGTCCCGAAGAAGGCCCTCCTCGCGGTCGCCGCCTCGGTGCTGTTGGTCGCGGTCCTCGGAGTCGGGACGTGGCAGTGGCGCGAACGATCGGGTGGGGGCTCGAGTTCACCCACCACTCTGGCGGGTGCGTCGTCCTCCTCGCAGGCCCCACCCGCGCCGGCCGGCGCCGTACCCGAGATCGCCGCGACCGTGCCGCCGGAGATCCGTGCGACCGGACGGCTGGCCATCGGCGTCAACACCCCCTATGCGCCAAACGAATTCATCGACGCCTACGGAAAGCTCGTCGGCTTCGACATCGATCTGATGAACGCCGTCGCCCGCACACTGGGGCTGACCCCGGACTACCGCGAGACCGCGTTCGAGGCGATCATCCCCTCGGTGCGGGCCGGCGACTTCAACCTCGGCATGTCGTCGTTCACCGACACCAAGGAGCGCGAGGCCGCCGCCGACTTCGTCACCTACTTCCAGGCCGGAACGTTGTGGGCGCAGCGGCCGGGGGAGGCGATCGATCCCGACGACGCCTGCGGTCTGAAAGTCGGTGTGGCGTATGCGGCAATCCAGGAGACCACCGAGATCCCGGCCAAGAGCCAGGCGTGCGTGGCGGCGGGCAAGCCACCGATCCGCAAGGTCGTCTACACCCGACAGGACGACCTCAACACCGCCCTGATCGCCGGCGAGGTCGACGCCATGTCGGCCGACTCACCGGTCACCGGATTCGCCATCAAGACCAGCGGCGGCCAACTCGAGGCCGCCGGCGAGGTGTTCGACTCCGCGCCCTACGGCTGGCCGGTGGCCAAGAACTCCGGGCTGGCCAAGTCGCTTCAGCTGGCGCTGCAACACCTGATCGACACCGGCGAGTACCGCACCATCGCCACCATGTGGGGCGTCGAGAAGGGCATGATCGACAAGCCGGTGATCAACGCCGCCACGCGCTGACGTCACTGCCGGCTCACGGTGGCCAAGTCCATCGTGTAGCAGACGGCTGTCCCGTCCAGGACGACCGTTCCGTCGTCGCGAGTGACGGTGGTCCTGAGTTCGGTGATCGGCTTGTCGGTGCGCACCGAGGTGACTTCGACGCGGCCGGTGATCGTGTCGCCGGGGCGTACGGGGGCTTTGAACGCCCAGCTGACGTTGAGGAACACGGTGCCTGGTCCCGGCAGTTCCTCGGCGACGACGGCATTGAGGATCGCGCTGGTGACTCCACCCTGGACGACGATCTCCGCCGAAGCGGGAGGCCCTGGCCGCGGCTTCGTCGTAGTGCAACGGGTTGCGGTCTCCGCTGATCGCGGTGAACAGGGCGATGTCGTCGTCACCGATGGTGCGTGACAGCTCGGCGGTCTGACCGACGAACGGCGTGATCATGGCTTTCCTCCTCGGGTTGTGGGTGGTGTTGTCGGCACGGCTGACATGGCCACCGCACCGAGCAGGGGGCCCGGTGCGAGCAGCACGAAGGCGTACTGCCAACCGATCTGGTCGGCGACGACGGGGACGAGTTGGATGCTGACGACGGTCAGCAGGAAACCGACGGCGGTCTGCGCGGTCAGGGCGGTGCCGACGAACCGGGTGTCCGTCGTCTCGGACAGGACCGTGGAGAAGACACCCGAGTCGGCGATGACGGCGGCACCCCAGACCGACAGGAAGACGACCAGCACGGACGTCGAGGCGCTGAAGAAGATCGGTGAGGCCACACAGCACGCCCCGCTGATCATCAGCGCCGCCACCGCCGCGGGAGAGCGACCGAAACGGTCCGATGCCCACCCGCCCAGAAGACAGCCGGCCGTCCCGGCGACACCGATCGCGACGAACGCGATGATCTCCGCCGACGTCGCCGCCGCGTCGCGTCCTCGCCCGGCGCGAACGAACATCGGCAGCCAGGCCCACAGCGCGTAGAGCTCCCACATGTGCCCGAAGTAACCGAGGCTGGCCAGCCGCGCCCCGCGTTCGGTGAACAACACCATCGCGTACCGCGGATTCGGCGTGATCGCACGGATCTCCAGATGTGGACCTGGCCGGAGGGATGTGAGTGCGACGGCGGCCGCGATGGCCGCCAGCGCCGCTGCCGTCAGCATGACGGTCCGCCAGGGCAGCGGTCCGAGACCGCCGATGAGATGAGGCAGCGCAGAGCCGAGAGTCAGTGCGCCGAGCAGGATTCCGAACGACCGACCGCGTTCGGCGGGCCCGGACCACGAGGCCATCAGCTTCATCCCCACCGGATAGACACCGGCCAGAAACATGCCAGTCAGAAATCTCAGCGGGATCGCGGCATGAATACCGTTGACGCACAACGCCAGGGCCGCCGTGCAGGTCGCGGCGCACAGCGCGCTTGCGGTGAGCAGGTACTCGGGTCTGGTGCGATCGGCGAGGTTCAACACTGCGGAGGTGACCGCGCCGGTGACGAAGCCGATCTGTACCGAAGCGGTCAGCCACACCGCGCCGGCCGAACCGAGCCCCCACTCCGACCGCAGGCTGGGCACGACCGCGGTGGCCGAGAACCAGACACTGAGGCCCAGCACTTGGACGAGGGCGATCAGCGCTCGCTGCTGGTTTGCCGAGGACATCGTCGTCGCCCGTCAGGCCGCCCGCGCTGTGTCGAGCGCGAGGAGTGCGTCGACCTCGGCCCGCATGGCCTGGCTCAACTCGACGAGGTGCTCGCGCAGCTCCGGCAGATCCCACCGGTAGCCGGCGATGCGTTCGGTGATGTCGAACAGCGGCTCGGAGAGCTGATCTCGGGTGCGTTCGTACTCGCGCAGGGCGTCGAGCTGGGCCCGCCCGCGGTGTGGCGCTTGGAGCACCGCGTCGGCGAGTAGCTCCGCGTCCCGCAGGGCATCGGTGATGCCGTGCGCGGTGATGGGGTCCTTGAAATAGCCGGCGTCGCCGACCAGCGCCCAGCCCGGGCCGGCAGCGGCGCGGATCCAGCCGGGCTGGCCCGGGAAGGCGCGCAGCGTGCCGACCGGTGCTGCGGTGCCGATCGAGGCGGCCAGCTCCGGGTCCGCCTCGGCGAGCAGTGACCGGTAGTCGGTATCGAGGCTCGCGGACCGGCGGTGGGCGAACCGGGCGCTGGACGTGCCCGCCCACACGCACGCCAGCCCGTCGCCGGTCGGCACGACGCCCGCGGTCACCCCCGGCCGGTATGCCCAGTGATACCGATCGCGCGGTAGTCCGGGGAAGTAGCCGTAGACGATCGCGCCGGACGCCTCGCCCCGCCGTCGCACATCGGCGTCGACGGCCCGCGCGATCATCGAGTTCCGCCCGTCGGCCCCGACGATCAGCGGCGCGCTCGCACGGAACCGGTCGCCGGTCCCGCGATCGATCCCCTCGATCCCGCATACCGCGCCGCGTTCGGTCAGCAGCCGCGTCACCCGGGCAGGCACGCGGACCTCGGCTCCCGCGGCGCGGGCCGCCTCGAACAGCAGCCAGTCCAGGACGGTTCTGCGTGGCGCGCGCAGCGCGGAGATGCCGCCGCCCGGGCGAATGTCGACCGTCTCGATCTCGTCGCCGTAGGCGAACTCGGTCGAAACGATCGCAGGCGTACCCGCGGCGGCCACCGCGTCGAGCAGCCCCCAGCGGTGCAGCTGGAGCACGCCGCCGCGCATCAGCGCATGCGTGGACAGGGTGTCGGTGCCGGGCCTGGCCGCTTCGACGACGAGCACGCGCATGCCGCCGCGGGCGAGCAGCATCGCCGTCGCCGCTCCCGCGCACCGGCCGCCGACGACGATCGCGTCATAGTGATGGTCCATCAGATGCTCCTCAGGTGAAGTGGAGGTAGTGGGTGAGGTGGTCGCTGAGGTCCGCTGCGTCGGCGCCCGCGCCGTCGATGAAGCTCGAGTTGCGCCGGCGCAGCAACGGCATCCCCATCAGGTACAGGCCCGGGGCTGGCGGTCACGCCGCCGTCGTGGCGGATGGCGCCTCTGCGGTCGAACACCGGGACGTCGAGCCAGGACAGATCTGGTCGGAATCCGGTGGCCCACAGAATCGTGCGGATTTCGCCGGATCGGAGGTCGAGGGTCAGTGGCGTGCCGGCGGGAACGGCGGTGGGTGCGAACCGTCGCGGCGGTTCGCTGTCCAAGCCCGCTCGGGTCGCCCACGCATCGATGGTGTCGAGCAGCCGTCCGAGCTTGAGGTCGGCCAGGGCGAACATGTTGGCCAACGAGCCGGAGAACTGGGCGATTCCGTCCTGGATGCCGGCCAGCCGTCCGACCAGCCGCACGCCGAGCCGCACTCAGTGAGTTCAGGTCGAGCGTTCTGCGATCGGCTGATCCGACCAGTTGCATCGACGGCAGGTGGCGAGCCCGGACGAGATCGGGAATCTGGTCGTAGCGCTCGGCCAGCAGCCCGGCGGCGTCCATCCACCACAGGATGTCCTCGCCGCGATACGTGCGCGGCATCCGGACGTGCTCGCCGACCGCCAGAGTGACCGGCCGGCCGGAGCGGTGCAGCTCCTCGGCGATCTGGATGCCGCTCGCCGAGGCGCCGACGACAAGGACCCCGCCGTCGGGAAGTTGGCCCGGGTTGCGGTAGACCGCCGGGGTCAGCGTGGTGATACCGGCAGGCACACCGGCTTGCAGCGCAGGCACTTTGGCGACGGTGCTGGCGCCCGCGGCGAGCACGACCGACCGCGCCTGCCAACAGTCCTGGTCGGTCTGCACCACGTAGCCGCGCTCGGTCTGCCGCACCGAGGTGACGGTGGTGTTCGCCCGCACCGGCGCCGCGGTCTCCTTCGCGTAGTCCGCGATGAGTTCCACGACGTCGGTTGCGGCGAGGTAGCCGGCGGGGTCGTCGCCGCGGTAGGCGTACCCCGGCAGCCGGGTCATCCAGTTGGGGGTGAGCAACCGCAACGAGTCCCACCGCTGTGTGCGCCAGGAGTGTGCCACCTCGCCGCGTTCCAGGATGACGTGGTCGATCGAGCGGTCGGCGAGGCAGCGACTCATGGCAAGCCCGCTGTGACCGGCGCCCACCACGACGGTGGTTGTCTTCAGCATCGGAGGTCTCCTGCTGCGGACGGCGGGTTCAGCACACGTCGACGGTGACGGGTGTGGGGTTGGTGAGGATGTCGTAGACCGCTGAGCGCTTCTGCGACTGTGCGACAAGGGCTTTGATCTCATCCGTGGTCGCGTCGGCGTCGATCTGGTAGCTCACCCGGACGCCGGTGAAGCCGTTGCGGACTGCCGGATCGGCGCCCAGGATTCCGTGGAGGTCCTCATCGGCCTCCAGGGTCGCCTGCACCGAATGCAGCTGAATCTTGCGGTGCTGGGCGATCGACGCGATGCCGGCGGTGAGGCAGCTGCCCAGGGCGACCAACACGTACTCGACCGGCGAGATGCCGTTGTCCTGCGCGGCGAACGCCAGCGGGTGGTCGGCGTCATAGGTGAACGTCGTCTTGTGGTGCTGCTCCTCGCCGAACCCGTAGAAGGTGTCGACGCTCGAGCGGCTGTGGGTACCGTTGACCCAGGAAACCGTTGTCCGCCATTGGAATTGAGCGATCTCCGGCGTGTCGGCCAGCGCGTCGCGGACGCCGAGCAGAGCCTCGATGTTGACGCCGTTGTCGACCTGGGCGTGCATGGTGGTCATGAACTTCTCCTTCTGTGGTGAGCGGATGACACTGCAATGCTCGACTTTGTGGATGGGGCAGCGCATGGGGCAGTTGCCTCAAATTCCTGGACCTCTGGTCGGTCAGGCTGGTTGAGGCGGATGCCCCATGTACCGAGGGAGTTTTCGGATCAGACTCGTCGCATGTCTATCGTCACGATCCGACCCGGCGCCGCTCCGGCGATCCAGCGGGATCCCTGGGACAAGGTGCTGAGCGAAGGTCACGCGTCGTTGGTGAGGGCGCGACGAGTGTTTCGCTATCTGCCCTCGGCACCGCGATGCAAGTTGTGCAACAACCCGTTCGGCGGACCTGCCGGACGTCTGCTCGCCGTTGCCGGCTTCAGCCCATCGCGTAAGAACCCCAATTTGTGCAGTCGCTGTTGTGATGCGCTGCCCCCGGGCGGCGCGGAGGTGGACGTCGCGGTTCTCTTCGCCGACGTCCGTGGCTCCACGGCACTGGGGCAACGGGGTGCAGCGACCGACTTCGCCGCGTTGCTCAACCGGTTCTACATCACCGCGACGCAGACCCTTCTGCGGCATGACGCGGTGATCGACAAGCTCATCGGTGATGAAGTGATGGCGTTCTTCGTTCGCGGAATCAGCGGTCCGCAGTACCGACGCCGCGCGGTCCTGGCGGGTATCGAGCTGCTCGAAGCGCTCGGTTACGGCAGCGGCGAAGGACCGTGGCTCGAGTTGGGCATCGCGGTCAACGCGGGCGTCGCATATGTCGGCAATGTCGGGGGCTCGGTGGTCGACTTCACTGCGCTCGGCGATCCGGTCAACGTCGCTGCGCGGATGCAACAACACGCCGCCGGTGGGGAGTTGCTCGTCGCATCCGGAGTGGCTGACGAACTCATGGGATCCGCGCCGCGGCGCGCGTTGACCCTGCGCGGGCACGAGCAGCCGATCGACGCCTTCGTCCTGGGTGCGTGAGCCGAGCGGCCCTATCCCGCTACGCTGACGCCACCAACCGAACCGAAGGACACCGCATGCGGCTGCTGATCACCGGAGTCGACGCTGACGGCAAGTCCTGCGTGATGCGCCAGGACGCGGTGACGATCAGTCCGATCGGCCCCGGCTTCGCCATGGGCATCCCGTACGAGACCACCGAGAGCCCGCCGCCGGCACGGCCCGCCGGCAACGCCGACCTCATCGACCAACTGCTGGAGCCCGGTCACGCCCGCTGGATCATCGTCGACTACGGCCCGAACTCCGAAACCCCGGTGCACCACACCGACACCCTCGACCTCGAGACAGTCATCAGCGGCAGCGTCGACCTCATCCTCGACGACGGCGTCCACCACCTCGAAGAGGGCGACATGGTCGTGATGACCGGCGTCGACCACGCCTGGAAAGCCGGCCCCGACGGATGCCGCATCAACGCCATCCTCATCGGCACCCCGCCGCCGCGACTGAACCTAAGCAGGCGTGAAATGGATTGCCACGAGCTTGTTTTCGTCCACCGCCTGGCGGAACTCCTCCAGCGTCGGCATCCGCGGATCGCGGAACTTCAGCCCCATCATCCGCTGGGCCTTGCTGACGCCGTAGCCAAGCGCGCACCGACGGAACAGGTCGGCCACCACCGCGCCGTCCTCGATCAGCTCGCCCCGCATGGCCGTCGTCTTGCCGTCGTAGAGCACCTGCGCGGGACCCCCACCGCGGAAGTTCACCTTCCACGTCGCGCCCGCCAGGGCGTAGAGCTGTCCGTCGATGAGATGCGCGCTCACCGGGATGGTGAACTGCCGCCCCGACTTGCGCCCGGTGAACGACAGCACCATGAACTGCTTGCGCGCGCCGCCGGCCAGCGGGGTGCGCAGCACGTAGCGCAGCACCGGGTTCATCAGCTTCATGATCGGTTCGGGCGGATGCGCCGGGATGACCGCCGCGCTCTGTTCTGCCATGCCGACAACCGTACGACGGCCGGGGCGAACGCGTCGATGCCATTTCATTGGTAGCGTTATGGTATGCGTACTACCATCGACAAGGCCGGACGCCTGGTGATCCCGAAGTCGCTGCGCGAGCAGGCCGGCATCACCGCCGGGGAGGTGGAGATCTCCCTGGACGGGGCCGCGATCCGGATCGAGAGCGTGGCCGCCGACGAGCTCGTCGAAGCCGACGGACTGCTGTTGCTTCCCGCCGGCGGGCCGGAACTCGACGAGGACGCGGTGAGGGAGTTGCGGCTTGCCGACCAGCGCTGAGCACGTCCTCGTCGACACCAGCGCGGCGCTGGCGTTGGTGCAGCGCGAGAACCCCTTCCATCAGGCGGCCCGCGACCGACTTCTGCGGTGCCACCGCGGAATGTCCGGGCACGCCGCGGTGGAACTGCTGTCGGTGCTCACCCGCCTGCCACCGCCGCAGCGCCTCAGCCCGGCTGCCGCGTTGCGCCTCGAGACCACGAACTTCCCGGCGTCCCGATTTCTGTCGGCCGGCGACACCGGCGATCTGTTGCGGGAGTTCGCCGCGGTCGGCCTCACCGGCGGAGCGGTGTACGACGGACTCGTCGCCGCGGCCGCCCGCGAGCACAAACTGCCGCTCATCACCTGCGACAGACGAGCCGAGCCGACGTACCGGGCGCTCGGCGTCACCTACGAACTGCTTCGACGACGCGCTCCATAGTCCCGACACGAAACTCCGACGCCGTCTCGGGCGCATCGTCGGCCGTCGCGCGCAGGAAGCGATCCGGCAGCGCCAACTTCAGGATCGTCCGCTGCGTCTGGAAGAACTGACGCGGCAGCGGCCCCGTGGTGTACGGCAGCCCGTAGGCCGCGCACAGCGCCTCCACCCGGCGGGCGATCTGCGCGTAGCGGTTGCTCGGCAGGTCGGGGAACAGGTGGTGCTCGATCTGGTAGCACAGGTTGCCGCTCAGGAACGCCAGCACCCGGCCGGCCCGGAAGTTGGCGCTGCCCAGCATCTGCCGCAGGTACCACTCCGGCTTGCTCTCCTGGTCCAGCACGCCGGCCGTGAACTTCTCGGCGCCGTCGGGAAAGTGCCCGCAGAAGATCACCGCGTACGCCCAGAGGTTGCGCAGCACGTTGGCCGCCACATTCGCGCCCAGCGCCCGGCGCCATCGCAGACCCGCTGAGCGCCGGGATCACGACGTAGTCCTTCAAGACCTGACGCTTGATCTTGGCCTTGAAGGCCTGGGTCTGGGCCGCCCGCTGCTCATCCGTCGTCGCCCGCTCGTGCTCGGAATGCAGGCCGTGCAGGGCGATGCCCCACTCGAAGATGACGGCCAGCAGCGCATTGCGCAACGGCTGCATCAGATTTCGCGGCCGCCACGCGACGTCGCGGCTCACCCGCATGATGCCGAACCCGAGGTCGTCGTCGACGTCGAGGACGTTGACGAACACGTGGTGCCGGTAGTTGTGCGAGTACCGCCACTGTGACGACAGCCCGGCCATGTCCCACTCCCAGGTGGTCGAGTGGATCTCGGGGTCGTTCATCCAATCCCATTGCCCGTGACCGACGTTGTGGCCGATCTCCATGTTCTCGATGCTCTTGGCCACCGCCAGCGACACCGTGCCCAGCAGCCACCCGGCCCGCGACCGGCTGCCGAAGATCAGCAGTCGGGCGCCGGCGTCCAGCGTCCGCTGGAACATGATGGTCCTGCGGATGTAGGCGGCGTCGCGCTCACCGCGGGAATCCTCGACCTCGGTACGGATCGCATCGAGCTCGGCACCGAGTGCGTCGATCTGTCGTGGACTGAGGTGCGCGTAGCGGGCGACATCTGTGATGGCGATGGTAGATCCTCGACAAGGCGGCCGTTGCGTGTTGTGCGGCAATGGTGTTGGGGGTCGTGCCCGGCTGGGAGCGGTTGCTCGCGGTGTCGCGGAAGTGGGACGCCGTTTTCGGGCCGGCTGTGGAGCCAGCCCCTCCGAGCCTACCCGCTTACGCAAAGGCAAGTATTGACCGAGCGAATTAGTGGAGGCTGAGGGTATGGCCTCGCGATCCTCCCGCACTCCGCCGACGCTGCAAGCCTGGTCCGGCTAGTTTGACGCTCCAGGACCAGCTTCGTCGCCGCCGTCGACGGCCAGCGCGGGGGACAAGCCGCCGACCGACTCTGCGAGGCCTGCGTCGTACTGCTCGACGTTGACGCGGCGGCGATTTCGCTTGTCTTCGACGGCACGAACACCGGAACGCTGGGCTCCAGCGGTGGGCCGGCACAGATGTACGACGAGCTGCAGTTCATCTACGGCGAAGGGCCGTGCATCGACGCGGTCGCCGGGCGGGCGCCGGTGTTCGTCGCCGACCTCGCCAACACCGGGGAAGTGCGCTGGCCCGCTTACGGCCGGGCGATGCTGGAGCATCAGATCAGGGGGATCTACGCCATGCCCGTCCTGGCGGCGGGCGAGTACGTCGGCGCCCTGGACCTGTTCCGGACCCGGCCCGGTGCCCTGGCGGGTGACCAGCTCGCGGGCGCGGTGATCGCCGCCGAGCTGGCGGGTATACCGGTGCTGGATCTGCTCGCCGACGACCTGCAGGCGGCCGTCAACGATCCGGCCAGCAGCGCCTGGGCAGAGCTGAACACGCTCAGCCGCGCCGAGGTGAGCCAAGCCACCGGCATGCTGGTGGCACAACTGGATGTCGATCCGGTCGAGGCCCTGGCGCGCCTGCGCGCGCACGCCTACGCCACCGGCCGCAGCGCTACCGAGGTCGCCCGCGACATCCTCGATCGGCGCCTGAGATTGGACGCCGACTGATGCCGGGAGGCACGCCATGGTGAACGACAGTCCGCGCGAAACCCGCGTGCTGAGCGCGGTGGTCTCACTGGTGGACCGGCTTCTCGACGACTTCGACGTCGTGGACCTGCTGACCGACCTGACCGAGCGCTGTGCCGACCTGCTCGACGTCGCCTCGGCCGGGTTCCTGCTCGCCGATCCGCTGCAACGCCTGCATCTGCTGGCCGCCACCTCCGAGCAGACCCGCGAGGTCGAACTGTTCCAGCTGCAGGCCGAGGAGGGGCCCTGCGTGGAGTGCTATCGCACCGGGCAGCCCGTTCTGGTCCCCGACATGCGCACCGAGATCGAGCGATGGCCGCAGTTCGCCCCCACCGCGCTGGAGGCCGGCTTCGAGGCGGTGCACGCGGTGCCGATGCGGGCCGCCGGCGCCGTCCTCGGCGCGCTCGGCCTGTTCGACACCCGGCCCAAGGAGCTCACCGAAGCCGATCGACTGGTCGGCCAGACCCTGGCCCACATCGCCTGTGTCGCGGTCCTGCAGGAGCACCCACCCACCCGCGACACCGTGTTGCCGCCGCTGCGCTCCGCGCTGGCCGGTCGCATCCAGGTCGAACAGGCCAAGGGGTTTCTCAGCGAGATGCTCGGGGTGTCGGTGGCCCACGCGTTCGGACTGCTGCGCTCCTACAGCCGCACCCGTGGCGAGCACCTCACCGACGTCGCGAGGCGGTTGATGACCGACCGGCACACCCGTCCGGAGATGGTGCGGGCGCTGGCGGAACTGGCCCGTCAGCAGTGAGCGTCGTTCACCGCTGACGCGCCCGGGCCCGCCGGACCGCCTCGTCGACCAGTCGCTCGGCGACCTCGGAGAGCTTGATGTGCTCTTTCTGGCTGATGCGGCTCAGCCGCTCGAAGGCCTCCTGCTCGGTGCCGCCCGAGCGGCTGCGGACGATGCCGATCGCCTGGTCGATCACCGCCCGCGTGCGCAGCGCCTCCTGCAGTTGCGTCGTGCGCTGCCGGGTGCTGGCCAGCAGCTGCGCGTTGTACACCGAGACCGCCGCGGGTACGGCGAACTGGGTACCGAGCGCCACCGCGTGCTCGGTGAACGCATCCCGGTCGTGGGCGTAGGAGTTGATCGCGCCGATCACCTGGTCACCGACCGTCAGCGGGAGGGCCAGCACCGAATGCACACCCATGCGTGCCACCCGGCCACCGAAGCGTGGCCAGCGACGGTCGCTGCCCAGCGAGCCGCTGACGGCGGGGCGCCCGGACTGCATGCAGCTGATGCACGGTCCCTCGTGCAGCTCCTCGTACTGCAGGGTGTCGATGACGCGGACGAACTCGGTGGTCACCGACCACGCCTGGATGCGCGGGTCCCGATGGCCCGGGTGGATCAGCGTGACGCCCGCACCGTCGGCACCCGGGATGGACTGCACCGCGAATTGCGCTACCTGACTGAGCATTTCGTCGACGCTGTAGGCGCCGGCGACGATTCTGGCCAAACCCGTGAGCCCGGCGGTCAGATCCAGTTCGTCGGCCTGGAGTTGGGCGGCGGTGAGCTCGGGTTCCGGCGGCGGCTTGCGGCCGGGCTGGGCGTCGTAGTCGGCCATCGCCCCCTCTTCGTCCGGCGTTGCTAGGTCCCCCCTGGGCGACCGATTTTACCCGCCGTCCTCAGATCACCAACGCCATGGCGTGCGCCCGCCGCAACTTGCCCGACGGAGTCTTCGGGATGGTTCCCGGGGCCAGCACCACCACCCGGCGCGGCCGCGCTTCGACCTCGACGACCACCTCGTGGATCACCTGGTGCTCGATGCGGCGCACCTCGTCGGGGTCGTCGAAAGCCTTGGACTCCACCGCCACCGCGAACGACTCGCGGGAATGCCCGGCATCCAGTCGCACGGCGACGCTGCACCCGGGCCGAACCCCGTCGACCCGGGCGGCGGCCCGCTCGATGTCGGTCGGGATAGATGTTGCGCCCGGCCATGATGATGACGTCCTTGAGCCGGCCGCAGACGACGATCTCGTCGTCCTCGGTGAGGTAGCCCAGATCGCCGGTGTCATACCAGCCCTGCTCGTCCAGCGCGGAGATGAAGCCGGCGACCGTGAGGTAGCCCGGCGTGACGGGTTCGCCGCGGACGTGGATGACGCCGACGCCGCGGGCCGGCAGCTGCGCGCCGTCCTCGTCGAGGATGCGGGCCTCCAGCCCGTCCAGCAGCCGACCGAGTGACACCAGGCGCCGGGCGTTGCCCCGGCCCGCAGGCACGGCACGGTGCAGCAGGGACAGCAGGTCGGCGTCGATCTCGTCGACGACCATGCCGGCACCCGACGGGGAGAACGACACTGCGACCGTCGTCTCGGCCATGCCGTAGCCGGGCACGATCGCCTCGGGTCGCAGGCCGTGGGGTGCGCCGGCCGCGCACAGCTCCTCGACGTCGGCCGGATCGACCTGCTCGGCGCCCGAGAGCGCCCACCGCAGCGACGACAGGTCGAACTGGCCGGGCGACGCCAGGCTGCGCAGCCTTCTCGCCAGGAGCTTGTAGGCGAAGTTCGGGGCCGCGGTCATCGTCCCCTTGTACTTTTCAATCAGCTTGACCCACAACAGGTTATCGCGCAGAAAGTCCATCGGCGTGATCTTGACCAGCTCGGCGCCGAAGTACATGGGCACCGTGAGGTAGCCGACCATGCCCATGTCGTGGAAGCAGGGCAGCCAGCTGACGATCACGTCGGAGCCCATGTCGAATTCGGCGCCGACGAACATCGCCTCGGCGTTGGCGACGACATTGGCATGGGTGATCTGAACGGCCTTCGGCGCCCCGGTCGTCCCGGAGGTCAGCTGCAACAAGGCGAGGTCGTCTTCACTGGTGCGGACCGGGCGCACCGGGTCCGCGCGTAGCAACTCCTCGACGATCAGCACCCGCATGCCCAGCTCGGCCAGAAGCGGCGCGGCAGGCAGGAACGGCTCGGAGACGACCACCGCTTTGGCGTCGATCAGGGCGATCACCGCGGTGGTCTCCTCCGCCCAGCGCGGCAGGTCGGTCCTGGGGGTGGGCTGGTGCAACATCGTCAGGCACGCGCCCGCGCATCCAGATCGCCTGGGCGGTCGGCGCGATGTCGACGGGCTCTCCGGCGAGCACGGCAACGGCGTCACCATGGCCCACACCGGCCGCGGCCAGACCGCCGGCGATCCGGGCGGCGCGCTCGTGGACTTCTGCCCAGGTGTGCCGCACCGGGGCATGGGGCTCCCCGGTGGTCATGCCGTTGAGGCTCCACCGGGCGTTTCCGTACATCGTCTCGGTGAATTGGCTCACGGAGGTTCCTTCTGCGGGCCGCGCGACGGCGCGCCCTGCGAGTGGCATGCGCTCAGTGGCGCCAGAAGTCCGGGGCGGCTTACGTGGTCGGTGGGGTGTTCAGATCGCCACCGTGACGTGTCCGCGAGGCTGGTGAGTCAGCCGTGTCGACCGTACCGCGCCGGCGGCCCGCAAGTGCCCAGGCCACCGGTTTGACGTGCCTGGTGGCACCATGTTCGCCATGAACCGCCATCGGCGCGCCGGTTTCGGCCGCGTCAAACCGTTCTGCGCGATCGCCGTCGCCGTCGTCCTCGACCCAGGCCGGCTGCGCCACCCTGATCGCGGGGACGGCGCTGCCGGCCGGACCGCCGCTCGCAGCGCCCGCGCCGGTGGACTGGGGAGCCTGTCACGTCGAAAGCGGTGACGCCGGCCATCTCCCCCGCGGTGCGCAGTGCGCCAAGCTCACGGTCCCCGTCGACTACTCCAACCCCGACGGCGACCTGGCCAACCTGGCGCTGATCCGGTTCCCGGCCACCGGCGCGAAGATCGGCTCGCTGGTCATCAACCCGGGCGGCCCGGGGGAGTCCGGCGTCGAAGCGGCCGCCAGCATCGTCGAGACCCTGCCCGCCCAGGTGCGCCAGCGCTTCGACCTGGTCGGGTTCGACCCGCGCGGGGTCGGCTCGTCCACCCCGACGCTGTGGTGCAACTCCGACGCCGACACCGACGCGTCCCGCGCCGACCCGCAGGTCGACTACAGCCCCGCCGGGATCGACCACATCGAGACCACCGAGAAGCAGTACGTCCAACGCTGCGTGGACAAGATGGGCAAGGAGTTCCTGGCCAACGTCGGCACGGCCAACGTCGCACGCGACCTCGACCGGCTGCGCGCGGCACTGGGCGACGAGAAGCTGACCTACCTCGGCTACTCCTACGGCACCGTGATCGGCGCGGCCTACGCCGAGGCCTACCCGGACAAGGTCCGCGCGATGATCCTCGACGGCGCCGTGGACCCCACCGCCGACCCGATCCAGTCCAACATCGACCAGGCCGCGGCCTTCCAGAAGGCGTTCGACGACTACGCCGCCGACTGCGCCAAGAACCCCGGCTGCCCGCTGGGCACCGACCCGGCCAAGGCCGTCGACGTCTTCAAGCATCTGGTGGACCCGTTGGTGAAAAAGCCTGCGCCCACTGAGGATCCGCGCGGCCTGGGCTACAGCGACGCGCTCACCGGCACCATCTTCGCGCTCTACTCGCCGAGCTTGTGGACGCACCTCACCGACGGGCTGGCCGAACTGGCCGACGGCCACGGCGACACCCTGCTGCTCATGTCCGACGTCTACCTCGGTCGCGACCAGCACGGCCAGTACACCAACGCCAACGACGCGTTGACCGCCATCAACTGCGTCGACCAGCCGCCCAACACCGACCGTGCGAAGGCCATCGACGAAGACCGCCGCATCCGTGAGCTCGCACCGTTCATGAACTACGGAAAGTTCACCGGCAACGCGCCACTGGACACCTGCGCCTTCTGGCCGGTGCCGCCGACCAGCGCGCCGCACCCCGTGTCCGCGCCCGGCCTGCCGCCGGTGCTGGTGGTCTCCACCACCCGCGACCCGGCGACCCCGTACCAGGCGGGGGTGGACCTGGCGAAGGAACTCGGCGGCGCCCTGCTGACGTTCGACGGCACCCAGCACACGGTGGTGTTCCAGGGCGAGGGATGCGTCGACAAGTACGCCGCGGCATACCTGATCGACCTGAAACTGCCGCCGCCCGACGCCAAGTGCTGAGCACGAGCGGTGCGCTGTTGCTACCGTTGCAGCGGGAGGCGGGCTCGATGATGTCTGAGGAATTGCGCCGCTTGCGGCTGCTACTCGACGCCGTCCCCATGATGGTCAGCTACTGGGATCGCGACCTGACCAACCGGCTTGCCAACGATGCCTTCGCCGAGTGCTTCGGAATGACGCCCACCGAGATGTACGGCCGCGATCTTCCCGAGGTCCTCGGCGCAAACCTGTATCGGCTCAACCGCCCTCACCTCGACGGTGTACTCGCCGGCGAGACGCAGGTTTTCGAGCGCACACTCGTCGACGCCGACGGCGGCACCCGCTACGTCGAGGTGACCTACGTTCCCGAGATCGTCGACGGGGAGGTGACCGGCTTCTACGAGCACCTGACCGACCTGACTTCCCGGGTGGCGGCCGAACACCACCGGGACGACGCGTTGCGACTGCTGCAGATCAGCATCGAGGACGCGCCCATCGGTCTGTCGATCGTGGACACGAACATCCGCGCGATCTACGTCAACCCGGCGTTCTGCGCGATGTTCGGCACCACGGCCGACGAGGTGATCGGCACCAACCTGCGCGAGTACGTCCACCCCGCCGACCGCGACACCGTCGAGGCCGACTTCGACGAGCTGAAGAACGAAGCCCACACCCACGTCGCCACCGAACTGCGGTACATCCGCCCCGACGGCACCACGATGTGGCTGCAGCGCAACGCGGTGATGGTGCCCGGCTCGCACGGCACCGACGACCTCATCATCGGGCAGTTCCAGGACGTCACCGCACGCAAGGTGGCCGAAGCCGAACTGGCCCGGCTCGCCGTCACCGACCCGCTCACCGGACTGTTCAACCGTCAGGCCTTCGTCGATTCCGTTCAGCGGCAACGAGATTCCAAGCCGTCATCTCCGGTCGGGATCGTCTTCGTCGACCTCGACGGGTTCAAGAACGTCAACGACGAACACGGGCACGCGGTCGGCGACTCGGTGCTGGTCCTGTTCGCCGAACGCCTCGCGCGGATCGTCACCGCGCCCGACGCCGTCTACCGGCTCGGCGGCGACGAGTTCGTGGTCCTGTCAACGACGGCGGCGACCGAGGCCCACGTCGACGAGCTGGCCGACGTGCTGCGCGACGAACTCGGCGGGACCTACGACGCCGGGGGTGTGCCGGTGCGCCTCGGTGCGTCGGTCGGCTCGACATGGGGGCCGATGGGCGACATCGAGGAGTTGCTCCGCAGCGCGGATGCCCGCATGTATACGAACAAGGTGCGCAGGCGCGGCGACGCCGAAAGCGTCGGGCAGGCCTAGTCCTCGTCGCTGATGATGTGCATGGCGGCTTCCTCGGCCGAGGCCGCGCCACCGTCGATGCCGACGTCCGAGGCGAACATCTCGGATTCGGCGTCCTCGCCGAAGCCCAGGTTCGACGCCACCAGCCGGCCCGAGCGCGCCCGGCCGACCTCGTCGTCCGCCGGGAACTCCGACTCGCGCTCGGAGTCGTCGGAGCGCTCCTGCTCCAGCTCGTCGAGAACGTTGTTCAGCCGCGACACCGGATCGGGCTCCTCCTCGGCCAGCAGCTCGTCGAGGGTCTCCCGGCCGGGATGGTCCAGGACGGCCTTGCCGTACGGCCGCTCCGGCGGCGAAATGCCCTCGTCGAGGATGTCGTCGACGCCGCGGTCGATCAGGGTGTCCTCCGACTGCAGCTGGTTGTCGTCCTCGACGCTGTACTCGCCGGATTCCATCGTGGTGTCATCCCAGGTGTTCACCAGTCCAGAATGTCACTCTGAGTCAGAAAAGCCACGGTCAGCGCCGTGATTAGGGTCTTAAGTCACCACCTAGCGGGCACATAGCGAGTTCTTTGAGCGCTAAAAGATTCGGTTGCCACCATGATTGACATGACCTCACCTCGTTCCGGATTCCGCCGCGCCGCCGTCGCATCGTGGACGCTGGCCGGAATCGGTGTCGCCGGAGTGGCCGGCGCGTCGGCCCTGGCCTACGCCGACACCTACAAGGCGCCCGTCGCGGAGGCCACGGCTCCCGAAGCCGTCGAGCCCGCGGTGGTCGATGCGCCCGTCGAACTCCTCCCGGCACCGCCCGTCGTCCTGCCGCCGCCGACCGTGGACGCCCCGCCGCCCGCGCCTGCGCCCGCGCCGGTCGCCACCGAAGCACCCGTGCAGACCTACACGCCCCAGCCGACCTACACCCCGAAGTACACCCAGGCGCCCGTCTATCACCCGAGCAGGCGCCGGTCCAGCAGGCACCCGTGCAGCAGGCGCCGGTCCAGGCACCGAAGTCCTCGTCTTCGTTCCCGATCCGGAAGAGCAACGTCCCGTCGGGCGGCGGACAGACCTCGGGTGGCAACAGCTTCTCCCCGCACGTCACCAGTCTCCCGCGGCTCGTGACCAGCGAAGCTCTGTGGGCGCTCGGCCGCGGTAACGGCGTCGTCGCCCTCGCATTCATGACCATCTCGGTGGCCCTGGGCATCGCCACCCGATCCGGCCGGCCGCTGGTGGTGCTGCCGCGCTTCGCCGTCGCCGACGTGCACCGCTTCGTCGCTTTGTCCGCAACACTTCTCGTCGCGCTGCACATGGGGCTGCTGTTCATGGACCCCTACGCCAAGCTGCGCCTGATCGACTTCGTGGTCCCGTTCCTCGGCCACTACCGCCCGCTGTGGCAGGGCCTGGGCACCGTCGCGTTCGACCTGCTGATCGTCATCATCGTCACCAGCCTGCTGCGACAACGACTCGGGCTCAAGGCATTTCGGATCATCCACTGGGCGACCTACGCCTTGTGGCCGATCGCGATGGCGCACGCCATCGGCAACGGCACCGACGCCTTCCGCATCTGGTTCCTGTCGTTCGCCGGTGTCTGCGCGTTGATCGTGGTCGCCAGCCTGGTGTGGCGGCTGCGCGCCAACTTCACCGAATACGCCGACGTATGAAGCACCCTGTGACCACACCACCGACCCTGCCGCGGCTGCTCGCGGCCAACGGCCGCACACTGGCCGACCACCACAAGCGCTTCGGCCCGCTGCCCGCCATCGACGGCCCCGCATTGATCGCGGCCGTCGACGAGGCCGGGCTGTCCGGGCGCGGCGGCGCGGGCTTTCCCGCCGCCATCAAGATGGCCGCCGTCAACGGGCCCAAACCGATCGTCGTCGGCAACGCCGCGGAAGGCGAACCGCTGAGCCGCAAAGACGCCATGCTGCTCAAACGCGCGCCGCATCTGGTGCTCGACGGGCTCGAGGCCGCCGCGACCGCCGTCGACGCCGACAAGGTCTACCTGTATCTGCACCCCGACGCCGTGCCGTCGGCTACCAAAGCGCTCGACGAGCGCCGCGCGGCCGGGCTGGACCCGCACCAGATCACCCTGGTGGAGGCGCCGGACAAGTTCGTCGCCGGTGAGGAGACCGCGGTCGTCCAGCGCATCGAGGGCGGCCCGGCGCTACCGCGCGACCGCGTCGTCGTCACCGCGATCTCCGGCGTTCGCGGCAGGCCCACCCTGGTCAACAACGTCGAAACGCTGGCCAACATCGCGCTGATCGCCCGCTACGGCGCCGACTGGTTCCGCTCGATCGGTGAGCCGGACGACCCGGGCACCATGCTCGTCACGCTGTCCGGCGCGTTCGACCACCACGGCGTCATAGAGGTGCCGACCGGCACGCTGCTCACCGACCTCATCGAACACCACGGCGGCACCGACCCCCGCAACGTGTCCGCCATCCTGGTCGGCGGCTATCACGGAAGTTGGCTTCCGGCAGACACATTCGCGGGTACCAGGCTGTCGCGGCCGGGGCTGAAGGAGCTGGGCGCCACCCCGGGCGCCGGCATCGTGCATGCGCTGGGCGCCACCGAGTGCGGTCTGGTCCGCACCGCCGAGATCGTCGGATATCTCGCCGACGAGAGCGCCCGCCAGTGCGGGCCGTGCCTGAGAGGTCTGCCGCGGCTGGCCGAACTGGTCGACGAACTGGCCTTCGGGCGCGCGAATGATCCTCTGGTGAAAGAGATTCGGCGCATGACGCGGCTGGTCGACGGCCGCGGCGCATGCCGGCACCCCGACGGGACCGCGCGGTTCGTCCGCAGCGCTCTGCGCGCCTTCGCCGCCGACATCGAAGCGCACCACCACGGTCGGTGCACCGCGGCGGACGTCCTGGTCAACGAGTCCGGGCGTCAGGATCCTCGTCGCGGGAGGTGACGGGGAGCCTACTGCGTTGAGCGGCAACCCAATTCGGGCAGCCCGGGTCAGCGGCCTCTGGGGTTCAGAATGTTGTCGTTGGGACCGTCGGCCTTGCCGCGCTTCTCGGCCCGTTTCTCCTTGAGGGATTTGCCGGATTTCTTGGTCATTCCCTGGCGCGGGGACTTGTCAGCCATGGGTGGGCCTCTCATTGGGGGCCTGGTGATGGTCCCTGTCCTGGCGACTGTACGCCCGAATGACCGTTCCCCGGCCCGTTGGCCCAAGTAGGCTGAGGGCGAAAGTGCTGGCGACGTCGGCCTCGAGAGTGCGATTGCAGGTCCGCGGTGTTGAAGGTCCCGAACGACGGCGATGAGTCGGCAGCCCCCGGTCAGACGAGAGCCGATGACGCCAATCTGCACGCCGGGATCGGAGACCTCGCGAACCTGGTCGCCGACAGTCGACCGCTGCCCGAGTTGCTCGCCGAGGTGGCGGCCTTCGCGGTGAATGCGATACCGGGCGCCACCGGCGTCGGATTGGCGCTGTTGCGCAGCGACCGGGTGGACGACATGGTCGAGGCCTCGGCGGTCAGCGCCCCGTTCGTCGAAGAACTCGACCGTCTTCAGTACGGCGGCCTGCACGAGGGTCCGGGCGTCACGGCCGCCATGAAACGGCGCACGGTGTGTTCCGGATCGCTGGGCGGCGAGAAGCTCTGGCCCCGGTTCGGCCCACGGGCCGGTCGGCTCGGCGTGCACAGCGCGCTCGCTCTGCCGCTGATGGTGGGCGACGACGTGGTCGGCGCCATCACCGTCTACGCCCACGACAAGGACGCTTTCGGCCCCCGCGCCGCCGAACTCGGGGAGTTGTTCGCCAGGCCGGCGGCCGTTGCCGTCCACAATGCCCGGATTCTCGCGCAAGCCCTCTCGCTCACCGATCGCCTGCAGGAGGTTCTGCTGACCCGCCCCGTCATCGACCAGGCGATCGGGCTCATCCGGGGACGCACCGGCCGCAGCGCCGAGGATGCGCTCGCTCAGCTGCGGGGGATCAGCCAAACCGAGCAACGCAAGCTGGCCGATGTGGCCGGCGACGTCGTCGACGAGGCGGTCCGCAGCGCCCGCGCCCGCAAAACGCCCAGGCCCGGGGTGTAGTCTGGGGGATGTTGGTGAACCCAGCCAGTCCGGGATGAGTCAGCTGTCCGCCGCTGAACTCGCCGAGCATCCGCTCAGGCCGGACACCCCAGTGACAACCGCCAGGCGGGATCACTTTGACCTTTCTACCCCTACTTCATCCGCTGAGACATCCCGTTACGCACCAAGGGTTTTCCGTCTCGCCGACCATCGGGGTGCTCAGTACCCATCCGCCGACCCGTTGCGGGTTGGCGACCTTCAGCTCCGCTCTGTCCGACGGTCTGCGTGCCGCCGGCGCCACCGTCAACACGGTGCGGATCGCCGACGAATCGACCTGCGAGGACCCCGGGGTCGTCGGAGAGTTGACCAACGGCTCCCCGTCATCGGTGGCAGCCGCCGCTGACCTGCTGAACCGGTGTGACCTGGCCCTCGTGCAGCACGAGTACGGCATCTACGGTGGCGCCGACGGAGACGAAGTCGTCGACGTCCTCAGGGCGCTTCGCATCCCCTCGATCGTGGTCCTGCACACCGTGCGTGAAAGATCCCACGCCTCATCAGCGCTGGGTGCTGGAAGCGATTGCGGCAGAAGCCGATCAGCTCGTGGTGATGTCCGCGGCCGCCGAAGCGCGGTTGAGCGCCGGATACGACGTGGATCGCCGCAAGGTGGCCATGATTCCGCACGGCGCCGCCGTCGCCACCGATTTCCGGGTGCGGCGCGCAGGGCGTCCAACCCTGCTGACCTGGGGCCTGCTCGGCCCCGGTAAGGGCATCGAGCGCGTCATCGACGCGATGCCGTCGCTGCAGGGTCTGCCCGGCCGTCCCAGATACGTCGTGGCTGGGCCGCACACACCCGAAAGTGCTCGCCGCCGAGGGGGAGGCATACCGGGAGTCGCTGCGCGAGCGGGCGCGGTCCCTCGGTGTCGCCGACGCGGTGAACCTCGACACCGGCTACCTGGGTGCCGACTCGCTGAGGACGTTGATCCAGTCCGCCGCGGCGGTCGTGCTGCCCTACGACTCGACCGAGCAGGTCACCTCCGGGGTTCTGGTCGAAGCGATCGCCAAGGGCCGACCGGTCGTGGCCACCGCATTCCCGCACGCGGTGGAACTGCTGAGCAGCGGTGCCGGAATCGTCGTCAACCACCAGGACCAGGACGCGCTGGCATCGGCCCTGCGGCAGGTGCTGACCCAGCCGGGTCTGGCCGGAGCCATGGCCGGCGAGGCCCGCCAACTGGGACCCAGTATGGACTGGCCCGTGGTCGCCAAGCTGTATCTCGCTCTGGCGCAACGGCTTTGCGTATCCCGCTCGGCACTGTTGTGAACGACGGTCCGCCACCGCCGGTCTTCGACCATCTGGTGCGGATGACGGATCATCGCGGCACTTTCGAGCACGCCTGCGGGGCCGAACCCCGGCCCGAGCACGGCTACTGCACCGACGACATGGCCCGGGTGCTCGTCGTCACCACACGGGAGCCCGACGGCGTCCGGCGACGTCAATCGGCTCGCCGGACTCGCGGTGCGGTTCCTGGGCGAGGCGCAAACCCTGACCGGGGCCTGCCGCAATCGGATGGACGCGGCCGGGAAATGGACCGGACTCACCCAGCCTGGACGACTGCTGGGGCAGGTGCGTCTGGGGACTGGGAACAGCCGTGGCGCACAGCGAGGTCGTCTGGGTCCGCAAGATGGCGCTCGTCCAGTTCGAGCGCGCCGCACAGGCCCGCTCACCGTGGCCGCGGGCGATGGCATACGCGGCGCTGGGCGCCGCGGAGGTCCTGAGCGTCCGCCCTGATCACGGCGCGGCCCTCAAACTGATCACCGACTACGCCATGTCCACCCTCACCTGGAACACCGACTCCGCCGAATGGCCGTGGCCCGAGCCCCGGCTCAGCCTACGCCAACGCGGTGCTCGCCGAGGCGTTGATCGCCGCCGGTGTCGCGCTGGAGGCGCCCAAACTGTGGCAGCGCGGTCTGGAGCTGCTCGGCTGGCTGCTCGACCTCGAGATGGCCGACGGCCACCTCTCGCCCACGCCGGTTGCCGGCCGCGGGCCGGGCGACCCCCAGCCGGCGTTCGACCAGCAACCGATCGAAGTGGCGGCGCTCGCCGACGCCTGTGCGCGAGCGGCCGCCGTCGATGCCAGCGCGCGGTGGCCCGAAGGGGTCCGGGCCGCCGCGGCCTGGTTCGAAGGGGTCAACGACCTCGGACAGCGCATGTGGGATCCGGAGACCGGCGGCGGCTTCGACGGGTTGCAGGAGCACGGGGTCAACCGCAACCAGGGCGCCGAATCCACGCTGGCCGTGATCTCGACGCTGCAGCATGCCCAGCGAATGTCGTTGCTGCAGAGATGAAGTCGCTGTCGGCGCCGGCTGTCGAACGGAGTCCGCAGCGGCTGTTGGCGGACAGATCGCGGGTCATCACCCGGCTGTTCGTGCCCGGACAGGAGGGATTCGAGCACCAGGAGTCTCGAGCCGGAGCGGTGCTGGCGCGGATCCTGGCCCTGGACGAAGACGAGGTGCTGGCGTCGCTGGACGACGTGATCACCCGATTCGACCGGCGGCATCGCGACCTTGTGCGCACCTTCCGTCGCCATGCGCTCGAGCTGGCCGACCGTCTCCGACCCGTCGATCAACTCTCCGAGCCGCGAATGTTGTTGCTGGGAGCCACCTTCACCAGCGAGTACGCCATCGAAGGGTGCCGCCCTGTGCAACCCGAGCATCGTTGCGCATCCCGACCAGACGGGCACGGCAGCCGGAAGTCTGCGATTCGTGATGAGCGTCCGGGGTATCGGGGAGGGGCATCGCTCCTCCATCGGGTTCCGGACCGGGGTCATCGACGCGACTGGACGACCAGTGCTCGACCGCCCACCCGCGCTGGCCACGGTCGGCGACATCGCGCCGGCTCTTCTCGATGCCGCGGTGTTCCGCGCCGAGCTGGCCCGTCTCGAGGACAACGGCGAGGCAGCGGATCTCGTCTTCGGCGCGCTCGGTGAACGCTTCACCCGAGCAGAGCTCGACGAACAGCTCTCCAACCTGGAGCACCACCTAGCCACCCGCGGTCGTGGACAACAGACCGCCGCCGAGATCCGGGCCATCGCGCAGCGAAGCTACGCCATCGAATTCTCGGCCCGGATACCGCTTTCCGAGCGGGTCCTGTGGCCTGCCATGCCCGCCGAAGAGGCCGGGATGGAGGACGCGCGATTCGTCCGCTTCGTCGACGACGACGGCTCGGTGACGTTGTACGCCTCCTACACCGCCTACAGCGGGTCCCGCATCAGCCAGCAGTTGCTGGCGACGACAGACTTCCGCTCCTTCACCTCGACGCCGATGGTCGGGCCGGCGGCGGCGAACAAGGGTCTGGCGCTGTTCCCCCGCCGCATCAAAGGCCGCTACGTGGCGCTGTCGAGGGCCGACCGCGAATCGAACGCCACTCACGTTCTCGGACTGCCCCTATGTGTGGACCGACGCGCAGGTATGCCAGCTGCCCGTGCGACAGCTGGGAAGTGCTGCAGCTGGGCAACTGTGGTTCACCGATCGAGACCGACGCCGGGTGGCTGGTACTGACCCATGGTGTCGGACCGATGCGCACCTACCGGATCGGGGCGATACTGCTCGACCTCGACGACCCGACACGGATCATCGGCCGGCTGCGGGAGCCGCTACTGAGCCCGTCCCCCGGCGAACAGGACGGCTACGTCCCCAACGTCGTATACTCCTGCGGTGCTCTGGTACATGCCGACACCCTGGTGCTGCCGTACGGGATCGGTGACAGCGCAATCGGTTTCGCCACCGTAGCGATTCCGGAACTGATGGCCGCACTTGGCGTCTGAGCAACCGGAGGGCGGATCATGGCCGACATGAGGCGGCAAGTGGGCGCCGCCCTCGAGGTCGAGATCACCGCGCCGACGACGTTGGAGTTTCAGATCGCGGTCGCACCGCACCCGGGTACCGCGGTGTTCGAGGCGTTGTCCTTCGTGCTGAACGGATCTGCGGTCAGCGCCATGGAGATCAGCGGCGAGCACGGCAACCGCATCCACAAACTCGACGTCGCAGTGGGGAACCCTGGTTGTCGACTACGCGGCGACGATCGTCGGGCGCACCGACCCGGCACCGGTCACCGAATACGACCTGTCGATGTACCTGCGGCCCAGCCGCTACGCCGAGGCCGACAAGTTCTACGGCTTCGCCGCAACGGAATTCGGCAGCTACCTCGACTCGGCGACGCTGCTGGAGAAGGTGTCGCTGTGGGTGGGCACCCGGCTGAACTACGTGCCCGGCTCCAGCGATCCGATCGACGGGGCGGTGGACACCTTGCTCGCGGGCGCCGGAGTGTGCCGCGACTTCGCGCACCTGGCGGTCGCACTGCTGCGGGCGGTCAACGTGCCGGCGCGGGTCGTGTCGGTGTACGCGCCGGGCCTGTACCCGATGGACTTCCACGCCGTGGCCGAGGCCTACGTCGACGGGCAGTGGCGCGTGGTCGACGGGACGCTGCTGGCGCCCCGGCAGACCCTGGTGCGCATCGCGACCGGCCGTGATGCGGCCGACATCGCCTTTCTGGACAACCACAGGGGAGCGATCACGCTGAACCGGCTGGAGGTCATCGCGATCGTGGACGGCGATCTGCCCAGGGACTCGATCGACCACCTGGTGTCCATCGGGTGAGAGGCGTCACATGCGCCGGTGTAGGGTTTACCCAGGTCCCACTGATACCTCACGGATCGACCCTGCTAATCGTGAGGAATTCCCGATGGAAAACTCCAGCCCACTTCACTCCGGCTGCGCGTCTGTGAGCGTGACGAGCGAGGCTCGGCGCCTGGCCAGCCCGGTGCGCGTCACGCTCAATCCCGTCCTCGGTGGCGACATCGACGGGGCATGGTGGCCGCACCGCGGATCGCTCGCCCATGAGCTGCCCAAGCTCATCGAGGCGCTGTACCCGGCGTTGGGTGAGGTCGTCGACATCAAACTCAACTGGACCGAGGCGGCGGGCGCCCCGGTGCTGAAGCCGTTGTCCTCCGGCTCGATGTCCATGCTGGGCTGGAACGACCGCCGGCAGCGGCTGATGTTCGTCGCGGGCCGCACCCTGTGCGCCCGGCTGCTGGTGGTGCCCCACTCGGCGACGCCTGCGCTGGGCCTGATGGTGCTGCGCCGCGCGGCCTCCATGCCGACTTCCCTTGCGGAGCAGAACAGTCCGATCTTGGAGACGGCCAACTGCGTGATCCGCTCGGCCAAGGCGGAGAGCGCGTTGTGGGCGGGCCACCTGGGCCAGGCGTTAGTGAGCGGTCAAGCCTGACTGGCGCAGCGCGTCGTCGATGAAGTCCTGCACCGGGCGGGACCGGAAGAAGCCGGTGTGCGCGCCCTGGTACCAGTGGACCTCCGGGCGGCCCCAGTGCTCCCACAGTTTGAGGACCTGATCGCGCGGGTTCACCAGCCGATCGGCCACCCCGCCGTAGATGAAGCGACCCGCCATCGGCACCTTCGGCGTCAGCGACAGCGGCGACACCATCCGGCCCAGTGGTCGCGCCTTCTCCAGGGTGAGTTGGCGCGGGTCGTCGGGGCCCAGGCCGCCGTTGCCGCCGAGCACCTCGAGTAGATCGGCCACCGGCACACCCAGCACCGCACACGTCAGGCCGTCCTGCACGCTGGCCACCAGCGCGGAAACGTAGCCGCCCAGCGACATTCCGTTGATGCCGATCTTGGCTTCCGGCTCCTGAGTGCGGATCCACGAGATCAGCCGGCGGATGTCCCACACCGCCTGCGCGGCGGCGTGCACGTCGTCGAGGACGTCCTGGCCCGGCCACGCCGCGCCCTTGGTCTTGCGCGGGCCGTGCAGCGGCATCACCGGCAGCAGCACGTTGAGGCCCAGCTGCTCGTGCAGATGCCGGGCCCGGAACAGCCGCAGATCCACCGAGCCGCGGCCCATCAGCGCCCCGTGCACGCACACCACCCACGGCCGCGGCTCGCTGTGGCGCAGCAGCAGGGCCGACTCCCGGCGGTTGGCGGTGTAGCTGAGCCAGCGGTCGCGGCCGGGCTCGCCCGGATGCGGTTCGTAGCCGCTGTCGAAGGTGATCATCTGCATGGTCTGGCGGCGGATCGTCACCGGCTGGCTGGTGATCGTCGGTCAGCGGCGGGGGAGCGGCGAAGAAGCCCTCCGGGTTCTCCAGCCAGCCGTTGTCGCCGTAGAACCTCAGGGCGTCGGTGACTTCGCAGTCGATGCGCCCGGGGGTCGTGGCATCGCCGGTCGGGGTGAACATCCGCATGCCCAGCATGACCAGCTCGTCGTGGAAGACCTGCCTGGCGACGGCGATGGTCGGCCGGGCCAGCGGCAGGTCGTCATGCTGCTCGGCCGGCTGCTGCATGAACTCGCGGGCCCTGACGAACGGCGTGGTGACGTCTCGCGGGCCGGCCAGCCGGCGCGCGCGGCTGTCGCCACTCTCAGGTGCGGGCATCAGCTCAGTTCCGCCGGAAGATGCCGCCGATGTTCCACGACACTCCGCCGTCGCACATGTACTCCATGCCGACCCCGTACCCGCAGTCGTTGTACGGACCCACGACCGGGGGCGGACTGGCGTTGATCGAGGCGCTGCCGCCGGACCTGGTGCAGACCGTGGCCCCACCGTTGTTGGTGCAGGTTTGACGCGGGCGCCGCCGCGGCCACGGGTGCCACGGCAAGTCCCAGCGCCGTGACGGCTACGCCCGTTACCGACGCGAGGTGACGAAGTCTGACAACGATGGAAGGCCTCCTTGTGTCCTGGGCGGTCAGCCTATGCCCGTGGGCGGGAAAGCGGGACCATTCGCGGGATGTGCAACTATCGCCCTGTCACCTTGGCGGAAACGGCCGATGACCTGGATCGCAGGACTATTTTGCGGTCATGGACGACAACGACGTCGACGTCTCGGATCTGGAGAAGTGGGATCCCGGCTTCACCGACACCGCCCGCAAGCTGCTGGGCCCGGTGGGCAAGTTCTGGTTCCGCGCCGAGGTGCGGGGGCTCGACCGGCTGCCGCCCACCGGCGGGGCGCTGCTGGTGTCCAACCACTCCGGTGGCGCGATGACACCCGACGTGCTGGTGCTGGCGCCGGCCTTCTACGAGGCGCTCGGCTATGACCGGCCGCTGTACACGCTGGCCCACTACGGGCTGTTCAAGACGCCGCTGGCCGGGACGTTGCGCAAGATCGGCGTCATCCTGGCCACTCGCGAGAACGCCGCCAAGGCGTTGCGCTCCGGCGGCGTGGTGCTGGTGTTCCCGGGCGGGGACTATGACTCCTATCGGTCGACGTTCGCGCAGAACACCATCGACTTCAACGGCCGCAAAGGCTACGTCCGCACCGCCATCGAGGCGGGCGTGCCGATCGTGCCGTCGGTGTCGATCGGCGGCCAGGAGACCCAGCTGTTCTTCGGCCGCGGCAGCCTGGATCGCCAAACAGCTTGGGCTGCATCGGCTTCGGACCGACATCCTGCCGCTGGGTTTCGGGTTCCCGTTCGGGCTGACGTCGACGATCCCGGCGAATTTTCCGCTGCCGTCGAAGATCGTCCACGAGGTGCTCGAGCCGATCCACGTCACCGAGCTGTTCGGCGAGAACCCGGACGTCGACGAGGTCGACGCCCATGTGCGCGCGGTGATGCAGTCGGCGTTGGACCGGCTGGCGAAGCAGCGACGGTTTCCCGTCCTCGGCTGATTGCCGGTCCGGAACTTGCAGGGGTGTTGCCCGCCTCAGAGCGACTCTGGCGCGAAGCGGCGGAGAAAGTCGCGCGGAGGCGGGCACCGGTGGTGCTGCCTCCGCGGCGGCTGGCTAGTAGGTCAGGAGCGGCCGGCGGGCCGGCTCTGGGCGTTGGTGGTCGACTCGTGATCCGAGAACGCGGGGTTCTCGACCGGGGCGGACGCGTCGTCGCCTGCCGACGACGTCGGTTCGACTTCCACGGGGTGGGAAAAGATCGGGTTCAAGAAATGTCCTTTGCATGAGTGAGCCGACTAGGAGTCGGGTGAAGATTCGATCGACGCATTGAGATGGTCGTTCGCACCGCTCAGTGAAGCGCTCGTATACCAGGATACGCCCTAGATGACCAGCGAGAGCGCATGGGCTCGCCGGAGCTTGCCGGACGGAGTTTTGGGGATGGCACCCGGAGCCAGGACCACCACGTTGCGCGGCCGCACGTTCACCTCGGCGAACACCTCGTGCGCCACCTGCCGTTCGATGCGCTTGACTTCTTCGCGGTCGTCAAAAGCCTTGGACTCCAACGCGACTGCGAACGACTCGCGGGAGTGCCCGGCATCCAGCCGGACCGCGACGGCGCAACCGGGCCGCACACCGCTCACCCGCGCGGCGGCGCGTTCGATGTCGGATGGGTAGACATTGCGTCCGCCCATGATGATCACGTCTTTGACCCTGCCGCAGATGACGATCTGGCCGTCCTCGGTCAGATAGCCCAGATCCCCGGTGTCGTACCAGCCCTGCTCGTCCTGGGCCGAGACGAACCCGGCCACGGTGGTGTAACCGGGTGTGACGGGCTCACCGCGGACCTCGATCACCCCGACGCCCCGGGTGGGCAGCACCGCGCCGTGCTCGTCGACGATGCGCGCCTCCAGGCCGTCGAGCAGGCGGCCGACCGACGCCAGCCGGCGGGTGTTTCCCCGCTCGGCCGGTACCGCGCGATGCAGGACGGCCAGAATGTCGGCGTCGACCTCGTCGACGACCATTCCCGTGCCACACGGCGAGAAGGACACCGCCACCGTCGCCTCGGCCATGCCGTAGGCGGGCAGGATCGCCTCGGGTCGCAGACCGTGGGCAGCGCCGGCGTCGCAGAGGTCTTCGACGTCGGCGGGGTCGACCTGCTCGGCACCGGATAGGGCCCATCGCAGCGACGAGAGATCGAACTGCCCGGGGGTTGCCAAGCTGCGCAACCGCTTCGCGAAGAGGTTGTAGGCAAAGTTCGGAGCCGCGGTCATGGTGCCCCGGTACTTGTCAATCAGCTTGGCCCACAACAACGTATCGCGCAGAAAGTCCATCGGCGTGACCTTGACGAGCTCGGCACCGAAATACATCGGCACCGTCAGAAAACCGGTCATGCCCATGTCGTGGAAGCACGGCAACCAGCTGACGATCACGTCGGTATTCATGTCGAACTCCGCGCCGACGAACATCGCCTCGGCATTGGCAACGAGGTTGGCGTGGGTGATCCGCACCGCCTTGGGCGGACCGGTGGACCCGGACGTCAGCTGCAGCAGCGCAATGTCGTCCTCGGCGGTTCGGAGCGGGCGCACCGGCGGGAACTGCAGCAGATCGGTGATGAACAGCACCTGCAACCCCAGCTCGATGAGCACCGGTGCCGCAGCCAGGAACGGTTCGGAGACGACGACGGCCTTCGCGTCGATCATCGCGATGACGGCAGTGGTTTCTTCGGCCCAGCGCTGCAGATTCGTTCGCGGCGTGGGCTGGTGCAGCATGGTGACGCTGGCGCCGCGCATCCAGATGGCCTGCGCTGTCGGCGCGATCTCCACCGGCGCTCCGGCCAGTACGGTTACCGCGTCGCCGTGGCCCACTCCGGCTGCTGCGAGGCCGCCGGCGATGCGGCTGGCCCGCTCGTGCACCTCGGCCCAGGTATGTCGTACCGGCTCGCCGGGCTCTCCGGTGGTCATGCCCCGCAGACTCCACTGGGCGTTGGCGAACATCGTCTCGGTGAATCGGCTCACGTTGTTCTTTCTGACAGCGGGGTGTGCGGGCGTGCCAGATGTTGCATACAAATTTGGACGTTACCCAATCGGGCCGCGCAGACCTAGCAGGCTGCGCCTATTCGCTTTCCTACGAAAGGACTTCGGGACCTGGGTGTAGTGTCGGAAATGATCCGTTGTGCAGGAGCGGTCCATCCGTGAGGGTGCGTCGGGTCGATCCCTAGTTCGTGAGGAATCGCCGATGGACCACTTTCTCGCCGAATCGGCCTCCCCGTGAACGGGCTGCGCGGACCGCGACGCACCGCCAGCCCGGTTCGCCTGACCCTCACCTCGCCGCTGGGCGGCGATATTGACGGGGCCTGGTGGCCCCACACCAGTTCGATCGCCAGCGAACTTCCGGAACTCATCGATGTGTTGCACACGCCGTTGGGTGAGGTCGTCGACATCAACATCAACTGGTCGGCGACATCCGGTGCGCCGCTCATGATCACGCAGTCGTCGGCCGCCCTGATGAAGATGCGCTGGAACGACAGCCGTCAACGCATCATGGTCGTGGTCGGGCGCCTCGCCAGTGCGCGGCTGCTCGTCATCCCGCACATGACCACCCCGCAGCTCGGCATGATGGTGATGCGCCGCGCCGCCGACATGTCGATTTCCGGTACGGAGCAGGAGAGCCTGGAATACCAGGCCGCCGACCGGCTGGTCCGGGCCGCCGCTGCTCAGAGCGCGGCCGACACCGCCCGCACAAGCTGACCAAATGCCAAGGGCTGGCACGGCATTGCCGTACCAGCCCTTGGTTGGTCTGGGGTCCGATCAGACCGCGGACACCTGAGTCGCCTGGGGACCCTTGGGACCCTGGCCGACCTCGAACTGAACGCGCTGATTCTCCTCGAGCGAACGGAAGCCGTTGCCCTGGATCTCGGAGTAGTGAACGAACAGATCCTGCTCGCCACTGTCAGGAGCGATGAAGCCGAAGCCCTTTTCGCCGTTAAACCATTTCACAGTTCCCTGTGCCATCTGTATTTCTTCTTTCATTGAGATGGATGCCTACTTGCGTGACATCCAGTGTTCGCCCGGCCGGATCGCCAGCGCGAAATCTATCTTGCCCCAACCTTGGAGCGGGGGCGGTGCGACCGCGGGCGGCGGTTACGGGCCGGGCCCGACCTGGGGCGCGCCGCGGGTGCGGCGACGGGTGCGGCGATGGGCGCCTGGTAGGGCGCCACCTCGCCGACCAATGCTTGGACCGAATCGGAGTCGGCCGAAACCTGTTGCGGCGTGGCGGTGATACCCGCCTTGCGCAGCAATGCCTGGGTGTCGCGGCGCTGCTCGGGCAGCACCACGGTGACGACGTCACCGGTCCGGCCGGCACGCGCGGTGCGTCCGGAGCGGTGCAGGTATGCCTTGTGCTCGGCCGGCGGGTCGATGTGGACGACCAGCTCGACGTCGTCGACGTGAACACCGCGCGCGGCGATGTCGGTGGCCACCAGCACTCGCGCCGTCCCGGCGGTGAACGCGGCCAGGTTACGGTCGCGTGCGGGCTGGGACAGGTTGCCGTGCAGGTCAACTGACGGAATACCGGCTTCGTTGAGCTGCTTGGCCAGCTTGCGGGCGTGGTGCTTGGTGCGCATGAACAGGATCCGGCGGCCGGTTCCCGACGCCAGTGTGTGCACCAGCTGCTTCTTGGCTTCGACGCCCGACACGTGGAACACGTGGTGGGTCATCGCGTCCACCGGCGAGGTGTCGGAGTCGACGGAGTGCGCGATCTCGTTGCGCAGGAACCGCTTGACCAGCTTGTCGACGCCGTTGTCCAGCGTCGCGGAGAACATCATGCGCTGACCGCCGGCGGGCGTGGCCGCCAGGATGCGGGTCACGCCGGGCAGGAACCCGAGGTCGGCCATGTGGTCGGCCTCGTCGATCACGGTGATCTCGACGCCGTCGAGAGTGATCACGCGCTGCTGCATGAGGTCTTCGAGGCGGCCCGGGCAGGCCACGACGATGTCGACGCCGGCCTTGAGTGCCCTGACCTGCTTGCTCTGCGGCACGCCACCGAAGATGGTGGTGACCCGCAGGCCGTAAACGGCTGCCAGCGGTTCGAGAGTTGCGGTGATCTGGGTGGCCAGTTCACGGGTGGGCGCCAGCACCAGGCCGGCGGGCCGCGACGGGCGTCGCGTCTTGTCGGTGAGCCGGGTGACCAGCGGGATGGAGAACGCCAGCGTCTTGCCGCTGCCGGTCTTACCGCGGCCCAGCACGTCGCGCCCGGCCATCGTGTCAGGCAGGGTCGAGACTTGGATCGGGAAGGGAAGGGTGATGCCGCTTTCTGTGAGCGTGCGCACCAGAGGTGCGGGCACGCCGAGATCGGCAAAGGTTGACTTCGGGTTGCATGATGCCTTTCAGGCATGAACTGTGGCGAGATTGCCGGTCGGCAACTTCGATCGCCGCGAGACTGTGTGCTCAGTGGCACTGAATCAGCTGAACTCGGCCCTGAGGCCGGTGAAGTGAAGGTGTTCCACGACGTGTCGGGGGCACTGTCGTGTCTCCAACGTTGGGATAAGCATAGCAGGCGGCTAGACCTGCAGTTTCTCCGTTGCGAGCGCCTTGAGCTCGCCGGCCTTCAGCTTGCCCGTTCCGGTGACCGACAGGGCGTCGGCGTCGAGGAACAGCACATGCCGCGGCACCTTGTAGCTGGCCAGCCGCTGGCGCAGGAAGCCGCGGATCTCCTCGGCGTCCAGGCTGGCCCCGTCCTGCGCCACGATGCAGGCGACGACGACCTCGCCGAGGGTGTCGTGCGGGACGCCGACGGTCTTGACGGCCTTGACCCCGGGATAGGCCTCCAGCACCTCGTCGACCTCCAGGGGTGAGACGTTGGCGCCGCCGGTCTTGATGATCTCGGTGAGCCGGCCCTCCCAGTACAGCCGGCCGCTGTCGTCGAGATATCCGCCGTCGCCGGTCCGGAAGAAGCCCTCGGCGTCCAGGGTCTCGCTCAGCGGCGTGCCGACGTAGCCCAGCATCAGGGTGGGGCCCTTGACGCAGATCTCGCCGCGCTCGCCGCGGGCGACGATCTCCCCGCTGAGCGGGTCGACGATCTTGACCGTGTTCCCCGGCAGGGGCACACCGCTGCTGTCGGCATGGATCTCAGGCGGGGTGTTGGCCGGATAGCACGTGTTGACGGTGAACATCTCGGTGTTGCCGTAGGCGTGGCTGGGCTCGTACCACTCGGAGGTGACCGTCGGATGGTGCGCGACCGGGGTGCGGAAGTCGACATAGCGCACGCTGCTCAAATCGACTGTGCCCCAATTGGGTGCGTCCTCGAGCTGGGCCCACTGGTGCGGCCAGGCGAACGGGAAGTTGACCCGCTCGGCTGCCATCAGCTCGAGCGCCTCGGCGGGGTTGAACGTCGGCTGCAGGATCAGCGCGCCGCCGCAGGCCAGCGTGGTGGCCAGCGACATACCGAAGTTGCCCGACCAGAAGAACCCGTTGGCCGCCCAGCAGCGGATCATGTCCTGCGGCTCGAACCCGTACATCCGGCGGAACCGCCACATCTGGATGCACACCCCGCGGTGCGCGCTGAGGATGCCCTTCGGCTTGCTGGTCGATCCCGACGAAAAGAACAGCACCGCAGCGTCACTGGGCACCACCGCCGCGGCGCTGGCCTCGACCAGCTCGCGCGGCTCGCCGGCGCCGCGGGCGATGAACGCCTCCCAGGCTTCGCCGAGCGCGACCACGTGCCGCAGGAACGGGTAGCTCACCGATCGCACCGGCGACTCGGCGACCCCGAGTTCACCCAGCACGGCGGCGAAGTCGGTCTTGAGCACCTGCTGCTCGAACAGCAGCACCGACACCCCGGACACCCGCAGCAGGTGGTCGAGTTCGGCCGGTGTGGAGAACGTACTCAACGTCACCGCCACACCGCCGGCCATCGCGGCGCCGAACACCGCGGTGATCCACTCCGGGCGGTTGGTCATCAACACCCCGACCCGGCTGCCCTTGCTCACCCCGCAGGCGCGCAGTGCGCGGGCGACCTCGACGGTGCGCTCCCACAACTCGGCGTACGTCCAGCGCACCACACCGTCGGCGGTGGGAAACGCCAGCGCCTCGCGGTCGGCATAGGCGAGCGTCACCTCGCGCAGGAAGCCGGGCAGCGTCAGTGCACCCAGCCCCGGCTCCTCGCTCAGCGGCGGGCCGGATACGAGCGAAAGCGATTGGCGCGCTGCGGGATCCATCGCTAGACCGGCAGCTCCACCTCGGCCGTGCAGGTCACCAGCGTCTCA
This sequence comes from uncultured Actinomycetota bacterium, assembly GCA_963786695.1. Lineage (GTDB taxonomy): Bacteria > Actinomycetota > Actinomycetes > Mycobacteriales > Mycobacteriaceae > Mycobacterium. The sequence continues at coordinate 60,334 of CAWBAL010000043.1, forward strand.
CCGTTCTGGTTGGTCAGCCGCAGTTTCACTTGCACCAGCGGAACGCCCCACGCCGTGTCGGGTTGCTTGTCGACCACCTCGGCGTCGAAGTAGGTGACGTCGCCCTCGAACGCCGGCCCGCGGAAGTCGGCCTTGGTGTGGCGCACGATCCCGTCGTGGCCTGCCCAGTAGGCCAGGTAGTCGGTGCACCAGGCGCCCATCGTGGCGCCGTACCCGTAGGCGCGGGCCATGCCGACCTCGCTGGCCTTGTCGGCGTCGATGTGCCCGCGTGACGGCCCGACGTAGAGACCGTCGCGCTTGCGCGGGTCGATCATCGCGTCCTCTTCGTCGAAGCGGAACTCGTCGCCCCAGCCCGGATCCTGGTAGATCCACGGGTCGTCGATGCCGGGCGGGGCGACCCAGTGGAAGGTGCCCCAGATGTTGAACAGGAAGGCGCGGTATTCGGTGGTGAAGCTGGCGATGGTGTGCGGGCCGAGCACCCGGCGCGGCAGCGTGTCACCGACCTTGACCTCGTCGAAATGCGGCGAGACGCCGAACCGGTTGGACTCCAGCCACTCCCGGCGCAGCTTCTCGACCTCGATCAGCTCGGCGTTGGTCCACCGCTTGACCTCGCCGAGCTGGTTCTCGTACATCCCGCGCTTCTTGGCCTCGTCGTAGAGGTAGCGGATCGCGGTGGACCGTTCCCGCGCGACGAGCGCGCCGTGCTGGTTCTTGTGCACGGTGTCGCCGCGCGAAAACATGGTGGGCCCGGCGAACTTCGTCTCGGTCACCTTGTAGTCGTGAAACCAGCGGTCCTGGAACAGCTGGTCGCCCGGGCGCACCGGAACGCCGTAGAACCACCACTCCTCGCCGCCGAAGATCAGGTGGCTGCCGGGGATGTGGCCCACGCAGGCCGGCTGCGCGCCGTGCCCGAAATCCAGTGCCACGGCGATGGATTGCGGGGCGATGATGCCGCCGAACTTGGAGTCGCGGGCGAACTGCTGATCCCAGTGCAGCGGGTTGGGGTAGTCCATCGCCATCACCCAGCGGCGGATGTCCGAGGAACTACACGGCTCCCACAGCTGGCCGCCGCCGACGGGCTTACCGACGCGGTGCTCGACGTCGGTCAGGTCCATTTCAATGGTGTGCTCGCTCATCGCTTTTCCCCTGTCAACGGTTGACGTCGACCACGATGCGGCCGCGCACCTTGCCGTCCATGAGCTCACCGGCCGCGGCGATCGCCTCGCCCAGCGGGATCTCCCGCACGATCGACTCGAGCGCCTGCGGATCCAGATCGCGGGCCAGCCGCTGCCAGGCGGCCAGCCGCGGCGGGCGGGGCGCCATCACGCTGTCGATGCCCAGCAGCGACACCCCGCGCAGGATGAACGGTGCGACCGAAGCCGGGAAGTCCATGCCCTGGGCCAGACCGCACGCCGCGACCGCCCCGCCGTAGCGGGTCTGCGCGCACACGTTGGCCAGGGTGTGGCTGCCGACCGCGTCGACCGCACCGGCCCAGCGTTCCTTCTGCATCGGCTTGCCCGCCTCGGACAGCTCGGCCCGGTCGATCACGGTCGTGGCGCCGAGCGCCTTGAGATAGTCGGCCTCCGAAGCCTTTCCGGTCGCCGCGGCGACGGTGAAGCCCGCCTTGCTCAGCAGGGCGATCGCGATGCTGCCCACCCCGCCGGTCGCCCCGGTCACCAGGACCTCGCCCTGATCCGGGGTCACGCCGGCCTTCACCAGCGCGTCGACGCACAGGCTTGCGGTGTAGCCGGCGGTGCCGATCGCCATCGCCTGGCGGGAGTCGAACGCCGAGGGCAGCGGGATGAGCCAGTCACCGGAGAGCCGGGCCTTCTGCGCCAGGCCGCCCCAGTGCGTCTCGCCGACGCCCCAGCCGTTGAGCACCACCCGGTCGCCGGTCTTGAACTCGGCGTTCGAGCTGTCGGTGACCACCCCGGCCAGGTCGATGCCGGGCACCATCGGGAACTTGCGGACCACCGGCGAGCGGCCGGTGATCGCCAGGCCGTCCTTGAAGTTCAGCGTGGAGTACTCCACGTCGACGGTGACGTCGCCGTCGGGCAGCTGCGCCTCGTCGAGCTCGCTGACCTGCACCGTCTGCCCCGACTCGCCCTTGTCGATCAAGATTCCCGAGAACACCGATGGACCGCCCTTCCAAGTAAGAACCACATTCTCGCAAACGAGTATGCAGTTTCCGACAGTAATGCCCCAACCCGGCCACCGGGTCGAGGCGTATTTTGCGCCCGAAGTGGGAACCCCTCGCGTCAAATATGCCGATGACGGGTCTGAGGGGTTGGACATGGCAGCGTTGCGGACCGGCGGGGGACTGGTCGACGTCGTTGTGACGGCGGTGTCGTCGACCAACGCGCTCGCCCCCGACGCCGAGGGCACCTGGCAGCAACTGCTGGAAGGCGAAAGCGGGATCCGCCCGCTCGACAAGTGGTTCGTCGACGACTGCGACTCGCCGGTGCGGATCGGCGGCGCGTTGCGGGAGAACTTCGACGAGCACCTGAATCGTGTTGAACTACGCCGGTTGTCGTACCTGGGCAAGATGTCGCTGGTCCTGGGAAGGCGGCTGTGGGAGGCCGCGGGCAGCCCCCGAGGTCGACACCGAGCGGCTGATGGTCTCGATCGGCATCGCGCTGGGCACCACCGAAGAAATGATCATGCAGTACGGCGACTGGCAGGAGCGCGGCCTGCGGGCGATATCGCCGCTCGCCATCCAGATGTACATGCCCAACGCGCCGGCCGCCGCCGTCGGGCTGGAGTACCGCGCCAAAGCCGGCGTGATCGCCCCGGTCATGTCCGACGCCACCGGCTCGGCCGCGATCGCGCAGGCCTGGCGCCACATCGTCCTCGGGGAAGCCGACGTCGCGATCTGCGGGGCCGTCGAGACCTGGGTGGAGGGCATCCCGATGGGCGCGTTCCACGGGCTGGGCCTGATGTCGACCAACAACGACGACCCGCCAGGCGCATGCCGGCCGTTCGACCGGCATCGCGACGGCATGGTGCTCGCCGAGGGCGGGGCGCTGCTGATGCTCGAAACCGAAGCGCACGCCAAGTCCCGCGGCACACCGATCCTGGCCCGCCTGATGGGCGCTGCGATCAACGCCGACGTCTACGACTTGATCGACCCCGACCCCACCGGCGAACCCGCCGCCGAGGCGATCACGCACGCCGTCGAGGTGGCCGGGCTGAGCCCCGCCGACATCGGCCACGTCAACGCCCACGCCACCGGGACCGTCAAGGGTGATCTGGCCGAGGCCCGCGCCATTCGCCGTTGCTTCGGCAGCCACGACCCCGCGGTGTACGCACCCAAAGCCGCACTGGGACATTCGCTCGGCGCGGCCGGCGCCGTCGAAGCGGTGCTCACCGTGCAGGCCCTGCGCGACGGCGTCGTCCCGGCCACCGGCAACGTCAAGGACCTCGACCCCGAGATCGACCTCGACGTGGTGGTCGACCGGCCGCGCCGCGACGACTACCGCTATGCGGTGTCGAACTCCTTCGGCATCGGCGGGCACAACTCGGTGCTGGTGTTCGGTGCGCCCTAGCGTTTGACCAAGGTGAACTGTCCGACCTCGGACACTCCGCGGTTGAAGAAGTCCGAGCAGCCGACGAGATAGTGCATGTAGCGGTCGTACACCTCTTGCGAGGTGAACGCGATCGCCTGCTCGCGGGCCGCCTCCAGCCGCTGCGACCAGATGTCGAGGGTGCGGACATAGTGCGGCGTCAGGTAGTTCAGGCTCTCGACGGAAAAGCCTGCCTTGCCTGCAAATTCGGCCACGTCGTCGTCACACGGCACCGCACCGCCGGGGAAGATCTCCTTGGCGATGAACCGCATGAACTTCAGGTCGCTCATCGTGATCGGGATGCCCATCTCCGGCCAGCGCTTGAGCGGGTGACCCATGATCGTCTGCAGCACCATTCGGCCGTCGTCGGGCAGCACCCGATGGCACATCTCGAAGAACGCCGCGTAGCGGTCCTTCGGAAACGCCTCGAACGCTTCGATACTGACGATCCGGTCGACGGGCTGGTCGAACTCCTCCCAGCCGCGCAGCAGGATCTGCCGCGACCGCTGCGAGTCGACGTCGTCGAGGATCTGCTGACCCAGCGTGCACTGGTTGCGGCTCAGCGTCAGGCCCAAGGCGTTGACGTCGTAGCGCTGCACCGCGCGCTTCATCACCGAACCCCAGCCGCAGCCGATGTCGAGCAGCGTCATGCCCGGCTGCAGGTACAACTCGTCAAGTGCCAGATCGATTTTCGCCAGCTGCGCCTCTTCGAGCGTCATGTCGTCGCGTTCGAAGTACGCGCAGCTGTAGGTCCGCGTCGGATCCTGGAACAGCCCGAAGAACTCGTTCGAGATGTCGTAGTGCGCTTGGACGTCCTCGTACGCCGGCCGCAGTTTCGTCGAGCCCACGGTCCTCCTTTAACTAGCAGCCTTCTCGCAGGTGAACTGGCAGACATCGGTGTAGCCGTTGCGGAACAGGTCCGCGCACCCGGTCAGGTATTTGTGGAAGCGTTCGTAGATCTCTTCGGACGTGATCGCGATGGCCTCGTCCTTCTTGGACTCCAGGTTCGATGCCCAGGTGTCCAGGGTGCGGGCGTAGTGCGGCTGCAGATGCTGCTCGCGGGTGACGTCGAAGCCGGCCGTGACGGCGTGATCCCGGACCATCGAGGCCAGCGGCAGACGGCCGCCGGGGTAGATCTCGTCCATGATGAACTTGATGAACCGCACCCGCGACATCGTCAGCGGCAGATTCTTGGCTTTGATCTCCTCGTCCTCGGGAATGATGATCGTGTGTAGCAGCATCACGCCGTCGTCGGGCAGCCAGTTGAAGGTCTTCTTGAAGTAGTCGTCGTACTTGTTGAAGCCGAAGTGCTCGAAGGCGCCGATGGAGACGATCCGGTCGACCTTGCCGTCGAACTCCTCCCACGGCTGCAGCCGGACTTCCATGTGGCGCTTGCTCGTTGGAGTTGGCGAACCAGTTGTCCTCGATGTGCTGCTTCTGGTTCTCCGAGAGCGTCAGGCCGATGACGTTGACGTCGTACTTCTCCACGGCGCGCATGATCGTCGAACCCCAGCCGCAGCCGATGTCGAGCAGCGTCATTCCCGGCTGCAGGCCGAGCTTGCCCAGCGACAGGTCGACCTTGGCCATCTGGGCTTCTTCCAGCGTCATGTCGTCGCGCTCGAAGTAGGCACAGCTGTAGGTCTGGGTGGGGTCTTGCCAGAGCTTGAAGAACTCGTTGGAGATGTCGTAGTGGAACTGGACTTCGTCCTTGTCCGACCCGCGGGTCTGGGATGCGGACTTCGACAGCCACTGGGACTGCGCCTGGGGGGTTGAAGGTGACACGGTCGTCCTCGAGGCAGGGGTCATCAGCGTCGGGTGCATACCCAACTCGTTTGATCGTCAATCACCGTTTTGCGATGAATTTCGGTCGCTACGGTGAGGCGTGGCCGACACCGATCGCGTGCGCTGGGACCAGCGGTATGCCGACCGCCCGCCTGCCCCGATCGGGCCGCCCGCGGCGTTCGCCGACCACCGGGACCTCTTCCCGTCCGAAGGTCACGCCCTGGACCTGGCGTGCGGTCAGGGCGGCGCGTCGGTGTGGCTGGCACTGCGCGGGCTGGACGTTCTCGGTGTCGACGTGTCACCGCTGGCGATCGAGCGGGCCCGGGAGTTGGCTTCGGACAACGGAGTTGGCGGGCGTTGTCGCTTCGAGGTCGCCGACCTCGACGACGGCCTGCCGACCGGGCCGCCTGCCGCAGTGATCGTGTGCCATAAGTTTCGTGACCGCCGACTCGACACGGCCATCGTCGAGCGGCTGGCACCGGGCGGATTGCTGGCCGTCAGCGCGCTGAGCGAGGTCGGTGCCCGGCCCGGGCCGTTCCGGGTGGCCGCCGGTGAATTGACCGGGGCGTTCGCGGCCCTCGAGCAGGTGGCCGCGGGGGAGGGCGACGGCGAGGCCTGGCTGCTCGGCGCGCCCGTAAGGCGCCGTCGAACGTGAGGCCTATGCACGCGAAAGGCGGGCGGATCGTGCACAGCCCTCACAGTGGCGCCGAACTAGATCGCGTACTCCGGCAGGTCGAGTTTGTCGGCGACGTCGCCGGCGACCAGGTTGAGCACCGGGCGAAAGCTCATCGCCCGCATCACCACGTTGCGTATCCACAAACCGAACTTGGTGCGGGTGGCGAAGAACCCGACGAACCGCGCCGCCGCGGCCTGCTTGGTCTCGACGAACGGGTGCATCAGGGCCTCGTAGGCCTGGAACGCCTGCTGGTGGTCGCCGCCGGCGCGGTGCAACTCGCCGGCCAGCACGTAGGCCTCGGTCATCGCCAGCCCGGTGCCCTCGCCGCCGAGCAGCGAGATGCAGCCGGCGGCGTCGCCGATCAGCACCACCCGACCCGCGACCACCGGTCCATCTTGATCTGGCTGACCACGTCGAAGTACAGGTCGTCGACGTCGTCGAGCGCGTCGAGCATCCGCGGGCATTCCCAGCCGGCGTCGCCGAACTCGTTGCGCAGCTGCTCTTTCGGCTTGGTACCCGGGTCGGCGCGCTCGGCGCGGAAGATGAACAGGAACAGGGTGCGGTTGTCGCGCAGCGCGACCCGGCCCGCCTGCCGGCCCAGCGTGTTGTAGGTCAGGTAGACCAGCTCGTCGCGGGGCTGGTAACCGTCCACCACGCAGGCTGCCACCTTGCAGCCGAGATAGTGCTCGACGTTTCGTTCGGTGCCGAAGACCAGCCGGCGCACGTTGGAGTGCAGCCCGTCGGCGCCGACAACCAGATCGAAGTCGCGAGGCTCGGCGTGCTCGAAGGTGACGCGCACACCGTCGCCGTGGTCGTCGATGCTGGTGATGCTGTCGCCGAAGATCGTCTCGACCTGGTCCTCCACCGCGCGGTACACCGTCTCGGCCAGGTCGCCGCGGGGCAGGCTGGTGAAGTCGTGGCCGATCAGGTCGCGGATGGCGTCGACCTTCAGGTCGGCTTTCACTTCGCCGCGGGAGTCCACGGATCGCAGGCGCTCGATGTCATAGCCGGCGGCGCGGAGCTGCTCCTCGATGCCCATGCGTTTGGCCACCTGGTAGCCGACGCCCCAGAAGTCGATCATGTAGCCGCCGGTGCGGAAGGCCGGCGCCTGTTCGATCAGCGTCGGGCTGTGGCCCGTGCGGTGCAGCCAGTAGGCCAGCGCGGTTCCCGCCACACCCGCGCCGCTGATGGCGATCCTCATGTATTCGGTCTACGCCTCTGATGCATGCGGTCGCAACGCCGCCAGCCCCGCGAATGTGGACATTGGTACGCGAAAGGCGCCGGCGAATAACCCACCGCCGCGGGCCTACTTCAGCTTCACCAGCCGCGTGGTGGAGCTCTCGTCGAGCTCGACCAGGTCGGCGCGTGACCGCAGGAAGTCGCTGAAGGACTTGAAGCCCAGCGACTTCTCCGAGAACGACGGGTCCATCCGCTTCATCTGGGCTTTGACCGTCGAGTTGTGCAGCCACTCGACGTCGTCCTTCTCCAGGCCGATCTGCAGCGCCCGCTTCAGCAAGGCCGTCGCGGCGGCCTGCGCGTCGGGCTCGGGCTCGGCCTAGGCTCGGCGGACTTGGTGCGCTTGGCGCGGGGCTTCTCCGGCTCGCCCGGCGGCTCGAACACCGGCACCCCGGGCAGCGCGTCGTAGATGACGAACTCGTCGCAGGCCGCCGCCAGGGACTTGCTCGACGACCCGGCCACCCCGATGCCCACCACGTAGCGGCCCAGCCGCTTGCATCGCTGCGCCAGCGGGATGTAGTCGGAGTCGCCGGCCACGATCACCACGTGGGTGAGGTCGGGCAGCCGGAACATGTCCTCGACCGCGTCGACCGCCAGCCGGATGTCGGCGGCGTTCTTGCCGTAGGCCGCCGCCGGGAACAGCTGCACCAGATCGACGGCGCGGCCCACCAACTGGCCGCTGTATTCGGCGTTGACGTCCGCCGACCAGTCCGCATACGCGCGCGTCAGTACCACCGTGCCGAACGACGACGAGAAGTCCAGCACCGCGCCGACGTCCACCCGCGCCCGGGCCAGCTTTGCCGGCCTCGAGACCTTTGGCCTTGTCACGCTGAAAAGAGTTGCGGCCGTTGACCTGGTCGTAGCGCGAGATCACGATGTTGTCGAAGTCGAGATACACCGCGACACGGGTCAGCACCGGGATCGGTCATGTGCTGAAGTCTTGTCCATCTTGTGACGAAGCACGCGCATTTGCGCGAACGATTCGGTCACCCGCCGCCGTCTATGATTCAGGGGCCTCATTCGTTCGGGTGGGTGTCCGGCGAGAATGGCCGACCGAATTGTGGAGTGATTCGGTGTCTTTGAGTCGTCGTGCGCGCGGAGCGTGCCTGGCTGCCGTCCTAGGGGTGCTGGCGGTCCTCGGCGGTGTCGTCATCTCGACCGCGCCGCGCTGCCCGGAGCACTGCCGCACCGAGGCCGCCGCCCGGGCCCGCAGCCCGCGCCGTCGACGGATCCCGCGGTCGTCGCCGTCACCCCGGACGACGGGGCCACCGACGTCGACCCGCTGGCCGCGATCACCGCCGTCGCCCAGAGCGGCATGCTCACCCACGTCACGATGGTCAACGACGCCGGCAAGGCCGGTGCCCGGCGTCGTCACCCCGGACTTCAAGACCTGGAAACCCACCAAGCCGCTCGGCTACGGCCGCACCTACACGCTGACCGTCGACGCCCGCGGGCCCGGCGGCGTCCCGTCCACGGTCACCGTCGACCTTCCAGACACTGGTGCCCAGCGATCAGACCGAGGTGTACCTGACCGCGCCCGGCGGCCAGCCGCTGGACGGCGGCCACGTTCGGGATCGGCACCGTCGTCGTCGCGCACTTCGACGAGCCCATCGACAACCGGGCAAGCCGCCGAACGACGGCTGTCGGTCACCACCACCCCGCCGGTGCAAGGCTCGTGGTACTGGATGGACGACCAGAACGCCCACTGGCGGCCCGAAAAGTACTACGCGCCAGGCACTTCGGTGACGGTGAACGCCGACATCTACGGCGTGCCGCTCGGTGACGGCCTGTACGGGCAGGAGGACAGCACCGCGACGTTCACCATCGGCGACGCCCACGTCTCGGTCGCCGACGACACCACCAAGCAGGTCAGCGTCTACTCCAACGGCACGCTGGTGCGCACCATGCCGACCTCGATGGGGCATGGGCGGCACCGAGACCATCGGCGGGCAGACGCTGTCGTTCTGGACGCCGCCGGGCGTCTACACCGTGATGGACAAGGCCAACCCGGTGATCATGGACTCCTCGACGTACGGCCTGCCGATCAACTCACGGCTGGGCTATCGCGAGACCATCCCGTATGCCACCCGAATCAGCCCCGACGGCATCTATCTGCATCAGCTCAATGCGACGGTGTGGGCCCAGGGCAACACCGACACTCTCGCATGGCTGCCTGAACCTCAGCGGGGAGAACGCCGCGTGGTTCTACGACTTCTCCCGGCCCGGCGACGTCGTCGAGGTCCGCAACACCGGGGGCCCGCCGCTGCAGGTGTGGCAGAACGGCGACTGGACGCTGCCCTGGAGTGAATGGCTCAAAGGCAGCGCGCTGCACTGACTTTCAGTCGTGCTTCTTGGAGTGTCTGCCGGCCGCGGCGGCCTTGGCCGGTGCGCGCTTGGGTGAGGTCTTGGTGACCGAGCGCGCCGCCGCCGCGGCGGACGGATGCGTCGTCCGGGTGGTCGTCGCCGTGTCGCAGTCGATACCCAGATCCTTCTTGACGTTCTCGATGCCCTGCGAGATGGCCGCGGGGATCTGCCGCAGCGCGGTGCCAGATGACCTTGGGCGGCACCAGGAACTGTCGACGGCGTGTAGACATCCGGCGCACTGATCGGGTTGTTGTCCGGGTATCCGGCGTCGACGATCACCTTCAGCACCGGCTCGACCGCGTCGGCGACGATGTTGCCGATCGGGCCACCGAAGTCGCGCAGCGGGCGCAGCATCGCCAGACCCTTGGACTTGTAGGTCACGTAGATGGTGGTGTTGCCGGGCGACAGCGACTCGAAGGTGTAGGTGCCGTCGGTGTCGACGATGTAATGGCCCGGCGCGGCGTCGAAGTTGACGGCCGTGCCGTCGGGGCTCAGCAGCGGCGCAGGCAGGGTGGTGACGTCCTGCTTGCTATAGCGGTAGGCGTACTCGGTGATCGAGTTGAGCAGGGCGACCACGTTGAGCACGTACTGCGGGACATCGGAGTTCCAGGCGTACTCGTAGCCGACGTCGATGATCGGCGCCCCGGTGTCGGTGGGCGTCGGAATCGGGTTGACGTTGACCAAGCGACCACGTGGTGTAGCGCGCGCCGTAGCCGCCGTTGGGGCGGTCGATGTTGTTGTCCAGAATCCAGTTGGTGTTCAGCAGCGTCGGATCGCCATTCTCGGCATACTGGCTGATCAGGGCGCTGGCATTACCGGCGCCGCGGCCCGAGCTGACGACGATGTTCGGCTCGGGGTTGGTCTTGAGTGCGGTGTCGATGGCCGCGACCTGGATGTAGTCCCGGAGCAGGTGGAACGTCGCGACGACGGTCGGGCCGTACACGCTGGGGCCGGCGATGCTGGGCCCGGGCATGGTGTTCCAGTCCAGGCCGTAGAACTTGTCGATGCCGGTGGCGTTCCAGTTGGTGGCACTGCCCGGTGTGACGACCGCCGACAGGTCGACGGGCCAGTCGACGGCCGGGGGAGTGGCGACCACCTGCGACACCACTGACGACACGCCGACGACGGCTGCCGCCGTTGCTGCTGCGACCGCGGTGACCCCGCCCGCGTACATGCCCGTTCTCATTGCACCCCGTCCCCCTGGACATCGATGTTACCGCTGGGAGAAATTACCGCATACCGACTGGACGTGCACAGACAGCGGCATACGACCAGCTCAACAAGGAGCGTCACTATGTATCGGCCGTTTGCTGTCCGTCGTGGGCGGTAGTGCCGCCGCCGTGTGACATCGGGCTCCGGAATCCGTCTATGATTCTGAGCGTCAATGGTGACGCCGGCTGCCTATTCGTCGACCCAGTTCTGGAGTGAATTTCGGTGACTCTTACCCGTCGTGTGCGCACGGTGAGCCTGATTGTGGGGGTGTTGCTCCTGGGTGTCCTGGGCAGCGACGTCGCCGGGCTGCCCGGATGCCCCGACGGGTGCAAGACGGCCACCGCGTCGGCTGCGGCCCAGCTGCCGCCGGCGCCGCCGAGGCCGCCGGTGCTGGGAGTGGCCCCGGCGAACGGCTCGGAAGAGCTCAGCCCGCTGACCAGGGTCGCCGCCACCGTGCTCGACGGCACCCTGACCAACGTCACCCTGCAGGACGACTACGGCAACGCGATTCCCGGCGCGCTGGCGCCGGACCGCAAGTCCTGGCAGCCGACCCAGCCGCTGAAGTACGGGCGCGACTACACGATGCAGGTCGCCAGCCGCGGTACCAGCGGTGTGCCGCTGGCGCGGACCACGACCTTTGCGACTGCGACGCCGGACAACGTGACCGCCGTCTACCTGGAGACCCCGGGCGGGCTGCCGATCCACGAGGATCAGCCCTACGGCATCGGCACGATCATCGCGGCGCGGTTCGACGAGCCGATCGCCGACAAGGTCGCCGCCGAACGGCAACTCGTCGTCACGACCAGCCCGCCGGTGAAGGGCTCCTGGTACTGGGTGGACGACGCGACCGCGCACTGGCGGCCGGAGAAGTACTACGCGCCGGGCACGAAGGTGTCGGTGGCGGCCAACATCTTCGGGGTGCGACTCGGTGACGGGCTCTACGGCCAGGACAACGAGACGGCCACGTTGACCATCGGTGCCGCGCACGTGTCCATCGCCGACGACCGCACCAAGACGGTGAACGTCTTCGACAACGGCAAGCTGGTGCGCAGCATGCCGACGTCGATGGGCAAGGGCGGCACGGAAATGATTGCGGGCCGGACGTTCTCGTTCTGGACGCCGCCCGGGGTGTACACGGTGATCGACAAGGCCGAGGAGGTGACGATGGACTCGTCCACCTACGGTCTGCCCGTCGCCTCGTCCATGGGATACAAGCTGAAGATTCCGTATGCCACCCGGATCAGCACTGACGGCATCTACCTGCACCAGCTCAACGCGACGACGTGGGCGCAGGGCAACACCAACCTGTCGCACGGCTGCCTGAACCTCAACGGTGACAACGCGTCCTGGTTCTTCAACTTCTCCCAGCCCGGCGACATCGTGGAGATCCGCCATACCGGCGGCCCGCCGCTGCAGCTGTGGCAGAACGGCGACTGGTCGCTGCCGTGGGGCGAGTGGCTCAAGGGCAGCGCGCTGACTCCCAAGCCGTAAGGGCATACCACCGGGGGGTATAGTCCTGGTCATGAGTGAAGCGACGACCACCTCCGGCTGCGGCAATCCGAACTGTACGTGCGAGAACTGCACCTGCGGAGCCGACTGCAAATGCGGCAAGTCCGAGTAGTTTCTCGGCACATCTTGTGCACCGGGACCTGCGCCCTGTGACCTAGCTCACAACAGGCGTAGCCTGGAGGGGTCTCTTAGAGGAAGGGAGACGCCATGAAGGGTGCATATCGCGATCCGGTGGATCACTCCCGAACAACCCAACCCCACGCTGGTGAGTCGTTCATCGACACGCTGCAGCTGCCGGGACTGATACTCATCGCGCTCGGTGTCTTCGGCATCGCCGGAGTGGTTGCGGCCCTTGCCTACAACCACCACGAGCTGCTGCTGACGTTGACGTCGGTGGCAGCCGGGCTGCTGATCGCCGGCGGGCTGGTGATCACGGTCGAACACCATCGGGTGCAGCGGGTCGAGCGTCAGTGGTTGTCCGAGCATCCGGACCACTGGCAGAACCACCGCGCGGCGTAGTCGCTGCCGGATGCGGGACGCCCGTCCCAGCGACGGGCGGTGTTTGCTGACGCTTTCCTGGACGTCAATTGTGCGGCATCGGTCTGGCCCGCAATTGTGGCGTTGACATCGGAAACCGCTGCTCAGCGGGGCGGACGCGACCCGATCCCCTAATCCCCTAACGGGGATTGCTGGAAATCCCGGTAGGGACCCTATCGGGTATGGGACCGCGCCCCATGTTGGGGGCAGGAGCTTCTCCATAGCGTGGCAATCAATCGACGAAAGGCACGTCATCATGGATTCCCTGCTCCAGTTCATCCTCGAGTTGTTCAGCAACGAGAGCGCCGCGCAGACATTCGTCGCGGACCCCAACGCCGCGCTGGCCAACGCCGGGCTGGCCGACGTCAGCCCCGAGCAGATCCAGTCGGTGGCCGCCTCGGCCATCCCGGGTCTGCAACTTGCCGGCGCTGATCCGGTTTCCCTTCTCGCCCAGACGGTTTCGAACCAGTACGGGTTTGCGCCCGTCGCCGCGGCGGCGCCGGTTGCGCAGGTACTCAGCGACCAGGCGCTGCAGGTCGGCGCCGACGCCGGCACCAATCTGGCCGCGGCAGTCGGCGAGGGTTTTGGCGCCGGTCTGGGCAGCGCGCTGGGAGGTGGGCTCGAGACGGGCCTCGGCCTCGGCGGCGGTCTTGGCAGCCAGGTTGGACTAGGCACCGGGCTCGGCATCGGCGGCGGCGCTGAGGTCGGTGGTGGTTTCGAGGCTGGCCTCGGCGCTGAGGTCGGTGTTGGTACGGGCTGGGCACCGGCTTTGGTCTCGGTGCTTCGGCGCCAATGGACACGTCGGCGGTGGCGCAGAGCTCGGCGGCGGCATCAACGGCGGACTGGCGGGCGTGGCGCAGACACGATTCGGCCTGTGGCGGAACGCCGGGGCCAACATCGGCGCCGGACTGGCCGCAGGCGGCGGAGCGGAAGCCGTCGATCGCGCGCGCTTCTCGACCAACAGCGCAGTCGACGCCGAGCGTCGCGCCGCGCTGAACACCAACTCCACGACCACGCCCACCGTCAACAGTGGGCTCAGTGCGCAGGAGAACTTCAGCGCCACCTCCAGCGCCGGTTTCAGCAGCCCGCTCGGTGGCGCCAGCTTCGCCAACCAGACCGCAGCCGGCGGCGGCGGAGCGATCGGCCTCGGCGGCGGCGGTCTCAGCGCGGCGGGTAACACCGCCATGAGCACCGCGACCACGGCGGGAATCGCCGGCCCGCTCGGCGGTGCTGCCCTCAGCACCCAGGCGGCGGCCACCAACACCGCTGCGGCGAGCTTCCTGCACAACGAAGGCGCCACGCTCGGCGGGCAGACCAACCTCGCCGCTGGGTTCGGTGGGCAGACCAACATCGGAACCGCCTTCGGCGGCCATACCCAGGCCGAGGTCGCCTCGCCCGTCATCGGTGCGAACATCGGCGGCCACACCAACGTCGCCGCCGGTGCGACGGCCGGAGCAACAGGCAGCGCCGACTTCCTCAACCACGAGGCGACGACCCTGGGCGCGCACAGCACCGTCCAGGCCGCGGCGGCGACCAACGCGGCCGCGTCGGCCGGGCAGACGAGCGTGAGCGGAAACACCGCCGCGCACAACAGCTTCGGCACCCACGCCGACATCCTCGGCCAGGACAGTGCCACGCTCGGCGGGCACAGCACCGTCAGCTCCGGCGGCGGCGTCGTGACCCATGCGCCGGGCAACCAGGGCACGGTCATCCAGACCGGCGGGTCAGGCCGCCGGCGGTGGCGAGGTGGCCTCCGGTTCGCACGGAACCTCCGTCATCACCGGGGCGCAGGGCAGCAGCGCCGCCAGTGGCGCCACCTCGGTCGGGGCCGAGCCACGCCTCGGCCAACGTCGACCAGCACTCCGCGCTGGAGTCCTCGACCCACGTGGCGACCCCGACGCCGGATCACTCGGCGCTCGACCAGTCGTCGCACGCGGCGACCGACTACTCGAGCCACTCGCTGTTCGACACCAGCCACGACCCGTCGGCCTCGCACGCCCAGGCGGCCACCGACCTGTCGTCGCACAACCAGTTCGATCAGCACCTGGGCTTCTGAGCTAGACACACTGTCGGCGGGGACCGCATGGTCCCCGCCGACGTCTGTGCCGCGAGCAGGCGCAAAATCGCACGACAAGTGTCCGATCTATGCGATTTTGCGTCTGCTCGCGGTCCGGCGGTTGGGACCAATAGGGGAGTTGCCCGCCTCATAGCGACTATCGCGGCGCGTTGCGATGAAAGTCGCGCTGAGGCGGGCGCTACGGTGCCTGGGAAACCCATCCCATGACTCGATGACCTTGGCCCCTTACCCGTCCCGGCGCCTCGGGTACAGGATGGTCACCATGATCAAGTACGCCCTCGATACGGCCACGTCGGTGCTGACTGTGCATCCCGAGTCGGCCTTCGACAAGAACGACTTCGTTGAACTGGCCAAGACCGTCGACCCGCACATCGAATCGACCGGCGACCTGGCCGGCGTCATCATCGACGCAGCGCACTTCCCGGGCTGGGACGGCTTCGGGGCGATGGTGAGCCACTTCCGCTTCGTGCGCGACCACGAGAAGCACGTCAAGAAGATCGCCGTGGTCACCGACTCCCACCTCGCCGACGTCGCCGAGCACCTGGGATCGCACTTCGTCTCCGCGCAGATCCGCCACTTCCCGGCCGGGGAGGTCGAGCAGGCGCGGCAGTGGATCGCCGGCGACTAGGACCAGGTTTCGGGCAGGTTGTGCCCGCCGTCGGCGACAAGTACCGCGCCGGTGACGAACGACGCCGACTCGTGCGCCAAAAACAGCACACACGAAGCGATTTCGTCGGGTGTGCCGCTGCGCCCGAAGGGCCCCGCCGCCGCAGCGGCTGCCTCGAACTGCAGTTGTGACCCGGTGGCGATGTAGCCGGGTGCGACGACGTTGACCGTGACTCCGTGCCGCACGACCTCCAGCGCCAGCGCCCGGCTGAGCCCCACCACGCCCGCCTTGGCCGCGGTGTAGGTGGCCTGGCCCGGCATCGCATTGACGGTTCCCGTGGTCGAGCCGACCGTCACGATGCGCCCGTAACCCGCGGCCGTCATCACCGGAACCGCCGCCCGGCACATGAGAAACGCCGTCGTCATGTTGCGGGCGATCGCGGCGTCCCAGTCGGCCAGCGACAGGTTCGCGACCTCGTCGTCGGCATCCCATCCGCTCGAAACCGACGTCATACCAGCGTTGTTCACCAGGATGTCGAGCCGTCCCCAGGTGTCGGTGGCGGCCTGTACCAGCGTGTCGGCGGCACCGTCGACGGTCAGGTCGGCCACCACGCCGACGGCGGCGGAGCCGAGTTCGACGCGCGCGGTCGTGGATGCGCTCGCTGGTCGCGCCGAGCACGACGCGTGCGCCTTCGCCGACCAGCTGGCGTGCGACGGCGAACCCGATGCCCTCGGGTGCGCCTGCGCCGGTGACGATGGCGACCCGATTCTCGAAGCGGCCCATGGTCATCACCGGTGCGGCACGTCGGCGATGAGGCCGCCGTCCATGACGAATTCCGATCCGGTGGCGAACGACGACTCGTCGCTGGCCAGGAACAGCACGAACGTCGACACCTCGACGGGGTCGGCGATGCGGCCCAGGGGAGCGGCGACGAGGTCGTCGGGCATGTGCGCGGTCATCGGGGTACGGATCATGCCGGGGTGCAGGGAGTTGACGCGAATGTTGTTGGGCGCCAACTCCAATGCGGCGGACTTGGTCAGCCCGCGGATCGCCCACTTGGAGGCGACGTAGCCGTGGTTGCCCGGGGTGCCGCGCATGCCCTGGATGGAGGACATGTTGATGATCGAGCCGCCGCCGGCCGCGGTCATCGGCTCGATCACCGACTTGATGCCCAGCATGGTGCCGGTGAGGTTGACGTCCAGAACCCGTTGCCAGCGTTCGCGTTCCAGATTCTTCAGCGTGCGACGGTAGACGATGCCGGCGTTGTTCACCAGGACGTTGAGGGTCCCGAATGTCTTGAGTGCCAGGTCGGCTGCGGCCGCCCAGTCCTCGGCGTCGGTGACGTCGAGGTGGATGTAGCGGGCGGCATCGCCGAGCTCGTCGGCGACGGCGGCACCCTCGTCGTCGAGGACGTCACCGAGGATCACCTTGGCGCCCTCGCTCACCAACAGCCGGGCGTGCGAGGCGCCCATCCCGCGGGCGGCGCCGCTGATGAGCGCGACCTTGCCCTCGACGCGTCCCATTTAGCCCTGCGGCTGCAGGGCCGGATCGGGATCCGAGGTGAGGCCATCCAGGGCGTGGGGATCCTGCGTCAGGTCGACGTCGTGGTCCAGGTTGGGGAAGGCGGGCACCATATTGCACAGCAGGATGAGCTTCAGCCCGCAGGGCGGCATGTCGCCGTCGTCGGCGCCGGCAGGGGCTGCCAGCGCGACGGCAGCCGCTACCGCGGCCACCCCGACGATTGCTCGCATGTCGCATGAATTTCGAGGCAGTATGACACTGCCGGAGCGACTCAGGCCCGAAAACCGGCCAGTACCGCCTGCACCCCGACATCCCAGCGCCGGTTGACCGACGCGCGCCGACGTGCCCAGCCACCGGCCCGCCTCCTGGATCGCCAATCCCTGTGCCAGGGCGAGCAATACGTGGGCGACGTCGACCGGGTCCCCGGCCAGCAGCCCGGCGTCGATACAGCGCTGCACCTTGCCGACCAGGATCTCGCGCACCGTCGGCGCGGCGCCGAGCTCGTCGGGCCCGGGGTCGAGGTCCTGGAACGGGCGGCTGAACATCACCCGGGCCAGCGGCGGGTAGTCCAGGCAGAACCGGCGGAACACCGGGATCAGCGCGCGCAGGTCGGCCAGCGGGTCGGCGGTCTCCGGCAGGGCGGCCAGCTCACCACCGAGCCGGCGGAACCCCTCGAAGAACACCGCCCGCAGCAGGCCGTCCTTGTCGACGAACAGCTCGTAGACCGCGGGCACCGAGGTACCGGCGCGTTCGGCCACCCGGCGGGTGGTGAAGCCGGACATGCCGTCCTCGCACAGCGTGCTCACCGCCACGTCGACCACCCGGTCGCGCAGCTCGGGCGTGCGCTGCTTGACCCTGGCCACGGACTAGGACAGCCCGAACTCGGCGTGAATGTTGTCGATGCCGGCCCGCATCGCGTCGAGGGTGGCCTGCCGGGCCCGCATCTTGCTGGCCAGGTGCGCACTGGCGGTCAGCGTGGTGAACTCGCGGGCGGCTTCCAGGGCACGGGGCAGCACCTGGTCGTGCAGGACGATCTCGTCCACCCAGCCGGCCGCCAGCGCGGTCTCGCCGAAGAACGTCTTGGCCAGACCCACCGCCTGCTGAAAGGCCGACGGGGTGAGCCGAAGCTTCATCACCTCGAGGGCGGGGTAGGGCAGCACCATGCCGATCGCGACCTCGTTGGCCTGAAAGGTGTAGTTGTGCGCGGCAACTCGGTGATCGAAGCTGCAGGCCAGGAAGGAACCCATCGCGATGGCGTGACCGGTGACGGCCGCGACGACCGGCTTGGGGAACGACAGCAGCCGGTGGGACGAGGTTGAAGCCGCCCTGCAGCATGGCGATCGAGGCGTCGATGTCGCCGGAGCGGAACACCTTCAGGTCGAAGCCGCCGCTGAACACCCGGTCGTTGCCGGCGACGACCACCGCCCCGGCGTCCTCGCCTTCGGCGCGGTCCAGGGCGTCGTTGATCTCCTGCAGCATGCCCGGACCCAGGACGTTGACCTTGCCGTCGTCGAGTGTGATCACGGCGACCGCGTCGTCCTTGCGATAGCTGACCGACCCGCTCATGGATGCTCCTTCGTCGCAGCGTCTAATTTCGTACCGACGTTACGTAACAAAGTTCCGATTGCCAAGAGGCAATCAGGCCAGGCCGTGCCGGGGTAGCCGCACCACTTCGGTCGGTGGGTCGAACTGTGCTCTGTGCCAACGGCTCTGGGTCTCCTCGGTGGCTCGGCGCATCCGCTCGACCTCGCCGCGCAGCACGTCGAGCTCCGGCGAGGTCTGCGCTGGCAGACGTCCACCGGCGTACCGGGAGCATGCGTCTCACAGTCCAGCGTCATACGCTGCGTCTGCATCTGCGGCGAGGCCGAAGATCGGACCGCAGCCGGTCCTCGGGCAGCATCGTCAGTGGCAGCGCGCCCTCGATGCCGCAGTCGATCACCGTCCCGAGCATGCTCGCGGTCGACGGCCGAGGTCCCGCACCTGTGCGCCATCCTGGGTCGGCGCTAGCTCGATGCGACCCGACTGCGGCAGTGAGCAGTTCCACGAGGTCGCGTGACATGACCAGCAAGCGCGTTACCGATGCCGACTACGCCTGACATGGCCGAGGACGTACGCCGCCAATCCCGCCGACTGTCGAAGAGATTCTGTCGCTCGAGGTGAACCCGGCATTTCTGCCGCATGGGGCGACGCGGCCAAGGTGTTGCGGCAAAGGGCTGAGACGCCGGCTGATCAGTGTGCGGTTGCCTGGCGCAATCCGCGCTGAGCTTGTGCGTCGAGCCGAGCGACTGAGGACGTCTTCGCCCGACTCAGAGTTGATTCGCCAGGCGGTCGTTGAGTGTCCTCGGTAATCACCCACTGCTGATAGTCACCGCGACTTGAACCTCCTTGCGCGACGGATTCAGCGTGCCGTCTAGTGCGATGACAGCCCGGTGCGTTGCGGCGTCACCGGGGAGGGTGTCGGTGCCCGCCTCACAGCGACTTTCGGCCGGGCGCCGGCCGAAAGTCGCGCGGAGGCGGTGCACGCCTAGCCGCCCATCAGCGTGCGCCACTGGTCCAGGTTGGACGCCCGGTAGACGTAGTTGGACCGCTTGACCTCCGACAGCGCCGCACTCGGCTCGATGGAATACCAGTGCCCCGGAAAGACCGTCGGGTCACCGGACAGCCCGGCCAGCTGCTGCAGGCTGCGGAACATGTCGTCGACGTTGCCGCCGGGGAAGTCGGTGCGCCCGCAGCCGTCGAGGAACAGGGTGTCGCCGGCGACCAGGCGTCCGTCGAGCAGGAAGCACTGGCTGCCCGGAGTGTGGCCGGGGGTGTGCAGCAGCTCGATCTCGATGTCGCCGATGGCGACCTTGTCGCCGTGCTCGTGGGTGGTCAGGTCGCTCATCGGGATGCCGGTGACACGCGAAACCCACAGTGCCTCATGGGTATTGACGTGCACGGGCACTTCGGTGCGCTCGAGCAGCTCGGCCAGGCCCTTGAGGGTGAAGCCCATCATGGTGCCGCCGACGTGGTCGGGGTGATGGTGGGTGACCAGCACACCGGACAGGTGCATGCCGTCGGCCTCGAGCACGTCGAGCAGATCGCCGGCGGCATAGGCCGGGTCGACCACCACGGCGTCGCCGGTCTCGCGATCACCGATGAGGTAGGCGAAGTTGCGCATCTGCTGGGCCATGACGTCGCCGGCGGCGAAATCCCGGCCGGAGAGCAGTTGGCGGAAGTACAGACGGTCCGTCGATGACATGTCCTCACCCTATGGCGTGCGGCCGCCCGGCCAGAAGGCGTGCCCAGATGTGTTTGCCAGTGACGTGCTCCCGCGAACGACAAGTAGCGCATACAGCTGGCGTAAAGCAGCGATAGGCAAATATGCGTGCGGTAACCAGCGAAGTTGTGTCCGGCGCTCACGTCGATGCGATTATGTGCGTCGCACGTATTAGAAGCACCAGGGAGGCGTCGTGAGCGTTTCAGTTCGTCCGTTGCTGGCACCCGGGGTCGCGATGGTGACCGCCGGAGCGATCGCGCTGACCCCCGCGGTGGTGGCCCCGCCGTCGGCGATCAGCCGCCGCCCCGACCGTGCACGTCGAGAACATCGCGCTCACCGGCATCGGCTCAGAACATCTACTACGCCATCACCCCGTCGGTGCAGGGCGGCGTCGTCGTGGAGCCAGTACGCGCGTCAGCCTGGGTTCCGTTCATCGGACCGCCGATCGCTGACCAGATCGACATCAACTACTTCAGCGGCATCCAGCCCGTCATCCAGGCCACCGTGAACTACGCGGCCGACGTCGCTGCACAACCCGCTGGCCTTCTTCCCGATCACCGCGGCCTACGGCAACACCCTGTTCGGCATCGGCTACAACTACGTCTCGGCGCAGCTGAGCTTCTTCGGACTGCCCGGCACTGCCGCCGATCGTGGCCGCCACCCGCGCCGCGGCAAGCCCGGCCCGAGCCGCCGCCAGCGGCCCGGCCGACATCCCCGCCGCGGTGAAGTCCGTCGTCACCGCCCGCGCCGAGGCCCGCGCCCAGGTGCGCCAGGAGATCAAGAGCGCCGTGTCCCAGGTGCGGGCGGCTGCGGCCACCGCAACTCCCGCCGAGGTCCGCGACGCCGCGCAGCAGGCCGGCACCGAGATCAGCGGCGCGGTCAAGAGCGCCCGCAGCGAGGTCCGCAGCACCGCCAAGGCGGCCCGCAGCGAGGTGCGCGCGGCCGTCAAGGCGGCCCGCGACTCGGTGAAGGCGTCCGGCAACGCGGCGGATTAGCCTCCCCGGCGAGCAGTTTGGTTGAGCCCCGCCGCAGGCTGTACCCTCTTTAAGGCCCACGGCGCGGTTCGTCTGCTGCTGCGGGTCAGGCCCCCTTAGCTCAGTCGGTAGAGCGTTTCCATGGTAAGGAAAAGGTCAACGGTTCGATTCCGTTAGGGGGCTCGGTGGACGCGAGCGGGGCTCCGCCCGCGCCTATCGGGGCGGTGTAGCTCAGCTGGTTAGAGCGCACGACTCATAATCGTGAGGTCGGGAGATCGAGCCTCCCCACCGCTACAGCAGAACGAACTACTAGAGCGTGAAAGAGGGCAACGGACGTGGCCTCCAGTACAGACGTACGGCCGAAGATCACTTTGGCCTGTGAGGTGTGCAAGCACCGCAACTACATCACCAAGAAGAACCGCCGCAACGATCCCGACCGGCTCGAGCTGAAGAAATTCTGCCCGAACTGCGGCCAGCATCAGCCGCACAAAGAGTCGCGCTGATCGCGCCCGGCCGTCCTGGTGACGGCCGGCGAAATTGACTAGGTAGGTTCTGGCCCGTGGCTGTGTCCGAGTCCATCGTGGGGACGCATTATCGCTACCCCGATCACTATGCGGTGGAGCGCGAGAAGATCCGCGAGTACGCGCGGGCCGTGCAGAACGAGGATCCGTCGTTCTTCTCCGACGAGGCCGCCGCCGAACTGGGCTACGACGGGCTGCTGACGCCGCTGACGTTCATCAGCGTGTTCGGCTACCGGGCGCAGATGGGAATGTTCACCGACGCCAACATCGGCATCACCGACCGCCAGATCGTCCAGGTGGATCAGGAGCTGAAGTTCTTGGCCCCGATCACCGCGGGTGACAAGCTCTACTGCGACGTCTACGTGCATGCCGTCCGGCAGGCGCACGGCACTGACATCATCGTCACCAAGAACATCTTCACCAACCAGGACGGTCAGGTGGTCCAGGAGGCGTACACGACGCTGGCGGGACGTAGCGAGGAAAACGGAGAGAGTGGCTTCAACGATGGCACTGCGTGAGTTCAGTTCGGTCAAGGTGGGCGACGAGCTGCCCGAAAGAATCATCACCCTGACCCGTGCGGATCTGGTGAACTACGCCGGGGTCTCCGGCGACCTCAACCCGATCCACTGGGACGACGAGATCGCCAAGCAGGTCGGTCTGGACACCGCGATCGCCCACGGCATGCTGACCATGGGGCTCGGCGGCGGCTACGTCACCGAGTGGGTCGGCGACCCGGGCGCGGTCACCGAGTTCAACGTCCGCTTCACCGCGATCGTGCCGGTGCCCAACGACGGCATGGGCGCCGAGATCGTGTTCAACGGCAGGGTGAAGTCGGTCGACGCCGACACCAAGACCGTGCAGATCGCGCTGACCGCCACCACCGGCGGCAAGAAGATCTTCGGCCGCGCCGTGGCGATCGCGAAGCTGGCGTAACCATGGCACTCAAGACTGACATCCGCGGCATGGTCTGGAAGTACCCGGACACCTTCGTGGTGGGCCGCGAGCAGATCCGCCAGTACGCGAACTCGATCAAGGCCCACGATCCGGCCAGCATCGACGTGGAAGCGGCGGCCGCGAGCTGGGCTACGACGGTCTGGTCGCGCCGTTGACGTTCGTGTCGATCATCGCGGTGATGATCCAGCGGCACTTCTTCCAGCACGTCGACGTGGGCTTGAAGACCTTGCAGATCGTCCAGGTGGATCAGAAGTTCCAGTTCCTACCGGCCGATCGTCGAGGGCGACGCGCTGCGCGCCACGATGTACATCGATTCGGTCGACGAGCGGTTCGGCGCCGACATCGTGACCTCGCGCAACGTCCTCACCGACGACAAGACCGGCGAGGTCGTCATTGATCGCCTACACCACGCTGATGGGCCACGAGGGCGACAACTCGATCTCGGCAGGCTGGGACCCCGAAACCGGCCAGGTTCTGCGCAAGCCCGTCCGGCACGAAGACGACGCGACGGATTAACACCTGCCCGGTGTGCCGTTGTACACTCGGACCTCGGGGTTTTCCCACGTAAGCGCGCTGTCCGTCGGTTCGGGTTGACCGAACGGGGAGCGCGCGAATTATGTGGGGGTATCCCAGGCGCAGGCCCGCCTGCGAACAGAGGGGCGTAGCTCAACTGGCAGAGCAGCGGTCTCCAAAACCGCAGGTTGCAGGTTCAAGTCCTGTCGCCCCTGCTCAACTGAATAGGCAATGGTGGACACTGGAAGGTGTACACCCGGGCTGGGTACTTCGGCCCTGAGGACTCGACACAAAGGAGCATGCGGTGAGCGACGAGCGCGATAGTGCTGACGCCGCAGGCGACGGCGACCGAGGACACCACCGGCGGTCAGATCGCATTGAGCCGGCCCGCGCGTCCCACCGGCAAGCGGACCCGCCAGCGCGGCGCCACCGCACTGGCCGAGCCCGAGGAAGCTCGAATCGGGCGCCGAGGAACTCGGCGTCGAGGAGAAGTCCAAGAAGGCCAAGCCCAAGAAGCCGAAGAAGACCACCACCGGGCCGGCCCGGAACCCGTTCGTGTTCGTGTGGAACTACATCAAGCAGGTCGTCGCCGAGCTGCGAAAGGTGATCTGGCCGAACCGCAAGCAGATGGTCAGCTACACCGGGGTGGTGCTGGCGTTCCTGGCCTTCATGGTCGCGCTGATCGGCGGCGTGGACCTGGGCCTGGCCAAGCTGGTGCTGCTGGTGTTCGGCTGATCTGAACGTTTTGAGAGAGGACTGACTACCGTGACAACCCCCGAAGGCGATACGCCCACGGGTGAGGCCGTCGTCGACGTCATCGACACCGGAGCCGCACCGGCGGCGACATCGGATGACGAGACCGGAGCCGCATCGGCGGCGACATCGGACGAGGCCGCACCTGAGCTCGAGGCGGCGCCTGACGCTGAGGCGACGGAAGCCGCCGCCGAGGTGGCCGAGGAGGAGCTCGATCCGGCCGACGCGCTCAAGGCTGAGCTGCGCAGCAAGCCGGGCGACTGGTTTGTCATCCACTCCTATGCCGGTTACGAGAACAAGGTGAAGGCCAACCTCGAGACCCGCGTGCAGAACCTCGACGTCGGCGACTACATCTTCCAGGTCGAGGTTCCGACCGAAGAGGTCACCGAGATCAAGAACGGCCAGCGCAAGCAGGTCAACCGCAAGGTGCTGCCGGGCTACATCCTGGTCCGCATGGAGCTCAACGACGAGTCGTGGGGCGCGGTGCGCAACACCCCCGGCGTGACCGGCTTCGTCGGCGCGACGTCGCGGCCGACCGCGCTGTCGCTGAACGACGTGGTGAAGTTCCTGCTGCCGCAGGGCGCGGCGAAGAAGGCGGGCAAGGCTGCCTCGACTTCTGCGGCTGCCTCGTCGGAGGCCACGCTGGAGCGTCCGGAGATCCTGGTCGACTTCGAGGTCGGCGAGTCGGTGACCGTCATGGACGGGCCGTTCGCGACGCTGCCGGCGTCGATCAGCGAGGTCAACGCCGAACAGCAGAAGCTCAAGGTGCTGGTGTCCATCTTCGGACGCGAGACGCCCGTCGAACTGACCTTCAACCAGGTCGCCAAGATCTAGGGCTCGCTAGCCCTCCCAGAAAGGAAATCGAACACTCCCATGGCTCCCAAGAAGAAAAAGGTCGCCGGGCTGATCAAGCTGCAGATCCAGGCCGGAGCGGCCAACCCCGCCCCGCCGGTCGGCCCCGCGCTCGGCCAGCACGGCGTCAACATCATGGAGTTCTGCAAGGCGTACAACGCCGCGACGGAGAACCAGCGCGGGAACATCATCCCCGTGGAGATCACGGTCTACGAGGACCGCAGCTTCACGTTCGAGCTGAAGACCCCGCCCGCCGCCCGGCTGCTGCTGAAGGCCGCCGGTGTGCAGAAGGGTTCGGCCGAGCCGCACAAGACCAAGGTCGCCAAGGTGACCTGGGATCAGGTGCGCGAGATCGCCGAGACCAAGAAGGCCGACCTCAACGCCAACGACATCGACCAGGCCGCCAAGATCATCGCCGGCACCGCCCGGTCGATGGGCATCACGGTCGAATAAGTTTCGGATCGCCGCACCTGCGCGGCGTCGCGTGGGAGAGCCCGCTTCGGCTCGTCAACCACACCTCTCACTAGGAGATAACAATGAGCAAGACCAGCAAGGCATACCGCGAAGCCGCCGAGAAGGTGGACCGCGACAAGCTCTACACCCCGCTCGAGGCGGCCAAGCTCGCCAAGGAGACGTCGTCGAAGAAGCAGGACGCGACCGTCGAGGTGGCGATCCGGCTGGGCGTCGACCCGCGCAAGGCCGACCAGATGGTGCGCGGCACCGTGAACCTGCCCAACGGCACGGGTAAGACGGCGCGCGTCGCGGTGTTCGCGGTGGGCGAGAAGGCCGAGGCTGCCATCGCCGCCGGCGCCGACATCGTGGGCAGCGACGACCTGATCGAGCAGATCCAGGGCGGCATGCTGGACTTCGACGCCGCGATCGCGACTCCCGATCAGATGGCCAAGGTGGGCCGCATCGCCCGCGTGCTCGGCCCGCGTGGCCTGATGCCGAACCCCAAGACCGGCACCGTGACCCCGGACGTGGCCAAGGCCGTGGCCGACATCAAGGGCGGCAAGATCAACTTCCGCGTCGACAAGCAGGCCAACCTGCACTTCGTGATCGGCAAGGCCTCGTTCGACGAGAAGAAGCTGGCCGAGAACTACGGCGCCGCGCTCGACGAGGTGCTGCGGGCCAAGCCGTCGTCGTCGAAGGGTCGCTACCTGAAGAAGATCACCGTGTCGACGACCACGGGCCCGGGCATCCCGGTGGACCCGGCCGTCACGCGGAACTTCACTCGAAGAGGCGTAAGCCTCAGCGTCGCCAGCAGTCCCAGGTGATCTGAGCCTGGGACTCTGACGGTCTGCACGTCGGTGGCTGTGGCGTTGTAGGTCAGGACGTGATCGATCCCGAGCAGCGGCGGAAGTGTGCTGTCCGCTGGGAAGGTTCGGGTGATTCCGGCGCCGGATTGTTCTGCGGCGTCGGCGAATCCGTTGGTGAGCAGGTTCCGGAACGGGGCCATGTCGTAGGTGGCGTTGAAGTCGCCGGCGACGATGACGGGTCGGCCGTCGGCCTTGTCTTTGATCGTCGCCGAGAGTGGTTGGCAGCCGGTCGATTTCGTCGCGCCAGCCGTCGATGTCCTGCGGCCACGGGCCCGGCAGGTGGATGGCGACGAAGACGGTCGTCCTGGTCGGTGCCGGGGACGGCGATGTCGGCGCTGACCATGTGCAGCCGGTAGCCGTCGATGCGCTCGGAGGCGGTGATGGGGATAGCGGCTCCAGATGCCGACGCCGTGGCCGTACTCGCCGGGCTCGAGTGCCTGGTAGGGGAAGGTGGCTTTGATGCCGGTCTGGTCGAGCGTGTCGGCGAGCTGCGGGTGAGCTCCTGGACGACGACGACGTCTGCGTTCTGGTTTGCGATGTCTATCAAGGCGTTTGGATCGGCTTCGCCTACCGCAGGTTCGCGGTGAGGACTCTGACGGCGGTGCTGTCTGCGGCGGGGTGGCTCCGATGAAGAGGGAGCTCGGCTGCGATGGCTGCTGCGGTGAGGGCGATGGCTACCGCGGCTGTCAGCCAGCGACGGGTGAGCAGCAGCAGGACCGCGGCGATCGCGGCGCCGGCCATCAGGTAGGGGGAGTAAGAGGCGACGAAGAGGACGGTGTGGCTGGTGATCGGGAGCTGGCGGGACGAGGGCACAGCGTGACGAGCATGCCGAGGATCGCGACGATGTAGGCCGCGGCGCGGACGAGCTTGGCGATCACTTGACCGGTCGGCACATGTACGCAGCCCTCCCGACGCCCGCGATTCTGGCAGGCTACCAGCCGCGGATTGGGCTATCGTGCCGGATTGGCGGTCACGCGCAATTCGATAGTGACAAGCAGGAAAGGGAATCGAACACCCATATCTCGACGGAGTCGAGGAGGCCTGCGCTGCACGTCTTGTTTGTGTGCACGGGGAATATCTGCCGATCGCCGATAGCCGAGCGGCTCGCGGTACCTGCCGTCAAGGATGGTCCAGACGAAGGGTGGCAGTTCTATTGCGACGGCTCCCGCGGTGACGGCGACGGTGGCCAGAACCAGGTCAGTCACGCAACGAATTCACGGCGCCAGCGAGTGCGCGAACCCACTGATATCCCGCACACTCGCCCCGAAGACTTCCGGCATCGCGGCGGGAAACAGCAGGTCACCGCCGTGGCAGGTGCCCACGACCACTCGCCCGGCCGCGGGCACTCCGGCCGCCAGTAACCGCCGGTAGTACAAGCAAGTCCTTCGTCGCGCAGCGGATCCAATTCATTGACCGAAATAATGTGCGGCGGCAGTCCGGACAATTCTTCGTCGGTGGCCACGCCCGCCCAGCACGTCGCATCCTTCTCATGCGCCCCAGAAGGGTCGTAGAGCGAGCCCAGCAGCGCCGCCTGCTGGCAGCTGATGAAGTAGCCGTCGTTCTCCCGCAGCGACGGCAGTTCCTCGGGATAGTCCAGCCACTGGTTCGAGATGTACGGGCACTGCGCGTACGCGCCGGCGATCTCGCCCAGCCACCCCTCGCGCTTCGCCTTGTGCACGACCGTCAGCGTCAGATTCCCGCCGCCGGACTCGCCGGCCACGATCAGGTGGCTCACCCCGAGCTCGGCCGCATTGGCATACACCCACCGCGTCGCCGCCGCGCAGTCGTTCAGCCCCGCCGGGAACGGATGCACCCCCAGCCGGCCGCCGGAGTTCCGGAACTCCACCCCGACCGCCACCAGCCCGGTGGCCGCCAGCGCCTCCCGCAAGTGCCGGTACGCCGCGTCCGCGGCGCTGCCGATCGCCATCCCGCCGCCGTGGAAGTGCACCACCGCCGGAAGCAACCCCGTCGGACTCAGACAGGCCGGCTCACGAACAACGTCAGCTCGTTGCCGTCCCCGCCCGGAATGGTGACCGTCGTCGTCGTGACACCCGTTGGCGCCGGCGCCGCCAGCGCCAACACGTCGAACACCCCGCCGATCGCCTCCTCGGCGGCCGCGGCATACGCCAGCCGGTGCTCGATGGGGGAGTCGACGGAGATCGGCGCATCCGGCAGCACGTCGGCCAACCCCAGCGGCGCGAACGCCGCCACCATCCGGGGATCGGACCGGGGATCGGTGCCGAGCGTGCAATTCGGGTCTGCGAGACGGCCGGCAAGCATGAGCCCGACTCTAGCCCTGCCCGGCGCATTCGCCGATACGCCGACGGAGAAATGCCCGCCCGGGTTCGGACCCGTTCAGCGCCAACGCTTCCTGATACGCCTGCGCGGCCTCGCCGTAGCGGCCGGCCCGCCGCAACAGGTCGGCCCGCACCGTCAGGACAAGGTTCGACCGCACCAGCCGCGGATCGTGCGCCACCTTCTCCAGCGCGGCCAAGCCCGCGCTCGGGCCCGTCGCGAAAGCCGATCGCCAACGCCCGGTTCGCCCGCACCACCGGCGAATCGGTGAGCCGCAGCAGCCGGTCGTAGGCCGCGCAGATGGTGGCCCAGTCGGTCTGCTCCCAGCTCGGCGCGGTCGCGTGCACCGCCGCGATCACCGCCTGCGGCAGATAGGGCCCGGTCGAGCCTTCCGCGCGGCGCAGCCGGTCCAGTCCGCGCGCGATCTTGCCGCGATCCCACCGCCGCGCGGTCCTGCTCGTCCAGCGGCACCAGCGCGCCGTCGCCGTCCACCCGGGTGGCCCGTCGCGAATCATGAAGCAGCACAAGGGCTGCCAACGCATGACCGTCCCGCTCGTCGGGCATCAGCGCGCACACCTCGCCGGACAGCCGCACCCCTTCGTCGCACAACTCGTCGCGGATCGCCGACGGGCCAGCCGGTCGACCAGTACCCCTCGGTGAACACCGAATAGATGCACGACAGCACGTGCGGCGTCCGCTCGCCGAGCAGCTCCGGCGGCGGTACCCGCAGCGGGATGTTGGCGTGCCGAATCTTGTTCTTGGCCCGTGTGATTCGCTGGGCAACGGCGGCCTCGCTGACCAGCAGCGCCCTGGCGATCTCCGGCACCGTCAGCCCCGACACCAGCCGCAGGGTCAGCGCCAGCTGCGACGGGCGATCCAGCGCCGGATGCGCGCAGGTGAACATCATCCGCAGCTCGTCGTCGCGCACCGGATGCACATCGGCCCGCTCGGTGCGGGCCAGGATGTCGTCGAGCACCGCAGCCAATTCCTTTCCCGGACGCACCGATTCGCGACGCAGACCGATCACGGGCCCGGTTGCGGGCCGCCGTCACCAGCCACGCTCCCGGGTTGTCCGGCATCCCGTCGCGCGACCACGTCCGCACCGCGTCGGCGCAGGCCTCCTGGACGGCGTCCTCGGCGACGCCGAGATCACCCGACCACCGCGCGAGCGCGGCGACCGCGGGTCCCCACTCCCGCCGGAAGACGCCGTCCAGGGACTGCATCGCCTACAGTCCGGCGACGCCCGCCAGGCGGCGCAACTGGACCGCCGACGCCGGGATCATCGACGCGATCTTGGTCGCCTCGTCGCGGTCGGCGGCCGACAGCAGGTAGAAGCCGTTGGCCACCTCGGCGCCCTCGGCGAACGGCCCGTCGGTCAGCAGCACCTCGCCGTCGCGCACCCGCACCGTCGTCGCCGTCGACGGCGGATGCAGCGGCGCCCCACCGAGCGACGTGCTGCACCGGCCGCCGCGCCGAACTCGGCGTGCTGGCAGCGCGCCTGCGTCCCACTCGGGGGTGCCCGGCTGCGTTCACCTGATCGGCCGGCTCGAGCAGCAGCGCCAGCCAGTCGGCGCCGGTGGTGGGTTCGGCCGGCGCGTTCCAGTGCACCATCGGCCACACCTCGACCGCGCCGTACTGGGCCGCCGGGATCTGCCGGGCCAGCCGCAACGCCTCGTCGAGGTCGTCGGCCTCGAAGACGTAGTAGCCGCCGGCCACCTCGGCGCCCTCGGCGAACGGGCCGTCGGTCACCACCGGCGCGTCGGCGCCCGCCGCTGATTCGGACGCCCTCGGCGACCGGAGCCAGGGCGTCGCCGGCGCGGATGGCCGCACGCTCACGGGCATGGAAGTCGCCGTAGGCCTGCATCTCGGCCTGCCCCTGCGTCGGGGGTCAGGTCGCGCTCGGGGCGTCTGGAGCAGTGCGAAGTAGTACATCGTCATGTCCTTCCAGGTCGGGAGCAGAACCCTGTTGTTCCACTCTCTACCTGTCCGACGAACGACGC
This sequence comes from uncultured Actinomycetota bacterium, assembly GCA_963786695.1. GTDB lineage: Bacteria > Actinomycetota > Actinomycetes > Mycobacteriales > Mycobacteriaceae > Mycobacterium. Next base: position 90,858 of record CAWBAL010000043.1, read on the forward strand.
TCGCCCGATCCGACAGATCCCTTCGCCGAACAGGCGCAAATCGCACAAATGGGCACGGCGAGGCGATTATGCGCCTGCTCGCGCAGGGAGTTAGGGACGGCACCCGGCTTGAGGTAGGTCACCAGGCTGACGTCGATGCTCTCGTCGATGAAGTAGTACTGGCAGCCCAGCAGGTACTTCATGTACCGGTTGTAGTTCACCTCGTCGGTGACCTCGATGGCCTTGTCCTTGTTGCGCTGCAGCGCCTCGGCCCACAAGCCCAGCGTCTTGATGTAGTGGTTGCGCAGCGACAGCGTCTCGGGCACCACGAAGCCGGCCTTCTCGCCGTGCTCGACCATCATCTGCGTGGTCGGGACCCGGCCGCCCGGGAAGATCTCGGTGATCATGAACTTGATGAACCGGGCCATCTCGAACGTCAGCTTCTTGCCGCGCTCGGCCAGCTCGAACGGGTGGTAGCCCACGCTGCTCTGGATCGTCATCCGGCCGTCGTCGGGCAGGATGTCGAAGCAGTTCTTGAAGAAGTCGTCGTACCGCTCGAACCCGAAGTGCTCGAACGCCTCGATCGACACGATCCGGTCGACGGGGGAGTGGAACTGCTCCCAGCCCTCCAGTCGCACGTCGAACGTCCGGTCGCTGTCCACCTTCGCCAGCAGTTGGTCGCAGTAGGCCTTCTGGTTCTTCGACAGGGTCAGCCCGATGACGTTGACGTCGTACTTCTCCATCGCCCGCTGCAGGGTCAGGCCCCAGCCGCAGCCGATCTCCAGCAGCGTCATCCCCGGCTTCAGGTCGAGCCGGTCGAGATTCTGATCGACGTTGGCGATCTGCGCTTCCGACAGCGTGACGTCCGGCCCGGTGAAGAAGGCGCAGCTGTACTTGCGGGTCTCGTCCTGGAACAGGCCGAAGAAGTCATCCGACAGGTCGTAGTGCGCCTGGATGTCTTCGAAATGGGGCCGCAGGTCCTGGGTGGTCGATGCCTCGGGCATGGTCGGTGAAGCCTTCCGTTGGTCGTGTCTCGTTGCGGCCAGCGCGGAGCGGAACTGGTACTAGCTGTGAACTTGTGGGGTGCCCTTGTGCAGGGTGAACTGGTCGACGTCGATGTACCCAATCCGAAAACCTTCTGAACATCCGGTGAGATAGCGCATGTACCGGTCGTAGACCTCTTCGGATTGCACGGCGATCGCCTCGTCCTTGTGCGCCTCCAGCGCCGCGGCCCAGTGATCCAGCGTCCGGGCGTAGTGCGGCTGCAGCGACTGGATCCGGGTCAGCGTGAAGCCGGCCTTGGCCGAATGCTCCTCGACCTTCTCGATCGACGGCAGCCGGCCGCCCGGGAAGATCTCGGTGAGGATGAACTTCACGAACTTGGCCACGTTGATGGTCAGCGGCATGCCGCGCTCGGCCATCTGCGGCAGCGTGAGCGCGGTGATGGTGTGCAGCAGCATCACCCCGTCGTCGGGCAGCGCCTTGTTGGCCATCGTGAAGAAGTCGTCGTAGCGGTCGAAGCCGAAGTGCTCGAAGGCGCCGATCGAGACGATCCGGTCGACCGGTTCGTCGAACTCCTCCCAGCCCTTGAGCTCGATCCGCTTGCTGCGGGGGCTGTCGGACTCGGCGAACAGCCGCTCGACGTGGTCGTACTGGTTCTTCGACAGGGTCAACCCGATGACGTTGACGTCGTAGCGCTCCAGGGCGCGCATCATCGTCGCGCCCCAGCCGCAGCCGATGTCGAGCAGGGTCATGCCGGGCTGCAGGCCCAGCTTGCCCAGCGCGAGATCGATCTTGGCGAGCTGCGCCTCCTCCAGCGACATGTCGTCGCGTTCGAAGTAGGCGCAGCTGTAGGTCTGCGACGGGTCCAGCCAGAGCCGGAAGAAGTCGTCGGACAGGTCGTAGTGGGCCTGAACGTCCTCGAAGTGGGGTTTCAGTTTTTCGGGCATGACGGTGCGCCTTTCGCAGAATCGCTTAAGGCAGCAACCTCGTACCCCCCCGACGGGATCGACGATTACCGCTGAGTTGCAGACCCGATGCTAGCGCATGTGGTCGCTAGCGACGACTTAGCTGGGTACCGCGGAGAACGTCGTCTTCAACTCGCCGACGATGTCGTCCCACAACGCCTCGGGCAGATCGTGGGCCATCCCGTCGAACAGCACCAGGCGTGCGTTGGGGATCGCCGCACGCGATCGCGCGGCCGCCTGACGGGCGCATCAATTTATCTGCGCGGCCGTGAATTACGACGGTCGGCGCGCTGATCTGCTTGTCGTAGCGCTTGAGGCTGCCGCTGCCCAGCACCGCGCCGAAATGCCGCGCGATGCCCTGCGGGTAGTGCGCCCGCTCGTAGGATTCGATGGCCTCTGCGCGAAGCTTCTCTTCGGTTGCTGGATAGCCGGGGGAGCCGATGATTCGGCTGACCCGGATCGAGTTCTCGACGATGACCTCGCGCGGCGAATTCGGCGACGGGCCGGTGATCAACGACAGCAACGCCTTCGGTGCCGGCGGCGGCAGCAACGCGGAGTTGTTGGACGAGAAGATGATTCCCAGTGCATTCGTGCGGTGGGCGTGCTGTGCGGCGAAGATCTGTGCGATCATTCCGCCCATCGACGCGCCGACGACGTGCGCCCGGTCGATCTCGAGATGATCCAGCAGGGCCGCGGCGTCGTCGGCCATGTGCTCCAGGGTGTACACCGACTTGCTGGGCAGTCCGAAAAACGAACGCACCAGGCTGGGCACCAGCGCACCGTCGGCCCGGTGGCCGTGCAGCTTCGAGGACAGGCCCACGTCGCGGTTGTCGTAGCGGATCACCCGGTGGCCCTGGTTCACCAGGCGTTCGACGAAGCCGTCGCGCCACAGCAGAAGTTGGGCACCCAGGCCCATCACCAGCAGCACCGGCGGATCGCCGGGATTGCCGATGTCCTCGTAGTAGATCTCCAGGTCGTCGTCGATTCTGGCTGTGCCGGTGCGGATCTCCAACGTTCTAGACCTCGACGTCGCTCTGGTGCTCGCGGCTGACTTCGACCATGAAGTTGGCGAAGTAGCCGGAGAACTGCGGGTCGCTCATCATCTGCCACTTGGGCGCCAGCAGCTTCATGTAGCGCTCGACGTAGAGGAACTGCTTGCCGATCAGCACCAGCTCGCGCGGCAGCTTGACGTCGTAGGCCTCGGCCAGCGTCGAGAGCTGCTTGCCGATGTCGGCGTAGGACATGTCGCCGAGGGTCGTGAGCGTCAACGGCTCGGCGAACGCCTTGAGGTCCTTGGCGGCCTGGGCCTCGGGCTTGACGGTGCCCACCGCGCCGAGCAGCACCACGATCTTGCCGGCGGTCGCGTGGTCCTTCTTGACCAGCAGCGCGTAGATCAGCTCGCGCAGCAGCCAGCGGGTGCGCGGGTCGATGCGGCCCATGATGCCGAAGTCCAGGAACACAATTCGGCCCTCGTCGTCGACCAGCAGGTTGCCGGCATGCAGGTCGCCGTGGAACAGGCCGTGCCGCAGCCCGCCCTCGAAGGTGGAGAACAGCAGCGCCTTCACCAGCTCGGTGCCGTCGAAGCCCTTCTTGCGGATCTCCTTGACGTCGTCGATGCGCACGCCGTGCACCCGCTCCATGGTCAGCACCCGCTCGCTGGTGAACTCCCAGTGCACCTGCGGCACCCGGATGTTGCGGCCCAGCGGCGAACCGTGCAGACCCGACACCCAGGCCTCCATCGACTGCGCCTCGATGCGGAAGTCCAGCTCCTCGGCCAGGTTGTCGGAGAAGTCGGCCACCACGTCCTGCGCGGAGAGCCGACGGCCCAGCTTGGCCAGCTCGACGATCTGCGCGAACCGCTTGAGGATCTGCAGGTCGGCCGCCACCCGGCGCCGGATGCCCGGACGCTGGATCTTGACGACGACCTCCTCGCCGCTGTGCAGCGTGGCGAAATGCACCTGCGCGATCGAGGCCGACGCGAACGGCTGCTCCTCGAACTTGGCGAACAGCTCGGTGGGCTCGGCGCCCAGCTCCTTCTTGAACAGCTCGTGGACCTCGGCGGTGTCGGCCGGCGGCACGGAGTCGAGCAGGCTGCGGAACTCCCGGGACAGCGGTTCGCCGAACGCCCCGGGGCTCGAGGCGATGATCTGGCCGAACTTGACGTAGGTGGGACCCAGATCGGCGAAGGCCTGCGGGATCTCCCTGATGACCTTGTCCTGGAAGCGGCCGCGGCCGGTCAGCTTGGTCAGAACCCGGGCACCGGTGCGGGTGAGCTGCCAGCCCGTCACGCCGATGCGGGCCGCCTCGACCGGTAACGGAACCCGGTCGAGCTTGGCTACCTCACGGTGTTTGGTGGAACTCATTCTTTCGAGTGTGCCAAACCGGCTCGGGATACCACTAATTTCGCGCTGGCGCAGCGACGCCCGTCACACCGGGCTGTTTGCCAGGGTTTGCTTCACTGCTTCAGGCGCCGCGAGACAGGCGCAAAATCGCACGATCTCGAGCTCCGGGAATGCGATTTTGCGACTGCTCGCGCCGGGGGAGGCTACTTCGCTGTCCAGGGCGTGAGCCACGGCTGCGGCTCCCAGTTCTCGACGGCGGCGACGAGCTCGTACATCGTTGCGCCGTCGATGCTTTCCCGGATGATGTCGGCGTGCCCGGCGTGGCGGGCCAGCTCGCTGATCACGTGCTGGAACACCCAGCGCACCGACCAGGCGTCGACGTCCTTGGGAAACCAGGGGCGTCCCGCGGCACCGGCACCGCGGCGTCGAGGTCGGCCGTCTGGACCAGGCGCAGCGTCTCGGCGTTCTGCGCGGCGATAGGCGTCGAGCACCTGGGCCAGCGTCTCGTCGGCGCGCATCACGTATTCGTCCTCGAACTCCTTGCGGCGCTCCTCGAACGGGCGGGTGTCGTTCGGATGGCTCACCGGGTGCGGCCGCGACGCGCTGCATCCAGATGCGCTGCATGCCGGTGACGTGCTTGATCAGTCCGCCGATCGACAGTGCGCTGACCGTCGGGGTGGCGCGCGCCTGCTCGTCGGTCAGGCCGTGGGCGACGGCGACGAAGGCGCTCTGCTGGTAGTCGAGGAACTCGTGCAAGGCGTGGCGCTCGTCGCGGACGGGCGGGGCGAGGGCGGGCATGGTCAGTCCTTTCAGTTCGGTGTTGTGTGAGCGTAAAGGTCTCGGATACAAGCGATTTCAGCACCGTGGTGAATGACCTCGCGGTTGATGTGCAACACGAGTTCGGCCATGGAGTACTCGGCATACGGCCCCTCGGCCGGTCCGCACGGCCGCGCGAGATCCTCGTCGGTGAGCGCCTGCACCCCGGTGATCCAGCGGTCGTACTCCTCGTCGAGTTGGGCCAGCGCCGTGTCGGCGTCTGCGCGCATAGCTCCAACTCTGGTAGTCGGCGGGCGGGCCGCCGAAATGGTTGTGGCTGCGCATCGCGAACACCCCGACGATGACGTGGGCCAGCCGCCAGGCGATCGTGGTGAACGGCTCGGGCTGGGGCGGCGGATAGGCGAAGTCGATTCGCGCCGTCGCGGGTGCACCGTCCAGCAGCCGGGCACCGGCTCCCAGAAGTACTCGTCGTCGGTGAGGCCGTCGAGGCGCGGCCGCAGCTGGTGCTGCCAGTGCCAGTCGAGTTGGTCGGCGAGTCGGGTGGTCCAGGTCATGTCTTTCACGATGCCAGCCATTGCGGACAGTTCTGTCCTCGAAGTGGTCGCAGACTGGTGACATGTCGCAGACGACGCAGCCGGGCACTGCAGCTGCTGGCGTCGTTGCAGTCACGGCGGATGCGGTCGGCTCGGAGCTGCCGATGCCTCGGAGTGACCATCGCGCAGCGTCCGCCGCGACGTCGAGCGGCTCCGCGAGCTGGGTACCCCGTGCACGCCAGCACCGGTCACGGCGGCGGCTACCAGCTGGGCGCCGGCACCGCACTGCCGCCGCTGCTGCTCGATCCGACGAGGCGGTCACGATGGCGGTCTGCCTGCGATTGGCCGCCCGAGCGGCAGCGTCGCCGGGGTCGGGGAGGCGCGCTGCCGCCTGAGCGAGCTCGATCAGGTCGATGCCTGCGCGGCTGCGCTCCGCAGGTGCCGCCGTCCACGACTGAGACCACCGCACGCCGACGAACGTGGAGTCGCGCGGCTCGACCCCTCGGAGCCCTTGCACAAAGGTGCGCGATGGCCCGCGCCTGCTACGCGAGCCGCGAGCACGTCAGACGCCGACGACGTCGACCGTGGCCGGATCGCCGAGCAGCCGTCGGCTCGAGCCCGTACCAACTGGTGACCACCGGGCGCCGCTGGTATCGGCTGGCCTACGACCGTGTCACCGTCAGCCGACTGGCGCAGCCTGCGGCTGGACCGGATGACCGAGGTCTGCGCGCGCGGCACCACCTTCACTTGCGCGCGGCGCCGCCCGACGCCGCCGACTACGTGGGCCGCGCGATCAGCGCCTCGCCCTACCGGCACGTCGCCCGAGTCCGCTACCGGGCATCCAAAGAGGTTCTGGCGCAGCACTTCTCACCCGCCTCGGTGACCATCTCCGACGACGGGCCCGACGCGTGCGTCGTCGTCACCGGCGCGGACGACCCGCAGCGGCTGGCGCTCTATCTGGCGATGCCGGGTATCGACGTTCGAGGTGCTCGAACCTGCGCTGGAAGTCGCTCCAGGGTCGGCGGGTGGCGATGGCGCGGCGGCTGGCTGCGGCGGGTGCTGCGCGTCTGACGACGTGATCGAGAGCAGTCACAATCGCTGCGGTCTCGCGCAGCTTCGCCGCGCCGATGGTGCCGATCGGCTCACCGAGGCCAGCGCTGGGAAGCCATTGCACCAGTTCTGGCAGCAGCGTGCCTTCGGGCTGATCTACGGCGACGACCATAGCCATGGTGTCGTCGGCCAACCGGCCGGGAATGAAGGGGCACACGATCACGCGTCCGGTACGAGCGGCGATATGGATGGCGTTCGACAGTACGACGACGTAGAGCTCCTGCTCGGTGTCTCGGCGGGGTACGACGGCGCCAGATGTGATCACAGCCCAGCGGCCTGGTTCGCCCGATGCACCTTCTCCGCATAGGCGTCGATGTCGAGGGCCGGGACGGCCCTGGCCGTGTAGTCCTGCAAGGCAACACGCAGGTGCTCATTGCGTAGCGCCTGCTCGACCATCTCTGACCGATTGAGGCCTGCGGCCTTGGCATCCGCGTCGGTCGCGGCGAGCACGGTCGCGTCTAGAGTCACCGATACCTTCTCTTTCGCCATACCGTTTATCCTACCAATCGTGCTACCAATCGCTTCGCGCTTGCGCCGTGATGCCGAGCCGGTCGGTCGGCACCAGGAATCACCGGCCGCTGATCATCGACGTGTCGCCACGGTGAGGACGGCGCTGGGCCGTAGATTGGCCGCGTGCGTGTGACCTCCGCGGAGTCGACGGAGTTGTTCGTCGGGCCCGCCGACGCGCCGCTGCAGCTGGTGAGAGTCGGCTATGCCGACTCGTCCGGGGGTGTGCTTCGGGTCGACGGTGACGGGCTGACCGGCGAGGCCGAGGTCCCGGCCGGCGACGGGGTGGTCGAAGTCCCGGTGACCGTCGAGCGTCCGGTGGTGGGGCAGCGGCGCGCCGCCCGGGTCGGCGATTTCGATTTCGAGTTCACCGTCGCCGAGCCCGGCTGGACGATGTACATGATCAGCCACTTCCACTACGACCCGGTGTGGTGGAACACCCAGGCCGGCTACACCAGCGTGTGGCACGAGGAACCGCCCGGGCGCGCCCGGCAGAACAACGGGTTCGCGTTGGTGGCCGCGCACCTCGAGATGGCCCGCCGCGACCCGGATTACAAGTTCGTGCTCGCCGAGGTCGACTACCTCAAGCCGTACTTCGACACCCACCCCGAAGACCGCGCCGACCTGCGCCGGTTCATCGCCGACGGTCGCGTGGAGGTGATGGGCGGCACCTACAACGAGCCCAACACCAACCTCACCGGTCCCGAGACGTCGATCCGGAACTTCGTGCACGGCATCGGTTTTCAGCGCGACGTCCTGGGCGCTCACCCGGCCACCGCGTGGCAGCTCGACGTGTTCGGCCACGACCCGCAGTTCCCGGGCATGGCCGCCGACGCCGGGCTGACGTCGAGTTCCTGGGCGCGCGGCCCGCACCACCAGTGGGGGCCGATGGCCGGCGACGGCGACCCGCGGCGCATGCAGTTCCACAGCGAGTTCGAGTGGATCGCGCCGTCCGGGCTGGGCCTGCTGACCCACTACATGCCGGCCCACTACTCGGCCGGCTGGTGGATGGACTCCTCGGCGTCGCTGGCCGAAGCCGAGCAGGCCACCTACGAACTGTTCGCCGGGCTGAAGTCGGTGGCGCTGACCCGCAACGTGCTGCTGCCGGTCGGCACCGACTACACCCCGCCGAACGCCTGGGTCACCGAGATCCACCGCGACTGGAACGCCCGCTACACCTGGCCGCGGTTCGTCTGCGCGCTGCCCAGCGAGTTCTTCGCCGCCGTGCGCGCCGACGGGGCCGCGCCCTCGCCGCAGACCCGGGACATGAACCCGATCTACACCGGCAAGGACGTCTCCTACATCGACACCAAGCAGGCCAACCGGGCCGCCGAGGACGCGGTGCTCGGCGCCGAGCGGTTCGCGGTGTTCGCCGCCCTGCTCACCGGGGCGCGCTACCCGGAGGCCGCGCTGGCCAAGGCCTGGGTGCAGCTGGCCTACGGCGCCCACCACGACGCCATCACCGGCTCGGAATCCGACCAGGTCTACCTCGACCTGCTGACCGGGTGGCGCGACGCCTGGGAACTCGGCCGGGGCGCTCGGGCGGCGGCCCTGGGGCTGCTGTCGCAGGCGGTGGCCCACGAGCCGGGATCGGTCGTCGTGTGGAACCCGTTGGCGCACAACCGAACCGACATCGTCACCGCGCGTCTGGATACCCCGGTGGCCGCGGGCGTGACGGTGCTCGACGCCGACGGCACCGAGCTGCCCACCGTGGTGTCCGACGACGGCCACCTGGTGAGCTGGCGGGCCGCCGACGTCGGCTCGCTGGGCTGGCGCACCTACCGGATGGTCCCGAGCGACGAAGCCGGCGGATGGAAACCGCTGCGGGGCAACGAGATCGGCAACGATCATCACCGGCTGCGGGTCGACCCGGCCCGCGGCGGCGGGGTGGTGTCGCTGGTCGACCTCGACGACGACGTCGAGCTGATCGCGGCGGGCGGAGTCGGCAACGAGCTCGCCGTCTACGAGGAGTACCCGGCCCACCCGCAGGCCGGGGAAGGGCCGTGGCACCTGCTGCCCAAAGGCGACGGTCGAATGCTCGTCGGCCACCGCCGCCGACTCCGTGCAGGCCTACCGCAGCCCGCTCGGCGAACGGATCGTCGTGCGCGGCCACATCGGCGACACCCTGCGCTACACCCAGGTGCTGACGCTGTGGCACGGCATCGACCGGGTGGACACCAGCACCACGATCGACGAGTTCACCGGCGCCGACCGGCTGGTGCGGCTGCGCTGGCCGTGCCCGGTGCCCGGCGCGCTGCCGGTCAGCGAGGTCGGCGACGCCGTCGTCGGCCGCGGGTTCGGGCTCATGCACGACCACGCCACCGGCGAGGACCGCGCCGTCGACTCCGCCGAACATCCCTGGACCCTGGACAACCCCGCCCACGGCTGGTTCGGGCTGTCGTCGGCGGTGCGGATCCGGATCGGCGCGCACACCCGCGCGGTGTCGGTGGCCGAAGTCGTTGCGCCGTCGCGGGACACCGCGTCGGAATCGGCGCGCGAGTTGATGGTCGCGCTGGTGCGCGCCGGCGTCACCGCCACCTGCGGCAGCGGGCTGTATCCCCGCTACGGCCACCTCGAGGTCGACTCCAACCTGCCCGACGCCCGCATCGCCCTGGGCGGCCCCGACGACAACGCTTTCACCGCAGAGGTGCTCGAGGCCGCCGACCACGCCTACACCGCCGAACTGCACCGCCAGCTGTCCGCCACCGGGCAGGCCCGGATCTGGGTGCCGGCCGCCCACGCCGCTGGACCGGGTGTGGCAGCCCGACGCCGACCTGCGCGACGCGCTGGCCCTGCCGGTGCTCATCGTCGCCGGACACTGGGCCGGCGGATTGGCCGACGCCGTCGCCGCCGTGGTCGACGACCTCGACGACGCCCAGATCGAGGTCACCCAGGACGCGCCGGCGGACTGCGGCGACTTCGCGCCGCGCACCGTCGCGCTGATCAACCGCGGCGTGCCCGGCTTCGCCGTCGAACCCGACCACACCCTGCACAGCTCGCTGATGCGCTCGTGCACCGGCTGGCCCTCCGGCGTGTGGATCGACCCGCCGCAACGCAGCGCGCCCGACGGGTCCAACTTCCAGCTGCAGCACTGGACGCACACCTTCGACTTCGCCCTGGTGTCCGGCGCAGGGGATTGGCGCGACAGCGAAATACCCTCGCGCAGTGCCGAATTCAACCACCCGATGGTGTGCGTGGTGGCCGACGGGGGAGCGGGTGCGCTGGCCGCCGGACGGCTCGCTGCTGCGCGTCGAACCCGCCGGCGCGGTCGCCCTCGGGGCGCTCAAGGTCGGCGGCAACCCGACCGCGATCGGCAGCTCGGCGACCGTCGACCCGGAGGACGTCACCATCCGGCTCGTCGAAACCCGCGGCGCCACAACCGATGTCACCCTGTCCTCCGATGTGGGCACGGTGTCGGCGGTGGTGTCGGCCGACCTGCTCGAGACACGCCCGCGACGACGAGCACGCCGTTGAGCCTGCACGGCTATCAGATCGCCACCCTGCTGGCGCGCATGGACGTTCACACCGTGCTCGACGCCGACGGCGCGACGCTGGCCCCCGACGCCGAGGACGCCCAGCCGCTGTACGCCCGCTACTGGCTGCACAACCGCGGGCCCGCCCCGCTGGGCGGGCTGCCCGCCGTCGCGCACCTGCACCCGGAGACCGTCACCGCGCAGCCGGCGAGATCGGCTGACGCTGCGGCTCACCGCGGCCAGCGACTGCAGCGACGCGACGCTGAACGGCGCGGTGCGGCTGCGCTGCCCGCGCGGCTGGGCCGCCGAACCCGCCGAGCTGTACGTTCGAGACTGCCCGCCCGGCCACCACCGCGAGGCCGATATCGAACTCACCGTGCCGCCCGACGCCAAGCCCGGCGACTACCCGGTGCGCGCCCAGCTCAAGCTCGGCGGCGACGTGCCCGACGGCGTGGCGGCAGACCGTCGAGGACGTCTGCGTCGTGACGGTCGGCGCCGAGGTGCCCGGCGAGCTGGTGCGGTTGGTCACCGAGCCGGCCGACGTCGTCGTCGCCGCCGGGGAGCACCGCCCGGCTGACCGTCACCGTCGGCAGCGACGCCCGCGCCGACCTCGCGCTCGAGGCGCACCTGATCAGCCCGTGGGGCACCTGGGAGTGGACCGGGCCGGCGGCGTGCGGGGCGGTGCTGCGCGCCGGGTCGACGGTCGAGGTGGGCTTCGACATCGCGCCGCCGCCGTGGCTGGCGCCCGGACAGTGGTGGGCGCTGATCCGGATCGGCTGCGCGGGCCGGCTGCTCTACACCCCGGCCGTGACGGTGACGGTCCGATGAGCGTGGCGGCCACCGTCGCCGGGACGCCGGTCGAGGTCAGCGAGGTCGACGCCCGCGAGGCCGTCCTGCGCGACGCGCCGCAGGTGGCCGCGCTGCCGCGACCCGGCACCAGCGAGGGCCGGCAGTTGCGCCGCTGGCTGACCCAGCTGGTGGTCACCGAACGGGTGGTCGCCCGCGAAGCCGAGGCGCTCGGCGTCACCGTCACCGCGGCGACCCCGACCGAGGACGACCTGCTGCCCGATGCCGACCGCGCGACTCGAGATCGGCAGCATCGCGGCGGCCGTGCTGGCCGACCCGCTGGCCCGGGCGTTGTTCGCGCACGTCACCCGGGACGTCGACGTCGCCGACGACGCCGTCGCCGACTACCACGCCCGCAACCCGCGCCGCTTCGTCCGGTCGCGACCGGCGGCTGGCGCATCGCCCAGCGAGCCGGTTCGGCCGAGGTGCGGCGAGCGGATCAGGTCGCCATCTGCTCGGTGCCGCCCGGCGGCGGGCCTTCCGCAGGTGGCTCGACGAACGCCGCGCCGCGCTGGTGTGGCTGGCCCCCGGCTACGAACACCCCGGCGACCCGCGCCAGCCCGACAACACCCACAAACACTGATGATGCCGAGCCTCGATCCAGCCTGCGTCCTCGACATCGGCGGCACCAAGATCGCCGCCGGCCTCGTCGACCCCGACGGCCAGCTGCTGTACGAGACCCGGCAGCCCACCCCGCACAGCGACGACCCCGAAAAGGTCTGGGCCGCAGCCGAACTCACGATCGCCGAGGCGCTGGCCGCGGCCGACGGACGCGGTCACCGGCGTCGGGATCTCCTCGGCGGGCCCCATCCACCTGCCCGACGGAACCATCAGCCCGGTCAACATCCCGGCCTGGCGCGGCTTCCCGATCCGCGACCGGGTCGCCGCAGTGGTCGACGGGGTGCCGGTGCGCCTGGCCGGCGACGGGCTGTGCATGGCGCTCGGCGAGCACTGGCGCGGCGCCGGGCAGGGCGCGGCGTTCCTGCTCGGCATGGTGGTGTCCACCGGCATCGGCGGCGGACTGGTCCTCGACGGCGCGCCGTACAGCGGGCGCACCGGCAACGCCGGGCACGTCGGGCACATGATCGTCGACCCCGACGGCCCGCCGTGCAGCTGCGGCGCGCGTGGCTGCGTGGAGGCGATCGCCAGCGGACCGCACCTGGCGGCCTGGGCCCGCGAGCAGGGCTGGGCCGGCGCCGACGCCAAGGAACTGGCCGAGGCCGCTGCGGGCGGGGACGAGATCGCGCTGCGGGCATTTCACCGGGGCGCGACGGCGATCGCGGCGATGATCGCCTCGGTGGCCGCGGTGTGCGACCTCGACCTGGTGGTCATCGGCGGCGGAGTCGCCAAGGCCGGTCCGGTGCTGTTCGACCCGCTGCGCGAGGCGCTGCGCACCTACGCCCGGCTGGACTTCATCGCCGGTCTGCGGGTGATGCCCGCCGCGCTCGGCGGGGAGGCCGGCCTGGTCGGCGCGGCCGCCCTGCTGCGCGGTTGCGCGAGCAGGCGCAAAATCGCACTGGCTGAGGCCTTTTCGTGCGATTTTGCGCCTGCTCGCGAGGGTCAGGAGGCGAGTCGGGCTCGCGTGAGGTGGCTGTTGATCCGTTGGGCCAGGCGTTCGGGTCGGCGGCGAACGTCATCGGCGACGATCGGTACGACGGTCCAACCCACCTCCTGCACACCGGCGAAGCGGGTCTTGTCCCTGCAGCATCTCGGCCCGGCCGGCGTGCCACTCGACGCTTTCGTACTCGGCAGCGACCCGCGCATTCGGCCAGGCGAAGTCGACCCGCCATCGTTCACCGTCGGTGCCGTGGATCGTGTACTGCAACTCGGGCAGCGGCAGCCCGTAATCGATCATCACCAGCCGGGCTTCGCTCTCCATCGCCGACTCCGAGCGTGCGTCGGCGAACGGGAGCAACCCGCGAACCGCGACGATGCCGCGACGTCCACGCTGATCGCGAACGGCTTGCTCGAGATCATCGGCGGTGCACCATCGCGAGCGCAGGGCGCGTCGAGCGTGGCGAGCGCCCGCGGCCGGCGCAGCTGCCGGGCGACCTCCACCGCCGTCCAGGCCGGGGCGTCGCTCGGCGGCTCGCCACCCACTGCAGCGGTGCGCCCGTTGCGTTGGTGGACGACCAGACCCTTGGTCGACCGCGTCCGAACACCGGCTCGAGGATGTGAACGGCGGTCGTGTTCTCGGTGTCGAAGCCGTACAGCGCGGCGGCGGTGCCCATCGACGCCACGGCGTCCTGGCCCGTGACCAGGTCCAATGCGGCCAGCCTTCGTAAGAGGTCCGGCTGGGTGCGCGCATAGACCCCGTGCCACACGCGCACCAAACCGCCCTTGGCGACCTGGACGTCGAGCTGCTGGCGGGTCATCACGGTCAGCAGCTGGGCGGTGGTGGCCAGGCCACCGTTGCGATGCGAACAGCTTCGACGGCGTCGGCGATCACGCTCAGGAGCATGAGCTGTCGACTGGCGATTCGCGTGTGCACGCTGCCCGGCAGCCTGTGGATAGCCCGCGAACAGGCGCAAAATCGCACTGATGAGGCCCGCATCAGTGCGATTTTGCGCCTGCTCGCGGGAGGAAGGGGGGGAGGCACCCGGCCGTTTTGGCTGATCGGGAGGCGCCACGCTATTCTTGGCCAGTTCCACCGAAGACCGTCGGTCACCGAGCAATCGGTTGAAGGTCCCGGACATCCGGGCGGCCCACGCAGGAGGACGAGGCTCGACCGCTGCTTGTCAGTGGTTTTCTTTCACGCCCCGGCCCATCTGCGCCGGGGCGTTCGTCTGTTCTGGGCTTCCGGCGGTGTACCCCACCACAAGGAGGCATGTATGGCCAAGGCTGACAAGGCCACCGCGGTTGCCGACATCGCCGAACAGTTCAAGGACTCGACGGCCACCGTCGTCACCGAGTACCGCGGCCTGACCGTGGCCAACCTGGCCGAGCTGCGTCGCTCGCTGGCCGGCAACGCCACCTACACCGTCGCCAAGAACACGCTGGTCAAGCGTGCCGCGGCGGAGGCCGGAATCGAGGGCCTCGACGAACTGTTCGCCGGTCCGACCGCCATCGCGTTCGTCAAGGGTGAGCCCGTCGACGTCGCCAAGGCGATCAAGAAGTTCGCCAAGGACAACAAGGCCCTGATCATCAAGGGCGGCTACATGGACGGCCACGCGCTGTCCGTCGCCGAGGTCGAGCGCATCGCCGACCTCGAGTCGCGCGAGGTGCTGCTGGCCAAGCTGGCCGGCGCGATGAAGGGCAACCTGGCCAAGGCCGCCGGTCTGTTCAACGCTCCGGCGTCGCAGGTCGCCCGGCTGGCGGCCGCTCTGCAAGCGAAGAAGGCCGGCGAAGAAGCCGCCTAACCAACCCCCAACTACCCAAGTAGAAATCCGAAAGGAAGAACAACCATGGCAAAGCTCAGCACCGACGAATTGCTCGACGCCTTCAAGGAGATGACCCTGCTGGAGCTCTCGGACTTCGTGAAGAAGTTCGAAGAGGTCTTCGAGGTCACCGCCGCCGCCCCGGTCGCCGTTGCGGCCGCCGCGCGGTGCCGCCGCTCCGGCCGAGGCCGCCGAGGAGCAGTCGGAGTTCGACGTCATCCTCGAGGGTGCCGGTGAGAAGAAGATCGGCGTCATCAAGGTCGTCCGCGAGATCGTCTCCGGCCTGGGCCTCAAGGAGGCCAAGGACCTCGTCGACGGCGCTCCCAAGCCGCTGCTCGAGAAGGTCACCAAGGAGGCCGCCGAGGACGCCAAGGCCAAGCTCGAGGCCGCCGGCGCGACGGTCACCGTCAAGTAGTTCTCGATCATCGAAATCCCCCGCGGGCCGGCAAGTGCCCGCGGGGGATTTTCGTATCCGGCGTCGAGCAACGGATGGCCGACGTCGATCACGGGTAGGTACACAAACGCGAGTGGCCCGAATCGGCGTGCGCTACAGTGACTCAAACCACAGGCCGTCGAGCCAGTGGGCGACCGGTGTGGGCGGAAGGATCTCGCGTGGGCATTGCTATTCAGGTCGAGGGGCTGACCAAGTCGTTCGGATCCCAGCGAATCTGGGAGGACGTGACGCTGGACATCCCCGCCGGCGAGGTCAGCGTGCTGCTCGGCCCGTCCGGTACCGGTAAGTCGGTGTTCCTCAAGTCGCTGATCGGCCTGCTGCGCCCCGAGCGCGGCAAGATCATCGTCGACGGCACGGACATCATCCAGTGCTCGGCCAAGGAGCTCTACGAGATCCGCACGCTGTTCGGCGTCATGTTCCAGGACGGCGCGCTGTTCGGCTCGATGAACATCTTCGACAACACCGCTTTCCCGCTTCGTGAGCACACGAAGAAGAAGGAAAGCGAGATCCGCCAGATCGTCATGGAGAAGCTCGAGATGGTCGGCCTCGCCGGCGACGAGACCAAGTTCCCCGGCGAGATCTCCGGCGGTATGAAGAAGCGCGCCGGCCTGGCCCGCTCGCTGGTGCTCGACCCGCAGATCATCCTCTGCGACGAGCCCGACTCCGGTCTGGACCCCGTCCGTACCGCCTACCTGAGCCAGCTGCTCATCGACATCAACGCCCAGATCGACGCCACGATCCTGATCGTGACGCACAACATCAACATCGCCCGCACGGTGCCGGACAACATGGGCATGCTGTTCCGCAAGCACCTGGTCATGTTCGGTCCCCGCGAGGTGCTGCTGACCAGCGACGAGCCGGTGGTCAAGCAGTTCCTCAACGGCCGCCGCATCGGCCCGATCGGCATGTCCGAGGAGAAGGACGAGTCGACGATGGCCGAAGAGCAGGCCCTGCTCGACGCCGGCCACCACGACGGCGGTGTGGAGGAGATCGAGGGCGTACCGCCGCAGATCATCGCCACCCCCGGCATGCCGGATCGTCAGGCTGTCCACCGCCGCCAGGCCCGGGTGCGCCAGATCCTGAGCACGCCTGCCGCCCAAGGCGCAGCAGGCCATCCTCGACGACCTCGAAGGCACCCACAAGCTGCCGACCCACTCGTTCGCCAACGAGCCGACGAGCTGAGCCCTTCGCATAGAACGGCGGCAGGATGACGGGCACGCAGCACACCCCGACGTACTGCCGCATCTGCGAGCCGCTGTGCGGCATGATCGCCACCGTCGAGGACGGCAAGCTGATCGCGCTGCGCCCCGACAAGGACCATCCGGTCTCGCAGGGTTTCGCCTGCCCGAAGGGCATCGCGTTCGCCGATCTGCACAACGACCCGGATCGGGTCACCACACCGCTGCGCAAACGGGCTGACGGCGACCTTCGAGCCGGTCAGCTGGGACGAGGCGATGACCGACATCGCCGCGCGACTGGCCGACATCCACCGCAGGCACGGCTCGGGCGCGCTGGGCTGGTACTTCGGCAATCCGGGCGCGTTCAGCTACTCCCATCAGCTGTGGCTCAACGTGCTGCTGCTCGGGATGGGACTGAAGTCGCACCTGTTCACCGCCGGCTCGCAGGACATCAACAACCGGTTCGTGGCCAGCCAGTTGCTCTACGGCTCACCGATGGCGCTGCCGGTGCCCGACGTGCTGCGCACCGACTTCCTCGTCGTCATCGGCGCCAACCCGATCGTGTCGCACGGCAGCGTCGTCACCGCGCCGCGCATCCGCGACCGGATGCACGACATCGTCAAGCGCGGCGGACGCGTGCTGGTGATCGATCCGCGCAAGACCGAGACCGCCGCGCAGTTCGAGTGGCTGGGCATCGTCCCCGACGGCGACGCCTACCTGCTGCTGTCGCTGCTGCAGGTGATGCTGTCCGAGAACCTCGTCGACCGCGCGGCGATCGACGCCCGGGCGGACGGACTGGAGTGGCTGGAGCGCCTGGCCGCGCCGTTCACCCCCGAGGCCACCCAGCAGCACACCGGCATCGCGCCGGACACCGTGCGCGGGCTGGCCCGCGACCTCGTCGCCACCCCGCGTGCCGCCGTCTACGGCCGGCTGGGCACCAGCGTCGGGCGCAACGGCACGCTGACCACCTATCTGCTCGACGCGGTCAACCTGGTGGCAGGCAATCTGGACCGGGCCGGCGGCGCGATGTTCGGCACCTTCGGCATGCCCGCCGAGCGCCTCATGATGAAGGGTGCGGCCGCGGCGCTGCGGTTCGTCTACCGGCGCAAGCGCTCCCGCATCGGCGACTTCCCGTCGGTGCTGCTGTCCGAACCCGCCGGCATCATGGCCAAGGAGATCGCCACCCCGGGGCCCGGCCAGGTGCGCGCGCTGTTCGTCAGCGCGGGCAACCCGGTGCTCTCGGTGCCCAACGGCGACGAACTCGTGGAGGCCATGAAGGGCCTCGAGTTGTCGGTCGGCATCGACCTCTACGTCAACGAGACCACCGCGCACTGCGACTACGTGCTGCCGGCCACCACGATGTACGAGCGCGACGACTTCCCGCTGCCGTTCCAGCTCCTGCAGCCCACCCCGTTCCGGCAGGCGACCGAGGCGGTGGTGGCCCCGGCCGGGCAGGCCCGCGAGGAGTGGGCGATCATCGACGAACTCAGCCGCCGGCTCGCCGACCGCACACCCGCGTTGCGCGCGTTGCAGATCACCCGAAAAGCATTGGGCCTCTTCGGTTTACGGTTGACACCGCGATTGGTGGCCGACGCCGTGATCCGGCTCGGGGCCGGCGGTGACCGGTTCGGTCTCAACCGTGGTGGACTGACCTTCCGCCGGCTCACGCAGCAGCATCCGCACGGTGTGGTGCTGGCCCCCAACCTGAAGGCCGGAGTGTTGCCGACGGTCGTGGTGTACCGCGGGGCGAAAGTGCGGTTGGTGCACGACGGGATCTCCGCCGAGATCGCGGCGCTGGGCCGGCACACCGATCCCGACGGCTATCCGCTGCGCCTGATCGGCATGCGCGAGTTGCGGTCGGAGAACTCCTGGATGCACAACGTGCCGCTGCTGATGCGGGGAGACCGGACGCAGACCGCGCTGATGCATGTCGACGACGCCGCCGACCTGAAACTCAACGACGGCGACCGGGTGCGGGTGAGCTCGCCGCACGGCGAGATCGAAATCCCGGTCGTGCTGACCAAGGACATCGTCGCCGGCGTCATCGCCATCCCGCACGGCTGGGGACACAGCGGCGCAGGCGGCTGGCGCACCGCCAACGGCGCGGGCGGCGCCAACGTCAACCAGTTGATGTCGAGCGCGCCGGAGGATCTCGAACCCCTCGCGGGGATGGCCCGGTTGACCGGTGTGCCGGTCGCCGTGCACCCGGCGTGAGCACCGTTTCGGCCATTCCGCCGCCGAGGCGCGGCGGCCTTCGATACCGTTTGCCCGATCGTCAACGAGGAGGCGGCTGGGTGCTGAGCGACTGGCGAGTTCGGTGGGCGACCGCCGCGGTCTTCCTCGGGCTCGGCGCCGCACTGCTGGCCGGCGCCGGCGCCGCCTCCGCCGACAGCACCGCCAAGCACTCCGATGACGGCCCGGCGGCGACGGCATCGCAGCTCGTCGGGCAATACCGCGGGCACTGCGGCCGCGAGCAAGCGCCGCGCCGCGCCGGCAGCCGCGGCCCCCGGCAAGCGCTCCATCCGAGCCCAGGCCCCCGCGCCGACAGCGACCGCCGTCGACGCGACTGAGGTCACCACTGTCGAGGCCAGCCGCCCGATCCGGGTGGCCCCGCACGTCGCCGCGCAGCGCCGCCTCGCCGCGCCCGTCGCCCACGCGCCGCCGACACCGGTCGCCGCGAGCCTGGTACCGACAGCGGTCATCACCCCGCCGGACACCAACGGCGTCACCGGCGTCAAAACAGGTAAGTCCACGCTGACCATCCCGGCCGGCTCGACCTCCTACGACGCGCCCGCCACGTGGTATTTCCCCACCCAGGCCGACGGCACCGTCGCGGCCAACGGCGTCATCTGGCTGCAGCACGGCTTCCTGGCCAACAACGCGTACTACTCCTCGCTGGCCACCGCGCTGGCCCAGCAGACCAACAGCATCGTGGTCGCCCCCAGCCTGCCGTCGTTCCCGTCACTGCGGTGCTCCGGCTGCACGCTCTACGGCGCGTCGCTGCAACAGGGCGCGGCGAGCATGTTCACCGGCGACGAGGCCGACTTGAACATCAGCGCCAACCAGGCGGGCTATCAGGGCACGTTGCCGCTGGACTTCGTGCTGGCCGGGCACTCCGCCGGCGGCGGGTGGTCGGTGGGGGTCGGCGGCTACTACGCCGACGGGCTCAAGCCCGGCGACCAGAACCACCTGCTCGGCGTCGTGATGTACGACGGTGTCGTCATGAACGGCACCATGGCCCAGTCGATCGCCAGCCTCGACAAGACCAAGACGCCGGTCTACCAGATCGCGGCGCCGGCCCAGCAGATCAACGCCTTCGGAATCACCACCGATGAGTTGGCGGTTCTGCGCCCGAATCAGTTCATCGGCGACGTCCTGGTCAACGGCTCGCATGTGGACGCGATGCTCGGCTCCAACCCGCTCGTCGACTTCTCCGCTCAGCTGGTCACCAAGTTCTCCCCGAAGGGCAACACCGAGGCCACCTACACCCTGAGCACCGGTTGGATCAACGACTTCTACTCCGGGGGCACACCGGCTGCCCCGAAGTACGGGCTGTACGGCACCGCCGGTCAGCCGGTCATCATGGGCGACGCGGCAGCGGCCGTGCTGCCCAGCCCGATCGCGGACCGGCTCGGACCCATTCAGCAGGTGCTCAAGGCCGTGACCGCCAAGCTGCTGCCGTGGATCTTCGGGAGCTTGTCCGGCTAGACCGCCGGTAGCCCAACAGTCGCCGCGATCGCGGTCTGACGAATTGATGACGAAACAACGTTTGTTCGTGGATTCGGCTGCCGTATTCCTGTGCGTTCAGTACGTTTTCGGCGTCGTCAATACGAAGGGCTGGTCTATGACCGAACGGCGCGTCTGGCTGGGAACTGGTGCGATGGTCATGGGTCTGGGAGCGGCCCTGTTGTCCGGCTCGGGGGTTGCCAACGCCGACGGCGGCGGCGCCGACGACGGCTCGGGCGGCAAGCCGGCATCGACCGACTCGTCGCCGGCCAAGAGCGGCAAGGCGACGGCCAACAACCGCCGGCCGGCGCAGGGCACCGCGGGACGCTCGAGCGCCTCGGCGACAAGTGCCCGACCGGCGCGTTCGGCAAGCGGCCGTCAGACGCCCGCAGCCGTGGCGGCGCGGACCACACCCGCCCCGGCGGCCGTCGCGACGCCCGTCGATCGCACCCCTCAACTCGACCTGCCCGAGATCGCGCCTGCCGCGACCGCAGTGGCGGAGCCGGCGCCCGTCCCCGTCGAGTTCGTCGCGAGCTCGCCGAAGCGGGCCGCTGCCGCCACTGCGCGCCAGGCGTCGGTCAATCAGGCCGTCGCGTCGGCCGGCACCCTGACCGCGACACCTGCGCCGGCTCCGGCGCCGGCCGCCGGCCTGGCCGCCACTCTGCTCGGCCTGCTGTCGGGCCTGGCGATCCCAGCCCGGCCGGCCGCCGCGACCACGGCGGCGCCGCTGGCAGTGGTGCCCACCTCGCCCCTGCTGCCGGGCTACACCAACGGCGTCACCGGCGTGCAGGTCGGCCACTCCCGCCTGGAGATGCCGGGCGCCTTCATCGGCGACACCGTCGCCGCCGACTGGTACTTCCCGACCCAGGCCGACGGCAGCGTCGACGCGCAGGGCGTGATCTGGCTGCAGCACGGCTTCGGTGCCACCAACACCTTCTACTCGGCGCTGGCCGACCGAATTGGCGATGAAGACCAACAGCATCGTGGTGTCGCCGACGCTGTCGTCCATTCCGTTCACCTTCTCGGGCGGCTGCCTCACGTGCAGCAGCTCCCAGGAGGCCGCGGCCGCCATCTTCCTCGAGATCCGACCGCACCACCCTGGTCAAGAGCGCTCAGGCCGCCGGCTGACACCGGCCACGATGCGGCCGGACTCGAAGGCAGCTTCGTCCTGGCCGGGCATTCCGCCGGCGGTGGCTTCGCCGCCGCGACGGCCGCCGATTTCATCAATGCCGGCAACCGACTGCAGGATGACGAGCTGCCGGCGTGGTGATGTTCGACGGCGTCTCCAACGGCGCCCTCGACGGCAGCTTCGCCGCGCAGGTCGACGCGCCTGCAGACGCGGAAGTTCCGATCTATCAGATCGCCGCGCCCGCCCAGGCTGGAACGCCTTCGGCGCGACCACCAACGCGCTGCTGGCCACGCCGGCGAGCCTCGACCCGGGCGCACGTTCGCCGGCGTGGTGCTCGCCGGCGGCTCGCACGTCGACTCGATGCTCGGCGTCAACCCGATCTTCGACTTCGTCCTGCAGTTGGTGACCGAGCGCGTGCCGGCCGGCAACACCGCCGCCGTCTACACGCTGAGCACCGGCTGGATCAACGACATGTACGCCGGCGCCACGCCGGCGACCGCCGCAGTACGGCTTCTACGCGGCGCGCCAACCAGCAGATCATCATGGGCCCGACCGCGGCGATCGGCACTGCCCACCGCCGATCGCCAACCAGCTCTCGCTCGGCGACAAGATCGTCGACGTCGTTGATCGACGCCGTCGGCGGCATCTTCGGGTTCAGCATCCTGCCGGACCCCGGTCAACACGCGGCAACAACGGGCTGTCACCCCGATGCAGCCGCCGTCCGCTGTCGGCAACGGCGTCACCGGCGTCCGGACCGGCTCGGCCGTGCTCGACATCCCGTGCGGGCCCGAACGGCTACGCCGCCCCGGCCGACTGGTACTTCCCGACCCAGGCCGACGGCACCGTCGACGGCCAACGGCGTCATCTGGCTGCAGCACGGCTTCCTCGGCTTCAACGAGCTGGTACGCCGACGATGGCCCAGCAGCTGGCCCAGGAGACCAACAGCATCGTGGTGGTGCCCAACATCTTCTGGTTCGACACCCCGCTCTGCCCGGGCTGCTACCTGGGCGGCGAGGCGATGCGCGAGGCCGCGGCCACGATGTTCGACGGGCGACCGCGACGGCGCTGACCATCAGCGCCAACGCCGCCGGACTCGACGGCCGCTGCCGGAGAAGTTCCTGCTCACCGGTCACTCCGCCGGCGGCAACTTCGCCACCGCGGTCGGCGCGCTGATCGCCGAGGATCCGACCACGCGTCGACGACCTGCTCGGCGTGGTGATGTTCGACGGCGTCTCGCGCGACCCGCTGTTCACCGACTCGCTCGACGGCGCTCGACGCGAACGAGAATCCCGGACTACCAGATCGCCGGCACGCCGCAGAGCTGGAACGCCTGGGGAGTGGCCACCGAGCTGATGTACAAGTTCTACGGCCCGGACCAGTTCTACGGCGTCCAGATCGACAACGGCTCACACACCGACGTCATCGCCGGCGCCAGTCTCTTCGCGCAAGCTGGCCGAGATCGCCAGCGCCATCATCGTCAACCCGTCGCCGCCGGGCGGCCAAGGCGGCGGTGCGCACCTTCGCCTCCGGCTGGATCAACGACATCTACGCCGGCAACACCACGTACCGTCACGACCCGGACCCCGGTCATACGGCATCTACGGGCGCAACGGCCCGAGACCCCGACGGCACCTGACGTGGCCAACCAGCCGATCGTGATGGGGGAGGCGGGCGCCGCCACGCTGCCCTCACCGCCGCCGGTGTGACCTCGACGCGCGAGAGATACGACCTGGGCAAGTGGTA
The DNA here is from genome assembly GCA_963786695.1 of uncultured Actinomycetota bacterium. Taxonomy (GTDB): domain Bacteria; phylum Actinomycetota; class Actinomycetes; order Mycobacteriales; family Mycobacteriaceae; genus Mycobacterium. The sequence goes on from CAWBAL010000043.1 coordinate 113,999, forward strand.
CGAGCAGGGCAGCGTCAAGCAGTTCTTCTCGATCGGTCTGGTGAACACCAAGGCGACGTACAGCCTCAACGCCGGACGGCTCGATCAAGGTGGAGAACTCCGGCAACTACTTCGGCCCCAACGGGCCGCAGTCGAACATCACCGGCGCCGTGCTCGTCGTCAACCCGGCCTTCAACACCCGGCTCAACGTCGGCTTCTTCTTCGGCCAGCCCGAACAACACCGACGAGCCGGGCAACTACTGGATCCTGGACTACGGGCCTGCAGCGACGTCGACGGCGAGTACGACTGGGCGATCGTCAGCGACTCGACGCGGCCGCAGCGGCTACATCCTGACCCGCGACCAGACCATCACCGACGGCGAAGTACAACGAGTTGGTGGCCCGGGCGAAGCAGCTCGGGGTCTCGGGCCGGATCACTGCGGACAGGCAGTATCCGGCCGCGACGGCGGCGGCCCATGCCGGGCCCGGCGGACGTGCCGGCAACCGTCTCGGTGTGAGTGAGCAAACCCGCGGTCCGCGGAGTTTTTCCACACCAAACACCGCGGAAACCCTTGACGGAAAGGCGCAAACGGGTCAGTCTGTTGACCAGCATGTGTGCGTGGGTAGCTAGATCGCCAGCCAGCGCCAGCCTGCCCGCCATGCGGCTGTTGAGGAATGCGCCGTTCTGCGCTATTGTTGGACGTTGCGCTGGCTGCCTCCTGCCCACCTCAACCCGCACCTGACACCGTGGTCCACGTCTGAGCCAAGAAAGTCCAGCTCAGAGACCTATTCGTGTGCCGTGTGATTCGGGAAAAGGCTGGGTCCTCGAGAAGGCCAGCCGAACCGACGCAGATATTTCGCGGCCAACGGACCCGGCAGCCTTGCCATCCAGACAGTCGCATTAGGTGCTGGAAGGATGCATCTTGGCAGTCTCTAGCCAGAGCAAATCGACTACTACTTCTACCTCCGTCCCCGGAGCCCCGGCACGAGTTTCTTTCGCCAAGCTGCGCGAACCTCTGGAGGTTCCCGGCCTGCTCGACGTCCAAACCGATTCCTTCAAGTGGTTGATCGGTGCGGACTCGTGGCGTCAGAAGGCGATCGCCCTGGGTGATCCGAGCCCGGTCGGCGGCCTAGAAGAAGTACTCACGGAGCTGTCCCCGATCGAGGACTTCTCCGGCTCGATGTCGCTGAGCTTCTCCGACCCGCGCTTCGACGAAGTCAAGGCACCGGTCGACGAGTGCAAAGACAAGGACATGACGTACGCGGCCCCGCTGTTCGTCACGGCCGAGTTCATCAACAACAACACCGGCGAGATCAAGAGCCAGACGGTGTTCATGGGTGACTTCCCGATGATGACCGAGAAGGGCACCTTCATCATCAACGGCACCGAGCGTGTCGTGGTGAGCCAGCTGGTCCGCTCGCCGGGTGTGTACTTCGACGCGACGATCGACAAGTCCACCGAGAAGACGCTGCACAGCGTCAAGGTGATCCCCGGTCGCGGTGCGTGGCTGGAGTTCGACGTCGACAAGCGCGACACCGTCGGTGTGCGCATCGACCGCAAGCGCCGCCAGCCGGTCACCGTGCTGCTCAAGGCGCTCGGCTGGACCAACGAGCAGATCCGCGAGCGCTTCGGCTTCTCCGAGATCATGATGTCGACGCTGGAGAAGGACAACACCGCCGGCACCGACGAGGCGCTGCTGGACATCTACCGCAAGCTGCGACCGGGCGAGCCGCCGACCAAGGAGTCCGCGCAGACCCTGCTGGAGAACCTGTTCTTCAAGGACAAGCGCTACGACCTGGCCCGGGTGGGCCGCTACAAGGTCAACAAGAAGCTGGGCCTCAACGTCGGCCAGCCGATCACCAGCTCGACGCTGACCGAAGAGGACATCGTCGCGACGATCGAGTACCTGGTGCGTCTGCACCTGGCCGCCGAGACCGGCGCCCAGGCCGTCATGACGGCACCGGGCGGCGTCGAGGTTCCCGTCGAGGTCGACGACATCGACCACTTCGGCAACCGTCGTCTGCGCACCGTCGGCGAGCTGATCCAGAACCAGATCCGCGTCGGCCTGTCCCGCATGGAGCGCGTCGTCCGCGAGCGGATGACCACCCAGGACGTCGAGGCGATCACGCCGCAGACCCTGATCAACATCCGTCCCGTCGTGGCGGCGATCAAGGAGTTCTTCGGCACCAGCCAGCTGTCGCAGTTCATGGACCAGAACAACCCGCTGTCGGGTCTGACCCACAAGCGCCGCCTGTCGGCGCTGGGCCCGGGTGGTCTGTCCCGTGAGCGCGCCGGCCTCGAGGTCCGCGACGTGCACTCCAGCCACTACGGCCGGATGTGCCCGATCGAGACCCCGGAAGGCCCGAACATCGGCCTGATCGGCTCGCTGTCGGTGTACGCCCGGGTCAACCCGTTCGGCTTCATCGAGACGCCGTACCGCAAGGTCGTCAACGGTGTCGTCACCGACGAGATCCACTACCTGACCGCCGACGAGGAGGACCGCCACGTCGTGGCGCAGGCCAACTCGCCGACCGACGACAAGGGCAGCTTCACCGAGGCCCGCGTGCTGGTCCGCCGTAAGGGCGGCGAGGTCGAGAACGTCACGCCCGACCGAGGTCGACTTCATGGACGTCTCGCCGCGCCAGATGGTGTCGGTCGCGACGGCGATGATCCCGTTCCTCGAGCACGACGACGCCAACCGTGCCCTGATGGGTGCCAACATGCAGCGCCAGGCGGTTCCGCTGGTGCGCAGCGAGGCACCGCTGGTGGGCACCGGCATGGAGCTGCGCGCCGCGATCGACGCCGGCGACGTCGTCGTCACCGACAAGGCCGGTGTGGTCGAGGAGGTCTCCGCCGACTACATCACCGTGATGGCCGACGACGGCACCCGGCACACCTACCGGATGCGCAAGTTCGCCCGCTCCAACCACGGCACCTGCGCCAACCAGCGTCCGATCGTGGACGCCGGGCAGCGTGTCGAGTCGGGTCAGGTCCTCGCCGACGGGCCGTGCACCGAGAACGGTGAGATGGCGCTGGGCAAGAACCTGCTCGTGGCGATCATGCCGTGGGAAGGGCCACAACTACGAGGACGCGATCATCCTCTCCAACCGGCTGGTTGAGGAGGACGTGCTCACCTCGATCCACATCGAGGAGCACGAGATCGACGCCCGCGACACCAAGCTGGGCGCCGAGGAGATCACCCGGGACATCCCGAACGTCTCCGACGAGGTGCTGGCCGATCTCGACGAGCGCGGCATCATCCGCATCGGCGCCGAGGTCCGCGACGGCGACATCCTGGTCGGCAAGGTCACGCCCAAGGGCGAGACCGAGCTGACCCCGGAAGAGCGCCTGCTGCGTGCCATCTTCGGTGAGAAGGCCCGCGAGGTTCGCGACACCTCGCTGAAGGTGCCGCACGGCGAGTCCGGCAAGGTCATCGGCATCCGCGTGTTCTCGCGCGAGGACGACGACGAGCTGCCGGCCGGTGTCAACGAGCTGGTCCGCGTCTACGTGGCCCAGAAGCGCAAGATCTCCGACGGCGACAAGCTCGCCGGACGCCACGGCAACAAGGGCGTCATCGGCAAGATCCTGGCGGTCGAGGACATGCCGTTCCTGCCGGACGGCACGCCGGTCGACATCATCCTGAACACCCACGGTGTGCCGCGACGGATGAACATCGGCCAGATCCTGGAAACCCACCTCGGGTGGGTGGCCAAGGCCGGCTGGAAGGTCGAAGGCACGCCCGAGTGGGCGGCCAACCTGCCGCAGGACATGCTGGAGGCGCAGCCGAACACCATCGTCTCGACGCCGGTGTTCGACGGTGCCCGCGAGGAGGAGCTGCAGGGTCTGCTGGCTTCGACGCTGCCCAACCGCGACGGCGAGGTTCTCGTCGACGGTGACGGCAAGTCGATGCTCTACGACGGCCGCAGCGGCGAACCGTTCCCGTACCCGGTGACGGTCGGCTACATGTACATCCTCAAGCTGCACCACCTGGTGGACGACAAGATCCACGCCCGCTCGACCGGTCCGTACTCGATGATCACCCAGCAGCCGCTGGGCGGTAAGGCGCAGTTCGGTGGTCAGCGGTTCGGCGAGATGGAGTGCTGGGCCATGCAGGCCTACGGCGCGGCGTACACGCTGCAGGAGCTCTTGACCATCAAGTCCGACGACACCGTCGGCCGGGTCAAGGTCTACGAGGCGATCGTCAAGGGCGAGAACATCCCCGAGCCGGGCATTCCCGAGTCGTTCAAGGTGCTGCTCAAGGAGCTGCAGTCGCTGTGCCTCAACGTCGAGGTGCTGTCTTCAGGACGGTGCCGCGATCGAGATGCGTGACGGTGACGACGAGGACCTGGAGCGCGCTGCTGCCAACCTCGGAATCAACTTGTCCCGCAACGAATCCGCGTCCGTCGAGGACCTCGCCTGAATCGCGGACGCGGCGCTCCGCGTTACGCTGTAGTTAGTTTTCTAGTCCCGAAAGGGGAAAGGGAGTTACGTGCTAGACGTCAACTTCTTCGATGAACTCCGGATCGGCCTGGCCACCGCTGACGACATTCGTCAGTGGTCCTACGGCGAGGTCAAGAAGCCGGAGACCATCAACTACCGCACGCTCAAGCCTGAGAAGGACGGCCTGTTCTGCGAGAAGATCTTCGGACCGACTCGCGACTGGGAGTGCTACTGCGGCAAGTACAAGCGCGTCCGCTTCAAGGGCATCATCTGCGAGCGCTGCGGCGTCGAGGTAACTCGCGCCAAGGTTCGCCGCGAGCGGATGGGCCACATCGAGCTGGCCGCTCCGGTCACGCACATCTGGTACTTCAAGGGCGTCCCGTCGCGCTTGGGCTACCTGCTCGACCTGGCGCCGAAGGATCTCGAGAAGATCATCTACTTCGCGGCCTACGTGATCACCGCGGTCGACACCGAGATGCGCCACAACGAGCTGTCCACTCTCGAAGCCGAGATGGAGGTCGAGAAGAAGGCTGTCGCCGATCAGCGTGACGCCGACCTGGAGGCCCGCGCCCAGAAGCTCGAGGCCGACCTCAAGGAGCTCGAGGAGGAGGGCGCCAAGTCCGACGTGCGCCGCAAGGTGCGTGACGGCGGCGAGCGCGAGATGCGCCAGCTGCGCGACCGGGCCCAGCGTGAGCTGGACCGGCTCGACGAGATCTGGAGCACCTTCACCAAGCTGGCTCCCAAGCAGCTCATCGTCGACGAGAACCTCTACCGCGAGATCGTCGACCGCTACGGCGAGTACTTCGAGGGCTCGATGGGCGCGGAGTCGATCCAGAAGCTCATCCAGAACTTCGACATCGACGCCGAGGCCGAGATCGCTGCGCGAGATCATCCGTAGCGGCAAGGGCCAGAAGAAGCTTCGTGCTCTCAAGCGCCTGAAGGTCGTCGCCGCGTTCCAGATGTCGGGCAACTCCCCGATGGGCATGGTGCTCGACGCGGTGCCGGTGATCCCGCCGGAGCTGCGTCCGATGGTCCAGCTCGACGGTGGCCGTTTCGCCACCTCGGACCTCAACGATCTGTACCGCCGCGTGATCAACCGCAACAACCGGCTCAAGCGACTGATCGACCTCGGTGCGCCCGAGATCATCGTCAACAACGAGAAGCGCATGCTTCAGGAGTCGGTGGACGCGCTGTTCGACAACGGCCGGCGCGGCCGGCCGGTCACCGGGCCGGGCAACCGTCCGCTGAAGTCGCTGACCGATCTGCTCAAGGGCAAGCAGGGCCGGTTCCGCCAGAACCTGCTCGGCAAGCGCGTCGACTACTCGGGCCGTTCGGTCATCGTGGTCGGCCCGCAGCTCAAGCTGCACCAGTGCGGTCTGCCCAAGCTGATGGCACTCGAGCTGTTCAAGCCGTTCGTGATGAAGCGTCTGGTCGACCTGAACCACGCGCAGAACATCAAGAGCGCCAAGCGAATGGTCGAGCGTCAGCGTCCGCAGGTGTGGGACGTGCTCGAAGAGGTCATCGCCGAGCACCCGGTTCTGCTGAACCGCGCGCCCACGCTGCACCGCCTGGGTATCCAGGCCTTCGAGCCGCAACTGGTCGAGGGCAAGGCCATCCAGCTGCACCCGCTGGTGTGCGAGGCGTTCAACGCCGACTTCGACGGCGACCAGATGGCCGTGCACCTTCCGCTGTCGGCGGAGGCGCAGGCCGAGGCCCGCATCCTGATGCTGTCCTCGAACAACATCCTGTCGCCGGCGTCGGGCAAGCCGCTGGCCATGCCGCGTCTGGACATGGTCACCGGTCTGTACTTCCTGACCACCCTGATCAAGGGTGAGCAGGGCGAGTACACCGCGGCTGCCACGGACACTCCGGAGTCCGGCGTCTACAGCTCGCCGGCCGAGGCCATCATGGCGATGGACCGCGGTTCGCTGAGCGTGCGGGCCCAGATCAAGGTGCGCCTGACGCAGCTGCGTCCGTCGCACGAGGTCGAGAACGAGCTGTTCGGCGAGAACGGCTGGCGTCCGGGCATGGCCTGGATCGCCGAGACCACGCTGGGCCGGGTGCTCTTCAATGAGCTTCTGCCGCAGGGGTATCCGTTCGTCAACGAGCAGATGCACAAGAAGGTCCAGGCCCGGATCATCAACGATCTGGCCGAGCGCTACCCGATGATCGTGGTCGCGCAGACCGTCGACAAGCTCAAGGACGCCGGCTTCTACTGGGCCACCCGTTCGGGTGTCACCGTGTCGATGGCCGACGTCATCGTGCCGCCGGAGAAGCAGGAGATCCTCGAGCGTTACGAGGCCGAAGCCGACGGGATCGAGAAGAAGTACCAGCGCGGTGCCCTGAACAAGCAGGAGCGCAACGACGCTCTGGTGGAGCTGTGGAAGGACGCCACCGAAGAGGTCGGTGACGCCCTGCGGGCGCACTACCCGGACGACAACCCGATCATCACGATCGTGGAATCGGGCGCCACGGGTAACTTCACCCAGACCCGCACGCTGGCCGGCATGAAGGGCCTGGTGACCAACCCGAAGGGTGAGTTCATCCCGCGGCCGATCAAGTCCTCGTTCCGCGAGGGCCTGACGGTGCTGGAGTACTTCATCAACACCCACGGCGCCCGAAAGGGTCTGGCGGACACCGCTCTTCGTACCGCCGACTCGGGCTACCTGACCCGTCGTCTGGTGGACGTGTCGCAGGACGTGATCGTGCGCGAGCACGACTGCGGGACCGAGCGCGGCATCCTCGTCGACCTGGCCGAGCGTCAGGCCGACGGCACCCTGCTGCGCGACGCGCACGTCGAGACCTCGGCGTACGCCCGCACGCTGGCCGCTGACGCGGTCGACGAGAAGGGCAACGTCGTCGTCGAGGCCGGCCACGACCTGGGCGACCCGGCGATCGACGCACTGCTCGAGGCCGGTATCTCGCAGGTCAAGGTCCGCTCGGTGCTCACCTGCGGCAGCGCCTCGGGTGTGTGCGCGATGTGCTACGGCCGTTCGATGGCCACCGGCAAGCTGGTCGACATCGGCGAGGCCGTGGGCATCGTGGCCGCGCAGTCCATCGGTGAGCCCGGCACGCAGCTGACGATGCGTACCTTCCACCAGGGTGGTGTGACCGGTGGCGCCGACATCGTCGGTGGTCTGCCGCGTGTGCAGGAGCTGTTCGAGGCGCGTATTCCGCGGAACCGTGCCCCGATCGCCGACGTCGCCGGGCGGGTTCGCCTGGAGGAGACCGACAAGTTCTACAAGATCACCGTGGTCCCCGATGACGGGGGCGAGGAGGTCGTGTACGACAAGCTCTCCAAGCGTCAGCGTCTGCGCGTGTTCAAGCACGACGACGGGACCGAGCGGCTGCTCGCCGACGGCGACCACGTCGAGGTCGGCCAGCAGCTCATGGAGGGCTCGGCCGACCCGCACGAGGTGCTGCGTGTCGAGGGCCCGCGCAAGGTGCAGATCCACCTGGTCAAGGAAGTCCAGGAGGTCTACCGGGCCCAGGGCGTGTCGATCCACGACAAGCACATCGAGGTCATCGTCCGGCAGATGCTGCGGCGCGTCACGATCATCGACTCGGGCGCAACGGAGTTCCTGCCCGGCTCGCTGACCGAGCGCGGCGAGTTCGAGGCCGAGAACCGTCGGGTGGTTGCCGAGGGCGCCGAGCCCGCGGCCGGCCGTCCGGTGCTGATGGGCATCACCAAGGCGTCGCTGGCCACCGATTCGTGGCTGTCGGCGGCGTCGTTCCAGGAGACCACTCGCGTGCTCACCGATGCGGCGATCAACTGCCGCAGCGACAAGCTGCAGGGTCTGAAGGAGAACGTGATCATCGGCAAGCTGATCCCGGCCGGTACCGGTATCAACCGCTACCGCAACATCCAGGTGCAGCCGACCGAGGAAGCCCGCGCTGCGGCGTACACGATCCCGTCCTACGAGGATCAGTACTACAGCCCGGACTTCGGCCAGGCCACCGGTGCCGCGGTGCCGCTGGACGACTACGGCTACAGCGACTACCGGTAGTCAGTCACTACGGAAAAGCCCCGCCATCGTGCGGGGCTTTTTCGTTGCGCGCCTCACGTGCGCGCGCTCCCTTTCTTCGCGAGCAGGCGCAAAATCGCACGAAAACGGCTCGATCAGTGCGATTTTGCGCCTGCTCGCGGGGAGAGATGAGCGCACTAGACTGGCCGACGTGCTCATCGGTTCCCATGTCCGTTCCGACAACCCGCTGCTCGGTGCGCTCGATGACGAGGCCGACGCGGTGCAGTTCTTCCTCGGCGACCCGCAGAGCTGGAAGAAACCCAAGCCGCGTGAGGACGCCGACCTGCTGCGCAAGTCGCCGATCCCGCTGTACGTGCACGCCCCGTATCTGATCAACGTCGCCTCGGCCAACAACCGGGTGCGCATCCCGTCGCGCAAGATCCTGCAAGGACACCTGCGACGCCGCGGCCGAGATCGGCGCGACGGCGGTGATCGTGCACGGCGGCCACGCCGACGACAACGACATGGAGGCCGGCTTCGAGCGCTGGGTCAAGGCGCTGGCACAGCTGGAGACCGATGTCCCGGTCTACCTGGAGAACACCGCCGGCGGCGAGCACGCGATGGCCCGCCACTTCGACACCATCGGCCGGCTGTGGGAGCGCATCGGCGACATGGGCATCGGGTTCTGCCTGGACACCTGCCACGCCTGGGCGGCCGGCGAGGAGCTGATCGACGCCGTCGAGCGCATCAAGGCCATCACCGGCCGCATCGACCTGGTGCACTGCAACGACTCGCGGGACGCCAAGGGCTCCGGCGCCGACCGGCACGCCAATTTCGGTGCGGGACAGATCGATCCGCAGCTGCTGGTCGCCGTCGTCACCGCGGCTGAGGCCCCGGTGATCTGCGAGACGGCCGACGAGGGCCGCAAGAACGACATCGCCTTCCTGCGCGACCACGTCTGAGGCTGATCGGCCCCTCAGGTCAGGTAGACCTTCCGCAGCGTCTCGGTCACCGTCCACACCGTGCGGGCGCCTTCGGCCAGCCGCACGACATCGCCGGGGCCGAGCGTCAGCGGGGGAGTGCCGTCGTCGAATTCGACCGTCGCCGCCCCGGACAGCACCACGAAGACCTCGTCGGCCTCCACGTCGCTCATCACGCCGGGCGTCATCTCCCAGATCCCGACATCGAGGCCACCGAACCGGCCGAGTTCGGCGACCGCGGTGTGCGGGGTGCCGCCCAGCGACTGGTCGGCGGGCACCGGCTGGTGCTCGAGCGACTCGGTGGCGGCGTGGACGACGGTGTTGAGCTTCACGGCAAGCAGCTTGCCATATTACGCATCTTGTGCAGCTGTGGAGAAAATGTAACAGTGGAGGTATGTCGGACACCCATGTCGTCACCAACCAGGTTCCGCCGCTGGTGGACCACAACCCCGCCACCTCGCCGGTGCTCATCGAGGCCCTGATCCGCGAAGGCGGGCAGTGGGGCCTCGACGAGGTCACCGAACTCGGTGCGCTGTCGGGCAGCGCCCAGGCCCAGCGCTGGGGTGATCTCGCCGACCGCAACCAGCCGATCCTGCACACCCATGACCGCTACGGGCACCGGGTCGACGAGATCGAGTACGACCCGGCCTACCACGAGCTGATGCGCGCTGCCATCGCGCACGGCCTGCATGGCGCCCCGTGGGCCGACGACCGCCCCGGCGCCCACGTCGTGCGCGCGGCCAAGATGTCGGTCTGGACCCCCGAACCCGGTCACGTCTGCCCGATCTCGATGACGTATGCCGTCGTTCCGGCGCTGCGGCACAACGCCGAGCTGGCCGAGGTCTACGAGCCGCTGCTGACCAGCCGCGAGTACGACCCCGAGCTGAAGGTGCCGGCCACCAAGGCCGGTATCACCGCGGGCATGTCGATGACCGAGAAGCAGGGCGGCTCCGACGTGCGCGCCGGCACCACGCAGGCGGTCCCCAACGGCGACGGCAGCTACACGCTGACCGGCCACAAGTGGTTCACCTCCGCGGCGATGAGCGACATCTTCCTGGTCCTGGCCCAGGCGCCCGGCGGGCTGAGCTGCTTCATGCTGCCGCGCGTGCTGCCCGACGGCACCCGCAACCGGATGTTCATCCAGCGGCTCAAGGACAAGCTCGGCAACCACGGCAACGCCTCCAGTGAGATCGAGTACGACGGCGCGATCGCCTGGCTGGTCGGCGAGGAGGGCCGCGGCGTGCCCACCATCATCGAGATGGTCAACCTCACCCGGCTGGACTGCACGCTGGGCAGCGCCACCTCGCATGCGCAGCGGGCTGACCCGCGCCATCCACCACGCCCAGCACCGAAAGGCGTTCGGCGCGTACCTGATCGACCAGCCGCTGATGCGCAACGTGCTGGCCGACCTGGCCGTCGAGGCCGAGGCCGCCACCATCATCGCCATGCGGATGGCCGGCGCCACCGACGCCGCCGTCCGCGGCGACGAGCGCGAAACCCTGCTTCGCCGAATCGGATTGGCCGCCGCCAAGTACTGGGTGTGCAAGCGGGCCACCCCGCACGCGGGCGAGGCCATGGAATGCCTGGGCGGCAACGGCTACGCCGAGGAGTCCGGCATGCCGCGGCTGTACCGCGAGGCGCCGCTGATGGGCATCTGGGAAGGCTCCGGCAACGTCAGCGCACTGGATACCTTGCGCGCCATGGCAACCCGGCCGGAGTGTGTCGGCCGTGTTGTTCGACGAGCTCGCCACCACCGCCGGGCAGGACGCCAGGCTCGACGTCCACGTCGCGACGCTGCGGTCGGAACTGGCAGAACACCGACGCGATCGAGTACCGGGCCCGCAAGGTCGCCGAGGACATCAGCCTGGCGCTGCAGGGCTCGCTGCTGGTGCGCCACGGCCATCCGGCCGTCGCCGAGGCGTTCCTGGCCACCCGGATGGGCGGCAACTGGGGCGGCGCGTTCGGCACGCTGCCGACCGGGCTCGACCTCGCCCCGATCCTCGAACGCTGCATGGTCAAGGGATGACTCCACTCCGCCGAGCATGACGCAATAAGCCCTCGACACGCCGCGATTTTGCGTGACGTTACTGTACTGCTCGCGAGCGGGAGGTCGGCATGGACACCCTGAAGACGATGACCTACGAGGTCACCGACCGGGTCGCCCGAATCACCTTCAACCGCCCCGAAAAGGGCAACGCGATCGTCGCCGACACCCCGCTGGAACTGGCCGCGCTCGTCGAGCGCGCCGACCTCGACCCCGAGCGTCCACGTGATCCTGGTGTCCGGCCGCGGTGACGGGTTCTGCGCGGGCTTCGACCTGTCCGCCTACGCCGACGGCACCGTCGTCGGCCGGCGGCTCCGACCGCGCCGGGCACCGTGCTCGACGGCAAGACCCAGGCCGTCAACCACCTGCCCGACCAGCCGTGGGATCCGATGGTCGACTACCAGATGATGAGCCGGTTCGTCCGCGGCTTCGCCAGCCTGATGCACGCCGACAAGCCGACGGTGGTCAAGATCCACGGCTACTGCGTGGCCGGTGGCACCGACATCGCGCTGCACGCCGACCAGGTGATCGCCGCCGCCGACGCCAAGATCGGCTACCCGCCGACCCGGGTGTGGGGCGTGCCCGCGGCCGGGCTGTGGGCGCACCGACTCGGCGATCAGCGCGCCAAACGCCTTCTGCTGACCGGTGATTGCATCACCGGCGCGCAGGCCGCCGAATGGGGTCTCGCGGTCGAGGCGCCCGACCGCCGAGGACCTCGACGAGCGCACCGAACGACTCGTCGAGCGCATCGCCGCCGTCCCGGTGAACCAGCTCATCATGGTCAAGCTCGCGATGAACTCCGCGCTCTACCAGCAGGGCGTGGCGACCAGCCGGATGGTCAGCACCGTGTTCGACGGAATCGCCCGGCACACCCCGGAAGGCCACGCCTTCGTCGCCGACGCCCGCGAGCACGGGTTCCGGGAAGCCGTGCGGCACCGCGACGAACCGTTCGGCGACCACGGCCGCAGAACCTCCGGGGTGTGAGCGTGACGGACTCGCTGTCGCGGATGACCGCACGCTCGGTTGTGCTGTCCGTCCTGCTCGGCGCCCATCCGGCGTCGGCGACATCAGCCGAACTGCTCAGGCTCACAGCCGATTTCGGCATTCGCGAACAGACGCTGCGGGTGGCGCTGACCCGCATGGTCGCGGCGGGTGACCTGGTGCGCGACGACGACGGCTACCGCCTGTCCGACCGGCTGCTGAACCGGCAGCGCCGACAGGACGACGCGCTCAACCCGCGCACCCGCGACTGGGACGGCAGCTGGACGACGCTGGTGGTCACCGCGGTCGGCATGGATGCCCGAGCCCGCGCCGCGCTGCGAAACACCCTGCAGGCCAAGCGGTTCGGCGAACTGCGTGAAGGGGTTTGGCTGCGCCCGGACAACCTCGCCGACGAGTCTGCCCGCCGAGGTCGCCGACCGGGTCCGGGTGCTGCGCGCCCACGACGAGGCGCCGATCGAACTGGCGCAGCGGCTGTGGGATCTGCGACGGCTGGTCGGTCACCGGCCATCGCCTGCTCGACGACATGGCCTCGGCCACCGACATTCCCGGTCGGTTCGTCGCGGCCGCGGCCATGGTGCGTCACCTGCTCACCGACCCGGTGTTGCCCGACGACCTGCTGCCGAAGAACTGGCCGGGGGCGCAACTGCGGCAGGCCTATCAGACTTTCGCGGCCGAACTGGCCACCCGGCGCGACGAGGCACGACTGGTGGAGGCGAGATGACCGCGGGAATCAGTACGAGCAGAGCGCAATGGTGCGGTGACGACGGTGATCCTGGACCGCCCGCACGCCCGCAACGCCGTCGACGGCCCGACCGCGATGGCGCTGCACAACGCCTTCGACGAGTTCGACCGCGACGAGTCGGCCTCGGTGGCGGTGCTCTGGGGTGACAACGGAACGTTCTGTGCGGGAGCCGATCTCAAAGCCATCGGCACACCCGACAGCAACCCCACCCACGCCGCGGATCTGATGTCGCCGGCCCGCGGCTCCGGGCCCATGGGGCCCAGCCGAATGGTGTTGTCCAAGCCGGTGATCGCCGCGGTCAGCGGATACGCCGTCGCCGGCGGCCTCGAACTCGCGCTGTGGTGCGACCTGCGGGTCGTCGAGGAGGACGCGGTGTTCGGGGTGTTCTGCCGGCGCTGGGGCGTGCCGCTCATCGACGGCGGCACCGTGCGGCTGCCGCGGCTGATCGGGCACAGCCGCGCGATGGACTTGATCCTCACCGGCCGCGCCGTCGCCGCCGACGAGGCGCTGGCCATCGGGCTGGCCAACCGGGTCGTGCCCACGGGTCAGGCCCGGCAGGCAGCCGAGGAGCTGGCCGCCGAACTGGCGCAGCTGCCGCAGGGCTGCCTGCGCGCCGACCGGCTCTCGGCGATGCACCAGTGGGGGCACTCCGAGGCCGAGGCCATGGATTTCGAGTTCGGCAGCCTGTCGCGGGTGGCCGCCGAGTCGATCGCCGGCGCACAGCGCTTCGCCAAAGGCGCCGGCCGGCACGGGGAGAAGGCCTGAGAGCTCAGCCCTTGTTGATCGTGTTCCCCGACCCGAGGTTGTTGACCTTCGGCTCGCCGCCCTTGTAGGTGACGGTGTTGTTCAGGCCGACGACGGAGAGTTCCTTGTCGACCTTCTCGAAGGTGATCTTGTTGTCGGCGCCGCCGATGTTCACCGACGAGCACGAGCCCTTGCACCGTCAGCGTGTTGTTCGAGCCGCCGACGTTGAGCGACTTGCCGTCGGCGCAGTCGATCTCGGTGGTGGTGCCGAACGAGCCGTAGTTGATGGTGTTGCCCACTTCCACCTGGGCGCCGGACTTGCCGGCCGTCGCGGTCGACGAGGTGGTGTCGCTGCCGTTGGAGCCGCAGCCGGCGATGGCCACAGCCGCGATGGCGAGCGCTCCGATTCCGGCGATCCGGGTGGGGATGTGCATCCGCAGTACTTCCTTCTCTACGCCGGAACTCGGTCGATCCGGTTGGTCATGCCCATCTCCTCGATGATTGGAGCCTACGTGTGGGCTGGCACGTCAACTAGAGTTCATCGCTGATCCAGATTGAAGGGCGATCGCATGACAACTCAACCGGAATCGGCGGGTGGGCGACCGCGCGCCGCAGGCCGGTCGTCGGCGCGTTCGGCCAAGCTCAGCCGCGACGTCATCGTCCACGCCGCGCTGACATTCCTGGACCGCGAAGGCTGGGACGCGCTGACCATCAACGCGCTGGCCATTCAGCTGGGCACCAAGGGCCCGTCGTTGTACAACCACGTCGACAGCCTCGAAGACCTGCGCCGAACCGTGCGGATGCACGTCATCGACGACATCCTGCAGATGCTCAGCACGGTCGGGCAGGGCCGCACCCGTGACGACGCGGTGATGGCCATGGCCAGCGCCTACCGCAGCTACGCCCACCACCACCCGGGCCGCTATTCGGCGTTCACCCGGATGCCGCTGGAGGGCGACGACCCCGGGTTCACCGCCGCCGCGCACGCCGCCGCCGCACCCGTCATCGAGGTGCTGGCCTCCTACGGCCTGGACGGCGAGGACGCCTACTACGCCTCGCTGGAGTTCTGGGCGGCGCTGCACGGCTTCGTGCTGCTGGAGATGACCGGCGTGATGAACGAGGTGGACACCGACGCGGTGTTCTCCGACATGGTGCTGCGGCTGGCGGTCGGGATGGCGCACCGCAACGGGGGCGCTGGCTGACGCAGGTCAGCCCGGTTGGGGAACCGGCGCCGACATTGACGCGTTGACCTGCGGTAAGGCCCCGTACACCGAGTTTGGAGGGGCGTGCCGAGCCTGGTATCGTGGAGGCTCGTGCCTGGCCGACAGGGGCGCAAGCGGGGACGCATGCGCGCACGCCGGGCAAATTCGCATGTCCAGTATGCATCGGATTCGACTGGTGCACAGTGCGTGCGACACGCCCGGTCGCGGGGTAAGCGGCAGGACGAAAACTGCAGTACAGAGACTTGAAGAACGCCGAAAGACGAACGAGAGATAGAAAGCCGGTAGATGCCAACCATTCAGCAGCTGGTCCGCAAGGGTCGCCACGACAAGATCGCCAAGGTCAAGACCGCGGCACTCAAGGGCAGCCCGCAGCGCCGCGGCGTGTGCACCCGCGTGTACACCACGACCCCGAAGAAGCCGAACTCGGCGCTTCGCAAGGTCGCGCGCGTCAAGCTGACCAGCCAGGTCGAGGTCACCGCCTACATCCCCGGTGAGGGCCACAACCTGCAGGAGCACTCCATGGTGCTGGTGCGCGGTGGTCGTGTGAAGGACCTCCCCGGCGTTCGCTACAAGATCATCCGCGGCTCGCTGGACACCCAGGGTGTCAAGAACCGCAAGCAAGCCCGCAGCCGCTACGGCGCCAAGAAGGAGAAGAGCTAATGCCGCGCAAGGGGCCCGCGCCGAAGCGCCCACTGGTCAACGATCCGGTCTACGGGTCGCAGCTGGTGACACAGCTCGTCAACAAAGTCCTGCTCGACGGGAAGAAATCGCTGGCTGAGCGCATTGTCTACGGTGCGCTCGAGCAGGCCCGTGACAAGACCGGCACCGATCCGGTGGTCACCCTCAAGCGCGCTCTGGACAACGTCAAGCCGGCCCTCGAGGTCCGCAGCCGTCGCGTCGGTGGCGCCACCTACCAGGTGCCCGTCGAGGTGCGTCCGGAACGCTCGACCACGCTGGCGCTGCGCTGGCTGGTCAGCTTCTCCAAGGCGCGCCGCGAGAAGACCATGGTCGAGCGGTTGGCGAACGAGATCCTCGACGCCAGCAATGGCCTGGGTGCCGCCGTCAAGCGACGCGAGGACACCCACAAGATGGCCGAGGCGAACCGGGCCTTCGCGCACTACCGCTGGTGACACCCGGCGCCCGGCCGTAGGGCTCGGACGTCTGGCGCACCGGGCGCAACTGACAGCAATCACGCAAGCGAAAGAGTTGGGAAGACTTCTGTGGCACAGGACGTGCTGACCGACCTGAACAAGGTCCGCAACATCGGCATCATGGCGCACATCGACGCCGGTAAGACCACGACGACTGAGCGCATCCTCTACTACACCGGGATCAGCTACAAGATCGGTGAGGTCCACGACGGCGCCGCCACGATGGACTGGATGGAGCAGGAGCAGGAGCGGGGTATCACCATCACCTCGGCCGCGACCACCTGCTTCTGGAACGACAACCAGATCAACATCATCGACACCCCGGGTCACGTCGACTTCACCGTCGAGGTGGAGCGCAGCCTGCGCGTGCTCGACGGTGCCGTTGCCGTCTTCGACGGCAAGGAAGGTGTCGAGCCGCAGTCCGAGCAGGTCTGGCGGCAGGCCGACAAGTACGACGTCCCGCGCATCTGCTTCGTCAACAAGATGGACAAGATCGGCGCGGACTTCTACTTCTCGGTGCAAGACGATGGAAGACCGCCTCGGCGCCCGCGTCATCCCGATCCAGCTGCCGATCGGCTCCGAGGGTGACTTCGAGGGCGTCGTCGACCTGGTCGAGATGAAGGCCAAGGTCTGGCGCGGCGAGACCAAGCTCGGCGAGACCTACGACGACCATCGACATCCCGGCCGACCTCGCAGGAGAAGGCCGCGGAGTACCGCACCAAGCTGCTCGAGGCCGTCGCCGAGACCGACGAGGCGCTGCTGGAGAAGTACTTCGGTGGCGAGGAACTCTCGATCGACGAGATCAAGGGTGCGCTGCGCAAGCTGACCATCAACTCCGAGGCCTACCTGGTGTTGTGTGGCAGCGCGTTCAAGAACAAGGGCGTTCAGCCCATGCTCGACGCGGTCATCGACTACCTGCCCTCGCCGCTGGACGTGCCGCCGGCCGTCGGCCACGCGCCGGGCAAGGAGGACGTCGAGGTCATCCGCAAGCCGTCGACCGACGAGCCGTTCTCGGCGCTGGCGTTCAAGGTGGCCACCCACCCGTTCTTCGGCAAGCTCACCTACGTCCGGGTGTACTCGGGCAAGGTCGACTCCGGCGCCCAGGTCATCAACGCGACCAAGGGCAAGAAGGAGCGGCTGGGCAAGCTGTTCCAGATGCACTCCAACAAGGAGAACCCGGTCGAGACCGCGGCCGCCGGCCACATCTACGCCGTGATCGGCCTCAAGGACACCACCACCGGTGACACCCTGTGCGACCCGAACAACCAGGTCGTGCTGGAGTCGATGACGTTCCCGGATCCGGTGATCCAGGTCGCCATCGAGCCCAAGACCAAGAGCGACCAGGAGAAGCTGAGCCTGGCCATCCAGAAGCTCGCCGAGGAGGACCCGACCTTCAAGGTCAACCAGGACCACGAGACCGGCCAGACCATCATCGGCGGCATGGGCGAGCTTGCACCTGGACATCCTGGTGGACCGCATGCGCCGCGAGTTCAAGGTCGAGGCCAACGTCGGCAAGCCGCAGGTGGCCTACAAGGAGACCATCAAGCGGGCGGTCGACAAGGTCGAGTTCACCCACAAGAAGCAGACGGGTGGCTCCGGCCAGTTCGCGAAGGTTCTCATCGCCCTCGAGCCCTTCACGGGCGAGGACGGCGCGACCTACGAGTTCGAGAACAAGGTCACCGGCGGCCGCATCCCGCGCGAGTACATCCCGTCGGTGGATGCCGGTGCGCAGGACGCCATGCAGTACGGCGTGCTCGCCGGCTACCCGCTGGTGAACGTGAAGGTGATCCTGCTCGACGGCGCATACCACGACGTCGACTCGTCGGAAATGGCCTTCAAGATCGCCGGTTCGCAGGTACTGAAAAAGGCTGCCGCACAGGCGCAGCCGGTCATCCTCGAACCGATCATGGCCGTCGAGGTCACCACGCCCGAGGACTACATGGGCGACGTGATCGGCGACCTGAACTCCCGCCGTGGTCAGATCCAGGCCATGGAGGAGCGCAGCGGTGCACGCGTCGTCAAGGCGCAGGTGCCGCTGTCGGAGATGTTCGGCTATGTCGGCGACCTTCGGTCGAAGACCCAGGGCCGGGCGAACTACTCCATGGTGTTCGACTCGTACGCCGAAGTTCCGGCGAACGTGTCGAAGGAGATCATCGCGAAGGCGACGGGTCAGTCAGTAGTAGCAGCGCTGGCCCGCCGGCTTGGCGGACCACACAACTGAAAAACATCAACACTGCTTTAAAAGCACCAACAGTCCAGGAGGACACAGAAGTGGCGAAGGCGAAGTTCGAGCGGACGAAGCCGCACGTCAACATCGGGACCATTGGTCACGTTGACCACGGCAAGACCACGCTGACCGCGGCTATCACCAAGGTTCTGCACGACAAGTACCCCGATTTGAACGAGTCGCGTGCATTCGACCAGATCGACAATGCGCCCGAGGAGCGTCAGCGCGGTATCACGATCAACATCTCGCATGTTGAGTACCAGACCGAGAAGCGTCACTACGCGCACGTCGACGCCCCCGGTCACGCTGACTACATCAAGAACATGATCACCGGTGCCGCCCAGATGGACGGCGCAATCCTGGTGGTCGCCGCCACCGACGGCCCCATGCCGCAGACCCGTGAGCACGTGCTGCTGGCCCGCCAGGTCGGCGTCCCCTACATCCTGGTGGCGCTGAACAAGGCCGACATGGTCGACGACGAGGAGCTCCTCGAGCTCGTCGAGATGGAGGTCCGCGAACTGCTGGCCGCCCAGGAGTTCGACGAGGACGCCCCGGTGATCCGGGTGTCCGCGCTCAAGGCCCTCGAAGGCGACCCGAAGTGGGTCAAGAGCGTCGAGGAACTGATGGACGCCGTCGACGAGTCGATCCCGGACCCGGTCCGCGAGACCGACAAGCCGTTCCTGATGCCCGTCGAGGACGTCTTCACCATCACCGGCCGCGGCACCGTGGTCACCGGTCGCGTCGAGCGTGGCGTGATCAACGTGAACGAAGAGGTCGAGATCGTCGGCATCCGTCCGGAGACCACCAAGACCACGGTCACCGGTGTCGAGATGTTCCGCAAGCTGCTCGACCAGGGTCAGGCCGGCGACAACGTCGGTCTGCTGGTCCGTGGCGTCAAGCGCGAGGACGTCGAGCGCGGCCAGGTCGTCGTGAAGCCCGGCACCACCACGCCGCACACCGAGTTCGAGGGCAGCGTCTACATCCTGTCCAAGGACGAGGGCGGCCGGCACACGCCGTTCTTCAACAACTACCGTCCGCAGTTCTACTTCCGCACCACCGACGTGACCGGCGTTGTCACGTTGCCGGAGGGCACGGAGATGGTCATGCCCGGCGACAACACCGACATCTCGGTGAAGCTGATCCAGCCTGTCGCCATGGACGAGGGCCTGCGCTTCGCGATCCGCGAGGGCGGCCGTACCGTCGGCGCCGGCCGGGTTACCAAGATCAACAAGTAGGCTCCGCCTACCAATGATCTGAGTATCTAGTACCAGCTGCACGAGAGCGGCGTCCACCTTCGGGTGGGCGCCGTTTTCGTTTTCCGGACTCGGGACCGGTGCTAGAGTTCGGCATCTTGCGAGCACGGGGGATGGGGACGTGGACGACGACGACGTCCGGGAACGGGTCTACTCGCTGCCGACGGTGGCCGGCGGCGCAGCACTTCTCGCGGTGCTCGCGGCAATCGTCGCCGCGGTCCTGGTGGTCAGCCAATCCAGTGCCGCCGTCCCACACCGCCGGACGCCGGTCGCCGTACCGCCGGTGAGCACTGCGGTGGTCGCACCGTCGACGGCACCGGTTACGCCGGCGCCCGAGGGTCGGGCAGTTCTTCGGTGAGATCCAGCCGTTGCCACTGTTCGGACAGTTCTTGCCGCCGCTGTACGGCAGCTGTCGGCCCGAACTCGCCGAGTTGGCGTTAGTCTGACTCCCGTCATCCACTGGTCGACAAGGAGGACGGCGAATGTTGGGGCGTTATCTCAAGGCGCAGATGACGGTGCTGCTGTTCGGCGGTCTGGTCGGTCCGATCTTCCTGATCGTGTACTTCGCACTGGGGCCGTTCGCCCGTCCGTACATCGGCTGGATGTTCTGGGTCGGCTTGCTGATCACCGCCGCCGACGTGCTGGTCGCGCTGTGGCTGACCGCCGCCGGCACCAAATCCGCGGCCACTCACCAACAACTGACGCAAACCGGCGTGCTGGTGCTGGCCCAGATCACCGGGATCTCGGACACCTCCTGGTTCGTCAACAACCAGCAGATGATCAAGGTGAACCTGCACTTCGACGTCCCCGGCCAGGCGGGCTTCGACACCCAGGAGACCATGGCGTCCAGTCCGACGCGCATGCAGATCCTCAACGCGCACAAGCTGGTGGCGCTCGTCGATCCCGCCACTCAGAAGTACGAGATCGACTGGAACGCAAGCGCATTGATCGCCGGCGTGGTTCCCGCCCAGTTCACGTCCGACAGAGACGGACGGACCTACGATCTGCGCGGCCAGGCCGGGCCGCTGATGCAGATCATGCAGATCCTGCGGGCCAACGGCATCCCGATGGACGGCACGATCGACATCCGCTCCAACCCGGTGGTGCGCGAGCAGGTGCTCGACATCGTGCGCCGGGCGGGGGCCGCGCAGCCGGCCGCAGCCGCTCCGGCGCCACCGCCCGCCCCGCCGATGCCGGCGCCGTTCATGGCCCCGCCGCCGGGGCAGACCACGGCCCAGCGTCTGCAGGAACTCGAGACATTGCGCGCCACCGGCACGATCACCGATGACGAGTACACCAAGAAGCGCCAGCAGATCTTGTCCGAACTCTGACGCATCCGGCTGATGCCGGAAGTCGGCTCCGCGCGGCGCTACGATAGCGGCGCTGTGCGGCGGTGCGTCTCAGCGATGAGGAGGGGTTGTCGATGACCACCACTGAGTCGACGACCACGCAGCCACGACAAGGTCAGCCTGCCGACCCTGACCGCCATGGTGGTCGGGTCGATGATCGGCTCAGGGGTCTTCCTGCTGCCGCGGCGCTTCGGAACCGAGACCGGCGTGCTCGGCGCGATCATCGCCTGGACCATCGCGGGCACCGGAATGCTGATGCTGGCCTTCGTCTTTCAGCGCCTGGCCACCCGCAAACCCGATCTGGACGCCGGCATCTACGCCTACGCCAAGGCCGGTTTCGGCGACTACGTCGGCTTCAACTCGGCCTTCGGGTTCTGGGCGTCGTCGTGTGCGGGCAACACGTCGTACTGGGTCGTCATCATGACCACCACGAGCGCGCTGTTCCCCGCACTCGGCGCCGGTGACACCGTGATCGCGGTCCTGGCCTCGTCGGTCGGGGTGTGGCTGTTCTGCTACCTGATCCTGCGCGGGGTCAAAGAGGCGGCAGTGATCAACCGGATCGCGACGATCGCCAAGGTCGTACCGATCCTGGTGTTCATCGTCGTTGCCGCCATTGCCTTCAAGGGCGGGGTTTTCGTCGACAACTTCTGGGGCGGCACGGGCGAGTATTCGCTGTCCTCGATCTTCGAGCAGGCCAAGGGCACCATGCTGATCACGGTGTTCGTCTTCCTCGGCATCGAGGGCGCCAGCGTGTACTCGCGGTTCGCCAAGAAGCGCGAGGACGTGGGGCGAGCCACGGTTATCGGCTTCCTTTCCGTCCTCAGCGTTTTCGCGCTGGTCACGTTGTTGTCCTACGGCGTGCTGCCGCAGCAGGAGTTGGCTGGTGTCTCCCAGCCTTCGATGGCCTCGGTGCTGGAATCGATTGTGGGGCCGTGGGGTTCGACCCTCATCCGGGTCGGCGTCGTGTTGTCGGTGCTGGGGGCTTACCTGGCGTGGTCGCTGATGGCCGCGGAGATCCTCTACATCCCGGCGAAAGCCGACGATATGCCCCGCTTCCTGGCGCGCACCAACAGCAAGGGTGCGCCGGTGGTGGCTCTGGTGTTGGCCGCGCGGCCTGGTGCAGCTGTTGCTGATTCTGCTGCTGTTCACCTCCGACGCGCTGAACTTCATGCTCGACCTCACCGCGGCGCTGTCGCTGATCCCGTACCTTCTCGCAGCCGCCTACGCGGTGAAGCTGACGGTGACGCGGGAGACCTATGAGAACGGTCGAGCGCTGCGCAGCGACGCCGTGGTGGCCGGTATCGCCACGTTCTACACGCTGTTCCTGATCTATGCCGCAGGGCTCGACAAGCTGCTGCTGTCGTGCATCCTGTACGCGGCGGGAGCCGGGCTCTACGTCATCGCCCGCCGGGAACGTAATCTTCGGGTGTTCAGCCCCGCCGAGGCAGTGTTGTTCGCAGTCATCGTGGCGGGAGCGGTCGCGGGCGTGGTGTCGCTGGCCACCGGCGCTATTCAGATCTAGTCATCGAAAGGGATCGACATGACCAAGCCGTCCGCCGCCTACGGAGTTCACTCCGAGGTCGGCACACTGCACAAGGTGCTGGTGTGCTCACCGGGCCTCGCGCACGAGCGCCTGACCCCGACGAACTGCGACGACCTGTTGTTCGACGACGTGCTGTGGGTGCAGAACGCCCGACGCGACCACTTCGACTTCGTCTCCAAGATGCGTGATCGGGGCGTCGACGTCGTCGAGCTGCACAACGTGCTCACCGAGACGATGAGCCAATCCCGAGGCCAAGGCCTGGCTGCTGGATCGCGAAATCGTGCCCAACGACGTCGGTTTCGGCCTTGTCGACGAGACCCGCGTCCTACCTGGATTCGCTGGAACCACGACGGCTGGCCGAGTTCCTGATCGGCGGTATGTCCACCCGCGACCTGCCTTCGGATGTGCGGTCGGGCTTTCGTGCGTTGGCCGCGCGAGGCGACCGGCGTCACCGAGTACCTGCTGCCGCCGTTGCCCAACACGCTCTACACCCGCGACACCACCTGCTGGATCTACGGCGGCCTGACGCTGAATCCGTTGTTCTGGCCGGCCCGCCACGACGAGACGTTGTTGATGAAGGCCATCTACGAGTTCCACCCCGACTTCGTCGGCTCCAAGGTGTGGTGGGGCGATCCGGAGGAGACGTGGGGGATGGCCACCATCGAGGGCGGCGACGTACTGGTCCCCGGCAACGGCGTGGTGCTGATCGGCATGAGCGAACGCACGTCCCGCCAGGCCATCACGCAGGTCGCGGCGACACTGTTCGCCGAGGGCGGTGCAGAGAAGGTCATCGTCGCGGGGATGCCGAAGCTGCGCGCGGCGATGCACCTGGACACGGTGTTCACCTTCGCCGACCGGGATGTGGTGACGATCTACCCCGAAATCGTCGACAGGATCGAAGCTTTCACCCTGGTACCCAGTGACACGGCGCCGGGACTGGAGGTCATCGAGGAGAACAAGCCGTTCGTGGAAGTGGTCGCCGCATCGCTCGGCCTGCCCGAGTTGCGAGTGGTCGAAACCGGCGGCACGGCTTACGATTCCGAGCGCCAGCAGTGGGACAGCGGCAACAACCTGGTTGCCGTGTCAGCCGGGTGTGGTGTTCGCCTACGACCGCAACACCCACACCAATGCGATGCTGCGCAAGGCGGGCATCGAGGTGATCACGATCGTCGGCGCCGAGTTGGGGCGCGGACGTGGCGGCGGCCATTGCATGACCTGCCCCATCATCCGCGACCCGATCGACTACTGAGGGCTCAGCCGCGCGGTCAGCTCGACGCGGTGAACACCACTCCGGCTGGCGGCCATCGCCGCGAAGACGACCAACAGGATCACGTCCAGCGACTTCAGTCCGGGCTCGTCGGTGGCGGCCAGTTTGCGCTCGCGGGCGATCAGGAACAGCGGGAAGGTGACGCTGATCGCGATGAGCATGCCGCCGACGATGTACGCCCAGACGAAAGGGCACGCCGATCTTGCGGGCCTCGATCACCATGAAGATCGCCGCGGCCAAGAAGAACAGCAGGATGTCGACGGTGATCGACCGCGACGCCGGGGTTGACCTTCAGGTCGGCCAGGAAGTCCTTCAAGAACCCGGTCCGGCTGCCGAGGTAGGCCGCGTTCTGGGTCCAGGTCGCAACCAGCGCTGCGGCCGCGATCGCCGCATAGATGCCGCAGAGAATCTTTCGGGTCGTGGTCATGTGACCACGGTAGCGAGCGCCGGGGCCATCTAGAACACGTTTCAGTTCTCTTGCTAGCCTGACGTGGGCTGATCGAAAGGACGCTGATGGCTGGAGCGACGGGAACCCTCGAGGGACGAGTGGCATTCGTGACGGGTGCCGCCCGCGGACAGGGCCGGGCGCACGCCGTGCGGCTGGCACGCGAGGGCGCCGACGTCATCGTCTCCGACATCTGCGCACCGGTCTCGGACACCATTCCCTATCCCGGCACCACTCCCGAGGATCTGGCGGAGACCGTGCGGCAGGTCGAGGCCGAGGGCCGCAAGGTGCTCGCCCGGGAGGTCGACATCCGCGACGACGCCGCCGTGCGCCAGCTGGTGGCCGACGGTGTCGAACAGTTCGGGCGGCTCGACGTTCTCGTCGCCAACGCCGGTGTGCTGTCCTGGGGCCGGGTGTGGGAACTGACCGACGAGCAGTGGAACACCGTCATCGACACCAACCTCACCGGCACCTGGCGCACCCTGCGCGCTGTCGTGCCCGCGATGATCGAGGCAGGCAACGGCGGCTCCATCATCGTCGTGAGTTCGTCGGCCGGAGTGAAGGCCACCCCCGGCAACAGCCACTACGCGGCCTCCAAGCACGGGCTGACCGCGCTGACGAATTCCCTTGCGCTGGAAGCGGGTCAGTACGGCATCCGGGTGAACTCGATCCACCCCTACTCGGTGGCCACCCCGATGACCGAGAACGACGCCATGATGGCGGTGTTCGCCGCCCATCCCAGCTATCTGAACGCGTTCGCGCCGATGCCGTACCTTCCGGTCGGCCAGAGCGCCACCGGCAAGCGGTCGGACTTCATGAGCGTCGAGGAGGTCGCCGACGTCGTGGCGTGGCTGGCCGGCGACAACTCGGCGACGCTGTCCGGCTCGCAGATCAGCGTCGACCGCGGCGTGATGAAGTACTAGACCCGGGCAGCACCAGAACCGGAACGGGGCTGTGCCGCATGATCTTCGTGCCGCGCGACCCGAGGAACACCCGGGCGATGTCGCCGCGCGGTGAGGTGCCCAGCGCGAGAACCTCGCCGTCGCTCCCATTCGGCGGCGTCCAGCGCCTGATCCCAGCCGTTGCCGCTGACCACCTGAAGCGCGACGTCGTCGCCGACGACGCCGTCGGTGCGCAGCCGCGCCAGCATCTCGCGGGCGCTCGTCTCCCACGCCGCCAGGATCGAATCCTCGGCGTGCAGACCGACTTCCGGCGGATACATGGTGCGGCCGCGCACCGCGAAGGTGATCACCCGCAGCGGGACCTCCAGTCGCTTGGCCAGATCGGCGATCCGCCTGACCACGTCGACCGACTCCGGGGTGCCGGGGTATCCGCACGTGATGCGGGTCAGCACGCCGGTGCGGGCGCCGCGGTAGCCGCGCGGCGCGATCGCCAACGGCACCGGCGAGGAGTGCAGCAGCCGGTCGGCGGTCGACCCGACGACGACCTGACCGAGCTGACCGTTGGCCGAGGAGCCGAGCACCAGCAGGTCGGCACCGAGTTCGTCGACCACCTCGACCAGTCCGCCGGACACCGAGCGGTGGGCGTGGCTGTGGTAGGCGATCTCGCAGGCCGTCGGACAGGGCCGACAGATAGCGTTGCGCCTCCTTGGCGGAGTCGGCGGCGAGTTGGTCTGCCCAGGAGGCGTATTCGGCATCGACGCGGGCGGGTGACGGCGTGGTCCACGGTTTGGGCACGATGGTCACCACCGTCAGCGACGTGCGCAGCGTGCGGGCCGCGCCCGACCGCCAGGTGCAGCGGCGCGGTTCCGCTCTTGCCGGCCAGATAGCCGACGACGACCGTCACGGCGCGTCCCGCGGCGGGGTGACGACCTCGACATCCTCGACACCCGGTGCGGCGGTGGCGATCACACCGTCACCACCGTCGTTCAACGCGCTGTGGTGCCGACTCCACAGCAAGTAGTAGATCAGCGCGACCGTCACCCAGCCGCTGAACGCGATCCAGGTGTACCAGTGCAGGCTGTAGAGGATGTAGCCGCACGCCAGGATCGCCAGCACGGGTGTCACGGGGTAGCCCGGCACCTTGAAGCCGCGCGGCAGATCCGGCTCGCGGACCCGAAGGATGATCACGCCGAGCGAGACGATCATGAACGCCACCAGGGTGCCGATGGACACCATGTCGGCAAGCTTGTCCAGGGGGACGAGTCCGGCGAGGATCGAGACGATGACCGCGACGATGACGGTGTTGCCCACCGGCGTCATGGTTTTCGGGTTGACCTTGGCGAACCGCGCCGGCAGCAGGCCGTCGCGGCCCATGGCGAACAGGATTCGGGTCTGGCCGTACATCACCACCAGGGTCACCGAGAAGATCGAGATCACCGCGCCGGCGGCGAGAACCGTACTGGCCCAGGTACTTCCGGTGACGTTGTCCAGGATGGTGGCCAGGCCCGCCTCCTCCTGGTTCTCGAACTCCTGCCAGGGCTGGGTGCCCAGGGCGGCGACGGCGACCAGGACGTAGACGCTGGTGACGATCAGCAGTGCCGCGATGATCGCCTTGGGCATCGTGCGCTGAGGGTCCTTGACCTCGTCACCGGCGGTCGAGACGGCATCCAGTCCGATGTAGGAGAAGAAGATCGTGCCGGCCGCCGAGCCGATGCCCGCGACCCCGAACGGCGCGAAGTCGGCGAACCGGTCGGCCTGGAAGGCGGTGAACGCGATGATCGCGAACATCGCCAGGACGCCGAGCTTGATCACGACCATGACCGTGTTCACCGCTGCGGACTCGCTGGCACCGCGGATCAGCAGCAGCGCGCACATCACGATGAGGACGATGGCCGGCAGGTTGAGCCAGCCGGGATCGGAGTCCCACGGCGCCGCCGTCAGTGCGTGCGGTATCTGGACGCCGAACAGGTTGTCCAGCAGCTTGTTGAGGTAGCCGCTCCAGCCCACTGCCACCGCGGCGATCGACACGCCGTATTCCAGCAGCAGACAGGCGGCGACGCCCATGGCCACGAACTCGCCGAGTGTGGTGTAGGCGTAGGAATACGTCGAGCCCGAAACCGGCACCGCCGAGGCCAGTTCGGCGTAGCAGATGGCGGCCAGCCCGGCGGCGATGCCCGCGATGATGAACGAGACCACCACGGCCGGCCCGGCGCCCGGGACGGCGACCGACAGCACGAAGAAGATGCCGGTGCCCACGGTGGCGCCGACGCCGAACATCGTCAGCTGGAAGGTGCCGATCGTGCGTTTCAGGTGGTCGGAGGCACCGTGTGCGACGGGGGCTCCGATGACGGGCCGTCGACGCAGCATCTGTTCGGTCAGGCTGATCGATGGGGCCGTCATGGGCGCCTCCTGCGTCGCGGATTTAGCCGATTATGAGCCTGCCTCGGCCAGCACGCTTGCGAACTGATCAACAGCCCAATCGATTTCTTCGGCGGTGATGACCAGCGGCGGGGCGAACCGCAGGGTCGAGCCGTGGGTGTCCTTGACCAGGACGCCGCGCTCGGCCAGCGCCAGGCTCAGCTTCTTGCCGGTCCCGAGCCGGGTGTCGATGTCCACCCCGGCCCACAGCCCCATGCCGCGCACGGCGAGCACGCCGTGGCCGATCAGCGAGCGCAGCCGGGCGTGCAGATGTAGGCCCAATTCTGCTGAGCGGGACTGGAATTCGCCACGCTCGAGGATCTCGACCACCGTGGACCCGACGGCCGTGGCCAGCGGGTTGCCGCCGAAGGTCGAGCCGTGCTCGCCGGGGTTGAGCACACCGAGGACGTCGCGGTCGGCCACCACCGCCGACAGCGGTACGACACCGCCGCCGAGTGCCTTGCCGAGCAGGTAGATGTCGGGCACCACGCCCCAGTGGTCGCAGGCGAAGGTGTGCCCGGTGCGGGCCAGGCCGGACTGGATCTCATCGGCGATCAGCAGCACGTTGTTGCGGGTGCACAGCTGGCGCAGCCGCGGCAGGTAGTCGTCGGGCGGAACGATGATGCCGGCCTCACCCTGGATGGGTTCGACCAGCACCGCGACCGTGTGCTCGTCGATGGCGGCCGCGACCGCGTCGGCGTCACCGAACGGCACCGACCGGAATCCCGGCGTGAAGGGGCCGAACCCGCCGCGGGCGGTCTCGTCGGAGGAGAAGCTGACGATGCTGATCGTGCGGCCGTGGAAGTTGTTGTCCGCCACGATGATGTTGGCCATGCCCTCGGGGACGCCCTTGACGTCGGCGCCCCACTTCCGGGCCACCTTGAGACCGCTCTCGACGGCCTCGGCGCCGCTGTTCATCGGCAGCACCATGTCCTTGCCGCACAACCGTGCCAGCGCGGCGCAGAACGGGCCCAGCTGGTCGGAGTGGAACGCCCGGCTGATCAGGGTCACGGCGTCGAGCTGACGGTGGGCGGTGGCGATGATCTCGTCGTTGTGGTGGCCGAAGTTGACCGCCGAGTAGGCCGCCAGACAGTCCAGGTAGCGGCGGCCCTCGACGTCGGTGATCCACGCCCCGCGGGCGCTGGTGGCCACCACCGGCAGCGGCGAGTAGTTGCGCGCCGCGTAGGTGTCGTCGAGGGCGATCGCGGCGGCGGTCGCCGGCGGCAGCGCGCTCTGGACGGTGTCGGCCATGGTCATGAAAATACCTCCAAAGTGCAGCATTTCACCGAACCGCCACCCTTGAGCAGTTCGGACAGATCGACACCGATCGGATGGAATCCGGCGTGGTACAGCTGTTCGGCGAAGCCGGTGGCCTGTGCCGGGTGCACGACGTGCTTGCCGTCGGACACCGCGTTGAGCCCGAGCACGTAGGCGTCGGTGCTCGACACCTCGATGGCGTCGGGGAACAACAGTTGCAGCTGGGCACGGGCGCGATCGGTGAACGCCGGCGGGTAGTAGGCGATGGTGGTGTCGTCGAGCACCGTCAGCGCGGTGTCGAGGTGGTAGAAGCGGGGGTCGACCAGCTCCAGTGAGATCACCGGCATGCCGGTGATCGCGGCGACCTCGAAGTGCGCCTGCGGGTCGGTGCGAAAACCGGTGCCCGCCAGGATCATCGAGCCGACGACGAGCAGATCGCCCTGGCCCTCGTTGACGTGGCGGGTGCTGACCGGCTGGTGTCCGCGGCCGTCCATCCAGCTGGCGTAGGCGACGGATTCGCCGTCGCGCTCGGCATGCTTGAAGCGGGCGACGATGGCCGCGCCGTTGATGATCAGACCGGCGTTGGCGGCAAAGACCATGTCCGGCAGGCCCGGAACCGGGTCGACGAGGTCGACGGTGTGGCCGAGGCTGCGGTAGGTCTCGCGCAGGGTCTCCCACTGGGCGACGGCGAGTTCGGGGTCGACCCGGGTGCCGGGGTCCATCCACGGGTTGATCGCGTACTCGACGGTGAAGAACGTCGGCCGGGTCATGACGTAGTGGCGCACCCGCTGGGTGCGCACGCGCGGCCTGGTCGAGGCGGCGACATCGGGGGATATCGTCATGAAATCAACGATATGGGCAGCGCTGGACGCAATCAATCGATACTCATTGCTTGTTGATGGTCGATCTGTTGCGTCAGGGCTACTATGGCGGTGATTTGTTGCGCAGAGGGCTGGAAGGGGCTCAGATGGACCGTCTGGACGACACCGACGAGCGCATTCTCGCCGAGCTGGCCGAGCATGCGCGGGCCACGTTCGCCGAGATCGGCGCCCGGGTGAACCTGTCGGCGCCGGCGGTCAAACGCCGGGTGGACCGGATGCTCGACAACGGCGTCATCCGCGGGTTCACCACGGTCATCGACCGCAGCGCGCTGGGCTGGAACACCGAGGCCTACGTTCAGGTGTACTGCCACGGCACGATCGCGCCGGATCAGTTGCGGGCGGCCTGGATTGACATCCCGGAGGTGATCAGCGCCGCCACCGTGACCGGTACCTCGGATGCGATCCTGCACGTACTGGCCCGCGACATGCGCCATCTCGAGGCCGCGCTTGGAGCGCATCCGCTCGAGTCGCCGACATCGAGCGAAGCGAGAGCATCGTGGTGTTGTCCAACCTGATCGACCGGTCACCCCCCTAACCGGTCGGTCGGTAAGGACGGGCTGGGCAACACATTCGCGCGGCGATCGGGTAAGAACACCACGTGAGCACGTGAACGGCCCCGAAAAGGGCATCGTCATCGTCGGCGGCGGCCTGGCCGCCACCCGCACCGCCGAACAATTGCGCAAGGCGGAGTACACCGGCCCGGTCACCATCGTCAGCGACGAGGCGCACCTGCCCGTACGACCGGCCGCCGCTGTCCAAGGACGTGCTGCATGCCGATCTCGACGACGTGACGCTCAAACCCGCCGAGTTCTACGACGAGAACAACATCACCCTGCGTCTGGGCAGTGCGGCCGCATCGCTGGACACCGCCGCGCAGCACGCTGACCCTCGCCGACGGCTCGGTGCTGGGCTACGACGATCTGGTGATCGCGACGGGCCTGGTGCCCAAGCGCATTCCGTCGTTCCCCGACCTGGAGGGCATCCGGGTACTGCGTTCACTCGACGAGGCGCTGGCCCTTCGCGCACACGCGGCGATCGGCGCGGCACGCGGTGATCATCGGCGCCGGCTTCATCGGCTGCGAGGTCGCCGCGAGCCTGCGCAAGCTCGGTGTCGACGTGGTGCTGGTGGAGCCGCAGCCGGCGCCGCTGGCCTCGGTGCTGGGCGAGCAGGTGGGCAACCTGGTGACCCGGCTGCACCGCGCCGAGGGCGTCGACGTGCGCACCGGCGTCGGGGTGGCCGAGGTGCGCGGCGAGAACGGCCACGTGAGCACCGTGGTGCTCAGCGACGGCAGCGAGCTGGCGGCCGATCTGGTGGTCGTCGGCATCGGGTCTCGCCCGGCCACCGACTGGCTGGACGGCAGCGGCGTCGAGGTCGACAACGGCGTGATCTGTGACGAGGCCGGCCGCACCAGCGCGGCAGGCGTGTGGGCGCTCGGCGATGTCGCCTCCTGGCGCGATGCGACGGGTCATCAAGCGCGCGTTGAGCATTGGAGCAATGTCGCCGAGCAGGCCCGGGTCGTCGTGCCGGCGATCACTCGGCCAGGAGGCACCCGACGTCGTCGTCGTGCCGTACTTCTGGAGCGACCAGTACGACGTCAAGATCCAGTGCCTCGGCGAGCCGGAGGCCACCGATGTCGTCCACCTCGTCGAGGACGACGGCCGCAAGTTCCTGGCCTACTACGAGCGCGACGGCGTGGTGGCCGGTGTGGTCGGCGGCGGCATGCCGGGCAAGGTCATGAAGAGCCGCGCCAAGATCGCCTCCGGCGCGCCGATCTCCGACGTCCTCGGCTAGACCTCGCGCGACCGGGCCGCTGAGCATCCAGCGATGGCCGAACGGGTCGCGGATCGTGGCGGAGCGCGATCCGTGGGCTTCGTAGGGCTCGCGCTCCACCTGGGCGCCATGGCCGCGGGCGCGGGCCAGCGCGGCGTCGGTGTCGGCGACGTGCAGCATGAGGCTGACCGACGTCGAGCCCGGTGTAGGTGCCCTCAGCCCGATCTCGGCGAACTCGTCGGCGAGGTAGAGAACGCCGTCGGCGATCCGCAGTTCGGCGTGGCCGATGCGCTGGTCGTCCATCACGATCGGTTCGCCGCTGACTTCGGCGCCGAACGCGTCGCGGTACCAGGCGATGGCCGCCCGGGCGTCGCCGACCGTGAGGTACGGCAGGGCGGCCGGCCGTGGCGGTTCGACGACGGGCGTGGTGGTTCCGCTCATGACAACTCCTTGTGCTCCCGGTGGAAAGGACAGTGCCGACTCCAGCCGTGCGCGCAACCGCGCGGCGAACTCCGGATCGGGCTGTACGGGAAGGTCTTCGGCGTGTCAAGACCTGCAGGGGATCGGTCATCAGACGCCTCCTTCCGGGTAGAGATTCCTGAAGGCCCGGCGGGCCCGGACCAGCAGCGCCTCGGTGGCGTGCACGGTGCGGCCGAGCAGCTGCGCGCACTCGGGCACCGAGCAGTCGTCCATGTAGCGCAACGCCAGCACCGCCCGATGCGCATCGGACAGCCGCGCCAGCACACTCTCGGCCACGATCCGGTCCAGTTCGGCGTCCCAGTCGTCGGCCGGGTCCACCTCCGGCACCTCGGCGACGGTCAGGGTGTCGCGGGTCTGGCGGCGCCGGTAGTGGTCGGCGAGCTTGTGCCGGGCCACGCCCAGTAGCCAGGGCACCGCCATCGGTGGCGGCTGCGGCCGACGAGCGGCGTCCATCGCCGCCAGGAACGTCTCCGACGTGAGGTCCTCGGCGGTGGCCCGGTCGGCGCACCGGCGGACGAAGTAGCCGTAGACGACGGGCAGCGCGTCGTCGTACAACTCGAGCAGCCGGCGCGGGGCGTCGGTGTGGTCCGGTTGCGCGCTCACACCCCTATCGTCGTCGTGGGCGGCCGAACTCCGACGGGGTGGCGCAGAATTCGATCGACGTGCATTCAGGGCGCCATGGCGAAATTCGGGCCGGATGCCGCCGCTGACGCGCAGTCGAGCCGTCACGCACATCGACGGCTCAGCGGCGGTCGAGTCCGTCGAGCCGTGTGCGACGGCGTCGAACGCGTCACCGAGTGCTTGCGGCAACGCCACCGCCTCGTCGCCGAGCCAGTACTCGTAGGCCGACAGCGCGACGCCGAGCATCAGCCAGCCGACGGACTGCGGCACCAGGTCGGCGGGCTTGGCGCCGATGCGTGCGGCGACGAAGGCCGCGACCACGCCGCGCCATCCCGCGTACATCGTCATCGAGTGCGCCTGCAACTCGGCGGTCTGCAGGATGACCCGCATCCGCTGGCGGTGCCGCTCGGTCTCCGAGTCGTCAAAGGTGTTGAACGCCAGCAGCGCCGAGCGCAGTGCCGCGCTGATCGGCACCTCGGGACCGGCCTGGTCGAACAGATCGCGGAAGTGCTGCAGGTGCGAGTCGAAGTCGCCCCAGGGGATGGCGTTCTTCGACGGGTAGTAGCGGAACAGCGTCCGCCGCGCGATGCCGGAGGCCTGCGCGACGTCGTCGACGCTGACGTCCCCGAAGCCGTAGGTGGCGAACAGGTCGAGCGCGACGTCGGTGATGTGGTCCTGGGTGGTCGAACGCCGCCGACCGACCCGGGCCCCCGGCCGCGAACCCGCCATCGACCGGCCCCTTCCTTTTCGGCACTCGATGCCATATTCTTGCGATCTCGATCACAATTGTCGAGAACCCAGGCCGAGAAAGGGCGCTTTTCATGGAGCCGAGCCAGAACACCGAGGTGGAGACCGAACTGGTGACCGAGACCCTCGTCGAAGAGGTCTCGATCGACGGGATGTGCGGGGTCTACTGACCGTGCCCGCCCACGCTGTGGGCGATCCGGCTGTGGCCGGGTCGGATTTCGACCCGGCCCGCAGCTGGCGTCTGCACCCGCAGGTAGCGGTGCGCCCGGAGCCGTTCGGCGCGCTGCTCTACCACTTCGGCACCCGGAAGCTGTCGTTCCTGAAGAACCGCACGATCCTGGCCGTCATCGAGTCGCTGGCCGAACACCCCGACGCCCACTCGGCGTTGCGGGCCGCCGGTGTCGACGAACAAGCCGAGCCGCCGTACCTGCACGCGCTGGCCGTGCTGGTGACGTCGAACATGTTGATCTGCAAGGATTCCCAATGACCTCTGTGGCACCGGTACCCCGGTTGATCGAGCAGTTCGAGCGCGGTCTGGACGCGCCGATCTGCCTGACCTGGGAGCTGACCTACGCCTGCAACCTGGCGTGCGTGCACTGCCTGTCCTCGTCGGGCAAGCGCGACCCGCGTGAGCTGTCCACCGCGCAGTGCAAGTCCATCATCGACGAACTCGAGCGCATGCAGGTGTTCTACGTGAACATCGGCGGCGGCGAACCCACTGTGCGCCCGGACTTCTGGGAGCTGGTGGACTACGCCACCGCCCACCACGTCGGGGTGAAGTTCTCCACCAACGGCGTTCGCATCACACCCGAGGTGGCGTCCCGGCTGGCCGCCAGCGACTACGTCGACGTGCAGATCTCGCTGGACGGCGCCACCGCTGAGGTCAACGACGCCGTCCGCGGCGAAGGCTCGTTCGAGATGGCGGTGCGCGCGCTGGAGAACCTGGCCGCCGCCGGCTTCTCCGACGCCAAGATCTCCGT
Source organism: uncultured Actinomycetota bacterium (assembly GCA_963786695.1). Taxonomy (GTDB): domain Bacteria; phylum Actinomycetota; class Actinomycetes; order Mycobacteriales; family Mycobacteriaceae; genus Mycobacterium. The sequence continues at coordinate 148,411 of CAWBAL010000043.1, forward strand.
GGTGGTCACCCGCCACAACGTCGACCAGCTCGACGACTTCAAGGCGCTCGCCGACCGGTACGGCGCCACCCTGCGCATCACCCGACTGCGTCCCTCCGGCCGTGGCGCCGACGTCTGGGACGAGCTTCATCCCACCGCCGAACAGCAGGTGCAGCTGTACGACTGGCTGGTGGCCAAGGGGGACCGGGTGCTCACCGGCGACTCGTTCTTCCACCTCGCCGGCCTCGGCGAGCCCGGTGCACTGGCCGGCCTGAACATGTGCGGCGCCGGACGGGTGGTGTGCCTGATCGACCCGGTCGGCGACGTCTACGCCTGCCCGTTCGCCATCCACGACCGGTTCCTGGCCGGAAACATCGTGTCCGACGGCGGTTTCGCATCAGACGTCTGGAAGAACGCGCCGCTGTTCCGCGAGCTGCGCGAGCCGCAGTCCGCCGGTGCCTGCGGCAGCTGCGGACATTACGACAGCTGCCGTGGCGGCTGCATGGCGGCGAAGTTCTTCACCGGCCTTCCGCTCGACGGTCCCGACCCCGAATGCGTCGAGGGCTACGGCGCTCCCGCGCTGGCCGGCGATCGCGACAAGCCGCGCCCGAGCGCCGACCACTCCCGCGGCAAGCCCATCATGCTGACCCTGTCCACGCGACCGCCGGCCAAGCCCTGCAACGAAAGTCCGATCTAGTCATGGCACGTGATACCTGGTTCGAAACCGTCTCGATCGCCCAGCAGCGCGCCAAGAAGCGCCTGCCCAAGTCCGCATACTCCGCGCTGCTGGCCGGCAGCGAGAAGGGCCTGACGCGTCTCCGACAACGTCGAGGCGTTCGGTGAGTTGGGTTTCGCCCCGCACGTGATCGGCGCCTGTGAGAAGCGTGATCTCGCAACAACCGTGATGGGTCAAGAGGTTTCGATGCCGGTGCTGATCTCGCCGACCGGTGTGCAGGCCGTCCACCCGGACGGCGAGGTGGCGGTGGCCCGCGCCGCTGCCGCCCGCGGCACGGCGATGGGGCTGTCCTCGTTCGCCAGCAAGCCGATCGAAGAGGTCGTCGCCGCCAACCCCAAGACCTTCTTCCAGATCTACTGGCTGGGCGATCGCGACGCCATCGCGGCGCGGGCCGACCGGGCCAAGGCGGCGGGTGCGGTCGGGCTGATCGTCACCACCGACTGGAGCTTCTCGCACGGCCGGGACTGGGGCAGCCCCAAGATCCCGGAGCGGATGGACCTTCGCACCATCATCAAGATGATGCCGGAGGGCCTGACGCGACCCAGCTGGTTCCTGGAATGGGCCAAGACCCTGCATCCGCCGGCGCTGAGTGTGCCGAACCAGGCCGCCAAGGGCGAACCCGGCCCGCCCTTCTTCGACGTCTACGGCCAGTGGATGGGCACGCCGCCGCCGACCTGGGAGGACATCGCCTGGCTGCGGGAGTACTGGGGCGGTCCGTTCATGCTCAAGGGTGTGATGCGCGTCGATGACGCCAAACGTGCTGTGGACGCCGGAGTTTCGGCAATCTCGGTGTCCAACCACGGCGGCAACAACATCGACGGCACCCCGGCGACGATCCGGGCGCTGCCGGCGATCGCCGACGCGGTCGGCGACCAGATCGAGGTGCTGCTCGACGGCGGCATCCGGCGCGGCGGCGACGTCGTCAAGGCGCTGGCACTCGGCGCCCGCGCGGTCATGATCGGCCGCGCCTACCTGTGGGGCCTGGGCGCCGCCGGTCAGGCCGGGGTGGAGAACGTGCTCGACATCCTCACCGGCGGCATCGACTCGGCACTGCGCGGCCTCGGCAAGGCGTCGATCCACGACTTGACCCCAGAGGACGTCCTGATGCCTCCCGGCTTCACCCGCGCGCTGGGTGTGCCCCCGACCGGGGCCTGACCGCCGCTGGTGCTGGCGTGACGGGCGGGACGGCGGTGAACCCGGCGGGCGCTGAAACCTCCCGAATGCGAAAGAAATCCGTCTTGTCCCCGAACAATCGGCGCACAACTGGCGCACACCAGATGAATTCCGCCTACCATCGGCCCGTGGCTTTTCGGAGCGCGTTGGGGCACTCGACATCGGGACAGCTGCGCGACACCTCGCCAACGATCTTGATTCCGCTCGGCTCGACCGAGCAACACGGGCCGCACCTGCCGCTGGACACCGACACCCGCATCGCGTCAGCGGTCGCCGCGGCGGCCGTCGAGGAACTCAGCCGCGGGGCACGGCCAGATCATCTTCTGGTGGCCCCCGCGATCGCCTACGGCGCCTCCGGCGAGCACGAAGGCTTTCCCGGGACGGTCTCGATCGGCACCGAGGCCCTCAAGACCGTGCTGGTCGAGTACGGCCGCTCGGCCTGCGGCTGGGCCCGCCGGATCGTGTTCGTCAACGGTCACGGCGGCAACCTCGAGGCGCTGCGCTCGGCGGTCAGCCAGTTGCGGTCGGAAGGACGTGACGTCGCCTGGTGCCCCTGCGTGGCCGAGGACGGTGACGCCCACGCGGGCCACACGGAAACATCTGTATTGCTACATATTTCGCCGGCCGACGTCCGTCGCGAAGCCTGGCGCAGCGGGAACCAGGAGCCACTGGTCAACCTGATGCCCCGGATGCGGCGCGGGGGAGTCGCCGCGGTGAGCGAGGTGGGTGTGCTGGGTGACCCGACGACGGCGACGGCGGTGGACGGCGCGCGCATCTTCGCCCGGATGGTCGAGCAGTGTCACCAGCGCATCGATCGGTGGAGCCCGGACGCCGACGGGATGCTGATATGACCCAGCCGCGGCTGCCCGACGGGTTCGCCGTCCAGGTCGACCGCCGGGTGCGCACGCTGGGGGCGGGCTCGGCGCTGCTCGGCGGCTCACCGACCCGGCTGCTGCGGCTCGCGCCGTCGGCGCAGACCCTGCTCGACGGTGGTCGGCTCGAAGTGCGCGACGCGGTCAGCGCCCAACTCGCCCGCACGCTGCTCGACGCCACCGTCGCGCACCCCCGGCCGGCCGGCGGGCCCGTCTCATCGGGACGTCACCGTGGTGATACCGGTCCGCGACAACGCTTTTGGGATCTACCGGCTGGTGATGTCGCTGCGCTGCATCCGGGTCGTGGTGGTCGACGACGGCTCAGCGGTACCGGTGACAGTCCACGACTTCGACGGCGCGCGGTGCGACGTCGAGGTCATCCGGCACCCGCGGAGCAAGGGACCCGCGGCCGCCCGCAACACCGGACTCGCCGCGTGCAACACCGACTTCGTCGCCTTCCTGGACTCCGACGTGGTCCCCCGCCGGGGCTGGCTCGAAGCGCTGCTCGGGCACTTCTGCGATCCGGCGGTGGCACTGGCCGCTCCCCGCATCGTCGGCCTCGGTCACAGCGACCAGATGGTCGCCCGCTACGAAGCGGTCCGGTCGTCCCTCGACCTCGGCGAGCGTGAGGCCCCGGTGGTGCCCTACGGCCCGGTGTCCTACGTTCCGAGCGCGGCGATCATCTGCCGGCGCTCGGCCCTGCTCGAGGTGGGCGGCTTCGACGAGACGCTGCACTCCGGCGAGGACGTGGACCTGTGCTGGCGGTTGATCGAGTCCGGCTCCCGGCTGCGCTACGAGCCGATCGCACTGGTCGCCCACGAACACCGCACTCAGATTCGAGACTGGCTGGGGCGCAAAGCATTCTATGGGAGTTCGGCCGCACCGTTGTCGATCCGTCATCCCGACAAGACCGCACCGGTGGTGATCTCGGCCTGGAGCCTGCTGGTCTGGCTGCTGATGGCCCTCGGCTCGGTCTTCGGCTATCTGGCCTCCCTGGTCTTCGCCGGGGTGACCACCCGCCGGATGGCCAAGGCGATGCAGAACACCGACGCCGGGATGCGCGAGGTGGCGGTCCTGGCCCTGCGGGGTATCGGCGCCGCGGCCTGTCAGCTGGCCGCCGCGATCTGTCGGCACTACTGGCCCCTGGCTCTGCTGGCCGCACTGATCTCGCAGCGATGCCGGCAGGCGGTGCTGATCGCGGCCGTGCTCGACGGAGTGCTCGACTGGTTCACCCGCAACCGTGCCGCCGACGGTGACGGCAAACCGATCGGTCTGCTGGCCTATCTGGTGCTCAAGCGCCTCGACGACCTCGCCTACGGGGCCGGGCTCTGGAGGGGCGTGGTGCGCGAGCGCACGCTGCGCCCGCTCAAGCCACAGATCAAGACGTGATCGACGGATTGGTCAGGCCACATCACGCACAGTGACGTTCTGATCGTCGGCGCGGGAAGCGCCGGATCCGTGCTCGCCGAACGCCTGTCGGCCGACCCTGCCTGCCACGTCACGGTGGTGGAGGCCGGACTCGGCCCCGCTGACCCCGGGGTGCGGACCCTGACCGCCAACGGGCTGCAGCTGCCGATCGGGGCCGCCAGCCCGCTCGTTCGCCGATACCGCACGCAGCTGGCCGCCGACCACGGCTCGGACATCGTCCGGGGTACCACCGTGGGCGGCTCGGGTGCGGTCAACGGCGGATACTTCTGCCGGGCGCTGCCCGCAGACTTCGACGAGGCCGCGCTGCCGGGCTGGTCGTGGGCGGAGGTCATCGGGCACTACCGCGCCATCGAGACCGATCTCGACTTCCCGGACCAGCACGACGACGGCCCGGTCCGGATTCGTCGCACCGGCGAGTTCGTCGGTAGTACAGCGACATTCGTCGACGCAGCCCGCGCAGCGGGATTCCGCTGGCTGCCGGACCTCAACGCCGAACCGGTGGGTGACAACACTCCACCCGGGGTGGGTGCGGTCCCGCTGAACATCGTCGACGGCATCCGTACCGGCCCGGGGGCGGCCTTCCTGGAACCCGCTATGAACCGGCCCAACCTCACCGTGCTCACCGCAACCCGGGTGGCCGGCGTGCGGATGCTCGGCACGCGGGCCGTCGGAATCGACGCCAGTGGGCCCACCGGTTCCGTCGAACTGACGGCCGACCGGATCGTGCTGTCGGCCGGCGCCATCGAGTCGGCGCACCTGCTCATGCTCTCCGGCATCGGGCCCGCGGACGAGCTACGCGCGGCCGGTGTCACGCCGATCGTCGATCTGCCGGTGGGTCGACGCACCTGGGACCATGCCGAGTGGGTGATGCCGACCACCTGGACCGTCGCTGCCGGCCGTCCGGTTCTGGAGGCGCTCCTGGTGGATGGGGTGATCGAAATCCGGCCCTACACAGGCGGATTCATCTCGATGGTCGGAGACGGAACGGCCGGGCGGCCGGACTGGCCCCACCTCGGCGTGGCCCTGATGAGACCGCTTGCGCACGGCCGGGTGTCCCTGGGGTCGGCTGACGCGGGCGTGGCGCCGCTGATCGAGCACCGCTACGACAGTGAGCCCGCCGATGTGGCCGCATTGCGCCGGGGTTGTGAGCTTGCAGCCGAGATCGTCGGGGCGACAACCCAACTCGGCGATCCGATGTGGTCGACCTCCCAGCACCTGTGCGGCACCGCCCCGATGGGAACCGACGGCGACGAGCACGCCGTGGTCGATCCGCGGTGCCGGGTCCGCGGCGTCGACGGACTGTGGGTGGTGGACGGATCGATCCTGCCGAGGATCACCAGCCGGGGCCCGCACGCCACGATCGCGATGATCGGACACCGCGCCGCCGAGTTCGTGGTCTGAGTCGCTTCCCTTCGGTTACCGTCGAGGGTCGAAACTGAACGTCACGGGAAGGACGGAAACGATGACGGGCCGACGCAGCGACCCGAGACCTGCGCGTTCACGCGCCAGGCTGCTGGATGCGGCGACTGCGCTGCTGCGCGCCGGCGGCCCGAGTGCGGTCACCGTCGATGCGGTCACCCGGGGCGCCAACGTCGCCCGGGCCACCCTCTATCGCCACTTCCCGAGCGGCAACGACCTACTCGCGGCGGCATTCAACAGCCTCATCCCGCCGGCGCCGATGCCGCCGGAAACCGGTTCGCTACGCGACCGCCTGGTCGCGCTGGTGCAGGGGCAGGCCGAACTGATCGCCGAGACGCCGGTGATGCTGACGGCCACCTACTGGCTGGCGATGGGCCCGGACATGGACCACATCCCCGGCAGGGCCGACGCCGTCGACAGTCCCGAGGTCCGCACATTGCGGGAGCGCATCGCCCAGCAGTACGGCGCCCCGTTCGACGCCATCTTCGACAGCCCGGACGCCCAAGCCGAACTCGGCGAGGTCGACCGCGCGCAGGCCATCATGCTGCTGATCGGCCCACTGGTCGCCGGCCGGATCAGCACGCTCACCGACTTCGACTACCGCGAGTGCGCCCGCAAGGCGGTGGACGGATTCTTGTCCGTGCACCGCAAACCCCAAGGGGCTCAGGCGAAATCAGCCACGGGGGCTCCGACGAAATCAGCTATCAGCTCGACCCGAATCGGCAGGTGTTTGAGGCCGCCGACGAATGTGGTGGCCATCAACTCCGGCTCGCCGGCCAGTTCGATGGACTTGATCCGCGGGATCAGCTCGGAGAAGAAGCTGTTCATCTCCATGCGGGCCAGCGACGCCCCCAGGCAGAAGTGCACGCCGTAGCCGAACGACAGGTGCTTGTTGGGGTCGCGTCCGACGTCGAACTTGTCACCGTCGGTGAACACCTCTTCGTCGCGGTTGGCCGAGATGTAGGCCAGGTAGACGGCTTCGCCTTTGGCGATCTTCACGCCGCGCACCTCGGTGTCCTCCTGTGCGGTGCGCATGAACTCCTTGACCGGCACCACCCAGCGGATCATCTCCTCGACGGCGGTGCCCATCAGCGACATGTCGTTCTGCAGCCGCGCCAGTTGGTCGGGGTGCTCGAGCAGTGCCCGCAGGCCCCCGGCGATGCCGGCGCTGGTGGTGTCGTGACCGGCGCTGGCCACGATCACGTAGTACGACAGCGGTGTCCATGTCGGACAACGGTTCGCCGTTGATCTTCGCGTTGGCGATCGCCGACGCGAGGTCCTCGGTCGGGTTCTCCCGGCGGGAGGCGGTCAGCGCCGAGAAGTAGTTGAAGAAGTCCAGCAGCACCGCCAGCATGTCGTCGACGTCGCCGCCGCGCTGGAACTCCTCGTCGTTGCCGCCGAACATCTCCTGGGTGAGCTTGAGCATGCGCGGGAAGTCGGAGTCGGGCAGGCCCAGCATGCGTCAGGATGATGTACAGCGGGTAGTTGACGGCGATCTCGGTCATGAAGTCGAGTTCAGGACCCTTCTCGGCCATCTTGTCGACCCAGATCTTGGCCAGTTCGTCGCAGCGGGCCTTGAGCGCCTTGAGCACCTTCGGCCGGAACCAGTCGGCGCCGATCTTGCGGACGTCGCGGTGATGCGGATCGTCCATGTGGATCAGGGTCCGCAGCCCGGTGCCCGCCTCGAGGTCCCGAAGCAGCGCGTCGTCGGCCTCGGTGATGGCCAGCAGCGGGCGGGGAAAGTTGGTGAACAGGTCGTTCTGTCGCTCGATGTCCATGATGTCGGCGTGCTTGGTGATCGCCCAGAACGGCCGGTAGTCGTCGACCTCGACCCAGGACACCGGAGCGTGCGCGCGCAGGTGAGCCAGCGCCTCGTGGAGCCGCTTCTCGTCGGTGTAGGCCTGCGGGTCGGCCAGAACACGGGCTGCGGGGTCCATGATCCGGGTGGTCATACGGGGTCTCCTAGCTCACTGTGACGCAAAACTTGACGGGTGTCAGGTTAGTAGTGTGGGCGATCCGGCTTCGCAGGGGAAGCCCTTTTGGGCAATTGGGGTCCGAAGGCCCTGTCCCGGTTCCCGCGTACCCTCGTCTTCTGTGCCGCACCGATCGAATCGCCGACCGTTCCGTGCGGCGACGGTGCTCCTGGCGCTTGTGGTGCTGGTCGCCGGCTGTACCCGGGGCGGCGGCGAATCGAAGCCCGTCGAAGCCGCCCAGCCCGCGGTGGTGCAGACCGCTTCGGGTGCGGTGCGTGGTGTCGTCGCCCCCGACTACCGGGTCTTCGACGGCATCCCGTACGCGGCGGACCCGGTGGGCGCGCTGCGCTGGGCGCCGCCGGCGCCACCGAAGCCGTGGCAGGGCGTGCGCGATGCCACCAAACCCGGCCTGCGCTGCCCGCAGGACACCCGCAGCGATCCCGACTACGGCAGGCCCACCGGCGAGGATTGCCTGAACCTCAACGTCTGGACACCTCGACGGCGCGACGCCGGATGACCCTCGTCCGGTGCTGGTCTGGATCCACGGCGGTGGCTTCCTCAACGGCAGCGCGGACATCTACGACGCGCGATGGATGGCCACCAGGGGCGACATCGTCGTCGTCACCGTGAACTATCGCCTCGGCACACTGGGATTCCTGGCGCACCCGGCACTCGGCGGCGGCAGCGGTGACATCGGCAACTACGGACTGGCCGACCAGCAGGCCGCCCTGCGCTGGGTGCGCGACAACATCGCCGACTTCGGTGGCGACCCGTCGAAGGTGACCATCGCCGGCGAGTCGGCAGGCGCCATGTCGGTGTGCGACCACCTCGTGGCCCCGCAGTCCGCCGGCCTGTTCCGGGCGGCCATCCTGCAGAGCGGCCCGTGCCAGACCCAGGCCGATCGGCCCACCGCGCAGCGGGTCAGCCTCGACTACGCCGCGACCGTCGGCTGCGCCGACCCCGCAACGGCCGCACAGTGCCTGCGGGCGCTTCCGGCCAGCCGGCTGCAACGTCCGCCGCTGTACGTCGGTTTCGGCGCGGACCGGCTCACCGGACCGGTCACCGGAACCGACCGGGTGCCCGAGGACCCGATGGCCGCCATCGCGCTGAACAAGGTTCCGCGGGTCCCGGTGCTCATCGGCACCAACACCGACGAATTCACCCTCTTCGCCGCCGTCCAGTACCTCAAAAACGATGGGCTGCCGCCCTATTCGACGCTGCTGTCCGAGACGTTCGGCGCGGACGCGGCGGCCGTGGCCGCGCGCTATCCGGCTCAGCGCTACGGGGGCAGCACGGGGCTGGCCTATGCGGCGGCGGTGACCGATGGTGAATTCGCCTGTCCCGCAGATCGAATGGCGACCGGACTGGCCCGCAGCGCGCCGGTGTACGCCTACGAGTTCAACGACCGCACCGCCCCGGCGCCCGATCCGTTCCGCAAGGTGCCATTCCCGGTCGGCGCCAGCCACGGGCTCGAGTTGCGCTACCTGTTCGACATCGGCGGGGCGCCCCCGCTGAACCCCGCCCAACGTCAACTGTCCGACCAGATGATCGATTACTGGAGCCAGTTCGTGAAGACCGGCGACCCGAACGTCACCGGTGAGCCGCAGTGGCCGCAGTTCTCCTCCGACGCCGTCGAGGCTGTCACTGCAGACTCCGAAGCCGTCGATCACCACCGACTACGCCGCCCGCCATCAGTGCGCGTTCTGGGCGACGCTGACGGGCTCCCGCTAGCCCCGCCACCTCGGGTGGGCGACGACAGCCAGCGCCTCGGTTACGGCCGAGGCCAGCGGCGGATGCCCGGAGCCGCCTCGGCGGACCCAGCGCTGGAACGCGAAATCGGCTGCAGCGAAGGATAATCGGACCAGCAACCCCGGCCGGCTGTCCTCGGCCGGGTCGGCCCCCATGCGTGCGGCCACGAGTTCGACCATCTGGTCGCGGTCGGCGGCCGCCAACAACGTCACCCGGTCGAGCAGCTCGGGTGCGGTGAGGATCGCCGCGCGCCAGCTCTGCAGATCGACGTCGTCGAAGGACTCGACCCGTCCGACGATCGCCGCGGCCACCGCCACGTCGGGCGATTCGTCGGAGGGCCGCCGCTCCAGCAGGGCAGCGATCGCCGCCCCGCCCCGTTGCACGGCGCCGAGCAGCAGCTCCTCCTTGGTGGCCACATGACGGAAGAACGTTCTCGGGGAGATCGCGGCCTCGGCGGCGATGTCGTCGGTGGTGACGTTGGCGAATCCCTTTGCGGCGAAAAGTCGGTAGGCCGCGGCATGGATGTCGGCGCGCACCGCCGCGCGCTGGCGATCGCGCAGATTCGGCGGTCGTTCGACCGGCGAGCTGGTCACCGGAACGATCCCATCCCGCCATCGATGTGGATGGTCTGGGCATTGAGATAGGACGCGTCGTCGCTGAGCAGGAAGGCCACCGTCGCACCGATGTCATCGTGGGTGTCGCCGATGCGGTGCAGCGGGTTGCCTTTCAGGATTCCGCGGTACACCTCCGGGAACGCCTGGCTCCAGCCTTGTACGCCATCGGAATTGGCGAACGGGCACACCACGTTCACCCTGATGTTGTCCGCCCCCCACTCCAGTGCGGCGACCTTGGACATGCCGCGGATCGCCTCTTTGGCGGCCGGCGTACGCGCCGAATGCCACCTGGCCGCCGGTGCCACTGCCGGAGCCCAGGTTGACGATCGACCCGCCGCCACCGGCCTTGAGGACCGGATAGGCGGCCTGCATCAAGAACAGCGTCGCCCGCGGCCCGGTGTCGAAGACCAGGTCGAAGTCGTCGGTCGTGATGTCGGTGAAGGGCTTGGGCTCGTTGGTCGCGATGGCGTTGTTGACCAATGCGTCCAGGCCGCCGAGTCGTTCGACCGCCGTGTCGACGATCTGGGAGTAGCTGGAGTGGTCGCGCAGGTCGGCGACCAGGTGCTCGGCCTGCTGCCCCTGCGCCGCGAATCCTTCGCGTCACGTCGGCCACCGCGGCGTTGCGGTCGACGAGCAACACCGCCGCGCCGCGCTCGAGAAGCGCCTGCGCGATGCCCCGGCCCACACCCTGGGCGGCGCCCGTCACGATCGCGCGTCGACCACTCAGCGACGTCGGGTGCCAGTACCTCGCGCGGTCATCGTGTGCCACGGTGCATCTCCTCCGATGTCCTTGCCGCGCCTGGCAGTTCGATGAACTCGACGGCTGTGCCGTCGGGATCCCTCACGAAGAACATGCGCACCCCGGCGATCTCGAACGGGGACTGGTCGGGCTCGTAGCCGGCGTCGCGCACCCGCCGGTAGGTGTCGTCGAGATCGGTCACCGACAGGGAGATGTTCTGGTTGCCGACGATCGATTTCCTGGCGGGCCGGCCGTCGCCGTCGCCCAGCGACAGCAACTCCAGCATCACGCCGCCGATCAACCCGCCGACGACGCGCCCCCGGTGTCCGTCGGAGCCGCCCAGCGCATGGTCGAACGACTCACCGGCCATGGTCTGGTCGAACACCACATCCATGCCGAGCAGTCCCCGGTAGAAGGCTCAGTGCCCGCTCCATGTCGGTGACGCCCACGACCAGGTGCGAAAACCGAAGGTCGTCAAGCGGTTTCATCATCGAGCCAGATCAGGGGCGGCCCGTCCGGCGATCAGCGGAAGGTCGAGATAGGTCTTGATGCCCGGCTCGGCCTCGCACACGTAGGGGATTGCGCTGACGCAGTGGTTGGCGGTGGCCACCACACCCGGGTTGCGCTTGAGACCTTCGGCGACCGACTCCGGCTGCAGCCCTTTGAATGTCAGCGACACGTCGGGATCGCCGGTGATCTCCACCTCGAAACGCTCGCCCTTCTCGCCGAGCGTCCACGGCGGATCCAGCTCGACCTCGCACATCAGCCAGTTGACCGCGGCGGTGACCACCGGCTTGTCGTCGACGATCGCCTCCCAGCGGAACCGTCGCGCGGCAACGGTGCCGGGCTCCATCGGCACGACGAGCTCGTCGGTGCCGTTGACGGCCACCGCGACCTCCTGGGTGGACCGGATCCGGGGTTCGGCGCGGAAACCCAGTTGGTCGGTGACCATCCGCACCGAGGCCTTGAAGCCGGCCTCCAGCAGGGCGGCGATGGGCCCGCTCATCGCCTGTTCGGGGGTCAACCCGAAGCCCATCACCTCGCGCACCACCAGCGGGGCGTTGTAGGTGCGGATGTCGGAGAACTCCTCGGCGCGGACGTGGGTGATCGCCGACGACAGCGACGAGATCATCAGCGGGAAACGCTCGGTGATGCCGCCGGGATGGATGCCCGACCCGTGCAGGGTGACACCGCCCGCCAGGGCGGCCTCCTCGATGGCGCGCACCGCGGGGTTCTCGCGGTCGGGGTACACCCAGCCGACCGGGGTCACCAGGTTCTTGCCGGAGCGCAGGATCTTGCTGACGACCTGATCGTCGGGCAGCAGCGGGGAGTACATGACGCAGTCCGCGTCCAGCGCCAGCAGTTCGTCGATGTCGGTGCTCGCCTGCACCCCGATCGGCGCCTCGCCGATGAGCTCGCCGACATCGCGGCCGTTCTTGTCGTCGCTGTGCACCCAGCAGCCGACGAGTTCGAGTTCGGGATGGCGCAGCACGCCCTGGATCGCCGCTTTGCCCACACCGCCGGTGGCCCACTGGATGACTTTGTACATGCCCGGCATGCTATGCCGATATGGCAGTAACTGTCACTAGTTGGTCGGCGTGACCCAGGTGGTGATGTCGGCGCGGAAGACCTCGGTCCCGTGCCGGTCGTAGACGCTGATCGGCACGGTGACCTCGGCGCCGTCGCCGATCGCGTCGAAGTCGGGCGGATCCAGGCGAGCGCAGGCCCGCAGCGAGGTGGTGGCCTTGTTGCAGGTACTGCACGCTCATCGCCTTCGGGATCCAGCGATGGGTGGCCGGCACGGTCGCCTCCATCAGCATGCCCATCGCCATCTCGGCCGCGTTGCACATGGCAATGGCGTGCACGGTGCGCAGATGGTTGTAGGTCAGCGGCCACTTGACCATCCTGACCTCGGCGTAGCCGGGTTCCATCCGGACGACGTGGGGGAGGATGGCCAAGAAGAACGGCACCCGCAGTGCCGCGGCGGCCGAGAACGCCCACGTGCCGCCCGGCCGACCGGACAACCGCCGCCAGACCCGATAGGTCCCGGTCTCCTGCGTCATGTCAAAGCCACCTTAATCTGCAGGAAGACAGCCGTGCGGGCATGATCGCCGCTGCGTCAGCGCACCCGCGCTGAGCAGGCAGTGCAGCAATTTGGATCAGGCTCATATCTGAGGCATACTGTTCGGGTTGCCCTGAGCCGGGTTCGCCTCCTGTTGGGAGCGTTCCGCGCAGGGCATACGACCGGCGCCCGAACGGGCGCGTCCGGTCCCACCCTCGGAGCGCGACGGATTTTCTCCGCGCCTGCGAGGCTGCGTTAGGGCGTACACACCCGACCGCTCGGGGGCCGGTGTACCAGGACAGGTAAAGAGCGGCGGCGACAGCCAGCGTGACGCCTCAGGGCGTAGCGCATGACCACCGTGTCCCCTTGCGGGGACCAAGCAGGAGTGAAGGTAGGAAGCGTGGCGGGACAAAAGATCCGCATCAGGCTCAAGGCCTACGACCATGAGGCCATTGACGCCTCGGCGCGCAAGATCGTGGAAACGGTCACCCGTACCGGCGCGAGCGTGGTCGGCCCGGTGCCGCTGCCGACGGAAAAGAATGTGTACTGCGTCATCCGCTCTCCGCACAAGTACAAGGACTCGCGGGAGCACTTCGAGATGCGCACCCACAAGCGGCTCATCGACATCCTCGACCCGACGCCGAAGACGGTCGACGCGCTGATGCGCATCGATCTGCCGGCCAGCGTCGACGTGAACATCCAGTAGGGGTCGACGAACAACATGGCACGTAAAGGAATCTTGGGCACCAAGCTGGGCATGACCCAGGTGTTCGACGAGAACAACAGGGTTGTCCCGGTGACGGTCGTCAAGGCCGGCCCGAACGTGGTCACCCGCATCCGTACGCCCGAGCGTGACGGCTACAGCGCTGTGCAGCTCGCCTACGGCGAGATCAGCCCGCGCAAGGTCAACAAGCCGGTCACCGGTCAGTTCAGCGCCGCCGGGGTCAACCCGCGCCGGCATCTGGCCGAGCTGCGGCTCGACGACGAGGCCGCGGCCGCCGAGTACGAGGTCGGCCAGGAGCTGACGGCGGAGATCTTCGCCGACGGCGCCTACGTCGACGTCACCGGCACCAGCAAGGGCAAGGGCTTCGCCGGCACCATGAAGCGTCACGGCTTCAAGGGCCAGGGCGCCAGCCACGGTGCCCAGGCGGTGCACCGCCGGCCGGGTTCGATCGGTGGCTGCGCCACCCCGGGCCGCGTGTTCAAGGGCACCCGCATGTCGGGCCGGATGGGCAACGACCGCGTCACCACGCAGAACCTGCTGGTGCACAAGGTCGATGCCGAGAACGGCGTGCTGCTGATCAAGGGTGCGGTCCCCGGCCGCACCGGCGGCCTGGTGATGGTTCGCACCGCGGTCAAACGAGGTGAGAAGTAATGACTGTGAAGATTGACGTCCACACTCCCGGCGGCAAGAAGGACGGCACGCGTCGAGCTGCCGGCCGAGCTGTTCGACGTGGAAGCCAACGTCGCACTGATGCACCAGGTGGTGACGGCCCAGCTGGCCGCCAAGCGCCAGGGCACCCACGCGACCAAGACTCGTGCCATGGTCTCCGGCGGCGGCAAGAAGCCGTACCGGCAGAAGGGCACCGGCCGGGCCCGCCAGGGTTCGACCCGTGCGCCGCAGTTCACCGGTGGTGGCGTGGTGCACGGCCCGCAGCCGCGCGACTACAGCCAGCGCACCCCGAAGAAGATGATCGCCGCCGCGCTGCGCGGCGCGTTGTCCGACCGGGCCCGCAACGAGCGCATCCACGCGATCACCGAGCTGGTCACCGGCCAGACCCCGTCGACCAAGAGCGCCAAGGCGTTCCTGGGCACGATCTCACCGAGCACGCCGGAAGCAAGGTGCTGGTCGTCATCGGCCGTAGCGACGAGGTCGGCGCCAAGAGCGTGCGCAACCTGCCGGGCGTGCACGTGATCTCGCCCGACCAGCTCAACACCTACGACGTGCTCAACGCCGACGACGTGGTGTTCAGCGTGGAGGCCCTCAACGCCTACATCGAGCAGGCCAATGCTCAGGTCAGTTCCAAGGCGAAGCAGGAGGTGTCCGCCTGATGGCAACCGTGACTGACCCCCGCGACATCATCCTGGCTCCGGTCATCTCGGAGAAGTCGTACGGACTGATCGAGAACAACGTCTACACGTTCATCGTTCACCCCGGACTCGAACAAGACGCAGATCAAGATCGCCATCGAGAAGATCTTCAAGGTCAAGGTCGACTCGGTGAACACCGCCAACCGGCAGGGCAAGCGCAAGCGCACCCGCACCGGCTTCGGCCAGCGCAAGAGCACCAAGCGCGCGATCGTGACCCTGGCCCCCGGCAGCAAGCCGATCGACCTCTTCGGAGCACCGGCCTAAGCCGGCGACGAAAAGAACTCAGGACTAGAACATGGGAATTCGCAAGTACAAGCCGACGACCCCCGGTCGCCGCGGTGCCAGCGTCTCCGATTTCGCCGAGATCACTCGCTCGACTCCGGAGAAGTCGCTGATCCGCCCGCTGCACAGCACCGGTGGCCGCAACGCGCACGGCCGAATCACCACCCGGCACAAGGGCGGTGGCCACAAGCGTGCCTACCGGGTGATCGACTTCCGTCGCAACGACAAGGACGGCGTCAACGCCAAGGTCGCGCACATCGAGTACGACCCGAACCGCACCGCGAACATCGCGCTGCTGCACTACCTGGACGGCGAGAAGCGCTACATCATCGCGCCGCAGGGTCTCAAGCAGGGCGACATCATCGAGTCGGGCGCGAACGCCGACATCAAGCCCGGTAACAACCTGCCGATGCGCAACATCCCGTCCGGCACCGTGATCCACGCCGTCGAGCTGCGTCCCGGCGGCGGTGCCAAGCTGGCCCGCTCGGCCGGCTCGAGCATCCAGCTGCTGGGCAAGGAGGGCGCCTACGCCTCCCTGCGTATGCCGTCGGGTGAGATCCGCCGCGTCGACGTGCGCTGCCGCGCCACCGTCGGCGAGGTCGGCAACGCCGAGCAGGCCAACATCAACTGGGGCAAGGCCGGCCGGATGCGGTGGAAGGGCAAGCGCCCCACCGTCCGTGGTGTCGTGATGAACCCGGTCGACCACCCGCACGGTGGCGGCGAGGGCAAGACCTCCGGTGGTCGCCACCCGGTGAGCCCGTGGGGCAAGCCCGAAGGCCGCACCCGCAAGCCCAACAAGTCGAGCGACAAGCTCATCGTCCGACGCCGGCGCACCGGCAAGAATAAGCGCTAGGAGTAGCCAGCGATGCCACGCAGCCTGAAGAAGGGCCCGTTCGTCGACGACCATCTGCTCAAGAAGGTCGACGTCCAGAACGAGAAGAACACCAAGCAGGTCATCAAGACCTGGTCGCGTCGTTCGACCATCATTCCGGACTTCATCGGTCACACCTTCGCCGTCCACGACGGTCGTAAGCACGTGCCGGTGTTCGTCACCGAGGCCATGGTCGGCCACAAGCTGGGCGAGTTCGCCCCGACGCGGACGTTCAAGGGTCACATCAAGGACGACCGGAAGAGCAAGCGGCGATGAACGCCGAATGAACGAAGTGATGGCGCATACGAAGCGAATGACCACTGCAACTACCGAATATCCGTCCGCGACCGCCGTCGCGCGCTACGTGCACGTCTCGGCGAGCAAGGCGCGCCGGGTGATCAACCTGGTGCGCGGCAAGTCGGTCGAAGAGGCGCTCGACATCCTGCGGTGGGCGCCGCAGGCCGCCAGCGAGCCGGTCGCCAAGGTGATCGCCAGCGCTGCGGCCAACGCGCAGAACAACAACGGGCTGGACCCGGCGACCCTGGTGGTCGCCACCGTCTACGCCGACGAAGGCCCGACCGCCAAGCGAATCCGGCCCCGCGCGCAGGGTCGCGCGTACCGGATCCGCAAGCGCACCAGCCACATCACCGTGATCGTCGAGAGCCGTCCGGCCCGCAGCGAGCGTTCTGCTCAGTCGGCCCGCTCGCGTCGCGCACAGGGCAGCAAGGCGGCTGGAGCCGCTCGGCCGGCGCCGGCCAAGAAGGCTCCGCGCCAAGAAGGCCGCGACCAAGGCTCCGGCTGCCAAGAAGACTGCCGACGAGACGAAGGAGGGCTCGGAGTAGTGGGCCAGAAAATCAACCCCCACGGCTTCCGGCTCGGTATCACCACCGACTGGAAGTCCCGGTGGTATGCCGACAAGCAGTACGCCGACTACGTCAAGGAAGACGTGGCGATCCGGCGGCTGCTGGCCACCGGTCTCGAGCGTGCCGGGATCGCCGACGTCGAGATCGAGCGCACCCGCGACCGGGTCCGCGTTGACATCCACACCGCCCGTCCGGGCATCGTCATCGGCCGCCGCGGCACCGAGGCCGACCGCATCCGCGGCGACCTGGAGAAGCTGACCGGCAAGCAGGTGCAGCTGAACATCCTCGAGGTCAAGAACCCGGAGTCGGTGGCGCAGTTGGTCGCCCAGGGTGTCGCCGAGCAGCTGAGCAACCGTGTGGCGTTCCGCCGCGCGATGCGCAAGGCCATCCAGTCGGCCATGCGGCAGCCCAACGTCAAGGGCATCCGCGTGCAGTGCTCGGGCCGTCTCGGCGGCGCCGAGATGAGCCGTTCGGAGTTCTACCGCGAAGGCCGCGTGCCGCTGCACACCCTGCGTGCCGACATCGACTACGGCCTCTACGAGGCCAAGACGACGTTCGGCCGGATCGGTGTGAAGGTGTGGATCTACAAGGGCGACATCGTCGGTGGCAAGCGTGAGCTGGCCGCCGCCGCACCGTCCGCCGATCGTCCGCGTCGCGAGCGTCCGACGGGTGCCACCCGTCCGCGCCGCAGCGGCGCGTCGGGCACCACCGCGACGAGCACCGAAGCCGGCCGCGCTGCCACCGAGGAGACCGCGGAGTCCGCGGTTCCGGTGACGGCCGAGGCGCCCGCTGTCGAGGCTCCCGCAGCTGAGAACACGGAGAGCTAGATCATGTTGATTCCCCGTAAAGTCAAGCACCGCAAGCAACACCACCCCAGACAGCGTGGTATTGCCAGCGGTGGCACGTCGGTGACCTTCGGTGACTACGGCATCCAGGCCTTGGAGCACGCCTACATCACCAACCGGCAGATCGAGTCCGCTCGTATCGCCATCAACCGGCACATCAAGCGTGGCGGCAAGGTGTGGATCAACATCTTCCCGGACCGTCCGCTGACCAAGAAGCCGGCCGAAACCCGCATGGGTTCGGGCAAGGGCTCACCGGAGTGGTGGGTGGCCAACGTCAAGCCCGGCCGCGTGCTGTTCGAGCTGAGCTACCCGGACGAGAAGATCGCGCGCGAGGCCCTGACCCGCGCGATCCACAAGTTGCCGATCAAGGCACGCATCGTGACCCGAGAGGAGCAGTTCTGATGGCAGTAGGCGTCAACGCCGGTGAACTGCGCGAGCTCACCGACGACGAGTTGACCGACAAGCTGCGCGAGTCCAAGGAAGAGCTGTTCAACCTGCGCTTCCAGATGGCCACCGGGCAGCTGGACAACAATCGCCGGCTTCGCACGGTCCGGCAGGAGATCGCACGCATCTACACGGTGCTGCGCGAACGTGAACTGGGTCTGGCCTCCGGACCCAATGGTGAGGAATCGTGATGGCAGAAAACTCTTCAAAATCGGCCGGCCCCAGCTACACCCCGGCTACCGAGAAGCCGCGTGACCGACGCAAGACGGCGATCGGCTACGTGGTCAGCGACAAGATGGAGAAGACCATCGTCGTCGAGCTGGAGTCGCGTGTGCAGCACCCCAAGTACGGCAAGATCATCCGGACGACCAAGAAGGTCAAGGCTCACGACGAGCACGGCACGGCCGGTGTCGGCGACCGGGTCTCGTTGATGGAGACGCGCCCGCTGTCGGCCACCAAGCGGTGGCGGCTCGTCGACGTCCTCGAGAAGGCCAAGTAAGCGTTTGTACGAACGTGCCCACCGCCCCGTCTGGGGTGGTGGGTATTTTCGTCTGTAACTGACGATTTCGACAATTCGACTGTTCGGCAATTCCCCGAGGGCGGGAATGCCTACGATTCACCTGATGAACAGCAGCATTTTGCACCGACTTGGCGCGGTGGTCGGTGTCGTCGTGATGCTTCTGTGGGGGACTCCTGCCGGCGCGTACGCGGATCCGACCACCGATGCAGCGCCACCCGGCGGCGCAGTCGTCGACGCGCCGACGTTGGCCCTGGCCGACCTGGGCCAGGGTCCGACACTGACCTTCTACGGCGCCAGCGACACCACCGCAACGACGCTGTCGTTCCCGGTGCCGCAGGGCCTGGCTCCGGTGTCGCTGAACGCCACGCTGCAACTTCCGGTCAATCTGCGGGCGGGCAACCTGAACGTCACCCAGAACGACCGTCCGATCAGCCGGATCGACCTGCCGCTCACCGACCAGGTGCCGGTCGTCATCCCGCTCGTCGGTGCCGAGGTCTCCGGTGACTACCTCACCGTCACGCTGACCATGACGGCGATTCCGGTCGACCAGTACTGCTGGGATCCGCTGTACCCGCTGAGGCTGATCAACAGCTCGGTGACGTTCAGTGGCACCGAGCCGATACCGACGACGGTGGCGGGCTTCGTCCCACCGGTGCTGCGCCAGCTGACGATCGCGGTGCCGACGCGGCCGTCGCAGGCCGAATCCAATGCGGCGGTGCAGTTGGCCGCGGCGATGGTGAACAAGTACGGCGGGCAGAACACCAACGTGTTCGTCACCCCGCTGCCCGAAGGCGCGACCTCGCTGCCGGCTCCGTCCCTGCCGCTGGAACGTCAGGTGATCATCAAAGAAGGCCCCAACAAAGGGCTTTCACTGCAGGGGCCCGGGATTCCGTCACTTCTGGTGAGCGGGCAGGGCGACGAGCTGACCAACCAGGCCCGACTGCTCGTCGACGAGTCGCTGCGTTATGCGCTCAGTCCCAGCGCGGTGGCCGGACCGCTGCAGTACCGGCTGCGCCTGGCCGGCAACACCACGACACTGGCGCAGCTCGACCAAGCCGAGCTGACATCGGTGGCGATGTGGCCGGAGGTTGGCGTCACGCTTGACCAGGCCCGCTTCGGCCATCCGCTGCACGCCGTGCGTCTGCACCTCCTGGGGTCCTACACGCCGGTTCCGAACAACATGGGCGGCGAGGTGAAGGTGTCGGTCGGCGGTCAGACCCTCGACCGATGGCCGGCCGACACGAGCGGTGTGATCGATCGCATGATCGAGATCCCGGACAGCTCGCTGGGCCGCAGC
The DNA here is from genome assembly GCA_963786695.1 of uncultured Actinomycetota bacterium. GTDB lineage: Bacteria > Actinomycetota > Actinomycetes > Mycobacteriales > Mycobacteriaceae > Mycobacterium. Next base: position 168,368 of record CAWBAL010000043.1, read on the forward strand.
ACGACTGCGAACGTCAGCATCAACACGACCGGATACCACGGCGGGTGCGGCGACTATCTGCCCATCCACCTCAGGATCAGCGGCGACTCCACAATTGCGGTCAGTCCGGCGAATCCGCCCCTGCCGCCGGGGTTCCGGTCACTGCCGCAGGCGCTGATGCCCCGAGTGCAGATCGGCCTCGGTGACGCCGACACCTTCTTGGACACCGTGCGAGCCATCCAGATCGTCACGGGCCTGCAGGGTTTCAGCCCTGTGCCGCTGATCACCAAGGTGACCAGTCTCAAGCAGGCGATCGCCGGCCCCGACTCGGCGATTCTCGTCTCCGCCGACGGCTGGGGAGACAAGTCGATCCCGCTGCCGATCAACTCCGACAAGGGCCGTGTCGACATCGAGGCGATGCAGCCCGACAACAAGCCGACGACGCTGACTCTGGATCCCGCCGTCGGGTTCGGCTCGCTGCAGACGGTGTTCGACGGCAAGCGCACCCTGTTGATCGCGACGTCGAACGGGGCGCCCCAACAGCTCGACGGATTGCTGGGATGGCTCGGTGGCGGCAATGGACGCTGGTCGGGTCTGAATGGCAGGGCGATCATCTCGGTGCCGGGGCAGGCGCCGGTGACCGTTCCGAACGAACCCGCCGCGGTCGCGGCCCCGCAGGCTGATACCGGTGGCGTCGGCAAGTACTCGTGGGCCTGGTGGGCGGCCGGCGGTGTGGTCGCCGCTGCTGCTCTTGGGGCTCTGGCGATTTTGCTCAGCGCGCGCAGAACGTCGTAGGAACGCGGTGGCACCGGCCCGGTGACGAGCCTCACCGGCAATGCCAACAGCTGTGGCGACTTCCAGCCGGTCATGCTGACCATCGACAACGACAGCCAAGTGGTGACCACCCCGGCCAAGCCTCCGGTGCCGCAGGGATTCCAGTCTCTGCCGCAGACCCTGATGCCCCGCGTCCGGGTTGGAATCGGTACCGATGCGCTCGGCGACACGGTGCGCGCGGTGTCGATCCTCGTTGCGCTCCAGCGGATGAGTTCGGTGCCCCTTGATGCGAGCGTCAGCACTGTGCGACAAGCCATCGACAGCACCGATCCGGCGATCGTGATCGCTGCCGACGGGTGGAGCGACAAGAAGATCACGTTGCCGGTCGCCGCCTCGGATACCAAAGTCACCGTCGACGGCGTCGACAGCAGCGGGAAGCCGACCAGCCTGACCCTGGGCGCGCCGATCACGTTCGCGTCCTTGCAGACGGTGTTCGACGGGCAGCGCTCCGTCCTGGTCGCCACCTCTAACGGCGCGCCTGCGCAGCTCGATGAATTGCTGAACTCGTTGAACGCCGAGCCGGGAGCGTGGGCGGCGCTCGAGGGCAGGGCGGTGATCTCGGTACCCGGCCGGGAGCGGGTGATCATCCCGAACTCGACGGACTCGGAGAAGAAGCCGGCGGCGGCGCCTCAGCGTGACAGGTTGCAGTGGGCCTGGTGGGTGGCCGGCGTGATCGTCGGTCTGGCGGCGATCACCGCAGCCGTGAGTCTCTTCCTGTCCCGCCGGGAATCCGTTGCCGCTCACCGCGTCGAAGCGCCTCGCGCGGACGGGGAACCCGACGAGCGGCCCCGGGAGTGGCGCCGCGACGAATAGTGCGGGAGCCGGTCCCCAAACATACTGAGGGGCAATGAAACCCGCGTTGTGCAGGCGATTGCCACCGAGGGCCGGTAGTGTCCGCCCCACGCGAGGATTGGGGTAGCTGATGGCCGCACAGTTCACCGGCAAGATCGAGCTCGACATCCGGGATTCCGAACCGGATTGGGGTCCGTTCGCGGCTCCGGCCGCCCCACCGGACGCACCGAACGTCCTCTATCTCGTCTGGGACGACATCGGCATCGCGACCTGGGACTGCTTCGGCGGGCTCGTCGAGATGCCGGCGATGACCCGCATTGCCGAGCGGGGCGTGAAGCTGTCGCAGTTCCACACCACCGCGCTGTGCTCGCCGACCCGGGCATCGCTGTTGACCGGGCGCAACGCCACGACCGTAGGCATGGCCATGGTCGAAGAGTTCACCGAGGGTTTCCCGGGCATCAACGGACGCATCCCCGATGACACCGCCCTGATTTCGGAGGTGCTGGCCGAACGCGGATGGAACACCTACTGCGTCGGCAAATGGCATCTGACACCCATCGAGGAATCCAACCTGGCCGCCACCAAACGCCATTGGCCGCTCTCGCGCGGCTTCGAGCGGTTCTACGGCTTCATGGGTGGCGAGACCGACCAGTGGTATCCGGAACTGGTCTACGACAACCATCCGGTCGAGCCCCCCGCGACGCCGGAGGAGGGCTATCACCTGTCGAAGGACTTGGCGGACAAGACCATCGAGTTCATTCGCGACTCCACGATGGTCGCCCCGGACAAGCCGTGGTTCACCTACCTGTGTCCCGGCGCCGGCCACGCACCGCACCACGTCTTCGCCGAGTGGGCCGACCGCTACGCCGGCAGGTTCGACATGGGCTACGAGCGTTACCGCGACATCGTGTTGGAGAACCAGAAGAAGCTCGGGATCGTGCCGCCGGACACCGAACTGTCCGGCGTGAATCCGTACCTGGATGTCACCGGACCCGGTGGCGAGCCGTGGCCGTTGCAGGACACCGTGCGGCCGTGGGACGGACTGTCCGACGAAGAGAAGCGGTTGTTCGCCCGGATGGCCGAGGTGTTCGCCGGATTCCTGTCCTACACCGACGCCCAGATCGGCCGGGTGCTGGACTACCTCGAGGAGTCCGGCCAGCTCGACAACACGATCATCGTGGTGATCTCCGACAACGGCGCCAGCGGCGAGGGCGGGCCCAACGGCTCGGTCAACGAGGCCAAGTTCTTCAACGGCTACATCGACACCGTCGAAGAGAGCATGCAGTTCTTCGACGAGCTGGGCGGCCCCGCGACGTACAACCACTACCCGATCGGGTGGGCGATGGCCTTCAACACGCCCTACAAGCTCTACAAGCGTTACGCCTCCCACGAGGGAGGGATCGCCGACACCGCAATCATCTCCTGGCCCAACGGAATTGCCGCGCACGGCGAGGTCCGGGACAACTACGTCAACGTCTGCGACATCACCCCGACCATCTACGATCTTCTGGACATCGAACCGCCGCAGACGGTGAAGGGAATCGGGCAGAAGCCGCTCGACGGCGTCAGTTTCAAAGCGGCCCTTGATGATCCGGCTGCCGAAACCGGCAAGCACACCCAGTTCTACACGATGCTCGGCACCCGCGGCATCTGGCACGACGGCTGGTTCGCCAGCACCGTGCATCCCGCCGCGCCGTCGGGCTGGTCACACTTCGACCAGGACCGCTGGGAGCTCTACCGCATCGAGAACGACCGAAGCCAATGCCACGACCTGGCGGCGGAGCAGCCCGACAAGCTCGCCGAGCTCGAGGCGTTGTGGTTCTCCGAAGCCGAGAAGTACAACGGCCTTCCGCTCGCGGACCTCAACGTCTTCGAGATGGTCACGCGCTCCCGTCCCTCGCTGGTCGGTAACCGGTCGCGGTTCATCTACTACCCGAACACCGCGCCGGTGGCGATGGGCGCCTGCGTCATGATCGCCGGCCGCTCCTTCTCCGTCCTGGCCGAAGTGACCGTCGACGGTGCTGACGCTCAGGGCGTGTTGCTCAAGCAAGGCGCCGGTCACGGTGGCTACGTGCTGTTCGTGGCAGACGGCCGGCTGCAGTTCGTCTACAACTTCTTCGGCGAGGAGGAGCAGCGGGTGGTGGCACCCGATCCGCTGCCGGCCGGTGAGCACATCGTGGGCGTCGGCTACCTGCGTACGGGCGTGGTCGAGGGAACCCACACCCCGGTCGGTGAGGCCACCCTCTATGTGGACGGCGACGCGGTAGCCACCCTGGCGGGGGTGAAAGCCCACCCGTTCACCTTCGGGCTGGCCGGCGGGGGAGTGAGCGTCGGACGCAACCTCGGCCAGCCGGTGTCGACGGCCTACGTGGCGCCGTTCGAATTCACCGGGGGCGTCATCCGGCGGGTGGTCGTCGACGTCTCCGGCACGCCGTACCGCGACGCGGAGCACGAACTGGCGGCGGCGTTCGCCAGGGACTGATCGCCACGCCATACTGGGAGCGTGACTCGGCTGGTATTGGCCGCCGCGACGGTTGTGGTGTTGGCCGTTCCAGGTGTTGCCGCATGCGCACGCGACAGCGACGGTACGGCTGTGCGGGCCGAGTCCTCGGTGTCGACCGCGACCGACGCGCACGTCGTCGACCTCCTCGAGCACCGTCGCCACCGACACCCCCGAGTCCTCCGAACCCGGCGTCGTGGAAACCACCCGGCAAGCGGTGCCGTCGAACGCTCAGGTCTGCGTTTCGGACCTGACCGGGCAGACGGCGACGGCCACGGTGGCGGACCCGGCCGCTCCCAAGATCACCGTCGCACTGCCCGACGGATGGTCGGTGACACCGGGATCCGGTGACGTCGGCGCCCGGCTCGCCGGGCCGGACGACATGCTCGCCGAGATCTCCATCACCGCCACCGCACTCGACCCCGCGGCGGCGTTCACCCGCTACTCCGACGATGTGATGGCCAAGTATCCGATCAGCACGCTGAGCCTGCTGCCCGACGAGTTGTGCGGCTACAGCGGACAGAAGCTGATGGGGACCTGGGCCGACGACCCCGAGGAGTCCACCGAATACCAGGACCGGGTCGTCCACATCTGGACGAACTCGAAGAACTACCTGGTGGCCGTCCACGTCGAGGCGCCCTCGGGAACCGCCGGCTTCGACGCGGCCGCCTCGACGCTGACCAGCGATTTCAACATCGTCCTACCCTGAGATGATGGCTACCGAGCTCGTCGAGCTGCCCGGCGGATCGTTCCGGATGGGGTCGGTCGAGCTTCTATCCCGAGGAAGCGCCCGATCCACACCGCGACGGTGGCCGCGTTCGCGATCGAGCGACACCCGGTGACCAACGCCCAGTTCGCCGAGTTCGTCGCCGACACCGGCTACGTCACCGTCGCCGAGAGGCCGCTGGACCCGGCGCTGTATCCCGGCGTCGCCGAGGCGGACCTGCTGCCCGGTGCGCTGGTGTTCCGGCCCACGCCCGGCCCCGTCGACCTGCGCGACTGGCGGCAGTGGTGGGACTGGGCGCCCGGCGCGTCCTGGCGCCACCCGTTCGGCGCCGGCAGCGACGTCACCGGCCGGGAGGACCACCCCGTGGTGCAGGTCGCCTACCCCGACGCGGCGGCCTACGCGGCGTGGGCCGGCCGGCGGCTGCCGACCGAGGCCGAGTTCGAGTACGCGGCACGGGCCGGCAGCGACACCACCTACGCCTGGGGCGACGAGCCGACCGTCGACGGCGCGCTGATGGCCAACACCTGGCAGGGCCGGTTCCCGTACCGCAACGACGGCGCGCTGGGCTGGGTCGGCACCTCGCCGGTGGGCACGTTCCCGCCGAACGGGTGCGGGCCTGGTCGACATGATCGGCAACGTCTGGGAGTGGACGACCACACGGTTCTCCGCACACCACCTCCCGGCCGCAGCAGAACTCCTGCTGCCCGCCGCCGGCGGACCCGGATCCCAGCGTCAGCCAGACCCTCAAGGGCGGCTCGCACCTGTGCGCACCGGAGTACTGCCACCGCTACCGGCCGGCCGCGCGCTCGCCGCAGTCACAGGACAGCTCCACCACGCACATCGGATTCCGCTGCGTGGTCGACCTCGCCTGACGTCGTGAACTGCGCTGATTTGGAGCTTCGCGGCCCGTCACCTAGTATTTAGGGGTTGCCTAGGGCAGACCTCGGCTGGCTGGACTCGATGATCAATCGAATCAGGTTGGCCCTGCGTGCTCTTCGGCGACAAAGACCGCGCACGTCAAGTTCCTTTTGGCCTGTCCAGATGGGTTTTGCCGTGCACACAGTTACCAGATCCGAGGAGATCTAGTGATTCAGCAGGAATCGCGGCTCAAGGTCGCCGACAACACGGGCGCCAAGGAGATCTTGTGCATCCGCGTGTCTGGGTGGCTCGTCGCGGCGCTACGCCGGCATCGGCGACGTCATCGTGGCGACCGTCAAGGACGCCATCCCCGGTGGCAACGTCAAGCGCGGTGACGTGGTCAAGGCCGTCGTGGTGCGCACCGTCAAGGAGCGTCGTCGCGCCGACGGCAGCTACATCAAGTTCGACGAGAACGCCGCGGTCATCATCAAGGCCGACAACGACCCGCGTGGCACCCGCATCTTCGGCCCGGTCGGGCGCGAGCTGCGCGAGAAGAAGTTCATGAAGATCGTCTCGCTGGCCCCGGAGGTGTTGTAAATGAAGGTCCACAAGGGCGACACCGTGCTGGTCATCGCCGGTAAGGACAAGGGCGCCAAGGGCAAGGTCCTCAAGGCCTTCCCCGACGCGCAACCGGGTCCTGGTCGAGGGCGTCAACCGGATCAAGAAGCACACCGCGCAGTCGGCCAACGAGCGTGGCGCGTCCTCGGGCGGCATCGTCACCCAGGAGGCGTCGATCCACGTCTCCAACGTGATGGTCGTCGACTCCGACGGCAAGCCGGCCCGCGTCGGCTACCGCGTCGACGAGGAGACCGGCAAGCGCGTTCGAATTTCCAAGCGCAACGGCAAGGACATCTGACGATGACAACTGTGGAGAAAGGTTCAGCCCCGGCTGAAGGCGCGCTACCGCGAGGAGATCAAGGACGCGCTCAACAAAGAGTTCAACTACGCCAACGTCATGCAGATCCCCGGCGTGGTCAAGGTCGTCGTCAACATGGGTGTCGGTGACGCCGCCCGCGACGCCAAGCTGATCAACGGCGCGGTCAACGACCTGGCGCTGATCACCGGCCAGAAGCCGGAGATCCGCAAGGCCCGCAAGTCCATCGCGCAGTTCAAGCTCCGCGAGGGCATGCCGATCGGCGCTCGGGTGACCCTGCGCGGCGACCGGATGTGGGAGTTCCTCGACCGCCTGGTGTCGATCGCGCTGCCGCGTATCCGCGACTTCCGCGGCCTGTCGCCCAAGCAGTTCGACGGCCACGGCAACTACACCTTCGGGCTCGCCGAGCAGTCGGTGTTCCACGAGATCGACGTGGACTCGCATCGACCGGCCCCGCGGCATGGACATCACCGTCGTCACGTCGGCGACGAACGACGACGAAGGCCGGGCGCTGCTGCGGGCCCTCGGCTTCCCGTTCAAGGAGAACTGAGCAGATGGCAAAGAAGGCACTGGTCAACAAGGCCAACAAGAAGCCGAAGTTCGCCGTGCGCGGCCTACACCCGCTGCAACAGGTGCGGCCGCCCGCACGCCGTGTACCGCAAGTTCGGCCTGTGCCGAATCTGCCTGCGCGAGATGGCGCATGCCGGCGAACTGCCCGGTGTGCAGAAGTCCAGCTGGTAACGATCCCCAGACCACAACTTAGAGAACAGGTGCGCAGCAGGCCCGATACCGGGAACCGTTGCGAGGAAGGTAGACAGGCCCAGTCATGACTATGACGGACCCGATCGCAGACTTCTTGACACGTCTGCGCAACGCCAATTCGGCGTATCACGACGAGGTGACCCTGCCGCACTCGAAGATCAAGGCGAACATCGCCGAGATCCTCAAGAAGGAGGGTTACATCAGCGACTTCCGCACCGAGGATGCCCGGGTCGGTAAGGCGCTGGTTGTCCAGCTCAAGTACGGCCCCAACCGCGAGCGCAGCCTCGCCGGTCTGCGCCGGGTGTCCAAGCCCGGTCTGCGGGTGTACGCGAAGTCGACCAATCTGCCGCGGGTGCTCGGCGGGCTGGGCGTGGCGATCATCTCCACGTCCTCCGGCCTGTTGACCGACCGCCAGGCAGCCCGACAAGGCGTGGGCGGCGAAGTCCTCGCCTACGTGTGGTGAGGGAGGTCTAGACATGTCGCGTATTGGAAAGCAGCCGGTGCCGGTTCCCGCCGGTGTCGATGTGACGATCGACGGCCAGAACGTGTCGGTCAAGGGCCCCAAGGGCACCCTGGCAGCTGGCGGTCGCCGAGCCGATCACCGTCGTCGCGCAACGACGACGGCGCCATTCGTGGTGACCCGGCCCGAACGACGAGCGGCGCAGCCGCTCGCTGCACGGTCTGTCCCGCACCCTGGTCGCCAACCTCGTCACCGGTGTGACCGAGGGTTACACCACCAAGATGGAGATCTTCGGCGTCGGTTACCGCGTGCAGCTCAAGGGCAGCAACCTCGAGTTCGCGCTCGGGTACAGCCATCCGGTGCTCATCGAGGCTCCCGAGGGCATCACCTTCGCGGTGGAGACCCCCACGAAGTTCTCGGTCACCGGTATCGACAAGCAGAAGGTCGGCCAGATCTCGGCCAACATCCGTCGGCTGCGCCGCCCGGACCCGTACAAGGGCAAGGGCGTGCGTTACGAGGGTGAGCAGATCCGCCGCAAGGTCGGAAAGACAGGTAAGTAAGCCATGGCTCAAGCACAGACAGCCAACCGAGCACAAGCCGGTCGGCACCAGCGCCTCGGCCGCACGCCGGGTTTCGCGGCTGCGCCGGCACGCCCGGTTGCGCAAGAAGGTCGTCGGCACCGCCGAGCGGCCCCGCCTCGTGGTCAACCGCTCCTCGCGGCACATCCACGTGCAGCTGGTCAACGACGACAACGGCACCACCGTGGCCGCGGCCTCGTCCATCGAGGCCGACGTCCGGGCCGTCGAGGGCGACAAGAAGGCCCACAGCGTCCGCGTCGGTCAGCTGATCGCCGAGCGCGCCAAGGCCGCCGGCATCGAGGCCGTCGTGTTCGACCGTGGTGGCAACACCTACGGCGGACGCATCGCCGCGCTGGCCGACGCCGCCCGCGAGAGCGGACTGAAGTTCTAGCCGGCGGGCAGGAGCGCAGCGACATGGGAATTGATATGACTTCGTACAACGGAAGGACCGCATAATGGCGGACCAGACTTCAGAGGCCCCGGCGGCCGCCAACACCGGTGCCCCGAGCGCCGGCACCCGTACCGACGAGCAGCGCGGTGGGCGTGACGACCGCGGTGGCCGCGGCCGGCGTGACGATCGCGGCGACCGTGGTGGCCGTGGTGGCCGCGACGGCGGGGAGAAGAGCAACTACATCGAGCGCGTCGTCACGATCAACCGCGTCTCCAAGGTGGTCAAGGGTGGTCGCCGGTTCAGCTTCACCGCCCTGGTCATCGTCGGCGACGGCCACGGCATGGTCGGCGTCGGCTACGGCAAGGCCAAGGAAGTGCCCGCCGCGATCGCCAAGGGTGTCGAGGAAGCCCGCAAGAGCTTCTTCCGCGTCCCGATGATCGGCAGCACCATCACCCATCCCGTCCAGGGTGAGGCCGCCGCCGGCGTGGTGATGCTGCGTCCGGCCAGCCCCGGTACCGGTGTCATCGCCGGTGGCGCGGTGCCGTGCCGTGCTGGAATGCGCGGGCGTGCACGACGTGCTGGCCAAGTCGCTGGGCAGTGACAACGCGATCAACGTGGTGCATGCCACCGTTGCCGCGCTCAAGCTGCTGCAGCGTCCCGAAGAGGTGGCCGCTCGTCGCGGGCTGCCGATCGAAGACGTCGCGCCGGCAGGCATGCTGCGCGCGCGTCGGGAGAGCGAAGCGCTGGCCGCTGCGGCCGCGCGTGAAGGAAGCGCATAACCATGGCCCAGAAGATTCAGCACAGCTGAAGATCACCCAGGTGCGCGGCACCGTCGGCACCCGCTGGAACCAGCGTGAGAGCCTGCGGACGCTGGGCCTGAAGAAGATCCGTCAGTCGGTGGTCCGCGAGGACACCCCGCAGACCCGCGGGCTGATCAAGGTCGTCCACCACCTCGTCGAGGTAGAGGAAGTCAAATGAGCGTCATCAAACTGCACGACCTGAAGCCGGCCCCCGGCTCCAAGACCACGAAGACCCGCGTCGGTCGCGGTGAGGGCTCCAAGGGCAAGACCGCCGGTCGCGGCACCAAGGGCACCGGCGCCCGCAAGAACGTCCCGGTGGGCTTCGAGGGCGGCCAGATGCCGATCCACATGCGGCTGCCGAAGCTCAAGGGCTTCAAGAACCGGTTCCGCACCGAGTACGCCGTGGTGAACGTCGGTGACATCAACCGGGCCTTCCCCAAGGGCGGCACCATCGGCATCGACGAGCTGGTCGCCAACGGCCTCGTTCGCAAGAACGTGCTCGTCAAGGTCCTCGGCGACGGCAAGCTCAGTGCCAAGGTCGACGTCACCGCGCACAAGTTCAGCAGCAGCGCCCGCGAGGCGATCACCGCCGCAGGTGGTTCGGCCACCGAGCTGTAGATTTCGCGAACAGTCGCAAAGGCTCCCGCGCGCACGGCGTGTCGGGAGCTTTTGCGTCTGCCGGGCAGCAAGCCGGCCCAAGGTAGCCTCGAAGGCATGTTCGCCTTTCTGCCCGGGATCCCGGGCGCCGACGACGTTCGCGATGCCCTGCGCCGCATCGACACCGCCCGCCACCACGGGGTGCCCGGCGGGGTGATCCTCGAGTTCGACGTGCAGTCCGTTCCTCCGGAGACCGCCGGGTTCGACCCGCTGACGTTCATCACCGGCGGTGGCCGGCCGATGCTTCTGCGTGACGCCGTCGCCGCCATCCACCGCGCCGCCGACGACGACCGGGTCGCCGGACTGATTGCCCGGGTGCAGGTTTCGGCCGCACCCGCCGCACCCGTGCAGGAACTGCGCGAGGCGATCGCCGCCTTCACCCGACGCAAGCCGTCACTGGCGTGGGCCGAGACCTACCCGGGCACGTTGTCGTACTACCTGGCGTCGGCGTTCGGCGAGGTGTGGATGCAGCCGTCGGGAACCGTCGGACTGGTCGGCTTCGCCACCAACGCGCTGTTCCTGCGCGACGCCCTCGACAAGGCCGGCATCGAAGCCCAGTTCGTCGCGCGCGGCGAGTACAAGTCGGCGGCCAACCTGTTCACCCAGGACCACTACACCGACGCCCACCGCGAGGCCGACTCCCGCCTCATCGAAAGCCTGCACACCCAGGTGTGGCAGGCCATCGCCGAGTCGCGCGGCATCGAGGCCTCCGCCGTCGACGAGCTGGCCAACCGCGCCCCGCTCCTGCGTGACGACGCGGTCACCGGACATCTGGTCGACCGCATCGGCTTCCGCGACGAGGCCTACAGCCGCATCGCCGAACTGGTTGGCGTGGAAGGTGTTTCACCCGAGACCGGGGACGCCGACTCGGACGACAACGCCCCGCCCCGGCTGTACCTGTCGCGCTACGCGCAAACCCGCAAGGGCGGCCCGCCGGTGCCCATGCCGTCGCTTCCGGGCCGCAAGAAGCCGACCATCGCCGTGGTCACCGTCGCCGGTCCGATCGTCAGCGGCCGCGGCGGTCCGCAGCTCTCGCCGCTCGGCCGATCCAGCGCCGGCGGTGACACCATCGCCGCCGCGCTACGCCAGGCCGGCGCCGACGACGACGTCGCGGCCGTGGTGCTGCGGGTCGACAGTCCCGGCGGGTCGGTGACCGGATCGGAGACGATCTGGCGTGAGGTGTCCCGGCTGCGGCACAAAGGCAAGCCGGTGGTCGCCTCGATGGGCGCCGTCGCCGCCTCGGGCGGCTACTACGTGTCGATGGGTGCCGACACGATCGTGGCCAACCCGGCGACCATCACCGGCTCCATCGGGGTCGTGACCGGAAAGCTGATCGCCCGCGAGCTCAAGGAACGGCTGGGGGTCGGATCGGATTCGGTGCGCACCAACGACAATGCCGACGCGTGGTCGCTCAACGCACCGTTCACCGAGCAGCAGCAGGCCATGGTCGAAGCCGAGGCCGACCTGTTCTACACCGATTTCGTGCACCGGGTGGCCGAGGCCCGCTCGATGTCGGTCGAGGCGGTCGACGCCGTCGCGCGCGGCCGGGTGTGGACCGGAGCCGACGCCCATGCCCACGGTCTGGTCGACGAGCTCGGTGGACTGCGCACCGCCGTGCGGCGCGCCAAGGTGCTCGCCGGCCTGGACGTCGACGCCGATGTGGAACTGGTGAGCCTGCCGGGTTCGTCGCTGCGGGACATGCTGCGGCCCAAGGCTTCATCTCAGCCCGCGGCGGCTTCGCTTCCCGAGGCCGTCGTCGCCCTGATCGGCCAGTCGGTCCGGGGTGTCGTGGAACACGGCGAGCGTGCGCTCACCGGCACCAGCGTGCTGTGGCTGGGCAGCAGCCGGTTCTGAGATCCGACTACGGCCAGCGTCGCGCTGACGTAGACGATCTCGCCGAGTGGGTCGTAGCCGTCGCGATCGGGCCGCACAAGGCCGTTGCGGCGGAACAACTCGCCGCCGGGCACGCCGGTGACGGCCCAGCCCTTGGTCTCCAGGTACTCCATGACGTGGCTGCGCGGGCCGGCGTACACCAGTGACGGCATGTCCAGATCCAGGCCGCGGTCGCGCAGGTTCGACGACATCTCCCTGGCCTTGTCGGCGTCGAAATCCATGATGCCGGGCACGTATTCGGTGGCCGCCGCGCTGCCCGGGGCGCTGAGGCCGGTGATGGTGTCGAAGAGCCGGTCCTGCGCCTCGGGCGGCAGGTAGATCAGCAGGCCCTCGGCCAGCCACGCGGTCGGCGCGGTCGGGTCGAAGCCGGCGGCTCTCAACGCCGACGGCCAGTCCTCGCGCAGGTCGATGCCGACCGTGCGGCGCTCGGCTGTCGGCTGTGCGCCCGAGGTCGGCCAGCACCCGGGTCTTGAACTCGACGACCTTCGGCTGGTCGATCTCGTAGACCACGGTGCCCGTCGGCCACGGCAACCGGTAGGCGCGCGAGTCCAGGCCGGACGCCAGGATGACCGCCTGCCGGATGCCGCCGTCGGTCGCCCGCGACGAAGTACTCGTCGAAGAACTTGGTGCGCATGGCCATTCCGTTGATCATGGCCTCCACGCGCTCGGGAGTGCTGTCCCCGAACGGGGACGCCTCGACCTCGCCGTCGATCATCTTGACGAAGAACTCGATGCCGACCGCCCGGACGAGCGGCTCGGCGAACGGATCGTCGATCAGGTGGCGCGGATCCCTGGTCGCCATCGCGCGTCCGGCGGCGACCATGGTCGCGGTGGCTCCGACGCTGGAGGCCAGGTCCCAGGTGTCGCCGTCACGGCGGGTGGAGTCCGTACTCGCCATCTCGACTACTTTCGAATCGCGGTGACAGACAATGAATTACGTAACGGGGCCATCGAGTCGCCGTCGGTGAACGTGCGCCCGTAGCAGCGGCGAACATCTCCGGTCTGGTGCGCGTGCTCGACCTGCCAGCCGTGCTGTTGGAGGTGGTCGACGACGGGAGTGCGCTCGCCGGCGTAGAACAGGTCGGCCAGGTTGAGGTCCAGGCCGAGGTCGCTCCACTGATCGCTCGATCCTGGTGGCGCGCGTCGGCGATGCCCGCGCCGGAGTCCGGGTGGTACTCGGTGGCCAGCCGGCTGCCCGGCGCGGACAGCTCAGTGATGTTGTCGAACAACCGGTCCTGGGCTTCCGGCGGCAGGTACACCAGCAGTCCCTCGGCGCTCCAGGCCGTCGGCGCGGTGTCGTCGAACCCGGCCGCGCGCAGGGCCGCCGGCCAGTCGTCGCGCAGATCGACGCTCACCGTGCGGCGGTCGGCGGTGGGGGAGGCGCCGAGATCGGCCAGCGTCTGGGACTTGAACTCGATGACCTTGGGCTGGTCGATCTCGAAGACGACGGTGCCCGCCGGCCAGGGCAGCCGGTAGGCGCGCGAGTCGAGCCCGGAGGCCAGGATCACCGCCTGCCGGACACCGGCCTCGGTGGCGTCGAGGAAGAAGTCGTCGAAAAACCGTGTCCGGACTGCCATCACGTCGGTCATCAGCCGCGCGGTGCCATCGGCGTCAACTGCGGCCAGGTCGATGCTGCCGTCGACCAGGCTGATGAAGAAGTCGATCCCGACCGCGCGCACCAGAGGCTCGGCGAACGGGTCGTCGATGATGGCGTCGTCCTCCCGGCTGGCCAGCGCCCGGGCTGCGGCCACCATGGTGGCGGTGGCCCCGACGCTGGACGCCAGGTCCCAGGAGTCGGCGTCGGTGCGCTTCACCGGCTGCCGCCCAGGACGGCGCTGACGTAGCTGAGCTTGGCCATCGGCTCGTCGTCGTCGAACGGAGCGCACCCGTTCTCGGTGAGCAGATCATTGACCGGCGTGCCGGCGACCTGCCAGCCGTGCCCGCTGAGGTAGCCGCCGGCCTCGTTGCGCTCACCGATGTACACCAGTTCGGCGAAGTCGAGATGGAAGCCCTGCTCGCGCCAGTGGTCCGAGAACGCCTTCATCCGCTCGCGGGACTGCTCCTCCTGGGCGGGGTCGGACGGCGGCGCGCAGTCGATCGCCACCCGGCTCCCTGGCGCCGACAACTCGGTGATGGTGTCCAGCAGGCGGTCCTGGGCTTCGGGCGGCAGATAGCCGAGCAGGCCCTCCGCGCTCCACGCCGTCGGAGCGTGCGGGTCGAACCCGGCCTCGCGCAGCGCCGTGGCCCAGTCGTCGCGCAGGTCGATCGCGACGGTCCGCCGATCGCAGGTCGGCGTGGCACCCAGCCCGGCCAGCGTCTCGGACTTGAACGCGATGACCTCCGGCTGGTCGATCTCGTAGACCACCATGCCGTCCGGCCACGCCAGGCGGTAAGCCGCGCGAGTCCAGGCCCGAGGCCAGGATCACCGCCTGCCGAATCCCGGCGCTCGGCGCTTGCGAGGAAGAACTCGTCGAAGAACTTCGTCCGCACCGCCATGTTGTCGGTCATCCGGCTCATGCCGGTGCTGGGCTCGTCGTCCATCGGCGGGATGGCGCCGTCGGCCATCTTGATGAAGAAGTCGACCCCGACGGCGCGGACCAGTGGTTCGGCGTAGGGATCGTCGATCAGAGGGTCGGACTGCTTGGAGGCGGCCGCCCGCGCGGCGGCCACCAGCGTCGCGGTGGCTCCCACGCTGGACGCGAGATCCCAGGTGTCGTTGTCGGTACGTGCCATACGTCAGACCTCCGAGCAGTCCCACTTATACTTAGCCAATATAACGAGCTACCGGCGACTGTACGCCGCTACTTCTTCAAGGCCGGCTGCCGCCGCAGGGATTCCCGGCCTGCCTGGGCGAACTGTTACTCTCGTAGACTGTTTGAGCGAGCGGTGCCGCCGGCCTTCACCTGGCGGCGATCGGCGCTAGGCAGGATTACCCATACGCTGGCCAGACCAGCCCCAATGGCACGCTGCGACTCCTCCGTCGCGCTGCCCAGGAGGAAGAGTGCTCTCGGCTTTCATCTCTTCACTCAGGACCGTTGACCTGAGGCGAAAGATCCTGTTCACGCTGGGCATCGTCATCCTCTATCGGGTCGGCGCGTCACTGCCGTCCCCAGGGGTCAACTACAAGAACGTGCACCAGTGCATCGAGCAGGTGAGCGGTGGCAGCGGCGCACAGATCTACTCGCTGATCAACCTGTTCTCCGGCGGCGCGCTGCTGCAGCTGACGGTGTTCGCGGTGGGCGTCATGCCCTACATCACCGCCAGCATCATCGTTCAGCTGCTGGGCGTGGTGATCCCGCGCTTCGAGGAGCTGCGCAAGGAGGGGCAGGCCGGTCAGGCCAAGATGACGCAGTACACGCGTTATCTGGCGATCGCGCTGGCCATCCTGCAGGCCACCAGCATCGTGGCGCTGGCCGCCAACGGCGGCCTGCTGCAGGGCTGCACGCTGGACATCATCGAGGACCAGAGCATCTTCGCCCTGATCATCATCGTGCTGGTGATGACCGCGGGCGCGGCCCTGGTCATGTGGATGGGCGAGCTGGTCACCGAGCGCGGCATCGGCAACGGCATGTCGCTGCTGATCTTCGCCGGTATCGCCGCCCGCATCCCGGCCGAGGGCAAGAGCATCCTGGACAGCCGCGGCGGCCTGGTCTTCGCCGCCGTCTGCGTCGCGGCGCTGCTGATCATCGTCGGCGTGGTGTTCGTCGAGCAGGGCCAGCGGCGTATCCCGGTGCAGTACGCCAAGCGGATGGTCGGCCGCAAGATGTACGGCGGCACGTCGACCTACCTGCCGCTGAAGGTCAACCAGGCCGGCGTCATCCCGGTCATCTTCGCGTCGTCGCTGATCTACATCCCGCACCTGGTCACCCAGCTGATCCAGAGCGGCCGCAAGACGCCGGGCAACAACTGGTGGGACCGGTTCGTCGCGAACTACCTGACGAACCCGTCCGACCCGGTCTACATCGGCATCTACTTCGGCCTGATCATCTTCTTCACCTACTTCTACGTCTCGATCACGTTCAACCCCGACGAGCGCGCCGACGAGATGAAGAAGTTCGGTGGCTTCATCCCGGGCATCCGGCCCGGCAAGCCCACCGCTGACTATCTGCGCTACGTGCTGAACAGGATCACCCTGCCGGGCTCGATCTACCTGGGCGTGATCGCCGTGCTGCCGAACGTGTTCCTGCAGATGGGCAACTCCGGTGGCGTCCAGAACCTGCCCTTCGGCGGTACTGCGGTTCTGATCATGATTGGTGTCGGTTTGGATACCGTCAAACAGATCGAGAGCCAGCTCATGCAGCGCAACTACGAAGGGTTCCTCAAGTGAGAATCGTTTTGCTCGGACCGCCCGGCGCGGGTAAGGGAACCCAGGCGATCAAGCTGGCGGAGAAGCTGGAGATCCCGCAGATCTCCACCGGCGACCTGTTCCGGCACAACATCAGCACCGGCACCGAGCTGGGCCTGGAAGCCAAGAAGTACCTCGACGCCGGCGACCTCGTCCCGGCCACCCTGACCAACGCCCTCGTCGACGACCGGCTCGACGACGCCGACGTCGCAGGACGGGTTCATCCTGGACGGCTTCCCGCGCTCGGTGGAGCAGGCCGAGGCGCTCAAGCAGATGCTGGCCCGGCGCGGCCTCGAGCTCGACGCCGTGCTGGAGTTCCGGGTCCCCGAGGACGAGCTGGTCGAGCGGCTCAAGGGCCGCGGCCGCGCCGACGACACCGAGGACGTCATCCGCAACCGGATGAAGGTCTACCGCGACGAGACTGCCCCGCTGCTGGACTACTACAGCGGTGAACTGAAGACGGTCGACGCCGTCGGCAGCTTCGACGAGGTCTTCACCCGGGCTCTGCAGGCACTCGGCCGCTGAGCGCCGATGGTCTCCCTGCCCGGACTGCGCAACCGCAAGACCGTTCCCGCCCGCACGCCGGGCGAGCTCGACGCGATGGCCGCCGCCGGTGCGGTGGTGGCCGAGGCGCTGCGAACGGTCCGGGCAGACCGCCGGTCCGGGGGTGTCCACCAAGACGCTCGACGAGGCCGCTGAGACCGTCATCCGCGAGGCGGGCGGAATCCCGTCGTTCCTCGGCTACCACGGCTATCCGGCGAGCATCTGCTCGTCGGTCAACGACCGTGTGGTGCACGGCATCCCAGCGGCCGACGAGACGCTGGCGCCGGGAGACCTGGTGTCCATCGACTGCGGCGCGATCATCGACGGCTGGCACGGCGACGCCGCGATCACGTTCGGCGTGGGCACCCTGATCCCGATGGACGAGGCGCTGTCGGCGGCGACCAAGCAGTCGATGGAGGCAGGCATCGCGGCGATGATCCCCGGAAACCGCCTCACCGACGTCTCGCATGCGATCGAGCAGGGCACCCGGGCCGCCGAACGCACCCACGGCCGCCGGTTCGGCATCGTCGCCGGCTACGGCGGGCACGGCATCGGCAGGCAGATGCACATGGACCCGTTCCTGCCCAACGAGGGCCAGCCCGGCCGCGGCCCCGTCCTGGTGGTCGGCTCGGTGCTGGCCATCGAACCCATGCTGACCCTGGGCACCACCAAGACCCGAATCCTGGCCGACGAGTGGACCGTCGTCACCTCCGACGGCTCCCGGGCCGCGCACTGGGAGCACACCGTCGCGGTCACCGACGAAGGCCCGCGGATCCTCACCCTCTGACCCGTCCCGGGCGCACACTTGAACCAGACCATCGCCGGTTTCGTGTCTTCGCCGGGAGGTTGGACATGGATGACCCGGAGGCCGGCTTGATGCGGGTGCTCTATCGCGACCACGCGGCCGCGCTGTGGCGCTACGCCGTGCGTCTGACCGGGGACCCCGCCCGCGCCGAGGACGTGGTCCAGGAGACGCTGCTGCGGGCCTGGCAGCACCCCGAGGTGACCGACGACGCCGAGCGCTCGGCACGGGCCTGGCTGTTCACCGTCGCCCGCAACATGATCATCGACGAACGGCGCAGCGCCCGGTTCCGCAAGGAGAGCGACTCCCTGGACACCCCCGGCGCGCCGGACCGCCCTGGCCCCGACGAGGTCAACTCGGCTCTGGACCGGCTGCTGCTCGGCGACGCCATGGCCCAGCTGTCGGCCGACCACCGCGCGGTGATCCGCCGGTCCTACTACCTCGGCTGGACGACCGCCCAGATCGCCGCCGACCTCCAGATCGCCGAGGGCACGGTGAAGTCCAGGCTGCACTACGCGGTGCGCGCGCTGCGGCTGACCCTGCAGGAGATGGGGGTGACTCGATGACCGAGACCGACCCCTATGCGCTGTGGGACGCCGCCTACATCCTGGGCTCGCTGTCCAGCAACGACCGCCGCGAATACGAAGAGCACCTGAGCGGATGTGTGTCGTGCCGATCGGCGGTGGGCGAGCTCAGCGGGACGCCCGCCCTGCTCGCGATGCTGTCATCCGATGAGGTGGCCGCCATCGACGACCGTGGCCTGGAGCCGCCCCCGATGCGCCCGGAGCTGCTCGACGAGATCCTGCAGAAGGTCCAGCGGAGCCGTCGCCGCTCCCGGTGGATCACCTGGAGCGTGTCCGCGGCGGCGGCGGCGGTACTCGCGGTCGCGGCCCTGCTGGCGACCAACCCGGCGCAATTCGGGCTGACGCCCCTTCAAGTGCCGGGTATCTCGGCGTCGGCCCCGCTGACCATGACGCCGGTGGTTCCGTCGTCGTTCGAGGCGACGGTCGTGGTGACCGGCCAGGGGTGGGGGACCAACGTCGACATGACGTGCACCTACCGCGAGGAGCCGGGTGCCGGCGAGGCCGGGGACAGCGGCGACAAGCTGGCGATGTACGCCGTCGGCCGCGACGGCACGCGAGTTCAGCTGGCGACGTGGATGGCCCGCGCCGGAGCGACCGCCTCGCCGTCGGGCAGCACATCGATGCCGGTCGACCAGATCGCCGCCGTGCAGGTGGTGTCCGCCGACACCGGCGACGTGCTGCTGCAGCGCGGCCTGTAACGCGCCGGCGGTAGGGCAATATGGGCGGATGCCGCCCGACTCAGCCTCACCGGAGAAGCCGGACCCCATCGCGGCGGCCCGGGCCAACTGGGAGCGCGCCGGGTGGGGTGACGTCGCCGACGGCATGGTGGCGGTGACCTCGGTGATGCGGGCCCACCAGATCCTGCTGGCCCGGGTGGAGAACGCGCTGCGGCCCTACGATCTGAGCTTCTCGCGGTACGAGTTGCTGCGGCTGCTGGCGTTCAGTCGCACCGGCGCGCTGCCGATCACCAAGGCCTCCGAACGGTTGCAGGTGCACGTCACCAGCGTCACCCACGCGATCCGCCGGCTGGAGGCCGACGGGCTGGTTCAGCGGGTGCCGCACCCGACCGACGGGCGCACCACGCTGGTGCAACTGACCGAGATCGGCCGCTCCACGGTGGAGGACGCCACCGCGACGCTCAACGAGCTGGTCTTCGCCGACATCGGTATATCGCAGTCGCAGGCCACGGGCGCTGGTGTCCTCGATCGAGACGCTGCGCCACCACGCGGGAGATTTCTAACCGCGAGCAGACGCGAAACCCCCGAATCTCGGCATGTCGGAGCCTTTGCGTCTGTTCGCGGTGGAACTGAGCGCTCAGCGCAGGGTTTCGATGACCGCGCTGAAGTCGAGGTCGGCGTGTTCGGCGGCGAACTCGGCGTAGATCTCGGCGGCATGCGTGCCCAGCGGCGCCGAGGCCCCGGTGGACGACACCGCGTTCATCGCCAGGCCCAGGTCCTTGTTCATCAGCGCGGTGGCGAACCCGGGCTTGAAGTCGTTGTTGGCCGGCGACGTCGGAACCGGTCCGGGCACAGGACAATTGGTGTGGACGGCCCAGCAGTTGCCGGTCGCCCCGGTGATCACGTCGAACAGCGACTGGGCCGACAGGCCGAGCTTCTCGGCGAGGACGAACGCCTCGCCGACCGCGATCTGCTGCACGGCGAGGACCATGTTGTTGCACAGCTTCGCGGCCTGCCCGGCGCCGGAGGCCCCGCAGTGGATGACCTTGCTGGCCATGGGATCGAGCACCGGACGGGCCTGCTCCAGGGCATCGCTCTCACCGCCGACCATGAAGGCCAGCGTGCCGGCGGTCGCGCCCTTGATCCCGCCGGAGACCGGTGCGTCGAGCTGGGCCATCCCGGCGTCGGTGGCCTGGGCGTGCACCGCCCGGGCGTCGTCGACCGAGATCGTGGAGGTGTCGATGAACAGCGTGCCGGGCTTGGCGGCCGGAAGTGCTTCGGCGTAGCAGCTTTTCACGATCGCCCCGTTGGGCAGCGAGGTGATGACCACGTCGGCGCCGTCGACTGCGGCCGCGCCGGTGTCGAACACCGTCGCACCCTTCTGCTCGGCGGCCGCCCGCAGGCCGGGCACCGGGTCGAAGCCGCGCACGGTGTAGCCGGCGTTGACCAGGTTGGCCGCCATCGGACCGCCCATGTGGCCCAGCCCCAGGAACGCGATCGTCGTCATCCGGTCTCTCCTCCTATGCCGATGCGCGAACTCGAGCGGCCTCGGCCGGATTGCGAGCACCGCTCGCGACGGCCCGCCCGATGACCACGCGCATGATCTCGTTGGTGCCCTCCAGGATTCGGTGCACCCGCAGATCGCGGACGATCTTCTCCAGCCCGTACTCCCGCAGGTAGCCGTAGCCGCCGAGCAGCTGCAGCGCCTGATCGGCGACTTCGTAACAGACGTCGGTCACGTGAAGCTTCGCCATCGCGCACAACGCCACCTTGTCGGGGTCGTCGTTGTCCAGCGCGTGGGCGGCCCGCCACAGCATCAGCCGCGAACTCTCCAGCGCGGTGGCCATGTCGGCCAGGGCGAACCGGATGGTCGGTTCGTCGAGCAGCGCGCCACCGAAGGCCTGCCGGTCGGCCAGATAGCGTCCCGCCTGCTCGAAGGCGGCTTGCGCGCCGCCCAGCGAGCACGCCGCGATGTTGAGCCGGCCGCCGTTGAGACCGTTCATCGCGATACCGAAACCGCTGCCTTCGCCTTCGGGGCCGCCGAGCATCGCGTCGGCGGGCACTCGCACACCTTCCAAGATCACCTGGGCGGTGGGCTGGGCGTTCCAGCCCATCTTCTCCTCGTTGGCGCCGAAACTCAGCCCTGGAGTGCCCTTTTCGACGATGAACGCCGAGATGCCACGCGGACCCTCGCCGCCGGTGCGGGCCATCACGACGTAGACGTCGGAGGTGCCCGCCCCGGAGATGAACTGTTTGACGCCGTCGATCACGTAGTGGTCGCCGTCACGAACGGCCTTGGTGCGCAGTGCGGCGGCATCCGATCCGGCACCCGGCTCGGTGAGGCAGTAGCTGGCGATGGCCTCCATCGACGCCAGCCGCGGGATCCACGTCTTGCGTTGGTCCGCGGTGCCGTAGGTGTCGATCATCCACGAGCACATGTTGTGGATCGAGATGAACGCCGCGACCACCGGGTCGGCGATCGCCAGCTGCTCGAAGATCCGGACCCCGTCCAGCCGGCGCAGCCCGCTGCCGCCGACGTCCTCGGAGCAGTAGATCGTCGCCATTCCCAGTTCGGCGGCGTCGCGCAGTGCGTCGACCGGAAAGTGCTTGGACCGATCCCACTCCAGGGCATGCGGCGCAAGGCGTTTGGCGGCGAAGGCGGCCGCGGTCTCGACGATGACGCGTTCGTCGTCGTCCAGTGTGAGGAAGTTCATTTCAGCTCTATTTCATTGTCGGGATGACGAATTCGGCGCCATCCTTGATGCCCGACGGCCAGCGCTCGGTCACCGTCTTGACCTTGGTGTAGAACTGGATCGCCGCCGGCCCGTGCTGGTTGAGGTCGCCGAATCCGGAGCGCTTCCAGCCGCCGAAGGTGTGATAGGCCACCGGAACCGGGATCGGCACGTTGACGCCGACCATGCCGACCTGGACCCGGGAGACGAAGTCGCGGGCGGTGTCGCCGTCACGGGTGAAGATCGCCACCCCGTTGCCGTACTCGTGCTCGTTGGGCAGGCGCAGGGCCTCTTCGTAGTCTTTGACCCGCACGATGCACACCACCGGCCCGAAGATCTCGTCTGTGTAGATCGACATGTCGGTGGTGACGTGGTCGAACAGCGAAGGCCCGATGAAGAAGCCGCCCTCGAGGCTTTCGTCACCGAAGGTCAGCTCGTCGCTGGCTTTGTCGCGTCCGTCGACCACCAACTCGGCACCGGCCGTCACTCCGGCGTCGATGTAGCCGCGCACCCGGTCCAGAGCAGCCTCGGTGACCAGCGGACCGTAGTCGGCCTTGGGGTCCAGGCTGTGGCCGACCCGCAGGTGTTCGATCCGCTCGGCCAGCCGGGAGCGCAACCGGTTCGCGGTTTCCTCACCGACCGCGACCGCGACCGAGATCGCCATGCAGCGCTCGCCTGCGCTGCCGTAGCCTGCGCCGACCAGCGCATCGATGGCCTGATCCAGGTCGGAGTCGGGCATCACGATCATGTGGTTCTTGGCGCCGCCGAAGCACTGTGCGCGCTTACCGCCGGCCGCAGCGCGGGAGTAGATGTACTGCGCGATGTCGGAGCTGCCGACGAAGCCGTACGCCTTGATGTCCGGATGGTCCAACAGTGCGTCGACCGCTTCCTTGTCGCCGTTGACGACCTGGAACACACCCGGCGGCAGGCCGGCCTCGAGGAACAACTCGGCGAGCCGAAGCGGGACCGACGGGTCGCGCTCGGAGGGCTTGAGGATGAACGCGTTTCCGCACGCCAGCGCCGGCCCGGCCTTCCACAGCGGGATCATCGCGGGGAAGTTGAACGGGGTGATCCCGCAGACCACGCCGAGTGGTTGGCGGATCGAGTACACGTCGATACCCGGGCCGGCGCCCTCGGTGAACTCGCCCTTCATCAGGTGCGGGATGCCGGTGGCGAACTCGATGACCTCGATACCGCGCTGGATGTCGCCCAGAGCGTCGGGGACGGTCTTGCCGTGCTCGATGGACAGCAGTTCGGCGATCTCGTCGGCGTTGGCGTTGACCAGTTCGACGAACTTCATCAACACCCGGGCGCGCTTCTGCGGGTTCCACGACGCCCACACCTTCTGCGCCTCCACCGCCGAGGCCACCGCGGTGTCGACGTCGGCGGCCGACGCCAGGAGCACCTTGGCCTGCACCTCACCGGTGCTGGGATTGAAGACGTCCGCGGTGCGCGTGCTGTTCAGGTTGGTGCGCTTGCCGTCGATGAAGTGCTGGATCGTTGTGCTCATGAAGTGTCCCTCGGCTGACCTGGCGACTGAATACTAGGACATCCTAGTAACGGTCCATGGCGGTCCGCAAGGGGCCTCCCCTGCGGGACTACCGTCGGCGCAGGCTCTCGACGAACGCCTGGCTGTCGGCCCAGGTCGGCAGCAGGCCGGCGGCGCGCGCATCGGCCAGCGACGGGGCGGCGGCGTCCCGCTCGGAGAGCACCAGCTGCTCGGCAGGCAGCGGCCATTCGATGCCGATCGCCGGGTCGGTGGCGGCGATGGTGTGCTCGCGCTGCGGGGCATAGGGCGCCGAGCACAGGTACATCACCGTCGAATCGTCCTGCAGCGCAAGGAAAGCGTGGGCCAGGCCTTCGGAAAGGTAGACCGACCGGCGGTCGACGTCGTCGAGCAGCACGGAGTCCCAGTGGCCGTAGGTGGGCGAGCCGACCCGGATGTCGACGACGACGTCGAACACCGATCCCTTCACGCACGTCACGTACTTGGCCTGGCTGGGCGGCAGCTGCGCGAAGTGCAGACCGCGCAGCACCCCGGCCGCCGACACCGAGCAGTTGGCCTGCCGCATGTCGAAGGTGTGGCCGGTCATCTCCGCGAAGCCGGTCTCGGTGAACCATTCGAAGAACATCCCGCGGCTGTCGCCGTGCTGCGACGGGGTGATCTCCCAGGCGCCCGGCACCGACAGTTCTCGAAAGCTCATGTCACTGGCCACGTTTCGCGTAGCCGGCTTCGACCCGCTCCTTCAGCGGGGCCCACCACCACTCGTTGTCGCGGTACCACGCGATGGTGGCACCGAGCCCGTCGGCCAAGTCGGTGTGCCGCGGCGCCCAGCCGAGTTCGTCACGCAGCGCGCTCGCGTCGATCCCGTAGCGCAGGTCGTGGCCGGCCCGGTCGGTGACGTGGTCGAAGTCGTCGGGGTCGCGATCCATCAGCTGCAGGATCAGCCGCAGCACCGAGAGGTTGTCGCGCTCGCCGTCGGCGCCGATGAGGTAGGTGCGGCCCATCTCGCCGCGTTCGAGGATCCGCCACACCGCGCTGTTGTGGTCGTCGACGTGGATCCAGTCGCGCACGTTGGCGCCGGCGCCGTAGAGCTTGGGCCGCCGCCCGGTCAGGATGTTGGTGATCTGGCGCGGGATGAACTTCTCGATGTGCTGGTAGGGCCCGTAGTTGTTGGAGCAGTTCGAGATCGTCGCGCGCACCCCGTAGGACCGCACCCAGGCGCGCACCAGCAGATCGGCCGAGGCCTTGGTCGCCGAGTACGGGCTCGACGGGTTGTACGGGGTCGACTCGGTGAACCGGACGTCGTCGTCGAGGGGCAGGTCGCCGTACACCTCGTCGGTGGAGATGTGATGCAGCCGAACCCCGTGCCGGCGAACCGCTTCCAGCACCGAGAAGGTGCCGATGACGTTGCTGCGCAGGAACGGTGCCGGGTCGGCCAGCGCGTTGTCGACGTGGGTTTCGGCCGCGAAGTGCGCCACCGCGTCGGACTCGGCGACCAACCGGTCCACCAGCGCCTCGTCGGTCAGGTCGCCTTCGACGAGCCGGACGTGGTCGGCCACCGGGGCCAGCGACTCGCGGCTGCCCGCATAGGTCAGAGCGTCCAGGACCGTGACCGAGACGTCGGGACGCTCGCGAACCGTGCTGTGCACGAAGTTGGCACCGATGAACCCGGCGCCCCCCGTCACCAACAGCCGCATGGTGCCACCCTAACCCGCGGTCGTCAGCCCCAGCGGCCCGGCGAGTTCGGTCAGCGTCGGGATCAGGTTGTCCCGAGCCGCCCAGCACCTGGATCGTCACGTGGTCCGCACCGGCGTCGATGTGCTCATTGAGCCGCGCGGCGACGCCGGCCGGAGAGCCGTGCGCCACCACCGCGTCGATCAGCCGGTCACTGCCGGGCTTGGCGACGTCGGCGTCGGTGAAGCCCAGCCTCTTCCAGTTGTTGACGTAGTTGCTCAGGTCCAGATAGAAGCCGACGCCGCTCGGCCCAGGTCGCGGGCGGCGGCGGCGTCGCTGGACAGCACGACCTTGTGTTCAGGGGCCAGGAACACCGAGGTGCCCACCAGGTTGCGCGCCTGTGCGGTGTGCTCGCGGGGTGGTCAGGTACGGATGCGCGCCGGCGCTGCGCCGGGCCGAGAGTTCCAGCACCTTGGGTCCCAGCGCGGCGATGACCCGGCGGCTGGTGGGCACCGTGTACTTGTCGAGATCGTCGAGGTAGGCCACCAAGGCTTCGTACGGTTTCTGGTACTGCTCGGTGTGCTCCGGGTGACCGACGCCGACGCCGAGCAGGAACCGGCCCGGATAGGCCTCTTCGATGCGGTGGTAGGACTTGGCGACCTGCTCGGCCGGGGCGTTCCAGATGTTGACGATCCCGGTGGCGACCGAAAGGTTCTCGGTGCGCTCCAGGATCGGTTCGACGAAGTCCAATTCGGCGGCCGGCGATGCGCCGACCCACACCGCGCCGTAGCCCAGCCGCTCGATCTCGACCGCCTGCTCGGGTGTCACCGGGCCGCCGGTCCACACTCCGAACCGGCCGAGGTCGGGCTTGAGCAGCGATGGGTCGGTCATCCAATCTCCTTGCGGTCTAAAGGCCTAGCGGCCCGGCGAGTTCGGCCAGTGCGGGAACGAGTTTCTCAGACGACGTCAGCACCTGGACGGCAACGTGGTCGGCCCCGGCGTCGAGGTGTTGTCTCAACCGGGCGGCGATGGTCTCTGGCGTGCCGTAGGCCACGACGGCGTCCACCAGTCGGTCGCTGCCCGGCCTCTCGACGTCGGCGTCGGTGAAGCCCAGCCGCTTCCAACTGTTGAGGTAGTTCTGCAGGTTGAGGTAGATGTCGAGTGCCTTGCGGCCGACCGCGCGCGCTTTGTCCGGGTCGGTGGTCAGCACTGCTTTGTGCTCGGGGGCCAGGAACGCCTCGGCCCCGATCAGTGCGCGGGCTTCGGCGGTGTGCTCGGGTGTGGTCAGGTATGGGTGCGCGCCTGCGCTGCGGCGCGCCGACAGCTTCAGCACCTGCGGGCCGAGCGCGGCGACCACGCGCCGGTTCTTCGGCACGCCGTACTCGTCGAGCTTGTCGAGGTAATTGTTCAGCGCGTCGATCGGCTTCTGATACTGCTGATGGGCCTCGGGGTGCCCGACTCCGATGCCGAGCAGGAACCGGCCGGGGTAGGCCGCCTCGATGCGGTGGAACGACTCGGCGACCGGTGCGGGCGCGGCGGTCCAGATGTTGACGATGCCGGTGGCCACCTTCAGTGTGGTGGTCGCCTCGAGAATCGGCTCCACCCAATCCAATTCGGCAGGCGGCGAGCCGCCCACCCAGACCGCGCCGTAGCCGAGGGCCTCGATCTCCTTGGCCTGCTGCGGGGTGACCCCGCGGCCGAATGACCCGAATCGGCCCAGGTCTGGTTTCGCGTCGTCGCTCATCTGTTGCTGCAACCTATTCCGCGGGCAGTTCGGTGGGCGTGGGTGCTTCCGGTGCCGGGGCCACCAGTGGCAGCAGCACGATGAAGCGGGTGTCGCCCGGGCGCGATTCCACCCGCAGGTTGCCGTGGTGCTTCTCGACGACGATCCGCCACGCGAGGTCGAGCCCCAAGCCGGTGCCCTCGCCGAACGGCTTGGTGGTGAAGAACGGGGTGAAGATGCGGTCGACGATGTCCTCGGGAATACCGGGCCCGTTGTCGCAGATCTCGACGCGGACGAACTCGCCGTCACGCATGCTGCGCACCGTCAGCGTGCCGCGTCCCGCCCATCGCCTGTATCGCGTTCTCGATGAGGTTGGTCCACACCTGGTTGAGATCGCCTGGGTAGCAGAGCAATTCGGGAAGAGTCTTGTCGAGTTCCTTGACCAGCCTGGACCTGGCCGTCCTTTCCTACCTTGCTCGCCGAACATCATCAGCGTGCTGAACAGCAGCTCGTGGACGTCGGCCGACTGGTACGGCGCGCGGTCCATCTGCGAGTACTGCTTGGTCCCGGCCAGCAGGGCCGAGATGCGCTTGCTCGCCTCGGCGATCCGGTTGACCGACAGCTCGGTGTCGATGGTGTACTTCAGCCACCCGATCGCGCTCTGCAGCGTCGCCGAGCAGTCGACGGCGTCGATGGAGGCCTCGACCCGCTCCAGCCAGTCGGTGTCCAGGCCGGCCTCGACGAATGTCGGGGCGTAGTCCCAGCCGCTGGCGATGCCGTGGTCCTCGAGCCAGTCGCCGACCTGGTCCTCGCGGTCGGACGTCTCCAGCGCGGTCAGTTGCTGCGCCTTGGACTTGGCCACCTGCTCGGCGACCTCGTCCTGCATGCTCACCAGGACCCGCAGCGCCTCCGGGGTGAACTTCCCGTCGGCGAGCATCGCCAGCTTGTGGCGCATCTTGCCGACGTTCTCGCGCAGGTTGGCCACGTCGCGGGAGATCGCGGCCGCCGGGTTGTTGAGCTGATGGGTCAGCCCGGCGGTGATGGTGCCCAGCGCGAGCAGCTTCTCGCGCTGGCCGATGATCTGGCGCTGCCGCAGCCCGCCGACCTTCTGGCCTTCCAGCAGGTGCACGGCCATCGGGAACTCCGACTGCATGAAGCGGGCGAACGCGTCGGCGTCGAGCACGAAGAACCTCGACGGTTTGGTCACCCGCACCGAGGCCTCGTAGAGGTGTTCCTCGCCGGGGACGTAGGCCGACCAGGCGCCGCAGTACACGCCGCGCTGGGAGGTGCGCCCGGTTTCGATGTCCACCCCGCCGGAGCGTTTGGACATCACCACCTCGCCGTCGAGCAGCACGTAGAAACAGGTGGCCGGGTCACCCTCGGTGACGATGGGCCCGGGCTCGAAGACCGCGATGTGGCCGTTCTCGCACAGCGTCTGCAGCTGGTCGTCGGTCAGCGCCTCGAACAGGAACAGCGTCCGCAGTTCGTCGGGCACGCATCTTTCGCCCATCGGTCTCTCCCTCTCGGCGCTCGTGAATCAGGCCTCGGCCAGATAGCGGTGCACCAGCATCACTGCCATCGAACCCTCGCCGACCGCGGCGGCCACTCGTTTGGCCGACTCGGCGCGGACATCCCCTGCAACAAACACACCGGGCACGCTTGTTTCCAGGTGGTGCGGCGGACGGTCCAGGGTCCAGCCGGCGACGTCACGCAAGTCCGGCCCGGCCAGGATGAAACCGCGGTCGTCGACGGCGACGACCTCCTTGAGCCAGTCGGTTCTGGGCTCGGCGCCGATGAAACAGCACATGCGTGAGCAGCTCACGGTCTCGGTCTCATCGGTCTGCCGGTTGACGATGACCAGACCGGTGAGGTGGTCGTCCTCACCGAGGGTGTCGACCACCTCGGTACAGGTGCGCACGGTGATGTTCGGATGGTCCTCGATCCGCTGGATCAGGTAATGCGACATCGACGACTCCAGCGACGGACCGCGCACCAGCATCGTCACCGACTTCGCCTTCTCCGCCATGAACAGAGCGGCCTGCCCCGCCGAGTTGGCCCCGCCGACCAGGTACACGTCCTCACCTACGCAGTCCGATGCGTCGGACACCGAGGCGCCGTAGTAGACGCCGCGCCCGACGTAGTTGCAGGCCGGATCGTCGGGGTTGTCGAAGCATCCGGTGACTCCGCAGCTGGCGGTAGTCGACGCCGGTGGCCAGGATGACCGCCCGGGCGGCGATCTCGCCGCCGTCCTCGAACGCGATGGTGCGTGCGATCCCGATGTCGCCGGCGATCAGCTTGACGGCTCTGCGCGTGGTGATGACCTCGGCGCCGAACCGCTCGGCCTGGCGGCGGGCCGACGTGGTGAGTTCGGCACCGGAGATTCCCAACGGGAAGCCGAAGTAGTTCTCGATCAGGGAGCTGCGTCCGGCCTGGCCGCCGGTGGTCGTCTCCTCGATCAGCACCGTCTTGAGTCCCTCGGAGGCGCCGTAGACCGCCGCAGCGAGGCCCGCCGGGCCGCCGCCGATGACCGCGAGGTCGTACATCTCCAGTGCGGGGTTGGTGGACAGACCGAGCATGCCGGCCAGGTCGGCGTCGGTCGGGTCGACCAGTGTCTGGCCCTGCTCGGTGATCACCACCGGCAACTGCAGGCCGTCCAGGCCTGCGGCGTCGAGCAGCTGGCGGCCCTTGGGCTCGTCGGCCATGAACGAGCGGAACGAATGCTGGTTGCGGGCCAGGAACTGGCGCACCTCCCACGAGCGCTCACTCCAGCGGTGCCCGATCACCTTGGTATGCGGGATGGCACGGTCGCCGGTGGCGTGCCAGGCCTCCAGCAGCGCGTCGAGCACCGGATACAGCTTCTCCTCCGGCGGGTCCCACGGCTTGAGCAGGTAGTGGTCGAGGTCGACGACGTTGATGGCGTCGATCGCGGCATGGGTGTCGGCGTAGGCGGTCAGCAGGACCCGCCGGGCCATCGGGTAGATGTCCATCGCCTCTTCGAGGAACTGGATGCCGCTCATCTGCGGCATCCGGTAGTCGGCGACGAACACCGCCACGGTCTCGCCGCGCAGCTTGAGCTCGTTGAGGGTCTGCAGGGCGTCGGGCCCGGATTCGGCGCGCACGATCCGGTATCGCTCGCCGTAATGACGGCGAAGATCCCGGGCGACGGCGCGCGACACGGCCGGGTCGTCGTCGACGGAGAGAATCACGGGTTTACGGGGCTGGGGGACAGGTCCAGTCATCACTGACCATTATGCGCCGACCGTCCAATGTTTATTAGGGTCGGCTTCGCTTCGTTGCCGCTCCCGTCGCGAGGTGTTCACCTGCGTATTCGGGTCAGCGGCCGGCCAGATGCCGCGTTTTGGAGTAGCGCGGCCAAGCGGGTATCGTAGACCAACGGTGCGGTTCACGCGCCGACTCTTGCGTGCCCTGTCCTGGAATTTCCTGTCACCGGCTCACGTTCTGCAGTCGGGGCGAATGCTGCCCCGACTGCAGGTATCCACCGCCACGAGCGGCCGGTGCACGCAGGACCAAAACAAGCAGGATCCGGAGGATATGGCCAAGAAAGACGGTGCCATCGAGGTCGAGGGCCGCGTGGTCGAGCCCCTGCCCAATGCGATGTTTCGCATTGAGCTGGAGAACGGACACAAGGTGCTCGCTCACATCAGCGGCAAGATGCGGCAGCACTACATCCGCATCCTTCCCGAGGACCGGGTGGTAGTGGAGTTGTCTCCCTACGACCTGACCCGGGGTCGCATTGTGTACCGGTACAAGTAGCGACGAGCGCAGCGAGTCGCTACCGACCATTTCAGTGCCCAAGACTTCGAACCAGCACGACATCACGACAAACCGACGAGAACTAGAAGGATCTACGAGCCGTGAAGGTGAACCCGAGCGTCAAGCCGATCTGCGACAAGTGCAGGGTGATCCGCCGGCATGGGCGGGTCATGGTGATCTGCTCTGATCCGCGCCACAAGCAGCGGCAGGGCTGATTTTCCAGTCCTGCCGTCGCTCAGCGGCGAGCAGTACCGACAACTGAATGCAGACCTCCCAGTACCAGTGAGGGCCAGGCGCGTCAGCGCCACAAAGACGAATCAGAGCCCTCATCCACGTCCGGCACGGAGGCCGGACCCCGTAAAGACGGGGAACGGACTGGGATCAGACCTCCGCAACGAGAAGGAATCACTGCCTGATGGCACGTCTACTGGGCGTCGACCTCCCGCGCGACAAGCGCATGGAGATCGCGCTGACCTACATCTACGGCATCGGCCGTACCCGCTCCCAGGAAATTCTGGCCGGTACCGGCATCGACCGGGACCTCCGCACCAAGGACCTGACTGACGATCAGGTCACGCAACTGCGTGACTTCATCGAAGGCAACCCCGACATCAAGGTCGAGGGCGACCTGCGCCGCGAGGTGCAGGCCGACATCCGTCGCAAGATCGAGATCGGCTGCTACCAGGGCCTGCGGCATCGTCGCGGCCTGCCGGTGCGCGGCCAGCGGACCAAGACCAATGCGCGTACCCGCAAGGGCCCGAAGCGCACCATCGCCGGCAAGAAGAAGGCCAGGTAAGTCAGATGCCACCGAAGAAAGCAGCGACGGGCGGCCCCAAGAAGGGGCAGAAGACCCGTCGCAAGGAAAAGAAGAACGTCCCGCACGGCGCCGCTCACATCAAGAGCACGTTCAACAACACGATCGTCTCGATCACCGACCCGCAGGGCAACGTCATCGCATGGGCGTCCTCCGGCCACGTCGGCTTCAAGGGTTCGCGTAAGTCGACTCCGTTCGCCGCGCAGCTGGCCGCCGAGAACGCGGCCCGCAAGGCCCAGGAGCACGGCGTGAAGAAGGTCGACGTGTTCGTCAAGGGTCCGGGTTCGGGCCGGGAGACCGCCATCCGCTCACTGCAGGCCGCCGGCCTCGAAGTGGGCGCGATTTCCGATGTCACTCCGCAGCCGCACAACGGCTGCCGTCCGCCCAAGCGGCGCCGGGTCTAGAGGAGAGAAGTTCAATGGCTCGTTACACCGGACCCGCCACCCGCAAGTCGCGCCGCCTCGGCGTCGACCTCGTCGGTGGTGACCAATCATTCGAGAAGCGTCCCTATCCGCCCGGCCAGCACGGTCGCGCCCGGATCAAGGAGAGCGAATACCGCCAGCAGCTGCAGGAGAAGCAGAAGGCCCGCTTCACCTACGGCGTGATGGAGAAGCAGTTCCGCCGCTACTACGAAGAGGCGAACCGTTCGGCCGGCAAGACCGGTGAGAACCTGCTGCAGATCCTCGAGACCCGCCTGGACAACGTCGTCTACCGCGCCGGCCTGGCCCGGACCCGGCGGATGGCCCGTCAGCTGGTCAGCCACGGCCACTTCACCGTCAACGGTGTCAAGGTGAACATCCCGAGCTACCGGGTGTCGCAGTACGACATCATCGACATCAAGGACAGGTCGCTGAACACGCTGCCGTTCGAGCTGTCGCGCCAGACCGCCGGTGACCGCCCGATCCCGGGCTGGCTGCAGGTCGTCGGCGAGCGTCAGCGCATCCTCGTGCACCAGCTGCCCACCCGTGAGCAGATCCAGGTGCCGCTCGCCGAGCAGCTGATCGTCGAGTACTACTCGAAGTAACAAAGACCCTCTGCGGCGGGACACCGCCGCAGCAGAGCACCTAACGGCATCAAATAGCGGGTGCCGAGAAGGAGATTCGAAACACCATGCTGATTTCTCAGCGACCCACACTGGGCGAAGAGGTCATCGCCGAGAACCGCTCCCAGTTCGTCATCGAACCGCTGGAGCCGGGATTCGGTTACACCCTTGGCAATTCGCTGCGGCGCACGCTGCTGTCGTCGATCCCCGGCGCGGCCGTGACGAGCATCCGCATCGACGGCGTGCTGCACGAGTTCACCACCGTGCCCGGCGTGAAGGAAGACGTCACCGACATCATCCTGAACCTCAAGGGCCTGGTCGTGTCGTCCGAGGAGGACGAGCCGGTCACCATGTACCTGCGCAAGCAGGGTCCGGGCGAGGTCACCGCCGGTGACATCGTCCCGCCGGCCGGCGTCACCGTGCACAACCCCGACATGCACATCGCGACCCTGAACGACAAGGGCAAGCTCGAGGTCGAGCTGGTCGTCGAGCGCGGTCGCGGTTACGTGCCCGCCGTGCAGAACAAGGCCTCGGGCGCCGAAATCGGCCGTATCCCGGTCGATTCCATCTACTCGCCGGTGCTGAAGGTCACCTACAAGGTGGAGGCCACCCGCGTCGAGCAGCGCACCGACTTCGACAAGCTGATCCTCGATGTCGAGACCAAGAACTCGATCAGCCCGCGTGACGCGCTGGCGTCGGCCGGCAAGACGCTGGTCGAATTGTTCGGTCTGGCACGGGAACTCAACGTCGAGGCCGAGGGTATCGAGATCGGCCCGTCGCCTGCCGAGGCCGATCACATCGCCGCGTTCGCGCTGCCGATCGACGACCTGGACCTCACGGTCCGGTCGTACAACTGCCTCAAGCGCGAGGGTGTGCACACCGTCGGCGAGCTGGTCGCCCGCACGGAGTCCGATCTGCTGGACATCCGTAACTTCGGCCAGAAGTCGATCGACGAGGTGAAGATCAAGCTGCACCAGCTCGGTCTGTCGCTCAAGGACAGCCCGGCCAGCTTCGATCCGTCCGAGGTCGCCGGCTACGACGTCGCCACCGGCACCTGGAACAGCGACGCCGGCTACGACCTGGACGCCGACCAGGACTACGCCGAAACCGAACAGCTCTAAGCAGATCCGTCCCGGTCCTACCTGATACGGGGACCGGCCCCATTTAGGAGAAGTCGCAATGCCCAAGCCCACCAAGGGTCCCCGCCTCGGCGGGTCGTCCTCGCACCAGAAGGCGCTTCTGGCCAACCTGGCCACGTCGCTCTTCGAGCACGGTCGGATCAAGACGACCGAGCCCAAGGCCAGGGCGCTGCGGCCGTACGCCGAGAAGCTCATCACCCACGCCAAGAAGGGCACGCTGCACAACCGGCGTGAGGTGATGAAGAAGATCCGCGACAAGGACGTGGTGCACACCCTGTTCGCCGAGATCGCGCCGTTCTTCGCCGACCGCAATGGCGGCTACACCCGCATCATCAAGGTGGAGGCACGCAAGGGCGACAACGCCCCGATGGCCGTCATCGAGCTGGTGCGGGAGAAGACGGTGACCTCGGAGGCCGACTCGCGCCGCCAAGTCCGCCGCCAAGAAGGCGGCGCCGGTGGCGGCCGCCGCCGCGCCGCAGGCTGCTGTCGAGCCGGAGGAAGCGGTCGGTCCCGAGGCGGAGGACAGCCAGTCGAGGCCGTCGAGGCGGAGGACGCCGGCATCGCCGACGCCCAGACCGCCGAGGCTGCCGAGGAGGTCGCCGAGGAGCAGGCCGAGGAACCGCCGAGGATTCGGACGCTGACAAGTCCTGAAGTCGTGAGTACGAACGTGCCCGTCACCGATTCCGGTGGCGGGCATGTTCGTCTTCGGCTCGATATCGCCTATGACGGGACCGATTTCACCGGCTGGGCGGCGCAGGACGGGCATCGGACCGTCGCCGGGGTTCTCGACGAGGCGTTCTCGACGGTGTTCCGGACTCCGGTGCGGCTCTTCGCCGCCGGCCGCACCGACAGCGGTGTGCATGCCACCGGCCAGGTCGCCCATGTCGATGTGCCCGCGATGCGCTGGTGCACGCCTATCCGCGGCAACGCCACGCGACCAGCCGACCCCGAATTCCTGCCTCTGGTGCGGCGATTGGGCCGATTCCTGCCCGAGGATGTCCGGGTGCGTGAGATCACCCGTGCCCCGGCCGGTTTCGACGCCAGGTTCTCCGCGCTGCGCCGCCACTATGCCTACCGGCTCTCGCTGGCGCCCTACGGCGTGGACCCGCAACTGGCGCGTTACGTGACACCCTGGCCGCATCCGCTGGACGTTGCGGCGATGAACGACGGCATCACGAGATCTGCTCGGCCTGCACGATTTCGCCGCGTTCTGCCGGCACCGGCCCGGGGCAACGACCATCCGCGACCTGCAGCGCCTGGAGTGGGTGCGCGAGGGCGACATGGTGACCGCGTTCGTCACCGCGGACGCGTTCTGCTGGTCGATGGTGCGCTCGCTGGTCGGCGCACTGCTCGCGGTGGGGGAGGGTCGACGCGAACCGACCTGGTGCGCAACGCTGTTGGACGCAGATCGAACGCTCCAGCGCGTTCGCGGCCGCTCCGGCGCGCGGCCTGACCCTGGTCGGCGTCGACTATCCGCCCGACGATCAGCTGGCCGCGCGCATCGCGGTCACCCGCGACCTGCGACGATCGATCTAGAGCCGGCCCGCGACGAAATCGGCGGCCTGGTCGACCATCCCGGAGTCGATGTAGGCGGCGGCCAGGTGATCGGGCCAGTTGTCCCGCCCAGGTCTCCGGGTCGGCCGGATTGCAGATCGGATCGCGAACCGTGGCACAACTCGATGGTCCGGTCCTTGAAGGCCGGGTTGAACGTCGGAGATCGGACCGAACCACTGGGTGCCGTTACCGAACAGGGCGACGGCCGCGATGTGGCTGTCGGCGCCGGACGGCAGGGGAGTCTTGAACCCCAGCACCGGGATCGGCACCGCCAGCACCATGTCGGTGGCCGCCGCGCCCAGCGAGTAGCCGCCCAGCACCAGCCGGGTGTTCGGGCAGTTGGTCAGGTTGTAGCTGGATGCGCTGGCTCATGTCGTTGGCGCCGAGGTCGACCTGGGTGTCGGCGGGGTAGTTCACCGCGTAGAGGCCGATGTTCTTGTTGACCTTGGACCGCAGGTCATCGACGAACGCGTCGCCGATGATGCCCGGCGCCCGGCGGTTCGAGGCGGCCGCGAGCGAAGATCACCTCGACATCGGGGCACGACGCGGCACCGGCGATCGGGAGGGTGCCGGCCGGCGGCAGGGTGGCGGCCAGCAGTATCGACGCGGCGGCGGATGATACCGCCACCGCGTAGCTCAACGCCTTATTGACACGCACGTTGCCATGGTAGACGAGTGCACAGCGGTGCTGGTGTGAAAAAGCTGTCCGGCTAGATGCTCAGAGCAGTCCGGCGATGAAGCCCGCGGCCTGGCCGGGCAGACCGCTGCTCTCGTAATCGGTGTGCGCGAACGGGTTGCGGCCCTGTGAGCAGATCGGGTCGCCGTCGTTGCACAGGTCGATCCCCTTGCCGGCGAAAGGAGCCCCCGCGGTCGAGACCGGGTTGCCGAACTTGGTGGCCGGGTTGCCGAACACGGCCACCGCCGCCACCTTGTTGGCCAGACTCGACGGCAGCGGCGGGGCCGAGCCGATGTCGCCGACCTTGTTACCCAGTGGCGGAATGCCGAGCAGCATGTCGACCACCGCGGCGCCCTGCGAGTAGCCACCGAGGACGAAGCGGGTCGACGGGCACGCCGCGGCGGTGGCCAGGATGTGGTTGGTCGCGTCGGCGGCGCCGTCGGCGGCCGCGAGGAAGTCGTAGGTGGCGGGATAGTTCACCCCGTAGGCGCTGACATTGCGGCCGCCGAGCTGCGACTCCAGCGTGTCGGTGAGGGCCTGCCCGACGCGTCCGATTCCGGCGGGCTCGCTGGTGCCGCGGGCGAAGACCACCTCCACGTCGGGGCATGGCGCGGCCGCGGCGCTCGGGGCGGGGCCGGCCAGCGGCACGATCGCGGCGAACAGAGACGCGGCAGCAACGCCGAGTCTGCGGGCAGTTGTCATGGTCGGGTCGGACACGCTGAAGGGACCCCCTCGATCGCGAACAGTTGGCTAATACTCACACACGCCGGTGGCGGCGGGCAAAAAACTTCGGCGGTCGGTCTCAGAGCAGACTGGCGACGAATGCGGCTGCCTGGCTGGCTGTTCCGTCCGGCCCGTAGCTGCGGTGCGCGGGCACGGCGTTGCCGTCCGAACAGATCGGGTCGCCGGCGTTGCACAGGTCGATGGCCTTGCCGCCGTAGACCGGGCTGGAGGTCAGGGGCAGGCCGACCTTGGCGGTCGGGTTGCCGAAGACGGCCAGGGCCGCGACGTGATCGGGCACGTTGGGCGGCAACGGGTTGTTGAAACCGATCGCCGGGAACGGCACCGAGGTGATGATGTCGATGATCGCCGCGCCCTGGGAGTAACCGCCGAGCACGAGTCTGGTGTCCGGGCAGGTGTTCACCACGTCCTGGATGAAGGCACTCGCGTCGTTGGCGCCGTCGGCAGCGGCCAGGAAGTCGTAGCTGGCCGGGTAGTTGACGCCGTAGACGCCCATCGACCGGTTGCCGATCTTGCCGCGCAGCGAGTCGACGAACGCCTGCCCCACCCGGCCGATGCCCGGCGCCTCGTCGGTGCCGCGGGCGAACACCACCTGGACGTCCTTGCAGTCGGCTGCGTGGGCGGTGGGAAGCATCGTCGGGCTGACCAGCGCGGCACCGGCCGCCAGTACGGCGGCCGAGGCGGCCCGGAAGGAACGCGTTGACACGGCGGTAGACGTCACATCGTGATGTTACAGATGAGAAGGCCGTTTCATTCCCGACGTTTGCCCGCGCGCCGGGCGCGTCACGCTCGCGCGCCGGCGGCGACCTCTTCGATCGGTCCGGCGTCCGGCCAGGTCGCGGCCGTCACCTCGGCACTGCGGTCACCCTGTCGGGCCAGCGCCAACCCCAGCAGCACCACGACTCCGCCCACCGCCTGGGTGAGGGTCACGGCCTCGCCGAGCAACACCCAGGCCGACAGCACCGCGAAGAGCACCTCGCCCAGGCCGACCAGCGAGGCGAAGCTCGGCCGCAGGCGGGCCACGCCGCTGATGCCCAGCGTGTAGGCGACCGCGGTGGACACCACGGCGAGCATGATCACCGGCACCCACCAGGGCACCGTCAGACCGGCGACCACCGCGTCGTTGGCGGTGAAGGTCAGCGGCATCAGTCCGGACAGGCCCAGCAGCCCGACCGCGACGGCGCCGACCACCAGACCGCCGGCCGCCAGGGTGATCGAGCTCAGTCCGCTGCCGTCGGCGGTGACCTCGTCGGACATCATGAAGTAGCAGGCCGCGCAGATCGCGGCGGCCAGCCCCCACGCCACTCCGATGGCGTTGACGTGGGCAGCCCCGCTGAGGATGTTGAGCACCAGCATGATGCCGGCGACCGCCAGGCCCACGCCGGCGAGGGTCATGCCGCGCGGCCGGCGCCGGGTGGTGGCCCAGATCCAGCCGACCACCAGGATCGGCGCGGTGTATTCCAGCAGCAGCGCGACGCCGATGGACAGGTGCGAGACGGCGTTGTAGTAGCACAGCTGGGCGCCGGCGATCGGGACCAGGCCGTAGGCGATGACGACGCGGGCGTGCCGGCGAGCCTCCCGGATCCAGTCGGGCTTGACTATCGTGGCGAAGATCGCCATGACCAGGGCTCCACCGGCGAGCCGGGCGGTGACCGCGGCCGTCGGCGACCAGCCGGCCACCATCAGTGACTTGGCGAAGGGGCCGGACATGCCGAACGTGAACGCCGACCCGACTGCGAACAACAGACCGAGCCGGAAATGGCTGTCGCCGCGAACCGTCGTCGACATGACGCACCTCCCCGCATGTAATGAGTAAAATAAGTATTGGTCATGACATTACGTCCCGAGGGGGTCAGGAGTCAAATGCTTTTCAGTCATGACACAGAACTCACATTGCGCGCGGCGTGTGCGCTGATCAACAGCGACCGCGTCGACGGCGAACAGCTGGGCGACCAGGCCGCGCTCGACGGGTATCTGAACAGCTGGGGGTGGACGGGCCGTCGCGACCACGACGACGCCGAGCTCGCGGCGGTGCACAAGTTGCGCGACCGGCTGGGCCGGATCTGGGCGACCGCCGACGACGAAGTGCGCGCGGTCGGCCAGATCAATGCGCTGCTGTCCGACACCAGGGCCTCCCCGTGGCTGACCCGTCACCCCGAGATGCCGGAGTGGCATCTGCACCTGGCGTCGATCCACGATCCGCTGGCCCAGCGGATGGGTGCGGAGATGGCGATGTCGCTGGCCGATCTGGTGCGCGCCGGCGAGCTTCGCCGCCTGAAGATCTGCTCGGCGCCGGACTGCGACGCAGCGCTGCTCGATCTGTCGCGCAACCGGTCACGAATGTTCTGCGACACCGGCAACTGCGGCAACCGGCAGCACGTCGCCGCATACCGTGAGCGTCGTTCCAAAGAGGCGTAGCGTCAGCAGTCATGCGCTCAGGGGGGTGTGACGCCGACATCACCATCTTTGGGGCCACTGGCTTCGTGGGGAAACTCGTGGCCGGGTACCTGGCCGGCGCCGCGTCGGGACTGCGCATCGCTCTTGCCGGCCGGTCGGCGGAGCGTCTGACGGCCGTTCGCGCCGGCCTCGGCGCCAAGGCCCGGACGTGGCCGCTGATCCTCGCCGATTTGTCCGACGCGGTGTCGCTGGACGCGATGGCAGCGCGAAGTCGCTTGGTGCTCAACGCGGTTGGGCCATACAGCAAGTACGGACTTCCGGTCGTGGCGGCGTGCGCCGCCGCCGGCACCGACTACGCCGACCTGACCGGCGAGGTGCCGTTCGTCCGCCGCAGCATCGACCGCTGTCATTCCCGGGCGATCGAGACCGGTGCCCGGATCGTGCACTCGTGCGGATTCGATTCCATCCCTTCGGATTTGACGGTCTATGCATTGCGCAAGCGAGTGCGGGAGGACGCCGCAGGCGACTTGGCCGACACCACGCTGGTGCTGCGCGACTACTCCGGCGGGTATGCGGGCGGTTCGGTCGCGACGATGGTCGAGTTGATGCGGATCGCCGCGTCGGATCCCGAGATGCGGCAGATGCTCGACGACCCGTACAGCCTCAGTCCGGACCGGGATGCCGAACCGGACTTGGGAATTCAGCCCGATCTGCCGCTGCGACCGGGTCAGGACATTGCGCCCGAACTGGCCGGACAGTGGACCAGCGGATACGTCATGGCGCTCTACAACACCCGCTGCGTACGCCGATCCAATGCCCTGATGGACTGGGACTACGGCCGCAGTTTCCGGTACACCGAGACCTTGACCATGGGCTCGTTCCCCGGCGCGCCACTGGTCGGCGCGATGTTCAACACCGGCATCGCCGCGGCGTCCCGGTTCGGCGGTCACTACCTGCGCATGCTGCCGCCCGGGCTGGTCGACCGGATGACGCCCGCGGCCGGCACCGGCTACGACATGGGATCGCAAGGGCACTATCGGGTCGAGACCTACGCCACCACCACGACGGGCCGCCGGTATCGGGCCACCATGGCCCAGCCGGCCGACCCCGGATACTCCGCCACCGCGGTGCTCGCGGGAGAGTGCGCCCTTGCGCTTGTTCTCGACCGGGATCGTTTGGCGGACCGTCACGGAGTGCTGACCCCGGCAGCGGCCATGGGTGACGTGCTGCTCGATCGGCTGCCCGCCGCCGGTGTGACGCTGCAGACTCAGGGCATGTAGAACCCGCGGATGCGGTGATAGCGGCCGTGACCCAACAACGCGTTGGCCGCCTGCAGACCCGACAAGACCGCGGCCTCGATGCAGCCGGCGTTGATGCCACAGTCGGTCCAGTCGCCGGCCAGAACCAGGTTGTCGTAACCGCTTTCGTCGGGACGCAGCCGATACTTGTCCGAGCCGGGGACCGACAGCACGTAGCGATCCGACGGGTCGATGTTGACGCTGACGTGCTGGGTCTCCAACGCCGCCGCGCCGCGCAGTCCACCCGCACCGGCGAGCAGGCCCCAGGAGAACCCGCCCTCGGTGACCGCACCGGGCAGATAGAGTCCGAGGTGGTGGTCGAGATAGTCGATGGCATTGCCGAAAACCGTTTCCCGGCAGCGTCGTACGTAGTCCTGCGGGTTGTCGGTCGGCGGCCACTCGGCGTTCAGCGCTCCGCAGAAGTATGCGACGGTGCGCGGTTCCTCGGACGCGGGCCAGTTCTCGGCCCACAGCGTCTGCGGCATCGACGCCCAGGTGTCGAACGGTGAGACGTACCCGCTGGTGGTCACTCCTGGGCGGTTCCACCCCAGCTCCGCCTCGGCGGGGGTGAGCCAGAGCTGGAATGCCTGGGTGGCGACGGTGCGGACGTGGATGGTCATCTCTCGCCATTCCGGGCGGTCGGCGATGAGTTCGGCGGCGACGAGCTCGACCATGCCGAGCGAGGCGGCCAGCACCACCTGGTCGAAGTCCTCGCCCCGGCGCAGCACGCGGGTCTCGGCGTCATCCTTGGCGCCGAAGTGCGACTCGAGATCGTCGAGGCCACCGTCGGCCTGAAGTTGTTCGTAGCGAGGATGTTTGGGGAACACCGGCAGGCCCTTGACACGAACCAGCGGGTCGTACTCGTCGACACCGTCGGCCAGACGGACCTGACGGCCGACGGTGATCGCCTCGATGGCTTGACGCTGCGGGTCGAGATGCAGCGCATCGACCCGGCAGAAGAACTCGAACCGGACCCCTCGGCGGCGCAGCACCTGATAGATCGGGGCGACGATGACATCGCCCATCCCCGCGGTCATCTTCCAGAAGAACGCACCCTTGTACTGGAAAAGCGCGATGCCGGTGAGCAATACGGCCAGGCCCGCGGCGAACGAGGGCCGCTCGAAATCACCGTCGGTGTATCCGAAGACCATGTCGTACATGCCGCGGACGAGCGGGAAATCCAGGACGTCGGGGTGCGCGCCATGCCGAAGCATCCAGTCGCCGTACTCCTCGTCGTTGATGGCCCGAAAGCCCGCGGGATCGGTGATCAGGTTGTCGGCGATCAAGCCGCGCACGGTGGCCACCAGCAGCGACATGAGCAGCCAGACCCGCCGGTGGTCGGGTCGCCGCTCGAAGTCGAGCGCTTCCCGCACCGCCTCGAGCGACTCGGACAGAAAGCCCGCAGCACTCGCTTCCGCGGTCTGCGGTGCGATCAGGTGCGGCCATCGTCGCCATCGCCCCGCGCCGCACCGCGTCGAGCCACGGCGACGAGGTGGGCCGCGGACCGGTGGTCAGCGTGAGGCTGGCTCCGGTCGGGGCGGAGAGTGATTCGGCGAAGTCCAGCAGCAAGTGCAGCGCCCGGCCGAGGAAGCTCACCACGGTGAGCTCCCGGCCCGTCGCGCCCGGCTCGCCGGGCAGTTCGTCGGTGCGGCTGAACTTGCCGGGCCAGATCAGCCAGTCGCCGCCGAAACGGTCGGCCATGCCGAGTTCCTCG
Source organism: uncultured Actinomycetota bacterium (assembly GCA_963786695.1). Classification (GTDB taxonomy): domain Bacteria; phylum Actinomycetota; class Actinomycetes; order Mycobacteriales; family Mycobacteriaceae; genus Mycobacterium. The sequence goes on from CAWBAL010000043.1 coordinate 210,266, forward strand.
GCCGGCATCATGGCCTGGTCCCAGGTGCGGATCGGTGCCGCCGGATCGGTGTGCTCACGGTCCAGTTCGGCGTAGCACTCGCGCAGCAGCGCGAAGGCGTTCTCGTAGGAGCCCAGCCAGATGTGCAGACCGTGCTCCTCGATCCGGTCGTTCGGTCCGCGGCTCGAGGCGCCCTTGCCGCCGAGGCGCCACCCGCGCTGGTAGACCGTGATCGACTCGAAGCGATCCCGCCAGCCGGACTCGCTGAGCCGCCACGCGGCACTCAGCCCGGCCATGCCGCCGCCGAGGACGGCGACCCGCGGGCGTCGGCGCATCACACCAGCAATGCCCGCGCGCGCGCCAGTTCCGGCCAGTCCTGGTCGGCGGGGATGCGGCTGAGCACCTCGGTCCAGCGCTGGCCGGCCGGAGCACCGATGAGTTCGAAAGCATCAGCGGCCGAACGCAGTTCGAACACCACGGCACCCTGTTTGCGCGCGAGGTCGATAGCCGTCTGCAGAGCCCGGCGTGCCGGGCATCGCGGATCATCGTGGGTGTGGGCCAGCACGCGCAGCAGTTCGGCCTTGTAGGTAACGACAGCCCGTCTCGTCGGCCATCTCGAACGGGCCGCGCGTGCATTCCCGGCCGCCTGCCGATCGCCGGCGGCGATGTGCAGGCGCACCAGGACGCTCTCGTAGGAAGCCAAGTACGTCTTCAGCTCTGCTGCTCGCCAGCCCTCGACGACCGCCGTCATGTTGTCGATGTGCGGTTGCAGCGCGGCGGGATTGGACTCGCCCGTGGCCAGTGCCTCCCGCGCGGCAAGTCGATGCCCGGTAGCTCGCCGCGACCATCGCCCACTCGCCGAGGTCGAGCTGCTCGGCACGAGCGGGCGATGTCGTCGATCAGATTCGACGGCCGCGGTCCAGCTGGCCGGCCTCGATACGCACCGTCGCCTCGCGCGCCCGCCCGTAGCAGAAACTGACGGCGTTACCGGGGAAGGTCAGTTCCTCGCATCTGCTCGGCGATCCGGGCGAAGGCCGGCTCGGCGCCGGCCAGGTCGCCCTGGAGGAACCGAACGAATCCGAGCTTCGGCGTACAGGCCGGAGATGCGGATCGTTCGGCGTGTACCAGGTCTGTCCGATCTGCGGTGACACCGTGGCGGTCGAGTGCCGCCGCCGCGGCCTCCAGCGCCTCGCGCGCGCGTCGTCGAACTCGCCACGGAACATCGGCAAGGAATCCGGCGACCGCGTTGTAGGCCGCGCGTGGCCCAATCGGATGCGCCCTCCAATTGCCGCAGCGCCTCGACCAGCGCTCGTCGCCCGATCGAGCTGGCCGCGGGCAGGTGTAGTAGCCCCACAGCGCGCTGAAGGTCGCGAAGCAGTCGAGGCTTGGCTCTTCGCCGACCAGCTGAAGGCACCGTTCGAACTCCGCGGCGGCCTCGGTGACTCGTGTAGCCGGTAGCGGCCGTCGCAAGAAACCCGCGCTCGAGCCGGACGTGTGACCTCGCGGTGATCGCGGACCCTGGCTCACCGGGAGCAGTTCGATGTTCTCCAGCGCCTCGCGTGAGATGGTTGCGAGCCTCGACGAGCGCCCCGCGCTGACGGGCTTCCGACGAGGCCCGCTGATAGGCCGTCGCGGCATCGTCGAACCGGTCGGCGTTCTCGAAGTGATGCGCCACCAACGGCCAGTCCGGGGTGCCGTGCTCCGCTTCGCCGGCCAGCGCGTCGGCGATGCGGTTGTGCAGGCGCCGGCGGACGCTCGGCGGGGACAGTTCGGCGGCGACCTCGCGCAGAAGCTCGTGGTGGAACGCTCCAGCTGTGCGTGTGCCCACTCGGCGGAGCACCCTGGCCCGGTCAGTTCGTCGAGCAGAGAGTCGATCTCGCGCCGGCGCGCACGCCGGATGACCGTGGACAGCAGGTCCCGGTCGAACCGGCTGCCGATCAGGGCGGCGGTCTCGACCGACCAGCAGTGAGTTGGTGCTCGAACGCAGCCGCGCGACCAGAGCTTCGTACAAGGTGTCGGGGACCTGGGTCGGAGTCTTCGAGATCGGCTGGCGTTCTGCCGGAGCTTGGCCACGACCTCTTCGATGAACAGCGGAATGCCGTCGCAACGTTCCTGTACCGCCTTGCGGGCAGTCTCGGTGCAGCTCGGGATGCAGGGCGCGGATGAGGAGATCGGCGTGTTCGTCGGCGAGGGGCTGCAACTCGAAGGTCTCTGCCGCATGGTCGAGTGGGGGAACCTGTCGACCGGTGACGATCGACCAGCAGGCCCTGGTGGTCGGCGCCCAGGAAGGGAGTTGACCAGCTCGACGGTGTCCTCGTCGTACCAGTGGATGTCTTCGAACAGCAACAGCGCCGGGCCGGAGCCGATGCAGGCCCACAGGTAGTCCTTGACCGCGGCGGCGATCTGGTCGAAGCGCCGACCGGCGTTCGCGGCAGCGGTCTGATACCTGGTGCCCGGAGTCGATGCCAAGAACGGCGGCGAGCAGCGGCGCGGTGCGCGCGACGTCCAGCGACCGGCTTCTCGATCTCGGCTTCCAGCAGTCGCAGGCTTTCCGACGCGTCCGAGTCGCGGCGAATCCCGCATCGGCGCTCGAGCAGTCGCCGCACTGGGCGCAACCCGATGTCGGTGTGGAACGGTGAGCCGAACAACTCGAGCACTACGGCACCGGAGTTCTTGGCGATGTCGAATGCCGCACCGGCCAACCGGCTCTTGCCGATTCCGCCCTCGCCGCGCAGGATCAGGCCGCGGGTGGTCGAGGTGCCCGCGCTGACCTGGTGCCCACCGGCTTTCCAGTGCGCCAGTTCGTGTTCCCGCCCGACCAGCGGTCCGCGGACCTTGCCGGCGGGGTCCCGTTCGGCGGCCACGCGGTAGTAGACGACGTCCTCGTCGACGCCCTTGACGCGTTGCGGCGGCGGGCTTCCAGTTCGAAGTTGTCGCGCACCACCCGTTCGATGGCCATGGACACGGTGACGTCGCCGGGGCGGGCCAGGCTGCAGATGCGCGCCGCGAGATTGGCGCCGAACCCGTAGACGTCGTCCTGTGCGATGTCGAGGTAGACCAGGCCGCGGTGGATGCCGACCCGGACGTCGATGTCGAAACCGAAGCGGTCGTGGACCTTCGCGCTGAGAGCGGCGACCTCACGGGTGATGTCGATCCCGGCGAGCACGGCGCGGTGGGCGTCGTCCTCGTGCGCCATCGGGTGCCCGAACACCGCGAGCAGACCGTCGCCTTTCGTCGAGCCGATGTGGCCCTCGTAGCGGGCGACGATGCGGCGGACGCTCGTCGCGGTAGCCGCCCACGACCGTGCGGTAGACCTCGGGCTCGATCCGGGTCGACAGTGCGGTCGAGTCGACCAGGTCGGCGACAAGCACGGTGAGTCGCCGGATCTCACCGCTGTCGATGGGCGTGGAGAGAAGGTCCTCGGCGTCGCGGTTACTGCGGTCGACCGCCAGCACCTGGCCGGCGAGTGCGTCGGCGGTGACGCGGTCGCCGTGGTTGATCGCCCGGACCGCACGCTCGAGCAACTCGTCGATCGTCGGATCGGCGCTCACGTCGACTCACAACCCGACGGTGACCGTCACCGTCTCGGAGTCGCGACCGTCACCGTCCGTCCGGCGCAGGCGAAGGGTGCCGGTGTAGTTGGCCCCGATGAACCGGTCGTCGGTCAGCACGATCTGGACCTGCGTCGCGTCTGGCGCCGAGCACGGCGGGTCGAACGCGATTGCCTGCAAGGGAATTCGGATGTCCGGGCGGCCGACTCGCTCGAAGGGCTTCGACGATCGACACCGATGCGCGGGTAGGCCCGCCTTAGGCACGTCGATCGGATCGGGCGGGATCGGCTTCGTCGAGGCGGGTTGCAGCCACCACGACGGGCCGGCGAGCGCGACCTGCGACGGCGCCGGCGTAGGTCCGCACCTGCAGGTCGAGGAGGTTGTGGATCAAGCGGACCCAGCCGTCGATTCCCCACTTGCCCGCGTCGTCCGGCCTGGCCGCATCTTGAGCGATCGCGTTGATCTGGTCGAAATATCCCCGGGTGAGGCGCGGCGGCCCGCGGCTGAACCGGTCCGGCGGTCACTTCTCGTCCCCTGTGCGGCCGGGGGACCGGGGAGTCGTCATCGCCTGCAGGTAGTTCCACGGTGCGCTGCCCAGATCGCCGGATACCCGACCGGCAGTGGTCGGCCACGTCGGTGAACCTGAGACCACCGGACAGCCACTTCTCGGTCAGGTCGAGATAGCTGTTGGTGACGTCGTGGACGACCTCGGTCCACGCGTCGACCGCCGCGGGAACGTAATGGATGGGTGCCGGCGTGGGAGCATCGGTGGGATCATTGTCGGCCTGGGATTCGTTCTCCGGGAACAGGAAAGGATGCCGATCCGGGGCGGGTCGGCGGCCGCCTCGAGCAGGAAGTCGGCGGACGACGTGCCGTAGCCGCACAGGCACACCAGGCGCGCCTGGGCCCATGGCGGAATCCCTTGAATGTGAACGATCTTCCGGGTTTTCACCGAAACACCGTCGCTGTGCGTGTTCCGCCGGTCCAGTGCCGTCATGCGGATGTAGCCGCGGTCGACCAGCACCCGCCCGTCGCCGGTCGCCAGCGCGGACATGTCGAGGTCGTACTCCAGGCTGGCCTCGTAGGGTCGCGCTTTGTCCTGGTACGGGAAGTACTTCAGCGGTGTCTTGAGGTCGAATCCTTCGACAAGGCGCACCTTTTCCAGGACGCGACGCCAGCCGATCGGGAAGGATGTGCGGGGTCTGCTCTGCATGTCCGCGAAGAACTCGCCGTAGTCCTCGTCCCAGTTGAACGGGTTGACAATGCTTTTCAGATCTTCGAGCGAGACGTTGTCGGAGGTGAACTCGGTGTCGACGAGGACCCACTCGAGACCGTCGACGGTGACGACCGCGGTCTTGCACAGCGGGGCGTCCAGTGACCTGCCCGAGCGCAGGGTGGTCGTCGCCTCGGTCCGCACCGAGCTGTCGAAGTCGCGCCAGGTCGGTGAAGGTGTCTGCGACGCCGGTGAAGAACTCCTGCCGTGCGGCCGCCGCAATGTCGTACGCGGTCTTGCGTTTCGCGTCCTGCGGCGCGATTGCGGCCAGCGCCCGCTGCAAGGCCTCCGCAAACGTGGCGTCGGTGGTCTCCGTGAACGACGGCACCCCACAACCGGGTGCGACGCTGCGCAGGCGAGCCAGGGTCGAAAGCCCGTACAGCAGCCGAACTTTCTGCGACTGGGTCAGCCGAGTTCTTGGTCTTGGTGCCCTTGGCGAGCTCTTGGAGCGCACCGAGCAGATCGGGTTCTTGCGGTGACACCCCGGGATTCAGTGAGCCTTGCAGCTCGGCGTACCAGCCGGTGTTGGCCGACGCTCCGGGAAGCAGTGCATCGGCGGCCGCCAACAGATTCGGATCGTCAGAGTCCTTGATCGCGTGATCTATCGCGCCGAAGATCGCGAGAATATGTTGAACCGGATCCATTGGCCGCTCCCAACCCCCAGTTTGCGCGGTTAGCATAGCGTGATTCGAAGTCAAACGCGAGTGTTTTTCGGAAGGGTCAATCGAGATGGACGGCGGGGGACAGAACGGCCAGCGACCCGACGTTCCGTGGGCCTCCGTCTTCGATCCGGCCGCGAACCTGCGGGCGCTGACCACCATCCAGGCGGAGGGGTTTCGCGCCGCCAGCGAAATCGTGGACCGCGTGGTGCGGATGGCCGCACAGCGGGCCGACGGCACCGAACGGTCTGCGCGACAAGCTACTCCGCTGTCCGCCGAGCAACGCACCGATCTGCTGGGTGCCACGGACGTGGAACCGCTGATCAAGTCATGGTGGGCGATGGTCGGCCAGTTTCTGATGGGCACCGGAGCGCAAGTTCCAGCGAAAAGCCCCACCATCACGCCAGCCCTCGACTTCTCCGCCGCCGACTCCGCCGGCCGGCTCGAAATGGATGTTTCTCCGGGCGGCACAGCAACTTCGGAAGTATGGCTGCACAACGCCGCCGACGACGATCTCGGCCGGATTCGGTTGCGGTGTAGCGCCCTGATGGCCAACGACGGGTCGATCGTCGAGGCCACCGCGATCCGATTCGATCCCAGGACGGTCCCGATGCCGGGCCGCTCCAGTCGCGGTGTCGATGTCATCGCGAAGGTCGCCAAAACGGTCCGCCCCGGGGTGTATCGCGGCACCGTGCTGGTCGAGGGCAGGCCCAACCTGTGGCTGCCGATCGCCATGACGGTTCGAATGAATTCATGACCAGCCTCACCGGCGACACCGACCTGGTGGCCGGGGTCGAGACCCGGCTGCGCGAGGTGGGCAAGGTGGTGCGGCGCGCGATGCTCGACGCGATGCCCGACGGCCGGCCCGTGCAGTGGCTCTACGGCCCGATGCGGGAGTACCCGTCGCGGCCCGGCAAGGCGCTGCGCCCGGCGCTGTGTCTGTCGGCGGGCCGGGCCTTCGGAGCGGGCAGCGACACCCTGATGGGTGTCGCTGTGGCAATCGAGTTGCTGCACAACGCCTTTCTGGTGCACGACGACATCGCCGACGGCAGCGAGATGCGGCGCGGGCGACCGACGCTGGCGGCCAAGCACGGGTTGGCGGCAGCGCTGAACGCCGGCGACGGGCTGGCCATCGTGGCCAGCCAGGTGCTGCGCCGGGCCACCCGACGGCTCGACCGCGACATCGCCGATCAGGTGATGGAGGAGTTCGACATCATGGCGATGCGGACCCTGGAGGGGCAGGCGACCGAGATCGGCTGGCAACTGGACTGTGTCGAGGATCTGCGCCCCGCGGACTACCTCGAGCTGATCATGCACAAGACGTGTTGGTACACGACGATCTACCCGTTGCGGGTCGGCGCGATCATCGGCTCGGGCGGTACCGCCGACCTGGCGCCGATGGTCCGGTTCGGGTTCCACTTCGGCGCGGCCTTCCAGATTCGCGACGATCTGCTGAACCTCGTCGGCGACGAACAGACGTACGGCAAGGAGATCCTCGGCGACATCTTCGAGGGCAAGCGGACGCTGACCCTGGTGCATCTGATGGCGACGGCGGGGGGAGCCGATCGCGATCTGGTCCGGGCCTACCTGCGCCTCAGCCGCGCCGAGCGCTCCGAGGAACTCGTGCGTACCATCCGCAAGCTGATGGACGACTACGGCAGCATCGCCTTCACCAGCGAATACGCCGAGGGCATCCTGCTGGTTGCCGAGGAGTACTTCGAGCAGGCGTTCGCCGATGCCCGGCCCGGCCCGGACTTGGACTTCCTGCGCGCACTGGTGCCCTACGTCTGGGCGCGCTGGCGGTAGCGGCTGTTGATCGCCGAATCCGGCGCCGCGGCAACTGTTCTACCGTCGGGTCATGGTGCGTCCGGGGTCGCCTCGACGTCAGTTCAGCGCACATCGTTTCCTATCGCGGCGAATGGACTACGCGGTTCTCGGGCGGTCCATGCCGGCTGAGGCAGATCCACTTCGGGCGCACCGACGCGCGCTGTTAGCCGGATGCGCGTGCGCCGTCGCGGTCGGGGTACTGACGGCCGCCCTGGCGGTGCTGCGTCCGGTGGCCGGCGACGCTCCGCTGGTCATCTCACGCCAGTCCGGCGAGTTGTTCGTCCGGGTCGGCGACCACCTGCGGCCGGTAGCCAACCTGACCTCCGCCTACCTCATCCTCGGGCATCCCGCTACGCCGCGACTGCTCGACGGCGCCGGACTCGAGAGCGTTCCGCGCGGGCCGGTTCTAGGTATTCCGGGTGCTCCGCGGTCGATCGGGGCGGCCATGGCGGCGGATTCGCGGTGGACGGTCTGCGATGATCGCGACGGGGCGACCGAGGTCACGGTTGCCGGACCCGACGAGCCACCGGAGATTCCGGCGGACCGTGCCGTCCTGGTGTCCGCGAGCGACGGGGCGCCGTACCTCCTCTACGACGGCTGGCGAGCGTCGGTCGATCCGCACGATCGGGTGATCGCCCGCACGCTGCATCTCGACGGGGTCACACCTCGGCCGGTGTCCACCTCGCTCCTCAACGCCATCCCGGAAGTCCCGGCGATCGGCGCGCCCCTCATACCCGGCGCGGGTGAGCCGTCCGGTCTGGCCGGGTTCCCGATTGGCGCGGTCCTGCGCACCGCCCGGACGGGTTTCGACGAGTACTACGTGGTGCTGCGAGAGGGGCTGCAGCGGGTGGGCCGGTTGGCCGCTGACCTCGTTCGGTTCGCCTACCCGGAGGGTGACGCAGAGGTCGTCTCGGTCGCACCCGACCTGGTGGCAAGCATCGGGGTCACCGACACTCTGCCGGTAGCCAGCTATCCCAGCGACGCACCCGCACTCCTCGAGGCGTCGGGCGAGCTTTGTGCGACGTGGCGCTCCGGCCGGGTCGGCATCGCCGCCGGTGACGGGCGCCCGGCTCGGCGCGGGGGTGTCACGCTGGCCATCGCAGACGGGGACGGCCCTAACGTCGACGTGGTCCGCATACCCGCGGGGCGCAGCGTCGACGTCACCGCGGCCATGCTGACGACGGACACCGGGGCATCGGGCCGGTACTTGATCACCGAGGCGGGAATCCGCTTCCCGCTGCGGGATTCGGCCACGGCCACTGCTCTCGGGTTGGCAACGGCGCCGGTGCAGGTGCCCTGGGCGATCATCGCGGACTTGCCCGCGGGTCCCGAGCTGAGCCGGGATGCCGCGTCAGTCGGCCGTGACGTCGTCGTGCCGTCGTCGCCGTAACCGTCTCGAGCCGGCCGCGGCGAGGCCGGCCAGGCACAGCCCGACGCCCGCGGCGGCGATTCCGCGCACCGGAGCCGGTTTGGTCCGCGGCTCGGAGCCGACTGGTGCGGGTATGGGTCGTGGTAAGGCCGGCTGAGCGGGGTGGTCGCTCAGCGCGGCCAGGCAGTCGACGACGCCGTTGCCCACTTGGGCATTCCAGCCTCCGGCCGGCTTGTGGGCGGTGGCCTCGATCCTCGCCATCACCTGACGTGCCGGCATCCGTGGGAAGCGCGCGCGCACCAGTGCCACCAGGCCGCTGACGACCGGTGTCGCATAACTGGTTCCGGAGATCGGCATCGGACCCGAGGCCCCTGGGACGGCGTCCACGACCCCGTCACCGTCAGGGTCGAGAGACACGACGGCCTCGCCGTGCGCCGCGACGTCGACCCACGGCCCGTTAAGGCTGAACGCTGACGGTGCACCGTCGGCGGCGACGGATGCGACGGTCAGCACGTAGTCGTCGTACCAGCCGGGACTGGAGATGACCGTCGTCTGAGCCGTGGCGTTCTGCGCCGGGCACTGGCCGGACCCGCCTACGTTTCCGGCGGCGGTGACCACAACCGCATCCTTGACGTCCACCGCGTAGGACAGCGCGGCGCCGAGTATCCGGTCGTTCAGTGTTCCTTCGACACAGGCGACCGACGAGATGTTGATCACCGACGCGCCCATGTCGGCAGCCGTACGCACGGCCATCGCCAGGGTGGTCACATCACCGAACCCCCGACTCGTCGGATCCGACGATGGCCCGAACTTGTTGCTGGACTGCCGGATCGCGATGATGCCCGCCTCCGGGGCCAATCCACTGAGCCCGGTCCGGTCCTCCGGCTCGGGAGCAGCCGCGATGATCCCCGCGACGATGGTTCCGTGCCCGTCGCAGTCTTGTCTGCCGTCACCGCGCGACACGTAGTCGCCGCCGGCGATGACACCGGGTAGCCGTCGATGCGGTTGCACTCCCGTATCGATCACGGCGACCCGCTGGCCCGCACCCCGAGTGAGCCGCCAGATCGCCTGCAGATCAACACCATCCAGTTGTCCCGCCCGCCGACGATTAGCGTCGACCCGCAACGGTACGGCGCATGCTCCCCGCTGCTCGGTGGGTTCGGGCGGTGCGGGTGCGGCGGGGGAAGGCAGCAACGAGTTGTCGACCGGCGGCGGCGCGACGGCGAACGCCGTCGGCGCACACTGCTGCGCGGCCAGGGCAACCGCGGCGGCGACGGCGAGAGCGCGGCCTGCCAGGGCGCTCACGACCAGGCTCCGAATCGCGGTGAAGAACCCCGCCGCCGCACACCCCAGCGGTATGACTGCCGCGCCGGCGGTGTACTCGAGCGCCGAGATCACCCGGTCTGCGGCGGGGGAAAGGCTCAGATCGGCCGTATCGAGCGCTATCGCGGTCGCCGCGCCGGCGATCAGCAGCCCGCACAGCCATGTGGTGGCCCACGGCGCGCGGACTGTCAACAGCCCGATAACGACCGTCACCGCAATTCCCGCACTGATCGCCAGTGCCGAGATGCGGCGAGGGTCCGGATGAATTCGGCAGCGCAACAGCAATATTGCGGCCACTCCCGTGATGAAGGCTACCGCCTCGAGTGGTCGCACGGTGAGAACAGCGGTGACGAGCGTCCCCACCGCGGATGCCCCAGCAGTTGCCGTCACGAGCAAGGTCAGGATCCGCCGAGCGTTCGCCGCACGGCGCTCGATATCGTCTGGCCGCGCTGAGGCGGACAGTCCGGACAATCGCGCCGCCAGTCGCGGGGCGGCCGCCAGAACCACCAGCGACACCGTCGTCAAGACCGGCCCGACGGCCATCGGGGACAGCCATCCCAACGCCCCGGGCAGCGCTGGCGGCGGCCGCTGCCATCGTCATCCCGGCAAGGGGCAGCAACGTCGCCGTTCCGTGGTCAAGCAGCCGCCAGGCGATGAGCGAGATCGCCGAGACCGCCGACATCGCGAGCAGAAAGCCCGGCAGTGCCGGCACCGCGAGCTGCGCACTCAGCCCCGCCAACGCAGCGGCCACGACAGCCAGTGTCACCGCCAGGCTGGGATCTCGTCGGAGCGCCACCGCGCCGACGAGCGCCGAGATCGTCGTGGCACACCCGGCACCGATGATGGCGGTCGAAGCGGCAAAGGCGTTGCGGCCGAGCAACACTGCCACCGCTGCTGCCGACCACAGCACCCCGACCACCGCGATCGTCGGGCGCCGGGCCGGCATGCCCGGATCCGTTTGCCCGACAGCGTGGACCACCGAATCGCAGAGATCGAACTGGCGGCTGATGCGTTGACTCGGTCGTGGCAGTCAGGATCAGTAACTCGCCGTCGTACACGCCACACTGCGCGAGTGTTCGAGCCGCGTCGAGGACGTCGCCACCGGTTCTGAGCAGGCGGACGTCGCGCCCGCAGACATCGTCGCCGAGCAAGTCGACCACGGAGGGGATCAGCTCGCAGAGTGGAAGGTCGGCGGGAAGAGCAAGATCGGTGTCGCGGTGTGCTGACCGGATCGACACCCGGCACATCTCGGCGGTCATGAGCGGACGGTAGCCATCCTGGATTCGCGGTGAACGCCGTTGTCCACAGGTGAATTGCCGACCACGGGCGCGATGTCTACCGTCCGCTCATGGTCACGACGACGGTGGGCATCGACTGCGATGCAAGGGTGCCGCCGACGTTCCCCAGCGATGACGTCACCGTCGAAGCTCCGCTCGTCGTGCCGCCGGATCCCACTGGCCCGTCGCGACTGGTACCGCTGCTGACCGTCGTCGCGATGGTGGGCACCGGTGCGTTGATCTGGGCGTCGAGATCAGCGGGGGCGCCCAATCCGATGGCACTGATGCTGCCCGCCATGATGGTGACCTCACTTCTCGGCATGGCGGTGCAGCGCGGGAACAGGCGTGCCAGGGGCGATCTCGACGAGCAACGCCGGCAGTATCTCGACCGCCTCGGTGCGCTGAGCCGAGAACTGCGGGAAGCGGCGGAACTCCAGCGACTTTCGCTCACCTGGACGCATCCGGCGCCCGGCGTGCTGTGGACACTGGCCGGCGGGCCGCGGATGTGGGAGCGGTCAGTCGCCGACTCGGACTTCGGTCATGTCCGACTCGGCGTCGCAACGCAACGCCTGTGCCGCAGGATCACCGTGCCGCCGATCGCGCCGGTGGCAGACCTCGACCCGGTGACCGCCGACGCGTTCCGTCGTTTCGTGCACACCTACGCCACAGTCCCCGATCTTCCGATCGCAGTGGCGCTGACGGGTGCGGTGCGTGTCGTGGTCACGGGGCCGCCGCCCGCCGCCAGGGCGTTGGTGAGGTCGATCGTCTGTCAGCTTGCGGTGTCGCACAGCCCAGAGGCTATGCTGATCGGCGCGGTGGTCGGAAGCGGCGCGCGTGAGCACTGGGACTGGCTGAAGTGGCTGCCGCACAACGGGAATTCATCCAACGGTAGCCCGATGGTCTTCGACGCGGGGGTGCCGGTCGATACCGTGCCTGCCCGGCCTGGGCGGTGCCATCTCGTGCTCGTCGTTGACGGCTCCGACTCCGATCCGCCCTTGAGCTACGCGCAGACGACCGTCGTCGTCATCGGTGAGACCCGCGACGACAACGCGCTTCGCCTGCATCTCGACGATGGGTGGCTGGAGTGTGGCCGCGAACGGTTCGCCCGCGCCGACGGCATGACGCTGTCCGAAGCGCGAGTCTGCGCCCGCCGTCTTGCTCGCTACCGTCCCGCCCGTCCGGTCACCGACGACATCGTGCCGTGGCCTGGCGAGGGGTGGGGTCCGCGTCCACCACGCGAGCGACTGAGGGTGCCGCTCGGCGTGAACGCCGACGGGAAACATGGTCGACCTCGACATCAAGGAAGCGGCTGAAGGAGGTCACGGCCCACACGGGCTGTGCGTCGGAGCGACCGGCTCGGGCAAGTCGGAACTGTTGCGAACCGTCGTCCTGGGCATGGTCGCCCGGCACTCACCGGACGAACTCAACCTGGTGCTGATCGACTTCAAAGGCGGCGCAACGTTCCTCGGATTGGAGGGCCTGCACCACATCGCGGCGACCATCACCAACCTCGCCGACGAAGCACACCTGGTGGCGCGCGCCAACGACGCCCTCGCCGGCGAGATCCACCGCAGGCAGCAGGTGCTGCGCCGCGCCGGCAATGCCGTGAACCTCGCCGCCTACCGTCGAATGCGCACCCGGGACCGGACCCTGCCACCGCTACCGTCGCTGTTGGTGGTCGTCGACGAGTTCGCCGAACTGCTGCAACATCATCCGGACTTCGCCGAGCTGTTCGTCATGATCGGCAGAGTGGGTCGGTCGCTGGGGGTGCACCTGCTGCTCGCGAGTCAGCGACTCGACGAAGGACGGCTTCGAGGCCTGGAATCGCATCTGTCCTACCGCATCTGCCTAAAGACCTCCACCGCCGCGGACTCACGCGCGGTACTGGGTGTTCCGGATGCCGCCGAACTGCCGACGACACCGGGCGCGGCATATCTGCGCGAATCGGACGGTCGGCTGCGCCGCTTCCAGACCACCTATCTCGGCGCCCCCGCACCGTCCGCAGCACCGGATCGTGCCGGCAGCGCAGGCACCGTCGGGCTCTTCACCTCGGTGCCGCCGACCACCCCAGCCGCCGGAGCGGACGTCAACCCGACTCTCATGGACACCCTGGTCGACCGCTTCAGCGGTGTGGGGGCACCGGCTCATCAGGTCTGGCTGCCGCCGCTGCGGAGATCTCCTCGCCTGGCCGAGCTGGCCGACTCCGAGGGTCCCGAGATGACCGCGTCGATCGGTGTCGTCGACCGCCCGTTCGAGCAACGGCGGGTGCCGCTGCTGGTCGAGTTGGACGGCGCCGGCGGCCACCTCGCGGTGGTCGGAGCGCCCCAGAGCGGCAAGTCGCAAACGGTCCGCACACTGCTGACCGCCCTGGCGTTGCGCCACGCCCCACAGCGAATCCAGTTCTACTGCCTCGATTTCGGCGGCGGAACGCTCGAGGCGCTACGTGCGCTGCCACACGTGGGATCGGTGGCCAACCGGCCAGATCACGAACTGGTCCGCAGGATCGTTGGCCACGTCGACGCGATTCTGCGATCCAGGGAGGCGGGTGTCGCCGACGAGTACGGCGACGTGTTCCTGGTGATCGACGGGTGGCAGACCCTGCGCGAGCAGTTCGGCGATCTCGAGCCGGCTATCACCGCGATGGCTGCCGCAGGACTGTCCTTCGGCATCCATCTGCTGCTCACCGCGGGTCGGTGGGCCGACATCCGGCCGGCTCTGAAGGATCAGATCGGAACTCGCATCGAGCTGCGACTCGGTGATCCACTCGACTCCGACGTGGACCGCAAACAGGCCGCGCTCGTGCCGCTCGGCACGCCGGGTAGGGGAGTCACCCGCGACGGCCACCACTTCACCATCGCGACGTCATCCATCTCTGACGCAACGTGGCCGGGGTCATGGCGGACACCGGAGGTGCGGCTTCTCCCGGCCACCGTCGACCGCGCGTCGGTGCTCCAAAAGGCGCATCGCGACGGCATTCTGATCGGCATCGGTGAGTCCGATCTCGCGCCACTCGCCGTGGATTTCGAACGTCAACCGCACCTTCTCGTCGTCGGTGACCGGGAGTGCGGCAAGACCGCAACGCTGCGGACGCTCTGCGTCGAGATCGTCCGCACCACCGCACCGGAGCAAGCCCGACTGTTCGTCGTCGACTATCGGCGCACCCTGTTGGGACTCCTCGACCCCGCGCGGCTGAGCGGCTATTCGTTCTCTCCGGCCGCAGTGACCGACCAGCTTCCCGCGCTCGTCGAATCGCTGCGGCGGCGGTTGCCTGCGCCCGACGTCACGGCCGAGCAACTGCGTGCCCGATCCTGGTGGAGCGGTCCGGAGATCTTCGTCGTGGTCGACGACTACGACCTCGTCTGCTCCGGACCGGGTGACGCGCTCGCCGGGCTGGTCGACCTCTTGCCGCATGCAGCGGACGTCGGATTGCATCTCGTGGTCGCCCGGCGCTGCGCGGGTCTCGCCCGCGCGATGTACGACCCCGTGCTGACACACCTGCGCGACAGCGGCTGTATGACTCTGCTGATGAGCGGGTCTCCCGAGGAGGGAGCGGTGATCGGCCCGCACCGCCCTGTGCCGCAGCCGCCCGGGCGTGGGCTGTTCGTGACCCATGCCGGCGCCCAACGGGTTCAGGTCGGCTGGTGTCCGCCGTGACCGTGCTCGAGATCGGCCCGTCGACGGTGCGACGCCTGCCGCCCCGCGGTGAATCGGTGCCCGACGGCGACATGCTCGCGCAGGCACTCGGCGGCATCGACGACACCACCGTGCTTCTCGACGAGCGGCCGGTTTCCGTCGAATCACTGTGGCGGAACATCATCTCGTCCAGCATCGGCAACGCCTGCGAGCCGTTGACCGTCGTGCATCCGTCGTGGTGGCCGCAGCGCTGGGTCGCTCGCATCCTCGATGTGGCCACCTCGGTCGTCCCCGACGTCGTCGCACTGTCGCGCTCGGCGGTGATCGCCCACCATCAGGGCTGCGGCGAAGCGACGGTTGTCGAGCTCGGCGATGAGGTGGTCGCGGTCTGCCGGGGTATCCGCGCGCCGCGCGTCTATCGGCGACCGGTCGAGGCCGCCGCGATCGCCGCGAAGGCAGCAGGTGCCGACCCGCCGGACGGGATTCTCATCGATGTGCCACATGGTGTGCACGGCGGCGAGCAGTTCGGCATTGCCATCCGAAAAGCATTACTTCACAACGGCGTGACGGCGACCATGGTGCACATCGAGGACGAGGTCGCCCCCTTCGGACGCAGAGCCGCCAATTGCGGCGCCGGTCCGTCGCGCGTGGCCTCGAGCACAGATTGCCGCCGCGGTGGTGGTGGGGATCGTGGTGTGCGGAGTGGGAGTGGCTACCACCAGTCCTGTGCGTGCCCCGGCGGCGGGCTCCGATACCGTCAGCCTCGTCGAGGGCCGGGTCACCGTACGCATCCCGACCGGGTGGACGGTAACGCGTGTCACCGCTGGGTCCGGTTCACGGCGTGTCGAGATCGTCTCTCCAGCAGATCATTCCGTGGCTCTGCATGTCACCCAGTCCTACGCGCCCGAGGAAACCCTGGACGGTGCCGCACAGGTGCTGCGGCGCGCGTTGGACAAGGAACCCGCCGGCACCTTCGTCGACTTCAACCCCGCTGACTCACCCGCCGGTCGGGCCGCGGTGACCTACCGGGAGGTGCGTGCCGGGCGCGACGTTCGGTGGACGGTGGTGGTCGACGGGTCCACCCGCATCAGTATCGGCTGCCAGAGCGCTCCCGGTCGCGAGGACTCCATCAACCTGGTGTGCGACGACGCAATCCGTTCGGCGCGCGAAGTCGGCGGAACCCCACAGCGGCCGTGATCGTCGAATCCATTGTAAGCGTGACTCAACTCAGTCGACAGGACAGTCTCGTGACCACTCTGAACACCGACTTCGACCTCATGCGCACCGTGGCGGCGAGTGCGGATGCGCGCAACGACGAGATCCGCGGGCTCCTGCACGGGTTCATCGCACGGATGGAGTCGGTTCCGCCCAGTGTCTGGGGTGGTCAAGCGGCCGTGCGATTCAAAGATGTGGTCGCGCAGTGGAATTCCGAGTCGACACGGCTGTCTCAGGCGCTTGCGGGTATCGCCGAGACGATCAGGAGTAACGAACAGGCGCTACGCGAGGCCGCCCACCTGCACGCGCAGCGCATCGCCGACGTCACCACCGACCTGTAGAGGAGAGCTCGCTGTGGACCCCATCCTGTCCTACGACTTCGCCGAGATCGACGCCGCTGTGCTGGCCGACATCCAGGCGACATCCACCAGGCTCGCCGCGGCACTGGACGACCTGGCCCGACAGATCGCGCCCCTGCAACAGGTGTGGACCCGTGAGGCCGCGACAGCCTTCCAACATGAGCAGGCCCGCTGGAGCCAGGCCGCCACTGCGTTGCACGACATCCTCGTCCGGCTGGGCAATGCGGTGCGCGACGGTGCCGCCGAAGTGGCTGAGGCCGACCGGCACGCCGCCCGGTTGTGGGGCTGATCGCCGGCCGCACTGAACTCTGTGGGACCTCGGCGGAGGAGAGCCGCCGGGGCCCCACAGCTTCGGCGGAATCGGCTACCGCTGTGCGGGGTAGCGCAAGCCGTGCCCGAACCGGAACACCGGGTCGGCGGTGTCGAACGCGACGTCACTGCGGCTTGCCGCCACCGCGGCATCCGAGCGGGGCAGATCGAACGGCAATGAACCCACCGGGTCCGACGCGCCGAACAGCACGTCGAGCAGGGCCGCCTCGCTCACCCCGAAGTTCGCGACGATCGCGGCGGCGGCTGCCCACGAACGGAGTCAGCACCGCCGGGCGGTCCAGGTAGACGTCCACCACCGTCGGAACCGCGGCACACACCTCGAGAACCCGGCGCACCTCGTCGGACCCGAATTCCAGTGAGCCATGGTGAAACAACGCGGCCATGCCACCGGTCCGCGGCTCGAACGGAGCCTTGATCCGCAGCACTGCCACATCGGCGTCAGCCGGCGAGTCCACCTTCTCGCCGTACCCGCCGAGCGAGGCGACGTCCGGTGCGAACACCTTGATGCCGGATCTCAACGGCAGCACACCGGAATTCGTCAACAACGTCAGCGAGTCCCGCTGGGCGCGCAGGCCCGCCTCGCGGAAGTCCGACCGCCCCACGGTGACCGCGGCGTCGTCCTCGTCGAGGAACGGCTGGTCGAACAAGCCGAGGTCGAACTTCATCCGCAGCAGCCGGCGCACCGACTCGTCGATGCGCGACTCGCTGACCCGGCCGGCGCGGATCACCGACAGCAGCACGTCGGTGCAGTCCTCCCCGCCGAACTGGTCCACGCCCGCCTCGAGCACCCGCACCACCCGGTCCTCGGCGCTCAGATGCTCCACGCCCCAGGCCCGCGCCACCCCGAGGTCGCCGAGCTCGGGACGGTCGGTGATCAAATTCCAGTCGGTGCAGACGATTCCGTCGAAGCCGAGCTCGTCGCGCAGCAGGCCGGTGATCACCGACTTGTTGAATCCGAAGCCCACCTCCTCCCACTCGGTTCCGACCGGCATGCCGTAGTACGGCATCACCTCGGCGGCCCCGGCGGCCAGCGCGGCGCGGAACGGACGCAGGTGATACTCGGCGTTGCCGCCGGGATAGATCTGCTCGCGGCCCCACGGGAAGTGCGGGTCGTTGCCGTCCTTCTGCGGCCCGCCGCCGGGAAAGTGCTTGATCATCGCCGCAACCGACTCGGCGCCGATCCGATCACCCTGCAGCCCAAGCACATACGCGACACCCAGCCGCGATGCCAGCTCGGCGTCCTCGCCGAAGGTGGTGTTGATCCGCGGCCACCGCGGCTCGGTGGCCAGATCCAGTTGCGGGTGCAGTGCCACCCGGATCCCGGCGGCGATGTACTCGCGGCGCACGACGTCGGCGAACTCGGCAACCCGCTCGGCCGACCCGATGGCGGCCAGCCCCAGGGTTTCCGGCCATTGCGAGAACGGCCCCGCCATCATCTGCGTCATCGGATTGTCGCCGAAGTGATGACGCGGGTCGGTGGAGAACGTCACCGGAACACCGAGCGGGCGCTGCAGGGCCGCCCGCTGAACGCTGTTGTGCCACTGCGCGAACGCACGCCCGTCGGGCAACGACCCGAGGATGTTGAAGTGACTCACCCCTCGGTCGATGAGCGAACGCAGCGACCGCTGGCCGAACAGGTGCACCACCTCGTCCACATCGGCAGGCACGGCGATGGTGTGGAACATCAGCCCGACCTTGTCGGCCAGTGGCAGCCGGGCGAGCAGATCCTCGGTCCGCTGCGACGCCGACAACGTCGCGTCGAGATACGGGTGAGTGGGATCGGACATCGGCGCTCCTCTCGCTCATCTGCAAGGATGCCAGGTGATGAGCACAGCTAACGGACCGCAGGCGGCCTTCTCCGTCGGCGCCGTCCGCGTCAACGAGGCCGGCATCTCCCTCGAGCAGGACATGACGGCAAGGCTGGTCGACCACCGCGGTGTCCTCGAGATGCCGGCGTACGCGGTGATGGCGGAGTCGGTGACCAGCGGCGCCTACTGGTACACCTTCACCGAGCCGGTGGCCACGGTGCAGTCCTGGCTCGCGCTCACCGCCGGCGCCCCCGCTCGGGTCGGTGACCGGTTGCGCGCCACCTCCGTGATGGCCCACCGCGGTGACCTGTACGGCACGGCCACCATGACCATGACCAACGGCTCGCATGACGTCGTCTGCTCCGGGGTGGCCCGCGCCGTGCGGGTGGGACGCACCAGCGACGCGCTGCAGGCCCTGGACCGGGACACGATCGCCACGTCAACCCCGATCGCGGCCCCGCCCGATGTCGACACCACCGTGTCCGGCATCGACCCGGGATGGGACGGCAGGCGGATCCTGGCCGCGATCAGCCGCGGTGACATCGCCCGCGGGCCGCTGTGCGAACTGCTGGCCATGACCGTGCGCCTCGACGCCGAGCCGGTGATGACCGTCGACCCGCAGCCGTGGATGGCCAATCCGTTGGGCGCCATCCAGGGTGGGGTGATCGCATCGCTCATCGGGCAGGCCTGCTCGCTGGCCGGCCAGGCCCACACCGGGCCCGGGGACTCCTACACCCTGGCTGACCTCAGCGTTCACTACTTCCGGTCGCCGCCCGCCGACGGGCGATCCCTGACTCTGGCGACCACCACCGAGCGCGTCGGGAGGCGCATGGTGACGGTGAGCGCCACCATGACCGACCACGGCGGCACCGACTACGTTCGGGCCGTCGCCAACATCGCCTACGAGCGGGCACGCGCGTTTTGACCTGCGTCTATCGCCGCAGGTAAGCTGCCTCGTTGGCGTGCGGTACGCCGTGGATTCTTCACGGGGTAAGCCGGGATCTCGGGTCAGTGTTGGTCGCCGAGTGTCAAAACCCCACCGTTTCGCTCGACCGGCACCCGGGTCACACCGGGACCCACCATCCGGGGCGGAAGCCCTGAAACGAGAGGTAGTAGCGCTGTGCCTACGTACACGCCGAAGGCGGGTGACACCACGCGATCGTGGTACGTCATCGACGCCACCGACGTGGTGCTCGGCCGGCTCGCCGTTGCAGCAGCAACTCTGCTGCGCGGCAAGCACAAGCCGACATTCACGCCGAATGTCGACGGTGGCGATTTCGTCATCGTCATCAACGCCGAAAAGATCGCCGTCAGCGGCGACAAGCTGACCAACAAGATGGCCTACCGCCACTCGGGTTACCCCGGTGGTCTGCGGTCCCGCACGCTCGGCGACGAGCTCCAGAAGCACGCCGACCGCGTGGTCGAGAAGGCCATCGTCGGCATGCTGCCGCACAACAAGCTGAGCCGCCAGATCCAGAAGAAGCTCAAGGTCTACACCGGGCCGGATCATCCGCACGCCGCGCAGCAGCCGATTCCGTTCGAGATCAAGCAGGTGGACCAGTGAGCGAAACGACAGACGAGACAACCGAGGTCACCGAGGTGACTGAGGTCGCTGAGGCCCCCGAGACCACCGAGGCCCCCGAGGCAGTGGAGGTTACCGAGGTCACCGAGACGCCTGAGGTCACCGAGCAGCCCGCACGGCGCGAGCCGGTCATCATCGACCGCCCGATCCAGACCGTCGGCCGCCGCAAGGAGGCCGTGGTGCGCGTTCGGCTGGTGCCCGGCACCGGCCAGTTCCACCTCGACGGCCGCACCCTGGAGGCTTACTTCCCCAACAAGGTGCACCAGCAGCTGATCAAGGCTCCGCTGGTGACCGTCGACCGGGTGGACGCCTTCGACATCTACGCCCACCTCGACGGCGGCGGCCCCTCGGGTCAGGCCGGTGCGCTTCGCCTCGCGATCGCCCGCGCGCTGATCCTGGTGCAGCCGGAGGACCGGCCGGCTCTGAAGAAGGCCGGCTTCCTCACGCGCGACCCGCGTGCCATCGAGCGCAAGAAGTACGGCCTGAAGAAGGCCCGCAAGGCGCCGCAGTACAGCAAGCGCTGACCCGACGCATCGGCTCGCCGGGCGTGTTCCAGACCTTCACGGACTGGACGCGCCCGGCGAGTTTTTTGTGCCTCGACGGCGTGTGTGACGAAGTCGGCCGCCACCGAGATCATCGAATGTGCTGTTCACAGGCCTGGTCCCCAAAGTGTGAGACCAACGGATCATTAAATTTTGGTTTGAGTTCGCTGGTCCCTCGGCAAGCCTGGGAGGGGCCGACAGTCTTGTCGGCTGCCCAAGGTAGGAGGCGGGACCGTCCAGCGGTCGGTGTCCTCCTTCGGGGCTGTGTGGTGAATCTCGCGCAGCTCTGGATCCCTGCCAGAAACAGGAAGAAAAGAGCGAACATGAACACGATGAAGAAGACCGCCGCCGGCACCCTGCTGGGTGGATCGCTGCTCGTCGCCGGCGGACTCGGCCTCGCGCACGCGGCGCCGCCGGAGGCGCAGTCGGTGGTGGGCGACGGCAAGCTCAACGTCACCCTCAGCGTCGACGGCCAGAAGCTTGGCGTGATCCAGGACGTGACGCTGGCCAACGCGCAGTCCCTCGCCAGCGCGGTGTGCCCGGTCGACGACCTCTCGCCGCGGCTTGCGGATCTCGACACCAACCTGATCCCGACCGTGCCGGCCTGCAACAGCGTGACCGGTGGGCTGAGCTACACGTTCACCCAGAACGGTGGGGCAGCGGAGGTCGCACCGGCCCAGAGCCCCACTCCGATGAGCCCGACGCCGAGCGCTGGCGCCACGCCGACCACCACGTCGGCCGCTCCCAGCCGGTAACCCTCGAGGTCGACGCACTGCCCGCACCCATCCCGGGTGCGGGCAGTGTTGGTTTCGCGGGGACAGCTCTGCTGTGTCTCGGCCGAATTTCGGTTTGGCGGCGAGATGGCCGATAACCTCGTCGGTTGGGGATTGCACAGGTAGTTGTGAGAGGTTTGTCCGCATGGGTCGACTGTTCGGGACCGACGGTGTCCGAGGCGTCGCCAACCGGGAACTGACCGCTGAGCTGGCGCTGGCGCTGGGTGCCGCGGCGGCCCGGCGGCTGGCCTCCACAACCCGCGCGGCGCGTCCCGTCGCGGTCATCGGCCGTGATCCGCGCGCCAGCGGTGAGATGCTCGAGGCCGCCGTGATCGCCGGCGTGACCAGCGAGGGCGTGGACGCCCTGCGGGTCGGCGTCCTGCCCACCCCCGCGGTGGCCTATCTCACCGGCGCCTACGACGCCGACTTCGGCGTGATGATCTCCGCCTCGCACAACCCGATGCCCGACAACGGCATCAAGATCTTCGGCCCGGGCGGCCACAAACTCGACGACGCCGCCGAGGACCGCATCGAGGAGCTCGTCGCGCAGGGTCCCGGGCTTCGTCCGGTCGGTGCCGACATCGGCCGGATCGTCGACGCGACCGACGCACTCGAGCGCTACCTTCAGCACGTCCGCGCCGCGGCTCCGGTCCGGCTGGACGGGCTGACCGTCGTCGTCGACTGTGCCCACGGTGCCGCGTCGGAAGCCGCACCGCGCGCCTACCACGCCGCCGGTGCCCGCGTCATCGCCATCAACGCCGAGCCCAATGGTCTGAACATCAACGAGGGGTGCGGCTCCACGCACCTCGAACAGGTGCAGGCCGCCGTCATCGCCCACGGCGCCGATCTCGGACTGGCCCATGACGGTGACGCCGATCGCTGTCTGGCAGTCGATGCCTCGGGTCAGGTTGTCGACGGCGACGCCATCATGGTGGTGCTGGCCATGGCCATGCAGGAATCCGGCGAGTTGGCGTCCAACACCCTGGTGGCCACCGTGATGAGCAACCTGGGCCTGCATCTGGCCATGCGCGAGGCCGGAATCACCGTGCGTACCACCGGTGTTGGCGACCGCTATGTCCTCGAGGAGCTTCGCGCGGGGGAGTACTCGCTGGGCGGAGAGCAGTCCGGTCACATCGTCATGCCCTCGCTGGCCACCACCGGCGACGGCATCGCCACGGGCCTTCGGCTGATGTCGCGGATGGCGCAGACCCGCAGCTCGCTGGCCGGCCTGGCCGCACCGATGCAGACGTTGCCCCAGGTACTGATCAACGTCGAGGTGACCGACAAGGCCACCGTCGCCGAAGCGCCCGCGGTGCAAAGCGCGGTGCGCGAGGCCGAGGCCGAACTCGGCGACACCGGCCGGATTCTGTTGCGGCCCTCCGGTACTGAGCAGCTGGTGCGGGTCATGGTGGAGGCCGCCGACGAGGACACCGCGCGGCAGCTGGCCATCCGGGTAGCCGAATCGGTCAGCGCGGAAGGCTGATCGCACCTTCTTCGGAACCGGTGAGCGTGCGTCCTGCGTCATACCTGGCATGGGCAATACGCGCGTTGACACCGCGGCGGTGCGCGCCGCGGCGCAGCGATTCGACGCGGCCGCGGAACTCCTCGACAGCGCGCTGCGAACCCACCTCGCAGGGCTGCGGCTTCGATGGGTCCACCGCAGGGCGGGCGCACACCGCGCGCGGTGAGGCTGTCGGCACGGCACTTCGCCGGCTGAGCGGTGAGCTCGCCGCAATGGTCGCGCGCCGCCGAGGAGATCGGTGCCGCACTGCGAGCCGGTGCCGACCGCTATGCCGATGCCGAGACGCGCGCGGCGGCGGTGCTGGGATGACGTTCGACGTCGCTGCGTGCCTGGACCAGGGACGGCCCTCGGTGTCCCACACCCAGACCTATGTCGCGGCCTGCCACGCACTCGGCTACCAGCACCCGGATCTCACCGCGAATGGCGCGCAGGTCATCGAGTGGTACGGCGCCGAGGACGGAATGGATCTGGCGGTGCTGGACGCCGACTGTGCCCGACTGCGGTCGGCGGCGAACGCGGCGGAGGAGGCGCTTGGGCTCGAGCGTGACGCGGCAGCCGCCCTCGCGGCGGCCTGGGCAGGCGAGTCCGGCTCGGCAGCAGGTGATTTCGTGGACCGGCATTGCGCGGCCGCGACGGCGGTGGCGGCCGTGCTGCGCGATGCTGCCGACAGTTGCGCGGCGCTGCGAGACGCCCTGTGGCGGCTCGTGGGGGACAAGGTGCACGCCGCGGTGACAATCGACGACCGGCGCGCCGAGGCCCGGCCGGCGTGGCTGGCCGCGGCCCAGACGGTGATGAGCGGCGCCGCCGACCGCGCCGAGGCAACCGACGTCGTCACCCACCAGATCACCCCGTACGTCGACGCCGACATCCGCACCGACTGGCTCGGCGCCATGCGTGCGGCGACGACATCCGTTGCCGCCGCCTACGACGACGCTCTGAACCGCCTGCATGCGCACGCACCGGCAGTATTCGACGTCCCGGGACAACTCGGGCCGCCGATGCCCGACCCTCCGCGCGCCACCACCCCGGTGACGCCAGCACCGGCCGCGATCACGGTGCCCGCGGCGGCACCTGCCGAGTCGCCTGCTCCGCCTACGGCTTGGCCCGCCGCGCCTGCGGCCCCCGCGCCACCCTCGGCCCCGGTACGCCGCTGATGTTCCTGTGCCGCCGATTCCGTCGGCTCAATCCCCGGGCATCGGGCAGGCGATGCCCGCAAGCATTCCCGGTGTTCCCGCCGCACCCGATCTCGGTGGTGGCCTGTCCGGTCTGGCCGGTCAGATCGCCCAGGCGCTCGACGGGCTGTTCGGCGGACAGCCCGACGCACCCGCCGATCCGCCGGCACCGGACCCCGTCGATCCGGGCGTCGACGAGCCGAAGCATCACGATGACCCACCGGTGGACGAGCCGAAAGATGCTGAGCCACAAGAAGAGTCACCGGATCAAGCCGCAGATGCGAACGCTGACGTAGCGGAGACCGTCACGGTGCCGCCGCCCGGAGGAACCGCCTGTCGAGGACGCGCCACCGCCACCGCCGCCATCGCCGCCGCCGGCCCGCCGAGCCGACCGCCCTGAGCCGGCCGCCGAGCCGACGCCCTGCCAGATCGCCGCCGACGAGCTGCCACAGGTCGGGCCAGTGAGCGACGAGCGGACGCCGGTGCCGGCATCGCAGCGCCGGGTGCTGCGCCCGGCGGACCAGCAGCGGGCCGCCAAGCCGCCGGTGATCAGGGCAGCAGCTGCTGCAATTCCTCGACGTAGCTGACGTATTCGGCACCGTCGGCGGTCACGGGGGTGGCCAGCAGGGTGGTCACGCCGGCCTCGGCGAACGCGGCGATGCGTTCCTTGACGAAGCCGCGCGGGCCGATCAGCGAGACCTGCCGCACCAGCTCGTCGGGCACCGCGGCGACCGCCTCGGCCTTGCGGCCGGACAGGAAGAGGTCCTGGATGTGGTCGGCCACCTCGCCGTATCCGTACCGGGTGGCCAGCTTGTGGTAGAAGTTCTGGCCGCGGGCGCCCATGCCGCCGATGTAGAGCGCCAGATGCGGCTTGGCCCAGTTCAGCCGGTCTTCGACGTCGTCGCCGACGGCCAGCGACACCCCGACCATGACGTCGAGCTCACCGAGTTCCTTGTCGCGCTTGGCCTTTCCGGCCCGCAGCGCGTCACCCCACACCTGGTCGGCTTTCTCGGGGTAGAAGAAGACCGGCTGCCAGCCCTCGGCGATCTCGGCGGTCAGCTCGACGTTCTTGGGACCCAGCGCGGCGATGGTGATCGGAATGCGTTCCCGCACCGGCTCATTGATGATCTTGAGCGGCTTGCCCAGGCCGGTGCCCTGGTCGGCGGGAAGCGGAATCTGGTAGTTCTTGCCCTGATGCTGCACGCGTTCGCGGCGCCACACCTGCCGGCAGATGTCGACGACCTCGCGGGTGCGGCCCAGCGGGGCGTCGAACGGCACACCGTGGAAGCCCTCGACCACCTGCGGGCCCGAGGTGCCGATGCCCAGCCGGAAGCGGCCCTCGGAGACGTAGTCCAGCCCGGCGGCGGTCATCGCGAGCAGGCTGGGCGTGCGGGTGTAGATCGGGAAGACACCGGAGCCCAGTTCGATGGTCGAGGTCTTGGCCGCCAGGTAGCCGAGCTGGCTGACGGCGTCGAAGGAGTAGGCCTCGGCCACCAGGGCGATGTTCACCCCCGCCTTCTCCAGCACCACGATGTGCTCGACGGCCTCGCGGAAACCGCCCGAATAGTCCAGAAATACGCCGGTACGCATCACCGAGTTATATCACCAACCAGTTGGTTGGGCCTATCGCGGCGGGGCGACTACTTGAGCAGCGCGACGATCCGGTCCTCGGCCGTCACCGGCGGCGCCTCCGGATCGGGCTTCTCCGTCTTGGGCAGCACCACCTCGGGGTCGGCGAACTCCTTGTAGGTCTTGTCGCCGGTGAGGTGGAACAGCAGGTAGCCGGTCAGCATCGCCCGCACCGCCTTCTGGGTGTGACCGATCCGAGCCCGGTACGCCCAGGACCCGGGTCGAAGTGCCGCTTCTCGGCAAGGCCGGCCGACTCGCCTTTGCGCACGATGTGCAGCACCGCCCCGGGCCACGCCTCGGCCAGGTCGCGGGCATCGGTCCGCAGCGACTGCGGATCGTCGGGCGAGCTGAGCACCAGTCCGGGCACCTTCAGCGTCGCCGCGGGCTGCTGGGCAGGCGGCTTGGTGACCGACGGGAACAGCGCCGCGACCGCCTTGGGCGCGGTCTTCCCGGCACCCGAGAGCCCGGCCGCGGCGAACACCGCCGCCGACCCGCCGAAACCGTGCCCGGCGATCCCGAGCTTGGTCGGGTGGACGCTGATCTTGCCCGGGCCCAGTCGCACGCCGGTGATGATGTCGAGGGTCGTGCCCAGGTCGAAGGCCAGGTTCAGCACCGAGGGAGCCGGGCCGCGCTCGGTGTTGGGCGCCGCCGCGACGATGCCCCACGACGCCAGATGCTGCAGCGTCTTGGTGTAGCGGTCGACGGGTGTGAGCCAGTCGTGGCCGAAGGCCACACCGGGCAGGTTGAACCCCGACGCCGGGGTGTAGACGGTGCCCGGAAGGCCGGCAAACGCCAGGTCACCGCGCAAAACCTGATTCGGACCGCGGCGAGTCAGCGCCGCGAAGAGCTTGCGTGTCCGGGCCACCTCATGACCGTAGCCCACGCGCTGACCACCGGTGCTGCACTACCCTGGCTACACATGTGCGGAATCGTGGCTTACGTCGGGCATCGTCCTGCCCGCGACGTGGTGGTCGACGCACTGCGCCGGATGGAGTACCGCGGCTACGACTCCTCGGGCCTGGCTCTGCTGGACGGACACGGCGGCCTCGTCGTCCGCCGCCGCGCCGGCCGGCTGGCCAACCTCGAGGAAGCGCTGGCCGAAACCGACCCCGCCACGCTCGCCGGAACCGCCGGGCTCGGTCACACCCGGTGGGCCACCCACGGTCGGCCGACCGACCGCAACGCCCACCCGCATCGCGACGCCGCAGGCAAGTTCGCCGTCGTCCACAACGGGATCATCGAGAACTTCGCGACGCTGCGCCACGAGCTGGAGGCCGACGGCGTGGAGTTCGCCAGCGACACCGACACCGAGGTGGCCGTCCACCTGGTGGCCCGCGCCTACCACGAAGGGCCCGACCGCCGGTGACTTCGTGGCCTCGGTGCTGTCGGTGCTGCGCCGGCTGGAGGGCCACTTCACCCTGGTCTTCGCCAACGCCGACAACCCGGGCACCATCGTGGCCGCCCGCCGCTCCACCCCGCTGGTGGTCGGGATCGGGCAGGACGAGATGTTCCTCGGCTCGGACGTCGCGGCGTTCATCGAGTACACCCGCGAGGCCGTCGAGCTCGGCCAGGACCAGGCTGTCGTCATCACCGCCGAGGGCTACCGGATCACCGACTTCGACGGCAACGACGACGCCGCCAACGCCCGGGTGTTTCATATCGACTGGGATCTGTCGGCCGCCGAGAAGGGCGGCTACGAGTACTTCATGCTCAAGGAGATCGCCGAGCAGCCCGCGGCGGTCGCCGACACGCTGCTGGGCCATTTCGTCGACGGCCGCATCGTGCTCGACGAGCAGCGGCTGAGCGATCAGGAGCTGCGCGAGGTCGACAAGGTCTTCATCGTCGCCTGCGGCACCGCGTTCCACTCCGGGCTGCTGGCCAAGTACGCGATCGAGCACTGGACCCGGTTGCCCGTGGAGGTCGAGCTGGCCAGCGAGTTCCGATACCGGGACCCGGTTCTGGACCGCGGCACGCTGGTGATCGCGATCTCGCAGTCCGGTGAGACCGCCGACACCCTGGAGGCCGTCCGGCACGCCAAGGCCCAGAAGGCCAAGGTGCTGGCCATCTGCAACACCAACGGCAGCCAGATCCCGCGCGAGGCCGACGCCGTCCTCTACACCCGGGCCGGACCCGAGATCGGGGTCGCGGCCACCAAGACGTTCCTGGCGCAGATCGCCGCCAACTACCTCGTCGGCCTGGCGCTGGCCCAGGCCCGCGGCACCAAGTACCCCGACGAGGTCGAGCGCGAGTACCGCGAACTGGAGTCGATGCCCGATCTGGTGGCACGCGTGCTCGAGCACCTGGACCCGATCACCAGGCTGGGTCAGCAGTTCGCGCAGTCGCCGACGGTGCTGTTCCTCGGCCGCCACGTCGGCTACCCGGTGGCGCTGGAGGGCGCGCTCAAGCTCAAGGAACTGGCCTACATGCACGCCGAGGGCTTCGCCGCCGGTGAGCTCAAGCACGGTCCGATCGCGCTGATCGAGGAGGGCCTGCCGGTCATCGTGGTGATGCCGTCGCCGAAGAACGCCGCGACGCTGCACGCCAAGCTGCTGAGCAACATCCGCGAGATCCAGGCCCGCGGCGCGATCACCATCGTGATCGCCGAGGAGGGCGACGACACGGTGCGCCCCTACGCCGACCACATCTTCGAAATACCCGCGGTGTCAACGCTTTTCCAGCCGCTGCTGTCCACGGTCCCGCTGCAGGTGTTCGCCGCCGCGGTGGCCCGCGCCCGCGGCTACGACGTCGACAAGCCGCGCAACCTGGCCAAGTCCGTCACCGTCGAATAGCGGCGTCAGCCGGCCACGGCCGGTCTGCTGATAGAGCGCCAGGCGCCAGCCGTCACCGGTGCGGTGATACACCGACGACATCGCGCCGACGAACGGCTCGTCGGCGCCGTCGCGTTCGGCCGTACAGATGTACACCAATGCCGCGGTGTCCGCTCCGGCGGGGACAACTCGTGCGTCGGAGAACTCGAAGGAGCGCCAGGGCGGTGCCTGCCCGAGCGCGGCGATGACCGCGCCACGGTCCATCACCGCGCCGTTGGCCAGCACCATCAGCGCATCGTCGGTCATCAGATCGCCGAAGTAGCGGTCGCCGGTGGACTCGCACAGTGAGCGCCATCCGGCGCGTTCCAGTTCGACCAGGTCGTCGAGTAGCTGCTGATCCGTCATGTCAGCTGTGTACCCGGCCCGAGTCGGCTGATATCGCGGTCCCAGCACGTAACCTTGGTCCCGATGCGGCACTACTACACCGCCGACGCGATCCGCGCCGCCGAGGCGCCCCTGCTGGCGAGCCTGCCTGATGGTGTGCTGATGCGCCGTGCCGCCCACGGCCTGGCCACCGCGATCGCCCGCGGAGTTGCGCCGTCGCAGCGGCGGCATCGCCGGCCGTCAGGTCTGCGCGGTCGTCGGCTCCGGGCGACAACGGCGGTGACGCGCTGTGGGCGGCGACGTTCCTGCGCCGGCGCGGCGCGGCGGCCACCGCGGTACTGCTCAACCCCGAACACACCCACGCCAAGGCCCTCGCCGCCTTCCGCGCCGCCGGCGGGCGGGTGGTGCAGGTGGTGCCCGCGGACGCCGATCTGGTGATCGACGGGGTGGTCGGCATCTCCGGGACGGGCCCGCTGCGCCCCGCGGCGGCCGAGGTGTTCGCCGCCGTCGACGCCGCCGGCATTCCGGTGGTCGCCGTCGACATCCCCAGCGGCATCGACGTGCACACCGGCGCGATCACCGGCCCGGCCGTGCGCGCCGCGCTGACCGTCACCTTCGGCGGACTCAAGCCCGTTCACGCGCTGGCCGACTGCGGCCGCGTGGAACTCGTCGACATCGGGCTGGACCTGCCGGCCACCGATGTCCTCGGTTTCGAGGCCGCCGACGTCAAGGCCCGCTGGCCGGTGCCGCACCCGCACGACGACAAGTACACCCAGGGGGTCACCGGAATCCTGGCCGGCTCGTCGACCTACCCGGGCGCGGCGATCCTGTGCACCGGGGCCGCGGTGGCGGCGACCTCGGGCATGAAGCGCTACGCCGGATCCGCGGCCGCCGAGGTGGTGTCGCACTGGCCGGAGGTGGTGGCCGCCGCCGAGTCCGCAGGCCGCGGGCCGGGTGCAGGCCTGGGTCGTCGGACCCGGGCTGGGTACCGACGAAACCGCCATCGACGCGCTGACATTCGCGCTCAACACCGATCTGCCGGTGATCGTCGACGCCGACGCTCTGACCATCCTGGCGGTCCACCCGCACCTGGTGTCCGAGCGCGACGCGCCGACGGTGCTGACGCCGCACGCCGGTGAGTTCGCGCGGCTGGCCGGATCGGCGCCGCCGGGGGAGGACCGGGTCGCCGCCACCCGTCGCCTCGCCGACGAGTTCGGCGCCACGGTGCTGCTCAAGGGCAACGTCACCGTCATCGCCGAGCCGGACCGGGCCGGTGTACCTCAACCCCGCGGGCGGGTCGTGGGCGGCGACCGCCGGATCCGGTGACGTGCTGTCCGGAATGATCGGCGCGCTGCTGGCGGCCGGACTGCCACCGGCCGAGGCCGCGGCCGCGGCGGCCTTCGTGCACGCCCGCGCCGCCAACGCCTCGGCCGCCGACCCCGGCCCCGCGCCGGTACCCACGTCGGCCTCGCGCATCCTGGCCCACATTCGTTCAGCCCTCGCAGCACTGTAGAGAGAAGGAATCCATGCCGCACGTCAAGTACCGTTCCCCGTCGATCGCGCCGGCCTACACGGGACGGCTGTCGACCGACCCGATCCCGTCGCTGCGGCTGCCCGACGAGTCGATGGAGCCGGCTGCGGCCTACCGGTTCATCCACGACGAGCTGATGCTCGACGGCAGCTCGCGGCTCAACCTCGCGACCTTCGTCACGACGTGGATGGACCCCGAGGCCGAGAAGCTGATGGCCGAGACGTTCGACAAGAACATGATCGACAAGGACGAGTACCCGGCCACCGCGGCGATCGAAAGTCCGTTGCGTCGCAATGGTTGCCGATCTGTTCCACGCCGAGGACCTGCGCGACGACGACGCCTCCAGCGCGATCGGCGCGTCGACCATCGGGTCATCGGAAGCGGTGATGCTCGGCGGGCTGGCGCTGAAATGGCGGTGGAAGGAACGGGTCGGGCAAGACAAGTCTGGAAGACCCGTACCCCCAACCTGGTGATGGGCTCCAACGTGCAGGTGGTGTGGGAGAAGTTCTGCCGCTACTTCGAAGTCGAGCCGCGCTACATGCCGATGGCCGAGGACCGCTACGTCATCACCCCCGAGCAGGTGCTCGAAGTACGTCGACGAGGACACCATCGGGGTGGTCGGCATCCTGGGCACCACCTACACCGGTGAACTGGAGCCGATCGCCGAGATCTGCGCCGCCCTGGACAAACTCGAGAAGGACAAGGGACTCGACATCCCGGTGCACGTCGACGCCGCCAGCGGCGGGTTCGTGGTGCCGTTCCTGCACCCGGACCTCAAGTGGGACTTCCGGCTGCCGCGGGTGGCGTCGATCAACGTCAGCGGCCACAAGTACGGGCTGACCTACCCGGGCATCGGATTCGTGGTGTGGCGCAACGCCGATGCAGCTGCCGGAGGACCTGGTCTTCCGGGTCAACTACCTCGGCGGGGACATGCCGACCTTCACGCTGAACTTCTCCCGGCCGGGCAATCAGGTGGTCGGGCAGTACTACAACTTCCTGCGCCTGGGCCGCGCCGGCTACACCCATGTGATGCAAGTGCCTTTCCGGCACCGCGCGCTGGTTCTCCGACCAGCTGGAGGGCTGCCACCACTTCGAGGTGATCTCGGACGGGTCGGCCATCCCGGTGGTGGCGTTCAAGCTGTCCGGCGACTTCGGCTACACCGAGTTCGACGTGTCGGCCGCGCTGCGGTCCTACGGCTGGCAGGTGCCCGCCTACACCATGCCCGACGGGGCCGAGGATGTCTCGGTGCTGCGGGTGGTGGTGCGGGAAGGGTTCTCCGCCGACCTGGCACGCTCGCTGTGGGAGGACCTCAACGCCGTGCTCGGTCACCTGGACGCGATCAAGCCGGGCGGCCACTTCGACCAGGAGCACTTCGCGCACTAGTGACTCAGCGGATCCGCTCTTGGCGGGATCGTAGATCGCCTTGAGCGACACGGTGATCGGGTAGACCTCACCGCCGACGTTGACCGAGTAGCTGCCGGCACGCACCCAGTCCGGGGTGACGACGGCGTCGTCGCCGGCGCGGACGTAGCGCCAGCCCGACGCAGGCGCCGGTGGTGGCGCCCCACGCCGCCGAAGTCACCTGACCGGCCACCGCACCGTCGCGCAGGATCAGCTCGCCACCCCACAGCATCGGGTCGGGGGAGTCGACGCAGAAACTCACCAGCCGCTTGCGCGGTCCGTCGGCCTTGGCCTTCTCCACCGCCGCGCGGCCGAGGAAGTCGACGTCGGTCTTGAGCTTGCAGGCGAACAGCAGTCCGGCCTCGACGGGATTCTCGCTGGGCGTCAGCTCGCGGCCGAAGGCCCGGTAGCCCTTCTCCAGGCGCATCGACTCGATCGCGTAGTAGCCGCCGCGGCCGATGCCGAACCGCTCGCCGGCCGTCAGCAGGTCCTCGTAGACCCCGACGGCGAACTCCGCGGGAACGTAGAGCTCCCAACCCAGTTCGCCGACATAGGTGATCCGGGTGGCCCGCACCGTCGCGTAGCCCAGCGCGATCTGCCTGGCTGGTGCCGAACGGGAACGCCGCGTCGGACAGGTCGGCGTCGGTCAGGCCGGCCAGCAGATCGCGCGACTTCGGGCCCATCACGCCGAACACCGCCATCGACGACGTCACGTCGACCAGTTCGGCGCTGCGCGCCGGCCGGCATGTTCTTGCGGATGTGGTCCTTGTCCCGCTCGGTGGTCGCCGCGCTGCTGACGATCAGGAACTCCTGCGCCCCGGTCCGGGTGACGGTGACGTCGGACTCGTAGGTGCCGCGCTCGTTGAGCATGCCGGTGTACACCGATTTGCCCACCGGGACAGCCATATCGGCGGTGCACAGCCACTGCAGTGCCTGCTCGGCACCGGGGCCGGTGAGCAGGTACTTCGAGAACGACGTCTGGTCGAACACCGTGACGTTGCTGCGGGTGTTGACCTGCTCGGCGGCCGACCACGGCAGCCAGTTCTGCTTGCCCCACGAGTACTCGATGACCGGCTCGGCACCGTCGGGGGCGAAGAAGTTGGCCCGCTCCCAGCCCATCCGGCTGCCGAAGTTGGCGTTCGCCGCCGACCAGCAGGTGGTGCACCGGCGAGCGGCGGAACGGGCGCGCGGTGGTGAGTTCGCGGTTGGGCCAGGGGATCTCGTAGTGCACGCCGAGCACCTCGGCGACCCGGTCGTGCAGCCAGGCCACGTTGCCGTTGAACGGGGCGAAGCGGCGGATGTCCACACCGGTGAGATCGGTGGTGGGTGAGCCGTTGACGATCCACTCGGCCAGCGCCCGCCGGCGCCGCCCGCCGAGGCGATGCCGACGGAGTTGAACCCGGCGCCGACGAAGAAGTTCGCGCACTCCGGCGCCTCACCGAGGATGAACTGGTTGTCCGGGGTGAAGCTCTCCGGGCCGTTGTAGAGCTTCTTCAGCCCGGTGTGCTCCAGCGCCGGGATTCGCAGCAGCGCGTTCTCCATCAGGATCTCGAAGTGCTCCCAATCCTCTTCCAGGAGCTGGAACTCGAACGGGTACGGGATCTTGTCCGGCGCCACCCACGGTTTGGCCTCCGGTTCGAACCCGCCGATCACCAGGCCGCCGACCTCTTCCTTGAAGTAGGTGTAGCCGTCGGGGTCGCGCAGGATCGGAAGGTCGGGGTGCACACCGGCGATGGTCTCGGTGACGACGTAGAAGTGCTCGGCCGAGTACAGCGGCACGTTGACGCCGGCCATCGCGCCGATCGCCTTGGCCCACTGCCCGGCGCAGTTGACCACGATCTCGGCCTCGATGTCGCCGGCGTCGGTGCGCACCCCGGTGACCGCCGCGCCGTCGGTGAGCACGTCGAGCACCCGGACGTGCTCGACGACCTTGGCCCCGCGCAGCCGCGCGCCCTTGGCCAGCGCCATCGTCAGGTCGGTCGGATTGGCCTTGCCGTCGGCGGGCAGCCAGATGGCGCCCACCAGGTCGTCGATCCGCATCACCGGATAGCGCTCGAAAGCCTCGTCGGGACTGAGCAGTTCGCAGTCCAGGTTGTAGGCCGCCGCGCTGGCCGCGGTGCGGCGCAGCTGCGTCATCCGGTCCTCGGAGCGGGCCACCGTCACCCCGCCGCACTGTTTGTAGCCGGCACTGAGGCCCGGTCTCGGCCTCCAGTTCGGCGTAGAGCGCCGTGGAGTACTGCACCAGCCGGGTTCCGCTCTCCGAGGCGCGCAGCTGGCCGACCAGGCCGGCGGCGTGCCAGGTCGTGCCGCAGGACAGCTGGCCCTGCTCCAGCAGCACCACGTCGGTGCGGCCGAGCTTGGTCAGGTGGTAGGCGACGCTGGTGCCGATGACACCGCCGCCGATGATGACGATCTGGGCGCGGTCGGGCAGCGAGGGGGTCGACATGTGTTCCTATCGGGGTCAGTCGGTGGCCTGCGCATCGTCGAGCAGGCGGGGGAGGTCTGGGCCGCGGAATTCGGCGACGGCGGACGTCGTAGCGTTCCATCGCCCACTCCCAGAAGTCGAAATCCAATTGCGCTGGAACCATTCTGGATACAGCCCCACAGGGTCCAGCCGTACTTGCCGACGATGCCCTGCAGCCGGGCCCGCGCGGTCTTGTGGCGCAGCGGACGCCCGTAGTACAGGGTGACGAGTTCGTCGAGCTGGTCGAGTGGACAGCCCGCACTCGGCCCAGATGTTGCCCAGCTCGAAGCAGGGGTCGTTGTTGCCGGAGTACTCGTAGTCGATCAGCCACACCCGCTCGCCGTTGTCGACGAAGTTGCCGGCCAGCAGATCGTTGTTGCACGGCACCGTCGTCTGGTCGGTGGCATCCAGGACGCGCTGGATCTCGGCGAACGTCGGCGCGAAGTCCAGGTAGTCGGCAGGAAGCCGGAAACCGTTGTCCTGGACCACCTTCAGATACGCGGGCTGGCGTTCGAACATGTTGAACCGGTCCCGGAATCGCGGCCCGGAGTGCAGGCCCCTGACTCCGGTCGCCACCCGGGCCAGCACATCGGGGCGTTGCAGGTCGGCGTTGGTCAGGTGACGCCCTCGAGGAAGCCGACCAGCAGGATGCCCAGATCGGGCCGGTAGTCGATGACCGGCGCGCCGACACCGGCCTCGCTCGGCCGCCCGGCTGTTGTAGAACTCGTTGTCGCGGTCGATGCCGAGCAGGTTCGGTGTTGACGCTGCAGCGGGCGACGTAGGCGCCGGTCGGCGTGGTGATCTTGACGTTGCGGTTGGTCAGTCCGCCGGAGAGTTCCTCGAGTCGGCGTGGCTGCCCGGCCAGGGCGGGCAGCTGCTCGAGCAGCGCGTCCAGTTCCGAGTCGGAGGAGGAACGGCATAGCTTAAAAGACTAGACTATTGACCCGTGTCGATCGTACTCGCCGTGTCCGCCGATCCGGCTCGCGACCGTGATCGCGCAGTGGGCCCAGGTCGACAACCCGGCGGTCATCTTCGACTTCAACGGAACGCTGTCCGACGACGAGCCGATCCTGTTCCGGATCTTCGGTGAGCTGTTCGGCGAACACCTGAACTGGGCGATGACCGCCGAGGACTACGACCGCCACCTGCTCGGCCACAGCGACCGCGAGATCGTCGAGAAGGCGCTGCGAGATCACCGGGATCGACGCGCCCGTCGACCCGCTGCTGGAGTTGCGCAAGCGCCGCTACCGGGAACTGGTGGCCGACGACAACCCGATCACCGCCGAGACCGCGGCCCTGGTTCGCGTCCTCGCCGAACACGATGTGCCGATGGCGATCGTCACCGGCGCCCAGCGCGATGACGTCCGCGCCGTCCTCGAGAGCAGCCCGGTCGGCGAGGTGATCACCGTCGTCGTCGCCGAGGAGGACGTCCGCCGCGGCAAGCCGGACCCGGAGGGCTTCCTCGCCGGCGCCGCTGCGCTGGACCGCAGGCCGGCCGACATGGTGGTGTTCGAGGACTCGGTGCCCGGAGTGCGCGGCGCGCTGGCCGCAGGCATGCGCTGCATCGCGGTCGGCGCGCAGCCCAGCCAGGAGGTGCGGACGGTGGCGCCGGCCGTGGTGCGCGCGCCTGTCACCCGATCTCGTCTCGTCACGTGCTGCCCGTGCTGCGAGGTTCAGGACGCCGGTGAGGTCTCCACCCGGGCCTGGGTGTCACGGTCATCCCAGGACTTGACCCGGATGCGGCTGCGGTCGGAGCGGAAGTAGTCATGGGAGAACTCCACCGCGACCCCGTCGCGGTCGAAGGCCGTGCGGGTGACCAGCAGCAGCGGATCACCCACCGACACCCCGAGCAGTTCGGCGCGCCCCGCGGTCGCCGGGGTGGCCTCGATGTGTTCGTCGGCCGAGTACAGCGCGGTGCCGAACTGCTCGACTCATCAGGGCGTACACCGAGCCGGTCAGGTCGGCGGCCAGCAGGCCGGGAAACAGCTTGGCCGGCAGGTAGGTCTCCTCCAGCAGTATCGGAGTGCCGTTGGCCGACCGGATCCGGACGATCTCGTGCACCCGCGCCCCGCGTTTGAGCGCCAGCGCCTCGCGGACCTCGGCGGTCGCGGGCAGTGTTGTCGCGCTCACCAGCGCAGCGCCGGCCGACATGTCCAGGCGGCGCAACTGCTCGGTGAAGCCGGGCAGACCGGTGTGGTCGAACTCCAGGCGAGGCGTCTCGACGAAATTGCCGCCGAACCGGCCGCGGCTGCGCCGGAGCAAGCCCTTGGCTTCGATGGCGCCCAACGCCTGGCGCAACGTCATCCTGCTCACACCCAGCGCCGCGGCGATGTCGACTTCGGCGGGCAGCTTGTCGCCGGACGCAAGCCGGCCCGAGACGATCAGCTTCTCCAGCCAGGCGGCGATGCGGGCATGTGCGGGCTGGTCAGAAGCGCTGCCGAGATCCGGCCGCCTGGCCAGTACGGCGTCGGCCATCGACAGAACCCGCACCACGCCGACTCTACCGCCCGCCGGGGGCCGAACAGGCGAGGTCAGCGCCCGGTTAGGTGGTTATCGGCCCGGTTCTGGGACAATTGCCGGTGGTGACATGGACATGCACACGACTTCGTTGACCCCGTCGACGCGAACCGAGGTCTCCGGCGCAGGCGCGGAGGCACTCGTCGATCTCGGGGCGATCGCCGACAACGTGCGGGTTCTGCGTGAGCACGCGGGCCCCGCGCAGGTCATGGCGGTCGTCAAGGCCGACGCCTACGGGCACGGCGCGCCCGCAGGTGGCGCGTGCCGCGGTGGCGGCCGGCGCCGCCGAGCTGGGCGTCGCGACCATCGACGAGGCGCTCGCGCTGCGCCGCGGTGGCATCAGCGCGCCCGTGCTGTCATGGCTGCATCCTCCCGGCACCGACTTCGCGCCGGCACTGACCGCCGATGTGCAGATCGCGGTGTCCTCGGTGCGCCAGGTCGGCGAGCTGCTCGACGCGGTCGAACGCACCGGGCGCACCGCCGAGGTCACCGTCAAGGTGGACACCGGGCTCAACCGCAACGGTGTGAGCCCGGCCGACTATCCCGCGGTGCTCGCCGAACTGCAGCGCGCCGCGGCCGCCGATGCGATCCGGATCCGGGGCATCATGTCGCACCTGGCCAACGGCGACGCGCCGGATGATCCGCTCAACGACCTTCAGGCCCAACGGTTCACCGCCATGATCGCCGAGGCCCGCGGCCGCGGAATCGAGTTCGAGGTGGCGCACCTGTCCAACTCGCCGTCGGCGATGACACGACCCGACCTCGGCTTCGACATGGTGCGGCCGGGCATCGCCGTCTACGGCCTCAGCCCGATCCCCGAGCGGGGCGACATGGGGCTGCGTCCGGCCATGACGCTGAAATGCACTGTGGCGATGGTGAAGCCGGTGAAGGCCGGCGACGGGGTGTCCTACGGGCACACCTGGATCGCCGAGGAGGACACCAACCTGGCGCTGTTGCCGATCGGCTATGCCGACGGGGTGTACCGCACACTCAGCGGCCGGATCGACGCGCTGATCAACGGCCGGCTGCGCCGCAATGTCGGCCGGATCTGCATGGACCAGTTGGTCGTCAACCTCGGGCCCGGCACGCCCGACGTCGCCGAGGGCGACGAGGCGATCCTGTTCGGCCCCGGCACGTCCGGTGAGCCGACCGCCCAGGATTGGGCCGACCTGCTCGGCACCATCCACTACGAGGTCGTCACCAGCCCGCGCGGCCGGGTCGTGCGGACCTACCGGGAGGCCGACGCCGGTGGCCGGTGACCCGGAGAAGGCGCCGAAGGCCAAGCGCGCCAAAGGTATTGACGAACGGCTTGCCCGCAGCGCCGAGAAGACCGCCGAACGACTGGCCCGCAAGGCCGACAACCCGGGCATCGGGGTCGGCAAGAAGGCCGGGCTGCTGGCCGGTGTCGCCGGGCTGAGCGCCGTCGGCACCGCAGCCGGGGTGTCGGCCGCCCGGACGTTCCGGCACAAGAAGTTCATCCAGGATGCCTACGCCGGTGAGGATTTCGCACTTCTGGAAGCCGACCGCGGCTGCGTGGTGACCACCGCCGACGGCGTGCCACTGGTGGTCCGCGAAGTCGGTCCGATCACCGCGCCGCTGACCGTCGTCTTCGCCCACGGGTTCTGCCTGCGGATGGGGTCGTTCCACTTCCAGCGCGCCGCACTCGCGCAGCGGTGGGGCGACCAGGTGCGGATGGTCTTCTACGACCAGCGCGGCCACGGCCAGTCCAGCGCGGCCCCGGTCGACACCTACACCGTCACCCAGCTGGGCCAGGACCTGGAAACCATTCTGCAGGTGATGGTTCCGCGCGGACCGGTGGTGCTCGTCGGCCATTCGATGGGCGGCATGACGGTGCTCTCGCATGCTCGCCAGTTCCCGCAGCACTACGGGCACCGCATCGTCGGCGCCGCGCTGATCTCGTCGGCCGCCGAAGGTCTGTCGCGCTCACCGATCGGTGAGATCCTGCAGAACCCGGCGCTGGAGGCGGTGCGGTTCGCCGCGCGCTACGCCCCCAAGATGGTGCACCGCACCCGCGGCGCGGCCCGCTCGGTGCTGCGGCCGATCCTGCGGACCGCGTCCTTCGGCGACGAGGCGCATGAGCCCGAGCGTCGTTGCGTTCTCCGAGGACATGATTCACGACACGCCCATCGCCACGCTGGTGGAGTTCCTGCACGCGCTGGAGGTGCACGACGAGAGCGCGGCGCTGCCCGTGCTGGCCCGCATCCCGACGATGATCGCCTGCGGAGACCACGACGTGCTCACGCCGGTCAGCCATTCCGAGGAGATGGCCGCGGTGCTGCGCGACACCGAGTTGGTGATCGTGCCCGGCGCCGGGCACCTGGTGCAGCTCGAAGCCGCCCGACATCATCAACGACGCGCTGGTCCGCCTCGTCGAACGCGCGACGCCCTCGAAGCTGGTCGCCTTCGCCCGCCGGCTGAAGGACCGGGCGCGTGGCTAGCACCCGGGTGCAGAGCGGCACCATCGAGCTGCCGACCGCTCGACGACACCATCGCGTGGGGCACTCGGCTCGGTGAGCAGTTGCGCGCCGGTGACGTGGTGGTGCTGTCCGGCCCGCTCGGGGCCGGAAAGACCGCCCTGGCCAAGGGAATCGCGATCGGCATGGACGTCGAGGGGCCGGTCAACTCGCCGACGTTCGTGCTGGCCCGCCTGCACCGCGCGCGCCGCACCGGACATCCGGCGATGGTGCACGTCGACTTCTACCGTCTGCTCGACACCGACGGTCTCGACCTGTTGGCCGAACTGGACTCCCTGGACCTCGACACCGACCTCGAGGACGCGGTGGTCGTCGTGGAGTGGGGCGAGGGCCTGGCCGAGCGGCTCTCCCAGAACCACCTGGACGTCACGCTGCACCGCAGCCCCGACAGCGAGGTGCGCACCGCGACCTGGCAGTGGCACCGCGGATGAGGCGCACCCTGCTGGCCATCGACACCGCCACCCCGGCCGTCACCGCCGCCGTGGTGAACCTCGAGACTGCCCGCGCCGCAGTCACGTTCTGGCGCAACGGCTCACCGTCGACGCCCGCGCGCACGCCGAGATGCTCACCCCCAACGTGGTGGGCGCCGTCGCCGATGCCGGCCTGACCATGGCCGACCTGGACGGGGTCGTCGTCGGCTGCGGTCCGGGCCCGTTCACGGGTCTGCGGGTGGGGATGGCCACCGCCGCCGCCTACGGGCACGCGCTCGGCGTGCCGGTGTACGGGGTGTGCACGCTGGACGCGATCGGCGTCGAGACCCACGGTGAGGTACTGGTGGTGACCGACGCCCGACGTCGCGAGGTGTACTGGGCCCGCTACCGCGACGGCGTGCGCATCGAGGGCCCGGACGTCAGTGCCGCAGCCGACGTGGCCGTCGGCGATGCCGAAGCGGTGGCGGGATCTCCGGACCACGCGGCCCTGTTCGACCTGCCGTACCTCGACATTCCGTACCCGTCTGCCGCGGGACTGGTTGCAGCCGTGACGGATTGGACAGCCGAGCCGGGACCGTTGGTGCCGCTGTATCTGCGCCGGCCGGACGCCAAGACGCTCGCCGAGCGCGGGGTCCTGCGGTGAACGTCAGCTACGGACCGCTGCACAAGACCGACGCGGCCCGCTGCGCCGAGCTCGAGATGATGCTGTTCGAGGGTGACGACCCGTGGCCGGAGATCTCCTTCGTCCGCGAGCTCGCCGCCCCGCACAACCGCTACGTCGCCGCCCGGGTGGACGACAAGCTCGTCGGCTACGGCGGAATCTCGCGGCTGGGCCGGATCCCCCCGTTCGAGTACGAAATCCACACCATCGGCGTGGATCCCGCCTATCAGGGCAAGGGGATCGGCCGGCGGATGATGACCGAACTGCTCGACGAGGTCGGCCCCGCTTCGGTGGTCTACCTGGAGGTCCGCACCGACAACGAGGCGGCGATCTCGCTCTACACCAGCCTCGGCTTCGACAAGGTCGGCGTGCGCAAGCGCTACTACCAGGCCAGCGGCGCCGACGCCTACACGATGCGGCGGGACCGATGATGCCCGGTCGTGCGCTCGCGCGCCCATGACAACCATTCTCGCCATCGAAAGTTCCTGCGACGAAACAGGAGTCGGTATCGCCACCCTCGACGCCGACGGCACGGTGACACTACTGGCCGACGAGGTGGCCTCCAGCGTCGACGAACACGCCCGCTACGGCGGGGTGGTGCCCGAGATCGCCTCGCGGGCGCACCTGGAGGCGCTGGGCCCGACCATGCGCCGCGCTCTGGCCACCGCCGGTATCGACAAGCCCGACGTCGTGGCCGCCACCATCGGTCCCGGCCTTGCCGGAGCACTGCTGGTCGGCGTCGCCGCCGCCAAGGCCTACGCCGCCGCGTGGGGTGTGCCGTTCTACGCCGTCAACCACCTCGGCGGCCACCTTGCCGCCGACGTCTACGACCACGGCCCACTTCCCGAGAGCGTGGGCCTGCTGGTCTCCGGCGGGCACACCCACCTGCTGCACGTGCGATCACTGGGCGAGCCCATCGAGGAACTCGGCAGCACCGTCGACGATGCCGCGGGGGAGGCCTACGACAAGGTGGCCCGGCTGCTGCACCTCGGCTATCCCGGCGGCAAGGCCCTCGACGACCTGGCCCGCACCGGCGACCGCGAGGCCATCGTGTTCCCGCGCGGGATGACCGGCCCCCGCGACGAGAAGTTCGCGTTCAGCTTCTCCGGGCTCAAGACCGCGGTGGCCCGCTACGTCGAGAGCCATCCGGACTATCACGCCGCCGACGTCGCCGCCGGGTTCCAGGAGGCC
This sequence comes from uncultured Actinomycetota bacterium, assembly GCA_963786695.1. Taxonomy (GTDB): domain Bacteria; phylum Actinomycetota; class Actinomycetes; order Mycobacteriales; family Mycobacteriaceae; genus Mycobacterium. The sequence goes on from CAWBAL010000043.1 coordinate 251,933, forward strand.
GTCGCCGATGTGCTGACCGCCAAGGCGGTACGGGCTGCCGTCGAGATGGAGGTCAGCACCCTGCTGATCGCCGGCGGGGTGGCGGCCAACTCACGGTTGCGAGAGTTGGCTGAAGAGCGTTGTGCTGCAGCCGGATTGACGTTGCGAATCCCGCGGCTGCGACTGTGTACCGACAATGGGGCGATGATCGCCTCGTTCGCCGCCCACCTGATCGCCGCCGGAGCCGCGCCCTCGCCGTTGGACGTGCCCAGTGATCCCGGCCTGCCGGTGGTCAAGGGGCAGGTGGCATGAGCGACAAAGTCGAGATCACCGAACTGCTCTACCGCTACGCCGAACTGGTCGACTCCGGCGACTTCGACGGCGTGGGGCGGCTTCTGGCCCGCGCCAGCTTCGGCGGCGCCAATACGCCGAGCGTCTCGGGCGCGGAGAACATCGCCGGCCTCTTCGGCATGACGACCCGGCGTTTTCCCGATAGCGGTACGCCCAAGACCCGGCACCTGGTGCTCAACGCCATCGTCGAGGTCGACGGAGACACCGCCGCGTCGAGATCGACGTTCCTGGTGGTGCAGGCCACCGACACGGTGCCGTTCCAGCCGATCGTGGCCGGCCGCTACTACGACAGGTTCGCCCGCGACGCGGACGGCTGGTACTTCACCGAGCGCAAGGCCGACGTCGAGATGGTCGGGGACGTGTCCGACCACCTGCTGATCGACCCCCACCAGTTCGACCAGCGGTGAGCGCCGCAATCCCGTCCAGCAAATCTCACTTGGCACCAGATCAGCGAACTCGCGGGACCCGCGTTTTGCCCACCTCACAGCGACTATCCGTCGGCTGACCGGCGGTTGTCGCTCGGAGGCGGGCAAAACATGCCTGCCCGCGCCGCCGCGGCCGGACGGGCACCCCGGATCAGCCGACAGCGAATCTGCCACGGGCCGCCCTTGAGTGCTAGCACTCTCATGTATAGAGTGCTAGGTGGCACGCGGACGACCCCCTGCGCCGGCACCCGCGACGACGGCGCGAAGGCTCGGACGTTTGCCGAACACCTGATTGAAACGACAGGTCCGGGAAAGTCCCGGACCTGCACCCCTAACAGTGGAGGGCTCCATCGTGGCGAGCGTGAACATCAAGCCACTCGAGGACAAGATCCTCGTTCAGGCCAACGAGGCCGAGACGACCACCGCGTCGGGTCTGGTCATCCCGGACACCGCCAAGGAGAAGCCGCAGGAAGGCACCGTCGTCGCCGTCGGCCCCGGCCGTTGGGACGAGGATGGCGAAAAGCGGATCCCGCTGGATGTCCACGAGGGCGACACCGTCATCTACAGCAAGTACGGCGGCACCGAGATCAAGTACAACGGCGAGGAGTACTTGATCCTGTCGGCCCGTGACGTGCTGGCGGTAGTCAACAAATAGCAGTCGTGTACCGCCCCGGAAATCCCGTGTTCGTCACTGGTGGTTTCCGGGGCGGAACGCGCTAAAGCGAGAGTCAGGCAAGACATATGAGCAAATTGATTGAATTCGACGAAACCGCGCGCCGCGCAATGGAAGCCGGTGTCGACAAGCTTGCCGACGCCGTCCGGGTGACACTGGGTCCGCGCGGCCGCTACGTGGTGCTCGCCAAGGCCTACGGCGGCCCGACGGTCACCAACGACGGTGTGACCATCGCCCGTGAGATCGAGCTGGAGGATCCGTTCGAGAACCTCGGCGCCCAGCTGGTCAAGTCGGTGGCGACCAAGACCAACGACGTCGCCGGCGACGGCACCACCACCGCCACCGTGCTGGCGCAGGCGATCATCAAGCACGGCCTGCGCAATGTGGCGGCAGGCGCCAACCCCATCGCGCTGGGATCGGGCATCGGCCGTGCGGCCGACGCGGTATCCGAGGCGCTGCTGGCCGCGGCCACCCCGGTGGCGGGCAAGACCGGCATCGCCCAGGTCGCGACCGTGTCCTCGCGTGACGAGGAGGTCGGCGAGCTGGTCGGCGAGGCCATGACCAAGGTCGGCACCGATGGTGTGGTCACGGTCGAGGAGTCCTCGACGATGAACACCGAACTGGAGGTCACCGAGGGCATCGGCTTCGACAAGGGCTTCATCTCGGCCTACTTCGTCACCGACTTCGACCTGCAGGAAGCCATCCTGGAGGACGCGCTGGTGCTGCTGCACCGCGACAAGATCAGCTCCCTGCCCGACCTGCTGCCGCTGCTGGAGAAGGTCGCTCAGGACGGCAAGCCGCTGCTGATCGTGGCCGAGGACGTCGAGGGCGAACCGCTGTCGACGCTGGTGGTCAACGCCATCCGCAAGACGCTGCGGGCGGTCGCGGTCAAGGCACCGTTCTTCGGTGACCGCCGCAAGGCGTTCCTGGAGGATCTGGCCGTCGTGACCGGCGCCCAGGTGGTCAACCCCGACGTCGGCCTGCTGCTGCGCGAGGTCGGCCTGGAGGTGCTCGGCTCGGCACGGCGCGTGGTCGTCAGCAAGGACGACACCGTGATCGTCGACGGCGGGGGCACCAAGGACGCCATCGCCGATCGGGTCAAGCAGATCAAGAGCGAGATCGAGGCCTCCGACTCCGACTGGGACCGCGAGAAGCTGCAGGAGCGGCTGGCCAAGCTGTCCGGCGGCGTCGCCGTCATCAAGGTCGGCGCGGCCACCGAAACCGCGCTCAAGACGCGGAAGGCCTCGGTCGAGGATGCGGTGCACGCGGCCAAGGCCGCGGTCGAGGAGGGCATTGTCGCCGGCGGCGGCAGCGCCCTGGTGCAGGCCCGCAAGGCGCTCGACCCGCTGCGCGCGTCGGTGTCCGGTGACGAGGCGCTCGGTGTCGAGGTGTTCTCCGCGGCGCTGTCCGCGCCGCTGTTCTGGATCGCCACCAACGCCGGCATGGAAGGCTCGGTCGTGGTCAACAAGGTCAGCGAACTGCCGGCCGGACACGGCTTCAACGCCGCGACGCTGACCTACGGTGACCTGATCGCCGACGGCGTGATCGACCCGGTGAAGGTGACCCGCTCCGCGGTGCGTCAACGCCGCGTCGGTGGCGCGGATGTTGCTCACCACGGAGACGGCGATCGTGGAGAAGCCCGCCGAGTCGGAGGGTGACGGCCACGGCCATCACCACGGTCACTCGCACTAGTTAGTTGTTCACGAATCACCCCCGGTCCTGCTTGGGCCGGGGGTGATTTCGTATGGGGAAGGTCGGGCGTGCGGATCCGTGATTCAGTGGAGGAACTGCGTTGGTCGGCGGGTGCGTTGTCGGATCACGGAGGTCCAGACGCTGTCGAGCGCCACGCAGCGTCGACATCGAGTCGGCGAGGAGGTCCATGCCGACGCCGTCCGTACGAGCGCGACTGTGAGAGCGCGTGCAGGGCATCGTTCGTGACTCGATTCCGTCGGCTGGTCGAAGACCGAGAACCCCGTCGCCGCGGCGATGTAGTACCATCGACAGGTAGTGGACGATGCACGTCAGCATCGTGCAGGGTACTCGACGGACGGTAAGTCGGCGCTGTCGGCTGCTCCACTGCAATGGAGATGATCGTCAGCAGCCGGGGAGTTCCGATGCCTGGAACGTCCTGACTTGCCAGCGACGAGCCGGAAGCTCGACAGAACGGTGCAGTGATCAAGACTGACGATCGAAGATCGGCGGCGAAGAGATTTCCACAGCTGGTACTCGGCAATCAGGCAGTTTCGTGTGACCGGAAGCGTCGATACGCGATGCAGGCAGCAGTGCGCACAGCCTTCGGAGGGGATGCCTGAGTGTCTCCGAAGTCGGTCGTCGTATCGATGATCGATGATCGACAACGTCGGTGTCGCCTAGGGAGTACCCGGGGATCGTGTTCATCAGTGACCTGTTGATCGAGATCGGATTCGTGTCGGGCACGAAGATCGAGTTTGCTGATGTCGGCGCGCTTCGTCTTTGAGCACCACTCGCAGCATCTGGGTCATCGAAGGGGTAGTCCTGCAGCATCAGCTTCCTGCGGAACACCCCTTGGCTACCTCATGAGCATGTACTTGGATCCATCAGGCATGTCGACCGGAGCGTCGTAGACGCATCTTGCGTGCGCACCGCCGGTGGAAGACGTCGCGGTGTTCTGAAAGCCGCTCGAGCTCATCGCCTCAAGGATGGCTGGCGGGTTGATACTCGGATTCCTCCAGCGCAACCAAAGGTAGAGTATCGACGGTGAAACTTGTCCGCGGCGACATCGATGTCTTGGACGTCGATGACGTAAGCGCCGACGATCACCTGCCATCGGCGCTCGGACTCCGCGCCTGCCGATGCGGGTAGCGTCAGGCACCGCCCAAGCGGAGTGCCGGCCATCAGAACGCTCTGACAGGGCGCTGCAGACTCCGCGATTCCCCTGAAGCTCACGACGCCCCTAGCCGCCTGTCTGGACGTCACGGCGTCCTACCGCATGCGGCGTTGTTACGTCGGCGGATACCCGCAGCCACTGGTCCGGGGGGTGATTTCGTGCCTCGACGCCGGGCAAGGCCTACGCTGCGGTATGCCCCTAACGCGCGTCCGTCACGCAGCGGCCGGGCTTGTCGCTTGCGCCGCTGCGATCGTGTTCGCCTCACCAGCCGGTGCCGACCCGATGGATCCGATCCCAGGAGAAGGTTTCTTCCTCGTCGGGTCGGACATCGCGCCGGGGCTGTACAACACCGGCGGGACGGCGTCGCTCTTCGGGGTGTGGATCAACGATGTGCCGACCCAGGACTCGATGTGCGCGTGGTTCGCCTACAGCACCCCCGATGCGAACAAGGACCATGTGGTCGCGACGAACATGTCCATCGGTCCGATGTACGCGAACATCAACTCGACGGTGAAGGCCTTCGAGTCGCACAACTGTCAACCGTGGACCCGGGTCACCTGAGCGCCAAAGCAGCCTGCCGATACCAGGGTGCTACTGGCTCGCGATGTGCCAGTGTTGACCCTGCCGTCTGGCGGGCTGTTCACGTTGTCCTCCGGCGGCCGAATCGAAGGAGAACGAACATGGTTGGACGACACGATCGGCCACGACGTGACCGCGACTGGGACCCGCCTGCTGCGCCGCCACCCGGCCCGCGCCCGCAGGCCGTCATCAGCTGCCCGTGTGGTTGCGGGCCGTGCCACAGCGGCAACCACTGCCACAACGCCGGCGCTGGGTGCAATATCCGCTAGGCTGGAGCGAGTCGGCCTGCGTCGCATGGAACTGACTCGGCTGAAGATCAGTTGTGCACGACGGTGTTCCGAATCAGATCCATAAGTTGTTTGCGGCGATTCGGATCGTTCTTCAAGTTCGCCAGGTCTGGGGGCAGAAGTTCCTGGCTGTCGGTGTCCGCGCCGGACCCCACATTTCGGTGCACCCTATTGTGACTGTGGCTGTGACCGCGAGTTGACCGGTCCGCTGAGGCAACGCCCGCCCCGACCAGGTAAGCGGCCCGAGATCCGTTTTCCTGCGGCGAAGACGGTTCTAGCGGGCCCCCGACGAAAGTAAGCTGCTGGACGTGGTCGAATCGCCAACCCGCGGCGCGGGCCGCTGGGTGGCGGTCGCGGCCTCGGTCGCCGTCGCTGCCGCGATGTTCTATGCCCAGGCCAAAGAGGCCCCCCGCCACGCGCAGACCCCCCCGATGGCACCCAGCCAGGCATCTGTAGCGGCTGCCGCGCCGACCGTCGCCAATGCCACCGAGGCCGAACTGCTGGCGGCCAGCGCCCCCGTCGCCGCCCAGGATTTCCAGCTCGCGTTGCCCCAGGGCGTCGCTCCGGAGCAGGGCCTGCAGGTCCACACCATTTGGGCCGCGCGCGCCATCAGCATGATGTTTCTCGAGATCAAGACGATCTACGGATACCGGCAAGATCCGTTGAAGTGGCACCCCAACGGGCTGGCGATCGACGTGATGATCCCCAACTACCACTCGCAGGAGGGCATCGATCTGGGCAACCAGATCGCAGGGTATGCCCTCGCCAACGCGAAACGATGGGGTGTGCTCCACGTGATCTGGCGCCAGGGCTTCTACCCGGGCATCGGTGCGCCGAGCTGGACGGCGGACTACGGCAACGAAACCGCCAACCACTTCGACCACGTTCACATCGCCACCGATGGCGGCGGGTATCCCACGGGCCGGGAGACCTTTTACCTCGAGTCCATGCGGTCAGCGCCGCCCAACTGATCAGACCGGGGTTTCAGCTGTGATGAAGTTGGATCTGCGTTTCGCCGCGTGGCTGGTGGCGTGCCTGACCGCGCTCAGCGTGCTCACCGCCTGCGGCGGGGCGCCTGAGCGCCCCGCGCAGGCTCCCGGCGGCGCGGCGCCCGAGGTCGCCGAAGCGCCTGCGCCCCAGGATGTGCCGAAACAGCCGCCGACCCAGAAGCGTGATCTGGTCAAGACCGCGTCGATGACCATCAGGGTGGCCAACCCCGGTGAGGCCGCCGACAAAGCCGCGGTCGCCGCCGAGGAGGCAAAAGGCCGGCTCGACAGCCGCGTCGACGACGCCGGATCGGGCACCGCAAGGGCCCGCACGTCGGTGGTCCTGCGGATCCCCACCGCCGATCTCGATGCGGTGTTGCAGAAGCTCAAGGAGTTGGGCACCGTCGAGCGCGCCGAGATCACCACCGAGGACGTCACCGCCCAGCGGGTCGATCTCGATGCCCGGATCAAGGCACTGCAGACCTCGGTAGACCGGCTGCTGGCCATCATGCGAGACGCCAGAGATCCCGACGCGCTGATCAAGGCCGAGGACGCGCTGTCCGAACGGCAGGCTGAGCTCGACAGCCTCCGGGCACAGCGCGAAGCGCTGGGCGACCGCATCGACTACAGCACGGTGAACGTCAGCTTCGTCGCTCAGACGATCGGTGGACCGGCGCCCAATGATTACCAAGGCTTCTTCGGGCAGGTCGAACGAGGCTGGGACGCGTTGGTTTCCGTCATCGGCAACTCGGTGCTGCTGTTCGGTCTGCTGCTTCCTTGGCTGGGCGTGCTGGCCGTCGCCGGCGGCATCTGTTACGGGATTGTCCGCTTGATGAAAAGCCGTCGGCCCTAGCCACCATGGAAGAACCGCTGCTGCTGCACCACCGCGACGATCGCGGTGTCGTCACCCTCACCCTGAACCGCCCGCAGGCCTTCAACGCGCTGTCCGAGGCGATGCTCGAAGCACTCGGCGAGTCCCTCGAGGCCCTCGCCGCCGACGAGGGGGTGCGCGCCGTCGTACTCGGGGCATCCGGCAAGGCATTCTGCGCCGGCCACGACCTCAAGGAGATGCGAGCCGAGCCGTCACTCGAGTACTACCAGCGGCTGTTCGCCCAGTGCACCGCCGTGATGCTGGCGATTCAGCGCCTGCCGGTCCCGGTGATCGCCCGCGTCCAGGGCCTCGCGACCGCCGCCGGCTGCCAACTCGTCGGGATGTGCGACCTCGCGGTGGCCGGCGACGACGCCCGCTTCGCGGTCAGCGGCATCAACGTCGGGCTCTTCTGCGCGACGCCTGGCGTGGCGCTGTCGCGCAACGTGCCGCGCAAGGCCGCCTTCGAGATGCTGGTGACCGGTGAGTTCGTCTCCGCCGAGGAAGCCCGCGAGCTGGGCCTGGTCAACAGGGTGGCCTCGCCCGAGGAACTCGACGATGTGGTCGAGGAGCTGGTGGCACGCATCGTCGCCAAGCCCCGCGTCGCGGTCGCGATGGGCAAGGCCCTGTTCTACCGCCAGATCGAAGTCGGCATCGAGGCAGCCTACGAGGACGCGGGCGCGACGATGGCCTGCAACATGATGGACCCCAGCGCGCTCGAGGGTGTCCAGGCCTTCATCGAGAAACGCCCGCCAAGCTGGTAGATCCGAAACAGTTTATCTGGCAATGCTTTTCACTTGTCAGGATGTGAATGCGACTATGTCGGCGTTGACCGGGGTAGGCCAATCTTCGATCGGAGGTCCATCATGCGAATCGCGGTAGCCGGCGCAACCGGCAATATCGGCGCACGCACCGTTTCCGCTCTGAAGAACGACGGGCACGACGTTGTCGGAATCAGCCGCGCGCTGGGCGTCGACCTGCTCACCGGAGACGGATTGGACGGCGCACTCCAGAGGGTCGACGCGGTTGTCGACGCCATCAGTTCCCCACCCATCAGCGCCGACGAGACACGCGAGTACTTCGCCACCACGACCAGGAATCTGCTCGACGCCGAGTTGCGCGCCGGCGTGCGCCATCATGTGCTGCTGACCATCGTCGGCCTCGACCGAATCGCCGGGGGAACCGACCACTACGAGGGCAAGCGTCGGCAGGAACAGCTGGTCGAGGGCGGTTCGGTGCCGTGGACGATCGTCCCCGCCACGCAGTTCCACGACTTCGCGGCCATGGCCAGTAGCTGGACCGAGCGCGACGGTGTCGCCACCATCGCGCCACTGCTCGTTCAGCCGATCGCACCGGACGACATCGCCCACGTGCTGGCAGAGGTGGCGACCGGGGAGCCCCGCGGCCGCTACGTCGACGTCGCCGGCCCCGAGACCCAGGACCTGGTCGACATGGCGCGGCGCACCCACGCGGTGCTCGGGACGCGACGTCAAACTGGTGCCGACGTGGTCAGGTCCGCTGGGCGATGAGATGGCCGGAAATGTCCTGCTGCCCGGTGACAACGCCCGCATCGAGCCGACGACGTTCGACCAGTGGCTGGCCGCAGGCGCCCGATAGCGCCCACGAAAAGAGGCCCATCCACATCGGATGGGCCTCTCCTCGAAATGTTTGCTGACGCTCAGGCGGTGCGGCGGATCCCGCGCTTGAGCAGTAGTTCGCGCTCGGCCTCGCTCAACCCGCCCCAGATGCCGTAGGGCTCACCGACGGACAGGGCATGCGAGCGGCACTGGGCGATCACCGGGCAGCTGCGGCACATCTCCTTGGCGCGCATCTCACGCTGGGCCCGAGCACGGCCGCGCTCACCGTCGGGGTGGAAGAACATCGAAGAGTCGACACCTCGGCAAAGGCCTTGAATCTGCCAATCCCAGATGTCTGCATTGGGTCCGGGCAGCTGCTGCGGCTGTGGCATTGGAAAACCCCTCTCTCCGCGTATCTTTCGAACGCGTGAGTTGTGGAACCGACCGAGCACTGTCGCCGATGACTACTCGTGTCCACAAAATTAGGGGTGGGCCGTGAAGCGCGTCAATAGCCACGCCCTGTGCGCAATCACATAACCGCAGCTCGAGAATTTACATCACGTTCATCATTGCGACCCATGGTCACCGGCCGAAGTGCTATCCGATCCGGTGCCGACGTGACACTTCCGTGATTTACCCAGTTGGCTTCGGCGTTGTCGGCCGGCGATTTCCTAGCGCTCAATAGGTAGTTGACACGGCCGTAACATCCCGACCACAAACTGTTAACTGACGAATTGTGGTCGGCGGGGTTGATAGCGTCGCCGGTCAGATGACTTCGACCACGTTAACCGCTGCCGCCTTCGGCGGCGACCCGGGCCGCTGGCCGTTGCCTGCCGCCGGCTCACCCGAGGAGCTGTGGCTTCGGGCGGTGGCAGCAGGCGGTCAGGGCCACTACGGCAGTGCCCGCGCCGACCTCGCCGCGCTGCGCCGGCAGCAGCCTTCCGGGCTGCTGGCGTCGTTAGCTCTGAGCACCGAGGCATCCTTCCTGCGGCAGTTGGGCGGCCATCGCTTCGCCCGCGGCTGGGACGGACGTGCGCTTGCCTGCGCACCGCCCGGCGAGGCGACGGTCGACGCGCTCGTCGGACTGGCGGCCGATGCTCTGGGCGTCGGCCGGCTGGCCGCCTCCGCGCGATTGCTCGGCCGTGCCACCGAGGCCCTCGAGAACGCGACTGCGGCGCCGCCGCGGCTGGCGATCCGGCTGGAGTGGGTCGGCGCCGAACTGGCGATGGCCGGCGGGCAGGGGGAGACGGCGCTGCGCCATGCCCGGCGCGGGGTGGAACTGGCCGCCGCGGCCCTGCCGGAGTTGAGGCGGCACCGGGTCAAGAGCGACGTGGTGCTGGCGGCCGCGTTGTGCAGCGCGGGCGCCGCGGACCGCTCGCGCGAAGTTGCCGACGCCGCCCTGGCCGACACGCAGACCTATGGTCTTGTGCCACTGCGGTGGGCGCTGGCGTGTCTACTGGTTGATATCGGAAGTGCAACGCTTTCATCACAGCAAGTCTCGGCGGTCCGGGACGAATGTGCCCTGGCCATTACGCGGCGCGGCGGACAGTGGTGCCGCGGCTAACGCCCGATCGGCAGGTTAGGCCGATATTGTCTAGCTGAATGGCTGCCAGGTAGCGCCCAGTTCGTAACGTTGGAGATATCGCCGTCGATGACAATTCCAGGGGATCGTCTCGACGCCGCTGTTGCAGAAGCTGTGGCCGGCAGCCGGGATGCGCTCCGAGAAGTGGTGGAGACCATCCGCCCCATCGTGGTCCGTTACATCCGGGCACGCCTGGGGACCACGGAGCGGGTGGGCCTCTCAGCCGATGACGTCGCACAGGAGGTTTGCTTGGCCGCCATACAGGCGCTGCCGCGCTACCAGGATCAGGGTCGCCCCTTCCTGGCCTTCGTGTACGGCATCGCTGCTCACAAGGTCGCCGACGCACATCGCGCCGCGGCCCGTAACAAGTCCGACCCCACCGAGGTGGTGCCGGAGCGGTACTCGCTTGACGTGGGTCCCGAGCAGATGGCCCTGCAGTCCGACACCTCAGCTCGGATGAACAAGCTTCTGCAGATCCTGCCGGAGAAACAGCGCGAGATCCTGATCCTGCGCATCGTCGTGGGACTGTCCGCCGAGGAGACCGCCGACGCGGTCGGCAGCACACCCGGGGCGGTTCGGGTCGCCCAGCACCGCGCCCTGGCCAAGCTCAAAACCGAGATCACCGCGGCAGGCGGTGAGGACTATGCCTGACTTCGGACGCAACTCACGAAACGACGAACCGTCGCTGGACGCCATCGTCGCCAGCGAGCAGTTCATCGACGCCCTGGCCACCGGCAGCCCGGTGGCGCCCCGGGACCACGCCGACGCCATGTTGGCGTCCATGCTCGGCGAATGGCGCGACGAGATGCGCTGGCCGCCGGCCACCGGCCTGATCACCGAACGCGACGCGGTCGCCGCGCTGCGCACGGGGCTGGCCGAGAAGCAGAAGCCCGCCCCGGTACGCAGCCGTCGCGGCCTGAGCATCGTCGGGGCGGCCGCCGCCGGCGTGCTGGCACTCGGTGGATTCGGCGCGGTCGTGGCGGGCGCGGGACCCGGTGAGGCGCTCTACGGCCTGCGCACCATGCTCTTCGGCGCGCCCAAGCAGGTCCGCGACGACCAGGTCGCGCTGGCCGCCCAGACCCAGCTCAACCAGGTTCAGGACCTGATCGCCCAGGGCGACTGGCAGCAGGCGCAGGACAAGCTCGTCGCCGTGAGCAACCAGGTGGAGAGCGTTGGCGACGAGGAGCAGAAGCAGCAGCTGCTCGACCAATGGAATCAGTTGTCCGCCAAGGTCGTTCAGAAAGATCCGGAGGCGACGGTGCCGCCCGGCATCACCTACACGGTGCCGCCGTCGGCCACCGAGCTGGTACCCGCCGCCGTCACCCCGAGCGAGGGGCCCGAGGTTCCGCCGACCAGCGTCCCGGATCTGCCGCCGATCACCATCTCCACGACGCCGTCGGAGTCCGGGGACACTCCGACGCCGTCCGAGGGTTCGACGACGGTGACCACCTCGCCCACCGAGCAAACGCAGCCGTCGACCACCACGGGGAACACGGCGGCTCCGACGACGACGTCCTCGGCGCCGGCCACCACCACGACCACGACTGCAGGCACGACGCCGACGAGCACCACCACGACGACCACCGCCGCCCCGGTCACCACGACCACGAGCGCACCCCCGGCGTCGCAGTCCCCGGCCAGCGCGGCCGCGACGACAACCACCACGGCGGTCGTCCAGCAGTCGGCGGCCTCGGTTCCGCCGTCGGCTCCGGCCGTCGCGTCGGTGCCGGCGTCCGCACCCGCCCCGGCTGTGACGGTGCCCACTGCTGTCGCGACCGTTCCGACGGCCGCGGCGACCGTGCCGTCACCGGTGGTTCAGGCGCCCAAGACGCCCCCGCAGGTTGTGATCACCACCACAATGGTTCCGGTGCCGCAACTCGGCGGCGGGAACTGAATCAGCGATACCCGTCGTAATCGGATGTCGCCTCGTTGAGTGAGGCGTCGGCGTAGCCGCGGCAGTAGTCCCACGTCACGTACGCATCCGGCTCGGGATCGTAGGCCGGCTCGTGCGGACGGACGGTGCCGTCGACCAACAGCTGAAGAAGGTTGGCGCGCAACATATCCCAGTCGTGGTAGTGGTCCTGCTGACATTCGTCGCAGCACACCACCAGACCGCGAACCCCGCGGTGGGCCAGCAGGGCCTCGTAGACCGCCAGGTCGGCCAGGTCGGCCTCGACCGCGGCGCGCTCCTGCGGATCCAACGGCTGACCGGGCTCCAGAGCGTCGAGAGCAGCCGACGGATCACACGGATCATCGGCGAACGGATCTGGCGGCAGGCCTGGTGGGAGGTTGTCGCGCACGCCTCCACACTAGCCAGCGCTGCGGGTATCGCGCCAGGGAACGCCACCGGAGAGCCGATAGGATGGTGTCCTCATTCCGCCAGCTGATGGGGGCCCCACCGATGTCCATTGCCGAAGGCAGCACCGGCCGCATCGACGGCCTCTCCGCGCGTCTGGACAACCTGATCGCCGATCCGGTCTTGACCGGCGGTGACGACCCCAACAAGGTCGCGATGCTGGGCCTGACATTCGACGACGTGCTGCTGCTGCCCGCGGCCTCCGACGTGGTGCCCGCCGCCGCCGACACCTCCAGTCAGCTGACCAGGAAGATCCGGCTCAGGGTGCCGCTGGTGAGCTCGGCGATGGACACCGTGACCGAGGCCCGGATGGCGATCGCGATGGCCCGCCAGGGCGGCATGGGGGTGCTGCACCGCAACCTGTCGATCGCCGAGCAGGCCGGCCAGGTGGAGATGGTCAAGCGCTCCGAGGCGGGGATGGTCACCGACCCGGTCACCTGCTCGCCGGACAACACCCTGGCCGAGGTCGACGCCATGTGCGCCCGGTTCCGCATCTCGGGCCTGCCGGTCGTCGACGCCCATGGGCTCGCTGGTCGGGATCATCACCAACCGCGACATGCGTTTCGAAGTCGACATGAACAAGCCGGTCTCGGAGGTGATGAGCAAGACTCCGCTGATCACCGCCCAGGAGGGCGTGACCGCCGACGCTGCGCTGGGCCTGTTGCGGCGCAACAAGATCGAGAAGCTGCCCATCGTCGACGGCCACGGCCGGCTGACCGGACTGATCACGGTCAAGGACTTCGTCAAGACCGAGCAGCACCCGCTGGCCACCAAGGACAGCGACGGCCGGCTGCTGGTCGGCGCGGCGGTGGGCGTCGGCGACGACGCCTGGGACCGTGCCATGGCACTGGCCGACGCGGGCGTCGACGTGCTGGTGGTCGACACCGCCCACGCCCACAACCGCCTGGTGCTCGAGATGGTCGGCAAGGTCAAGGCCGAGGTGGGCGACCGGGTCGAGGTCATCGGCGGCAACGTCGCCACCCGCAGCGCGGCCGCAGCGCTGGTCGCGGCCGGCGCCGACGCGGTCAAGGTCGGTGTGGGCCCCGGCTCGATCTGCACCACCCGCGTGGTCGCGGGCGTCGGGGCACCTCAGATCACGGCGATTCTGGAGGCGAACGCGGCGTGCGCACCCCACGGTGTGCCGGTGATCGCCGACGGCGGGCTGCAGTACTCCGGTGACATCGCCAAGGCCCTGGCGGCGGGTGCCTCGACGACGATGCTCGGCTCGCTGCTGGCCGGAACCGCCGAGGCCCCCGGCGAACTGATCTTCGTGAACGGAAAGCAGTTCAAGAGCTACCGCGGAATGGGCTCGCTGGGCGCCATGCAGGGCCGGGGCGCTGCCGGGGGCGTCGCCAAGTCCTACTCCAAGGACCGCTACTTCCAGGACGACGTCCTCTCCGAGGACAAGCTGGTGCCCGAGGGCATCGAGGGCCGGGTTCCGTTCCGCGGCCCGCTGTCCACCGTGATCCACCAACTGACCGGCGGCCTGCGCGCGGCGATGGGTTACACCGGTGCACCCACCATCGAGGCCCTGCACCGGGCACAGTTCGTCCGGATCACCGCTTCGGGCCTCAAGGAAAGCCATCCGCACGACATCACCATGACTGTCGAAGCCCCCAACTACTACGCCCGCTAGGGGTCGATCGTGCGCGACATGGTGGAAATCGGCATGGGCAAGACTGCCCGCCGCACTTACGAACTCGACGACATCAACATCGTCCCGTCCCGGCGCACCCGGTCGTCGAAGGACGTCTCGACCGGCTGGCAGCTCGACGCCTACCGCTTCGAGATCCCCGTCGTGGCCCACCCGACCGACGCGCTGGTGTCGCCGGAGTTCGCCATCGAGCTGGGCCGCCTCGGCGGGCTCGGGCGTGCTCAACGGCGAGGGCCTGATCGGCAGGCACGCAGACGTCGAGGCGAAGATCGCCCAGGTCATCGAGGCGGCGGAGAAGGAGCCCGAGCCGACGGCCGCGATCCGGCTGCTGCAGCAGCTGCATGCCGCACCGCTGGACCCCGAGCTGCTGGGTGCGGCGGTGGCCCGTATCCGCGACGCCGGGGTCACCACCGCGGTGCGGGTCAGCCCGCAGAACGCCCAGTTGCTGACGCCGACCCTGGTGGCCGCCGGTATCGACCTGCTGGTCATCCAGGGCACCATCATCTCCGCCGAGCGGGTGGCCAGCGACGGCGAGCCGCTGAACCTCAAGACCTTCATCTCCGAGCTGGACATCCCGGTGGTCGCCGGCGGCGTGCTCGACCACCGCACCGCGCTGCACCTGATGCGCACCGGGGCGGCAGGCGTCATCGTCGGCTACGGCTCGACGTCCGGGGTGACCACCAGCGACGAGGTGCTCGGTATCAGCGTGCCGATGGCCACCGCCATCGCCGACGCGGCCGCCGCCCGACGCGAGTACCTCGACGAGACCGGCGGCCGCTACGTGCACGTGCTGGCCGACGGCGACATCCACAGCTCCGGCGACCTGGCCAAGGCCATCGCCTGCGGGGCCGACGCGGTGGTGCTCGGCACGCCGCTGGCCGCGGCCGCGGAGTCACTCGGCGGCGGCTGGTTCTGGCCCTCGGCCGCCGCGCACCCGTCGCTGCCGCGCGGTGCGCTGCTGCAGGTGGCGGTGGGGGAGCGGCCGTCACTCGACCGGGTGCTCAACGGGCCGTCCGACGACCCGTTCGGCGCGCTGAACCTCGTCGGCGGCCTGCGCCGGTCGATGGCCAAGGCCGGGTACTGCGACCTCAAGGAATTCCAGAAGGTCGGCCTGACCGTCGGCAACTGAGCCGGTCCTCGGCGAGCAGACGCACAATCGCATCACCGGGCTCAGATTCGTGCGAGTCTGCGTCTTCTCGCGGGGCTACGCTGGCCGGATGGAACCAGATTTCGACGTTCTGATCATCGGTTCGGGTTTCGGCGGCAGCGTCAGCGCCCTGCGGCTCACCGAGAAGGGCTACAAGGTCGGCGTGCTGGAGGCCGGCCGCCGATTCGCCGACCACGAGTTCGCCAAGACCTCCTGGCGCCTACGTGAGTTCCTGTGGGCGCCCCGGCTCGGCTGCTATGGCATTCAGCGGATTCACCTGCTGCGCAACGTGATGATCCTGGCCGGTGCCGGCGTGGGCGGCGGATCGCTGAACTACGCCAACACCCTCTACGTGCCGCCGGACCCGTTCTTCAACGACCCGCAGTGGAAGAACATCACCGACTGGCGCGCCGAGTTGATGCCGCACTACGACCAGGCCCAGCGGATGCTCGGCGTGGTCAAGAACCCGACCTTCACCGACGCCGACCGCATCATGAAGGAGGTGGCCGACGAGATGGGTGTCGGCGACACCTTCACCCCCACCCCGGTCGGGGTGTTCTTCGGGCCCGACGGCGAGAAGACTCCGGGCAAGACGGTGCCCGACCCCTACTTCGGCGGCGTGGGCCCGGCCCGCACCGGCTGCATCGAATGCGGCGAATGCATGACCGGCTGCCGGCACGGCGCCAAGAACACCCTTGTCAAGAACTACCTCGGTCTCGCGGAAAGGGCTGGGGCGAAAGTCTTTCCGATGACCACGGTGACGGGCTTCGAGCAGCGTCCCGACGGTCTCTGGGAGATCCACACCGTGCGCACCG
Source organism: uncultured Actinomycetota bacterium (assembly GCA_963786695.1). Classification (GTDB taxonomy): domain Bacteria; phylum Actinomycetota; class Actinomycetes; order Mycobacteriales; family Mycobacteriaceae; genus Mycobacterium. The sequence goes on from CAWBAL010000043.1 coordinate 268,078, forward strand.
GACGGTGGGCCCGCAAGAACACCCGGACGTTCACCGCGCGTCAGCTGATCCTGGCGGCAGGTACCTGGGGCACCCAGAAGCTGCTGTTCAAGATGCGCGACACCGGCAAGCTGCCCAAGCTGTCGGACAAGCTCGGAGTGCTGACCCGTACCAACTCCGAGTCCATCGTCGGCGCCGGCCGGCTGGAGGCCCGTCCCGATCTGGACCTCACCCACGGCGTGGCGATCACATCGTCGATCCACCCGACGCCCGACACCCACGTCGAACCCTGCCGCTACGGCAAGGGCTCCAACGCGATGGGCCTGCTGCAGACGCTGATGACCGACGGACCCGGGCCGCAGGGCAGCGACGTGCCACGCTGGCGCCAGCTGCTCATCAACGCCGAGGGCGACCCGCGCGGCATGCTGCGGATGCTGTCCCCGCGGCGCTGGAGCGAGCGCACCATGATCTCGCTGGTGATGCAGCACCTGGACAACTCGATCACCACCTACACCAAGAAGACCGCGCTGGGCGTGCGCCGGATGACCAGCAAGCAGGGCCACGGCGAGCCGAACCCGACGTGGATCCCGGTCGGCAACGAAGTCACCCGGCGCATCGCCGAGAAGATCGACGGCGTGGCCGGCGGGACGTGGGGCGAGCTGTTCAACATCCCGCTCACCGCGCACTTCCTCGGCGGTGCGGCGATCGGCGACAGCCCCGAGCACGGGGTCATCGACCCGTATCAGCGGGTGTACGACTATCCGACGCTGCACGTGATGGACGGCGCGGCGATCTCGGCCAACCTCGGGGTGAACCCGTCGCTGTCGATCACCGCGCAGGCCGAGCGCGCAACGTCGTTGTGGCCCAACCAGGGTGAGGACGACCAGCGGCCGGCCCAGGGGCAGAGCCTACCAGCAGCTGGCGCCGATCGCGCCTAAGAATCCGATGGTGCCGGTCGACGCGCCCGGCGGCCTGCGCCACCTGCCGATCACACCGGTCAACACGGCGCGGCTGACCAGGCGGGTCCGCAGGTGGTCGACCACGCCGCGGCGAAAAGCCTTCATGGCAGGGTCTTTTCGCGCCAGGCCGTCTGCGCCGTGGTACATCCCGGGCACGGTCACCAGTTCGCAGTCGACGCCGGCGGCCTGCAGCCGCCGGGCGTAGTCGACTGATTCGTCGTAGAACAGGTCGAGGTCGCCGACGCCGACCCAGGCCGGTGCCAGACCGGACAGGTCCTCACGCCGGGCCGGTGCGGCGTATTCCGGTGCGTCGGACATTCGCGGTGTCCGGCCCAGGTAAGCGGTCCACCCGAAGCGGTTGGACTCCGGTGTCCACAGGAAGCGGCCGCGGCCACCGGCGTCGCGCAGCGCGGTACGGTCGTCGATCATCGGATAGACGAGAGCCTGGGCGCGCAGGGCTAATCCCCTCGTCGTGGGCCCGCTGCGCGACCGCTGCTGACAGTCCGCCACCGGCACTGGATCCGGTGACCGCGATGCGGTCCGGGTCGATACCGAGTTCCTCGGCGTTGTCCAGCATCCAGTGCAGCGCCGCCATGCAGTCGTCGAGTGCGGCGGGGAAAGGGTGCTCGGGGGCCAGGCGGTAGTCCGGGGATATCACGACGGCGTCGAGTTCGCGGGCGAGCCTGTCCGCTGCCGGCGGCCTCGGTCTGCGGGTGAGCCGGTGACCATGCCGCCGCCGTGGATGTAGAGCAGCGCTGGCCGGGTCCGTGCCGGCCGATGCGGTGGGAGACGAGCACCAGGACAGGCAGCCGTCCATCGACACGATGCTCGAGTGCATCGTCGACACCGCGTCCCGGCGGTGTGCTGAACAGGTAGACCAGCCGGTGCCACCGCAACGATCGCGCCGTCATGCCGGTCGTCAGCAGTGGCAGCAGCGGGCTGCGGAATTCGGCGGGCACCGCGGCCAGGGCGTCACGCACCGCCAGATAACGCCGGACCGCGACGGCCGAGGCGGCCGAGGGCCAGGCCTGCCAGGAGCTTCTTCACGGCGAAGGCCACCTTTCGAGAGCGGAGCGAGATGAGCCCGTCAAGCGCCACTAGACTGAGCCGGTGACATCGGAATCTCCCCGTCCTGTCCTGGTGATCGACTTCGGTGCCCAGTACGCGCAGCTGATCGCGCGCCGTGTCCGCGAGGCCCGGGTGTTCTCCGAGGTCGTCCCGCACACCGCGACCGTCGAGCAGATCAAGGCCAAGGACCCGCAGGCGATCGTGCTGTCCGGCGGACCGGCCAGTGTGTACGCCGACGGCGCCCCGCAGCTCGACCCGGCCCTGTTCGACCTGGGTCTCCCGGTGTTCGGCATCTGCTACGGATTTCAGGCCATGGCGCAGGCCCTCGGCGGCACCGTCGCCCGCACCGGCACCAGCGAGTACGGCCGCACCGAGATGGAAGTCCTTGGCGGCGAACTGCATTCGGGCCTGCCCGGCAAGCAGCCGGTGTGGATGAGTCACGGCGACGCGGTCACCTCCGCGCCCGCGGGCTTCGAGGTGGTGGCGACCAGCACCGGTGCGCCCGTCGCGGCATTCGAGGACCGTGGCCGCCGGCTCGCCGGGGTGCAGTACCACCCCGAGGTCATGCACACCCCGCACGGCCAGCAGGTGCTCAGCCGGTTCCTGCACGACTTCGCCGGCATCGGCGCGGCCTGGACCCCGGCCAACATCGCCGAAACCCTCATCGAGCAGGTGCGTGAGCAGATCGGCGACGGCAAGGCCATCTGCGGACTGTCCGGCGGCGTGGACTCCGCGGTGGCCGCCGCCCTGGTGCAGCGCGCCATCGGCGACCAGCTGACGTGTGTGTTCGTCGACCACGGCCTGCTGCGCGCCGGCGAACGGGCCCAGGTGCAACGCGATTTCGTGGCCGCCACCGGCGCGCGACTGGTCACCGTCGAGGCCGAAGATCGCTTCCTGCAGGCACTTTCGGGCGTGCACGACCCGGAGGGCAAGCGCAAGATCATCGGCCGCGAGTTCATCCGCGCGTTCGAGGGCGCGGTGCGCGACCTGCTGGCCGAGGGCGACTCCGACGGTCACCCCATCGACTTCCTGGTGCAGGGCACGCTGTATCCCGACGTCGTGGAATCCGGCGGCGGTACCGGCACGGCGAACATCAAGAGCCACCACAACGTCGGCGGCCTGCCGTCGGACCTGAAGTTCAAACTCGTCGAGCCGTTGCGCCTGCTGTTCAAGGACGAGGTGCGCGCGGTCGGCCGGGAACTCGGCCTTCCCGAGGAAATCGTTGCGCGCCAGCCCTTCCCGGGGCCCGGGTTGGGCATCCGGATCGTCGGCGAGGTGACGGCCGAGCGTCTGGACACGCTGCGGCGCGCGGACCTGATCGCCCGCGAGGAGCTGACCTCCGCCGGTCTGGACGGCCAGATCTGGCAGTGCCCGGTGGTGCTGCTGGCCGACATCCGCTCGGTGGGTGTGCAGGGCGACGGACGCACCTACGGCCACCCGATCGTGCTGCGGCCGGTCTCCAGTGAGGACGCGATGACCGCGGACTGGACGCGGGTGCCCTACGAGGTGCTGGAGCGCATCTCGACGCGCATCACCAACGAGGTGCCCGAGGTGAACCGGGTGGTGCTCGACGTGACGAGCAAGCCGCCCGGCACCATCGAGTGGGAGTGACGCCTAAGGGCGCCGACGTTGAAATGGCACTGAGAGCGATAATCCGGCCCCGACGTCGCTCTGAGTGCCATTTCAAAGTGGACGGTCTAAGTCCTTGAGGCGGCGGCGATTTCGGCGATCGCCTCGTCGAGTGTCTTGTCGAACTCCGCGTCGCTCTGCTGCACGGTCAGGCCCTCGGTGAGCGCGCGCGAGAAGCTGGCGATGACACCGTGGTTGCGGGCCAGCCGCTCGCAGGCCTCGGCGCGGGTGTAGCCGCCCGAGAGCGCCAGCACCCGCATCACCTTCGGATGGTCGACCAGGTCGCGGTAGAGGTCGTCGGTGTCGGGCAGCGTCAGCTTGAGCATCACCTGCTGATCGTCGCCGAGCGTGCCGAGGTGGGTGATGATCGCGGCCTTGAGCTGGTCTTCGGCCTCGGCCTTGGCGGGGGAGTGGATGTCGATCTCGGGTTCGATGATCGGCACCAGGCCGGCGGCCAGGATCTGCCCGGCAACCTCGAACTGCTGATCCACCACCGCCTCGAGCCCGCCGCCGGGCAGCTTGATGACCGAGCGCATCTTGGTGCCGAAGATGCCCTTGGCGGCCGCGCGGGCCAGCAGGTCGTCCAGGCCGGCGATCGGCTTCATGACCTGGGCACCGTCCTCCTCGGCGGCCAGGCCCTTGTCGACCTTGAGGATCGGCACGACCTGCTTGACGTTCCACAGGTAGTCCGCGGTGGGACGGCCCTCGATGTCGCGATCCATGGTCATCTCGAACAGGATCGCGGCCAGGATCCGGTCGCCGTCGAAGCTCGGGCTGGTGATGATCCGGGTCCGCATCTGGTGCACCAGGTCGAACATCTCCTCGTCGCCGGAGTAGGCGTCCTCGGCGATGCCGTAGAGCTTCAGCGCCTTGGGTGTGCTGCCTCCGCTCTGGTCGAGGGCGGCGACGAAGCCGGTCCCCGCTGTGAGCTTGTCGGCCTGTTCGGTGTTCATGAGATCCCCTTCCCCGCGGTCCTGATTGCATGGTGCCAGCACGCCGATGGCCGGCCGGGTGGGGGTCGGGCAATCGCTTGACGCTGTCGGTGGGTGGGTGTTTACTCACAGAGTCGAACATATATTCGAACACAGTGGACGTCGATCGCAGCTGGAGGTGGGCGATGACGGCGGCAATTGCCCTGGAAAAGCGGCAGCTCGACCGTGCTGAACAGCTAGAACAGCTCCGTCGCCAGATGGCGGCGGTGTCCGGGAAGGTGGGCGGCCACCGTCCTGCCGCCGAGCGGGCCGACGAGCTGCTTCCGGCGTCGGAAACTTTGCTGCCGGTTCCCGAAATGCTGGCTGGCCTGCTGCCGTCGGGGTTGCCGCGCGGTGCGGTGGCGGTGGCCTCGGGTGCCCTTTCGCTGCCGGTGAGCATGGCCGCCGCGGTGACGGCGGCCGGTGGCCATGTGGCCGTCGTCGGACTACCGGATTTCGGCTTGCTGGCCGCCGCGGAGATGGGAGCCGACCTGAGCCGGCTCGCGGTGATCCCCGATCCGGGAACCGACCCCGTGGAGGTGGCCGCGGTGCTGATGGACGGCATGGATCTGGTGGTGCTCGGCCTGGCCGGCCGTACCGTGACCGCCACCCGGGCGCGGGCGGTGGTGGCCCGCGCCCGGCAGAAGGGCTGCACCCTGGTGGTCACGCGGGGGGACTGGCAGGACGCCTCGATCCGGCTCGACGCCCGGGTGTGCGGCTACGAGATGACCGCCGATCACGGTGGTGTCCCGGTGCCGGGCTGCGGCCGGATCAGCCGGGTGCAGTTGTCCGTCCGGGCGCGGGGCCGCGCCATCCGGTCGAGAGCCGGCTGACGTGACCGCCCGGGTGCTGGCGATCTGGTGCATGGACTGGCCTGCGGTCGCCGCGGCGGTGGCGGCGGGACTGCCGGCGACCTCTCCCGTCGCGGTCACCCTGGCCAACCGGGTGATCGCCTGTTCGGCGGCGGCACGTGCGGCCGGTGTGCGCCGGGGACTGCGCAGGCGCGAGTCGCAGGCGCGCTGCCCGCAACTGCATGTGGTCACCGCCGACCCGGCCCGCGATGCCCGCTTCTTCGAGGGGGTGACGGCGGCGATCGACGAGGTGGTACCTCGCGCCGAGGTGCTGCGGCCGGGCCTGCTGGTGTTGTCGGTGCGCGGGGCGGCCCGCTACTTCGGCTCCGAGCAGGCCGCCGCCGAGCGGCTGGTCGACGCCGTGGCCGCGGCCGGTGCCGAATGTCAGGTGGGAATCGCCGACCAGATGGCGACGGCGGTGTTCGCCGCCCGCGCCGGGTGTGTGGTCGAGCCCGGTACGGACGCGGCGTTCCTGTCGGCGCTGTCGATCCGGCAGCTGGCCACCGAGCCGAGCCTGTCCGGGCCCGGCCGTGCCGAGCTGGCTGATCTGTTGTGGCGCATGGGTATTCGCACGCTCGGCCAGTTCGCCGGCCTGTCCCGCAGTGACGTCGCCTCCCGGTTCGGTGCCGACGCGGTGGCCGCGCACCGCCTGGCCCGCGGTGAGCCGGTGCGCGGGCCGTCGGGCCGGGAGCCGCCGCCGGAACTCGATGCCGTGCTGAACTGCGATCCGCCGATCGACCGGGTCGACGCGGCGGCGTTCGCCGGGCGCACGCTTGCCGCCGCTCTGCACCGCAGCCTGGAGTCGGCCGGGGTCGGATGCACCCGGCTGGCCATCCACGCCCTCACCGCCAACGGCGGAGAGCTGACCCGGGTGTGGCGATGCGCCGAACCGTTGACCGAGGACGCCACCGCCGACCGGGTGCGCTGGCAGCTCGACGGCTGGCTCACTCCCGGCGGGCAGGAGCGAAGCGACTCGGGGATGGATTCAGCCGGGAACAGGACCGGCCGAGCGCTCCGGTGACGATGCTGCGGCTGCAGCCGGTGGAAGTCGTTTCCGCAGAAGCACTTCAGCTGCCGCTGTGGGGCGGCATAGGGGAGGAGGACCGGCTGCGGGCCCGCCGGGCACTGGTCCGGGTGCAGGGTCTGCTGGGTCAGGAGGCCGTGCAGCTGCCGGTTCTGTCCGGCGGTCGCGGTCCCGCCGAGCGCATCACCTTGACCCCGCTCGGTGACGAGTTGGTGCCCAGGGCCGATCCCGACCGGCCATGGCCGGGCCGACTGCCCGAACCCGCGCCGACGGTGCTTCTCGACGACCCGGTGGAACTGCTTGACGCTCAGGGCAATCCGGTCAGTGTGACCTCCCGCGGGATGTTCACCGCCGAGCCGGCGCGGCTGGACGGCCAGTACCGGGGTGAGCTCAGGTGGTGGGCCGGGCCGTGGCCGGTCGACGAACGCTGGTGGGACCAGGCCGAACAATCCCGGGCCGGTCGCACCGCGCGCGCCCAGGTGCTGGTGGGCAACCAGTCCGACGGCGAGCCGGGAACCGCACTGCTGCTGTGTTATCGGCAGCGGCGGTGGTACCTGGAAGGGGTCTACGAATGAGCCAGCCGCCGCGCGAACGGGCCCACCCGCTCGATGAACCGGTCGAAGAAGGCGGCCGGATCGACGTCGACACCGATGTGCGCGTTGGGTTCCCGGCCCCATCGCCGGCTCCAGTCGGCGATCGTCATGCCGCGCGTCAGCGTCCCGGTCAGCTCGACGTCGACGGTGGTCGCCCGGGTGGTGACGATCCCGGGATCCAGCGCCACCGCCGCCGCCAGCGGGTCGTGCAGATGCGCCAGAAAGCCCTCGCCCTGGTCGAAGTGGAACTCGAAGTAGAACCGCATCGCATCCTCGAGTGCGCGGATCAGCGGGTTGTCGGCCACCGAACGGGTTCCCCTGGCGTCCAGCACGCTCATCGCCACCGTCGCCGATTCCGCCGCACCGGCCAGCCGGCTCAGGATCGCCGGGGTCAGCGCGATGTTCTCGGTGAGGTTCAGCCCGCACACGATCGGAAGCTGATGCGGTTCAATCGGCATTCGACTCCGCGGCCCGCCCCCAGGTGGCGAACACCTCGGCGGCGGCTTCCGGGTCGACGCTGATGTTCCACTCGGCCACCGGGGTGGTGTTGCCGCGGTAGTCGAACGCTCCGCCCATGATGACCAGTCGCCGCAACAACGACGGCAACTCCGGTTCGGCGCGCGCGGCAAGCGCGAGGTTGGTCAGCGGACCGGTCACCACACCGATCAGCTCACCGGGTCTGGTGTGGGCGGCGCGCACCCATGCTTCGGCGGAGTCGTACGAGGTGAGCTCGCGATCATGCTGGGGCAGTTCGGCATAGCCCAGGCCCGCGGGCCCGTGGGTGTCTTCGGCGGTGCGCATCGCTGCGCTGAGTGGCTCTTCGGCTCCCCGCGACACCGGGATGGCGGGGGCGCGGCACAGTTCGAGCAGCCCGAGGTTGTTGCGGCACACCTGATCCACGGCGACGTTGCCCCCCGTGGAGGCGATCCCGACCAGATCGGCGTCCGGGCTCGCCAGCAGGTACACCAGTGCCATCGCGTCGTCGACGCCGGTGTCGACGTCGGCGAACACCGGCAGCGCGGCTGTCGGGTGATCCGCCGTCGTCACCGCGGTAACGATACCGTCAGCCGGCGGCGGCGAGCTGCTCGCGGAACCAGTCCGGCCAAACCTGTTTCGCGAAGGTCGTCGCGTCGACGCAGACGTGGATCATCGTCGCCTCGGCGATCACCTCGTCGCCCCGGTGGAACTCGAACCGGCTGCGCAGCGACGTCCGCCCCGGCGCCTCGATGGCGACGTGGATGATCAGCTCGTCGTCGAATCGGGCCGGCAGCCGGAACTGCAGCTCGGCGGCGGCGACCACGACGTCGATACCCCGGTCGATGAGCACCTGATAGCCGCCGGCGATCTTCGCGCATGGCCTCGGTGTGCGCCATGTCGACCCACGTCAGGTAGTGGGCGTTGAACGCCCGGCCCTGCATGTCGCATTCGACGTAGCGCACGCGCAGCGGCATGGCGAAGTGTGCGGCGGCCATCTCGGCGTCAGAACGACGTGATGCCGTCCCAGTCGACGAGCGTCCATCCGCTGGTCGGGTTGCCGGTGAGGACCACCCGGCCGGTGTTGGGCAGCGGGTGATCGGTCAGCAGGCTGTTCTTGCCGTTGCGCGCGTTCATCAGCGTCCACAGCATGATCGAGGCGGCGCTGGAGAACGCGACCGGCTTGGTGTCACCGCTTTCGTAGATGCGCTGCACCGCCGCGGTGAACTTCCCGTTGAACTCCCGTCCGCTCACCGATCCGGGGATGCTGAAGTTGAGGTCACCGCGCATCCAGTCCATCGGGGCCACCATGTAGGTCGCGCCGGCACGGTCCATCGGCTCGCCGTTGAACCAGCCCGCGGAGATCTCGTTGAGCCCCGGCAGCACGTTGACCGGTTCGCCCAGCGCCTTGGACATCGGGGCCGCGGTCTGCTGGGTGCGGACCATCTCCGAGGCGTAGATGCCGTCGTAGCCGTTGCCCTTCAGCCGATTGGCCGCCGCTGTCGCCTGCTGCTCGCCGACGCTGGTCAGCGACGGTCCCGGCACCTCGGTAGTCGATCACCCCGTCGGCATTGGCCTGCGACTCCGCGTGCCGGATGAACGTCAGTGTGATCGACCGCTCCTGGGGTGCCGGCGAGCTACACGAGGCGACGAGGACGACCGCGAAGAGGGCGGCGATCGCCGCGACGATGGATCGGGTCCGCGAAAGATGCATGGGGATAGCGTGCCTTGTCGACCGCCTTGGTGGGTGAGATTTTCAGCAGTGCCAAGATTGAGTTCCCATCCACGACCTCAGGAGCGGCGCAATGGCACTTGACCCCTCGGCGATCGGCGCGGTTACCGAACCTCAGCTCTACGAATGGACCGAGCGCGACACGATGCTCTACGCGCTCGGTGTCGGCGCGGGGACCGAGGACCTGTCGTTCACCACCGAGAACAGTCACGACATCGCCCAGCAGGTGCTGCCGACCTTCGCGGTCATCTGCTGCACGGGCTTCGCGGCCGCCGCCAAGGTGGGCTCGTTCAACTTCGGCATGCTGCTGCACGGCTCCCAGGAGATTCGCCTGCACAAGCCGCTGCCGGCCTCGCGGGTCGCTGTCGGTGGTCGCCGAGGTGGCCGACATCCAGGACAAGGGCGAGGGCAAGAACGGCATCATCATGCTGCGCGGCCAGGGCACCGACCCGGCCACCGGCGATCTGGTCGCCGAGACGCTGTCCACCGCGGTCATCCGCGGCGCGGGCGGGTTCGGCGGTCAGCCCGGTCAGCGTCCGGCGGCCCCGGAGTTTCCCGACCGCGAGCCCGACGCCCGCATCGCCATGCCGACCCGCCAGGATCAGGCGCTGATCTATCGGCTCTCCGGTGACCGCAACCCGCTGCACAGCGATCCGTGGTTCGCCCGCGAGCTGGCCGGCTTCCCGACGCCGATCCTGCACGGGCTGTGCACCTACGGATTCGCCGGCCGGGCGCTGCTTGGCCGAACTCGCCGGCAACGACGCCTCCAAGCTGACGGCGGTCGCCGCCCGGTTCTCCGCCCCGGTGTTCCCGGGGGAGACGTTGACGACGTCGATCTGGCGCACCGAGGCGGGCCGGGCGATCTACCGCACCGAGGCTGCCGGTCCCGACGGTTCCAACGCCCGGGTCGTGCTCGACGACGGCGTCGCCGAATACCGCGAGCTGAGCACTGAGCCGCCCTTTGTTGGCGATGTATGCTGACTACATACATCGCCAACAAAGGGGGCTCGTCGTGTCGGTGACCCAGATCGACCTCGACGACGACGCACTGGCCGAGGTCATGCGGATCGCTGGAGTGCACACCAAGAAAGAGGCCGTCAACCTCGCGATGCGCGACTACGTCCAACGATTCAGAAGAGTCGAAGCGTTGGCCCGTTCCCGCGAGCAGGCCAGCAGCTGGGACTACGACGGCTGGCTCGCCGCACGAGCCGACGAGAAGGCACTCGGAGGTTGATCTCCTTCCTGGTCGATTCCTCTGCAGTTTGGCGACTGCAGCGGCAACAGGATCTCGCCGAAGCGTGGATGGATGCGCTTGTCAGTGGTGCTGTCGGATCGTGTGAACCGCAGCGAGCAGAGTTCCGCCGGTCTGCCCGCAATGCCGATGAGTTCGATCAGATGAACCAGATGTTCCTGGACGTCTACCCCGATGTGCCGGTAGCAAAGTCCGTGTGGCGGTGGATCGATTCCGCGCAGCACCGGCTGGCAAGCGCGGGCGCGGTGCGCGCCCTCTCGGTTGTCGATCTGCTCGTCTGTGGCACCGCGGCTGTCAATGGGTTGGTAGTCCTGCATGACGACGCCGACTACGAACTGGCCGCGCGCCACCTTCCCGACGTCCAAGCGCGGCGCGTCGTCGACCCGATCTGACCGGGCGACTAACCGACCGCGCCGCCGACCAGGTGGCCGATGCCGAACGTGATCGCCATGGCCAGCGCCCCGCCGATCACCACCCGCTGAATCGCGCGACCGGCGTTGGCCCCGCCCAGGCGGGCGCTGAGCCAGCCGGTGAACGCCAGCGCGATCAGCACCCCGACGAAGGTGATGGGGATCCGCGTCGCGGGCGGCGGCAACAGGATCGCCAGCAGCGGCAGGATCGCGCCGACCGTGAAGGCCATCGCCGAGGAGATCGCGGCCTGCCACGGGTTGGTCAGCTCCTCGGGGTCGATGCCGAGTTCGATGTCGACGTGCGCGGCGAACACGTCGTGGTCGGTCAGCTCCTCGGCCACGGTGCGGGCGGTGGCCGGCGACAGGCCCTTGGCTTCGTAGAGCGCGGCGAGCTCGTCGAGTTCGGCGTCCGGTTGAGTGTCGAGTTCCCGGCGCTCCTTCTTCAGCAGCGCCTTCTCGGTGTCGCGCTGCGTGCTCACCGAGACGTACTCACCGACGGCCATCGACAGCGCGCCCGCGGCCAGCCCGGCGATGCCGGCGGTGAAGATCGGGGCTCGCTCGGCGGTCGCGGCGGCCACGCCGACGACGATGCCGGCCGTCGACACGATGCCGTCGTTGGCGCCGAGCACTCCGGCGCGCAGCCAGTTCAGCTTGCTCCCGATGCCGCTGTGGTGCGGCTCGGCGGGATGCAGCTGCGGATCGGATGAATCAGGTGTCGCGGTCACATGTGAAGCGTAGAGCTCAGCTGCCCTCGCCGTAGGCGCGGGCGATGTCCTCGGAACCCGCCCAGCCGGAGTAGGTGGGCCGCTGCGGCCAGCCGTCGGGGGAGTCCTGCCATTCCTCCTGGCGTCCCCACGGCAGCAGGTCGATCAGCGCGAACGAGTGGCTCGAGCTGCTCGGTACCGCGGCCGTTGGTGTGCCAGGTGCGGTAGACGGTGTCGCCGTCGCGCAGGAAGACGTTGACGGCGAAGCCTTCTCCGGGGGCGGCGTCGACGTCGGCGCCGAAGGAACTCTCCGACGACGAGTACCAGTCCATCTTGTTGCCGACCTTGGCCTTGTAGGCCAGCGCCTCCTCGATGGGGCCGTTGGTGACGATGACGAAGCGGGCGTCGTAGTTGTCCAGGAACTCCAGCCGGGTGAACTGGGAGGTGAAGCCGGTGCAGCCCGGGCACTGCCACTCGGCGCCGTCGCTCCACATGTGGTTGTAGACGATCAGCTGCGAGCGGCCGTCGAAGATGTCGGCCAGCCGCACCGGGCCGTCCGGGCCGATCAGCGTGTAATCCGGCATCTGCACCATCGGCAGCCGGCGCCGCTGGGCGGCGATGGCGTCGAGTTCCCGGGTGGCCGCCTTCTCCCGCTTGCGGAGGTCGTCGAGCGCGGCGCGCCAGGTCTGCTGATCGACGACGGGCGGGAGAGCGGACATGGGTATCTCCTTACTTTTCCTCAGTGTCTCTGTGTTGACCCCGCCGGCCGAGCGGGAATCATCGCGAGTCTGGCATTCGAACATATGTTCGAATACGATGCGACGGATGGGCTGGAACAACGGGCCGCCGAGCTGGGCCGAGATGGAGCGGGTGCTCAACAGCAAGCCGCGCCGCTCGCGGGATGTCGCTCGGCGAGCCGCACGCCGACGGCGGGGACAGCCCGGCCTGGTCGCGCAAGCGGGAGCCCTACGAGCCGACCGGCGACCACCCGCTGCGCTCCGGCGTGCCCTACGCCGAGTTGCACGCCCATTCGGCCTACAGCTTCCTCGACGGGGCCAGCACCCCGGAGGAACTGGTCGAGGAGGCGGTGCGGCTGGATCTGCGGGCCATCGCGCTGACCGACCACGACGGGCTCTACGGGGTGGTGCGGTTCGCCGAGGCCGCCAAGGAACTCGACATGCGCACCGTCTTCGGCGCCGAGCTGTCGCTGAGCAATACCGCGCGCACCGAGGACCCCGACCCGCCCGGGCCGCACCTGCTGGTGCTGGCCCGCGGACCCGAAGGCTACCGCCGGCTGTCGCGCCAGATCGCCCGGGCGCATCTGGCCGGCGGCGAGAAGGGCAAGCCGCGCTACGACTACGACGCGCTGACCGAGGCCGCCGGCGGGCACTGGCACATCCTGACCGGCTGCCGCAAAGGTCATGTGCGCCAGGCACTCTCGACCGGCGGGCCCGAGGCCGCGGCCGAGGCGCCTGGCCGACCTGGTGGACCGGTTCGGCCGTGACCGGGTCAGCATCGAACTCACCCACCACGGCGATCCGCTCGACGACGAACGCAACGCCGCGCTGGCCGCGCTCGCCCCGCGGTTCGGGCTGGCGGTGGTCGCCACCACCGCCGCCCATGTCGCCGAGCCCGGGCGCGGCAGGCTGGCCATGGCGATGGGTGCGATCCGGGCTCGACGGTCACTGGACGAGGCCGCCGGCTGGCTGGCCCCGCTGGGCGGATCGCACCTGCGGTCCGGGGACGAGATGGCCCGGCTGTTCTGCCAATACCCCGAAGCGGTCACCGCCGCAGCCGATCTCGGCGAGCAGTGCGCCTTCGAGCTGGCGCTGATCGCCCCGCAGCTGCCGCCGTTCGACGTTCCCGACGGCCACACCGAGGACAGCTGGCTGCGCGAACTGATCATGCTCGGCGCCGCCCGGCGCTACGGCCCGCGCGGCTCCGCGCCGGAGGCGTATGCCCAGATCGAGCGGGAGCTCGACGTCATCGCCAGGCTGAACTTCCCGGGCTATTTCCTGGTGGTGCACGACATCACCCAGTTCTGCCGTCGCAACAACATCCTGTGCCAGGGCCGGGGATCGGCGGCCAACTCGGCGGTCTGCTACGCGCTGGGGGTCACCGCCGTCGACCCGGTCGCCAACGGTCTGCTCTTCGAACGGTTCCTGTCCCCGGCCCGCGACGGGCCGCCCGACATCGACATCGACATCGAATCCGACCTGCGCGAGAAGGCCATCCAGTACGTCTACGAACGCTACGGCCGCGACTACGCCGCGCAGGTCGCCAACGTCATCACCTATCGCGGGCGCAGCGCGGTGCGCGACATGGCCCGCGCGCTGGGCTTCTCCCAGGGCCAGCAGGACGCCTGGAGCAAGCAGATCAGCCGCTGGAACGGGCTGGCCGACTCACCCGACATCGAGGACATCCCCGAGCCGGTGATCGACCTGGCGATGCAGATCAAGAACCTGCCGCGGCACATGGGCATCCACTCCGGCGGCATGGTGATCTGTGACCGGCCCGATCGCCGACGTGTGCCCGGTGGAGTGGGCGCGCATGGAGAACCGCAGTGTGCTGCAGTGGGACAAAGACGACTGTGCGGCAATCGGTTTGGTGAAGTTCGACCTGCTCGGTCTGGGCATGCTCTCGGCACTGCACTACTGCATCGACCTGGTCGCCGAACACAAGGGCATCGAGGTCGACCTGGCCCGTCTCGACCTCTCCGAGCCGGCGGTCTACGAGATGCTGCAGAAGGCCGACTCGGTCGGGGTGTTCCAGGTGGAGTCGCGCGCGCAGATGGCCACCCTGCCGCGCCTGAAACCGCGGGTGTTCTACGACCTGGTGGTGGAGGTGGCGCTGATCCGGCCGGGGCCCATCCAGGGCGGCTCGGTGCACCCCTACATCAAGCGGCGCAACGGGCTCGAGCCGGTGGTCTACGACCATCCGTCGATGGAGCCGGCACTGCGAAAGACGTTGGGGGTTCCGCTGTTCCAGGAACAGCTCATGCAGCTGGCGGTGGACTGCGCGGGCTTCTCGGCGGCCGAGGCCGACCAGCTGCGCCGGGCGATGGGGTCCAAGCGTTCCACCGAGAAGATGCGACGGCTGCGGGACCGGTTCTACGCCGGGATGGCGCAGCGCCACGGCATCACCGGCGAGGTGGCCGACCGGATCTACGACAAGCTGGAGGCGTTCGCCAATTTCGGCTTCCCGGAGAGTCATTCACTGAGCTTCGCCTCGCTGGTGTACTACTCGTCCTGGTTCAAGCTGCACCACCCGGCGGCGTTCTGCGCGGCACTGCTGCGCGCTCAGCCGATGGGCTTCTACTCCCCGCAGTCGCTGGTCGCCGACGCCCGCAGGCACGGCGTCACCGTGCACGGCCCGGACGTCAACGCCAGCCTGGCCCACGCCACGCTGGAGAACCACGGCCTTGAGGTGCGGCTGGGGCTGGGCGCGGTGCGCCACATCGGTGACGAGCTGGCCCAGCGCATCGTCGACGAGCGGTCGGCCGACGGGCCGTATACGTCTCTGCTGGATCTGACTGGGCGCGTTCAGCTTTCGGTGCCGCAGACCGAGGCGCTGGCCACCGCCGGAGCGCTGGGCTGCTTTTCGGTCACCCGCCGCGAGGGGCTGTGGGCGGCCGGGGCCGCGGCCACCCAGCGGCCCGACCGGCTGCCCGGGGTGGGGTCGTCGTCGCACGTTCCGGCGCTGCCCGGGATGACCGAGGTGGAACTGGCCGCCGCCGACGTGTGGGCCACCGGCATATCTCCCGACAGCTACCCGACGCAGTTCCTGCGTGACGACCTCGACGCGATGGGTGTCCTCCCGGCCGACCGGCTCCTGGACGTGCCCGACGGCAGCCGGGTGCTGATCGCCGGTGCGGTGACCCACCGCCAGCGCCCGGCGACCGCTCAGGGCGTGACGTTCATGAACATCGAGGACGAGACCGGAATGGTCAACGTGCTGTGCACGCCCGGGGTGTGGAACCGGCACCGCAAGCTGGCGCAGACGGCGTCGGCCCTGCTGATCCGCGGGCAGGTGCAGAACGCCACCGGTGCGGTGACGGTGATCGCCGAGCGGATGGGCCGTATCACCATGAAGGTGAACTCCCGCTCGCGCGACTTCCGCTGAGCGCCTGGCGCGAGCGTGCGTGTCGGATCAGCGACGCGCCGCTCGAGACGGCATTTGACGCACGCTCGCGGAAGCGGGTCACGCCGTCGGGGTGGTCCACACCTTCTCGACGCTGATCCGCAGCCGCAGGTTGTAGCCGGCCATCGCCTCGGTCAGGCCGAATTGTGCTGCCGTGTCGGCATATTTGGCCCAGTACGGGCCGTCGTCGCGGGGATCGGCATCCTCGGAGTCCACCGCGGCGGTGCCGCCGACGACGACGATGCCGCCGCCGTTGCCGTCGGAGTCCAGGTTCAGGCTCACCTGCGGGTGGGCCCGGATGTGGCGCACCTTGGCCGCGCTCGGTTCGGTGTAGACGATGACGTCGGTGCCGTCGAAGAAGAACCACACCAACTTGGGCACCGGCTGGCCGGACTTGGCCACCGTGGTCAGCCAGCCGTAGTCGTCGCGGGTGAGCCGATCAGATACCTCTTCGTTGAATTCGGGTGCCATGAACCCGAATGTAGTCTCCTGACATGACACTCGATCTGACCGTTGATGAACTCCTGACCTCCACCCGATCGGTGCGCAAGCGACTCGATTTCGACAAGCCGGTGTCGCGCGAGGTGCTGATGGAGTGTCTGGACCTGGCGCTGCAGGCGCCCACCGGATCCAACGCCCAGGGCTGGCAGTGGGTGTTCGTCGAGGACCCCGAGAAGAAGAAGGCGCTGGCCGACATCTACCGGGCCAACGCCACGCCGTACCTCAACCAGCCGAAGCCGGCGCACGGCGACATCCGCGACGAGCAGATGGGCGCGGTGCGCAACTCGGCCATGTACCTCAACGAGAACATGGAGAAGGCGCCGGTGCTGATGATCCCGTGCCTGGAGGGCCGCCCGGACGGATACGACGTCGGGCATGCAGGCCTCGTACTGGGGTTCGCTGCTGCCCGCGGTGTGGAGCTTCATGCTGGCCCTGCGCTCCCGCGGCCTCGGCTCGGCGTGGACCACGCTGCACCTGATCGGCGACGGCGAGAAGCAGGCCGCCGACCTGCTGGGCATCCCCTTCGAGGAGTACACCCAGGGCGGGCTGTTCCCGGTCGCCTACACCGAGGGCACCAACTTCAAGCCGGCCAAGCGGCTGCCCGCCGAGCAGCTGACCCACTGGGACACCTGGTGAGCTGCCGGGTCACACGGCCCCGCTGAAACCGTTCTGCCGCCACGCTTCGTAGGCCGCCACGGCGGCCGCGTTCGACAGGTTCAGTGACCGCCGGCCCGCCAGCATCGGGATGCGCACCCGCTCGGTGATGTGCGGGTCGGCCAGCGTCGCGTCGTCCAGTCCCGTCGGCTCCGGCCCGAACAGCAACACGTCGCCGGGCCGGTAGTCGACGTCGGCGAACGACCGTTCGGCGTGGGCGGTGAACGCGAACACCCGCGCGCCGTCGACGGCGGCCCACGCTGCCTCCAACGACGGGTGCACCGTCACCGACGCAAGGTCGTGGTAGTCCAGGCCGGCGCGGCGAAGTTTCGGCTCGGACAGGTCGAAGCCCAGCGGTTCGACCAGATGCAGTTCACATCCCGTGGCCGCCACCATGCGGATCGCATTGCCGGTATTCGGCGCGATGCGCGGCGATAGGAACATGACCCGGAACACGGCCCGGTCTAGCCGTCCTGCTGCCCGATCAGAGACTCGATCAGTTCGACGATCCGCTGCTGGCCCGTTGCGGTTGCGTCCAGCTTGCCGCGTACCTCGATGAAGCCGCGGTCGACGTGATCCCGGAGGTCGCTGAAGTCCTGGCGCAAATCGACGAAATCCTCTCGCAGCGCGTTGAAGCCGGCGGTTGTGGCCTGGCGGAAGTCGCGAATGTCGGCTCTGATCTCAGTGACGTCGCGATCGGCGGCACCGGCGAGAACCCGGGCTGCCGCAGCGTCTCGCTCGGCTGACCGTAGTCGGCGACTGATGTCGCTCACCTGCGTCTCCAGCGAGTTGAGCTCGCCCTTCGAGATCATCCTGACCCACGGCCGAAAGCCTACCGCCGCGATCGATGCGGAGGGTTCCTCTCACCGCGGTGCTGTGGATAATGCCACCATGGCCGAGACGAGTCTCTGGATGCAGAAGGTCGCGACCGATCCCGGGCATTCGCAGTGGTATATCGAGCGTTTCCGGGCCATGGCGCGCGCCGGTGATGATCTGGCCGGTGAGGCTCGCCTCGTGGACGCGATGGCTCCCCGCCGCGCCCACATTCTCGATGCCGGCTGCGGCCCCGGCCGCGTCGGCGGGTATCTGGCCGAGGCCGGCCATCGCGTTGTCGGCGTCGATGTCGATCCGGCGCTGATCGAGGCAGCCGAGCAGGACCATCCCGGACCGCTGTGGCTCGTCGGCGACCTCGCCGAGCTCGACTTGCCCGCGCGCGGGATCACCGAACCGTTCGACATCATCGTGTCGGCCGGCAATGTGATGACGTTCCTCGCCCCGAGTACCCGAGTCGCGGTGCTGTCCCGGCTGCGTTCCCATCTCGCGCGCGACGGGCGAGCGGTGATCGGCTTCGGCGCGGGTCGCGACTACGAGTACGGCCAGTTCCTCGACGACGCGGCAGATGCCGGATTCACGCCCGATCTGCTGCTGTCCTCCTGGGATCTGCGACCGTTCACCGATGACTCCGAGTTCCTCGTCGCGATCCTACGGCCGGCTTAGGCTACTGCTCCCCGGAACACCGAATGATGATCTCAGTTGTGCGACAGCACAATTTGCTCGGTACCCCTGACGCGACATGGGTAGCCCGTCTCGCAATCTCTCTGTTCAGTAACGACTATGGAGATGCTGGGCGTTCGCTGTCATACTCGACGAATTGCCAGGCGCAATTCGCTGTCTCGCCGTGCGCGACGCGGGACGCGATGACCAGGAAGTCCGAATGAAGCAGGCGAGAACACTGACGATGTTCAGCGCAGCCCCGGACGCGGCGCGGTGACGATGTTCGCCGCCCCGGACGGGGTGGAGCAGACGCTGACGGCCGCGCCGCCGAAGCGGCCGTCGCGATGGTCGCTGCGCAACTGGCCGGTGCGCGCCAAGGTGTTTGCGATCGTCGCCGTTCCGCTGGCACTCGCGCTGGCTTTCGGCGGCGCCCGGCTCTACGACGGGATCAACTCGGCGCGCGATCTGCAACTGGCCGCCGACCGGGTCGAGATCATCCCGTCGATCGAGAACTACATGTCCGCGATGGAAGGCGCGCTGCTGGCCTACTCCTCGGGCGGCGACACCCAGTCGGCCACCAACGCCTTCGAGACCGCCAAGGCCGGGCTGCAGAACAAACTCAACGACACCGACGTCGCCGCCGATGTCCGCACCGGCGTGACCAACCTGCTCACCGATGGTCAGAAGCTCGTCGGCGCGGTGTCGGCGAACTCCATCGGGCTGACCGAACGCATCACCACCTACGCCCCCATCCTGCTCACCGCCGAAGACGTCATCAACGGCTCGGTCCGTCTCGACGACGAGAAGCTGCGCGCCCAGGCCCAGGGGCTCAGCCGCGCCGTCGGCGCGCGCGGGCAGATGTTCATGCAGGAGCTGCTGGTCGAGCAGGGCGGCGAACTGCCCGATCCGGAACTGCGAACGACGATGATCACCGTGGCCGGCACCGAGCCGTCGACGTTGTTCGACATGACTCAGGTGCTGGGCGTGGGCTCCCCGGACGCCGAGGTGCTGCAGGGCGAGATGGTCCGCCGCATGGGCATCATGTCCAACCCGGACGCGGTCCTGGTCGGCAACCTCGACCTGCGCCAGTCCCTGCAGGCCACCGACTTGATCGCCGGGCAGGTGGTCAAGAGCATCACCGCGCAGCTCACCAAGTCGGTACAGCAGCTGGCGGCCGACCGGCGCAACGCCGTCATCCGCGACGCGCTGCTGACGCTCGCCGCCTTCGTGATCGCCCTGGTCGTCGTGTTCCTGGTGGCGCGTTCGCTGATCCGGCCGCTGCGCACCCTGCGCGACGGTGCGCTGAAGGTCGCCCACACCGACCTCGAGCAGGAGATCGCCCGGGTCCGCGCCGGCGACGAGCGCGAACCCGAACCGCTGCCGGTCTACACCACCGAGGAGGTCGGCCAGGTCGCCCACGCGGTCGACGAACTGCACACCCAGGCGCTGCTGCTGGCCGGTGACGAGGCGCGGCTGCGGCTGCTGGTCAACGACATGTTCGAGACCATGTCGCAGGCGCAACCGCTCGCTGGTCGACCAGCAGCTCGCGCTGATCGACCGACTGGAACGCAACGAGAAGGACCCGGAGCGACTGGACAGCCTGTTCCGGCTCGACCACCTGGCCACCCGGATGCGCCGCATCGGCGCCAACCTGCTGGTGCTCGCCGGCGCGCAGGTGTCCCGCGACTCTCGCCAATCGCTGCCGCTGGCCAGTGCGATCAACGCCGCGGTGTCCGAGGTCGAGGACTACAAGCGGGTGGAGGTCGGCGGCGCACCGGACTCCGCGCTCATCGGCAGGATCTCCGGCGACGCGGTCCACATGCTGGCCGAGCTGATCGACAACGCGCTGCGATACTCACCGCCCATCGCGCCGGTGCGGGTGACCGCGGTGCACACCAGCAATGCCGGCGTGCTCGTCGAAGTCCACGACGACGGCATCGGCATGACCGACAGCGACCTGCGGATCGCCAACATGCGGTTGCACGCCGGCGGTGAGGTCAGCCCCGACAACACCCGCCACATGGGCCTTTTCGTGGTCGGCCGGCTGGCGCACATGCACGGGATGGTGGTCCGGCTGCGCAACACCATCCCCGGTCAGCCGTCCTCGGGCACCACCGCCGAGCTGTACATCCCGCCGGTCCTGCTCGAGCACGGCGCGCCCATCGGCTCCGACGCCCGGCCGTTCGGCGCCGCGGCGGCGGAGCAGCAGCCGGTGCACGACGACCCGCATGCCGCCCGATACGCCGCTCCCGCCGTCGATCTGCCCGCGCTCGGACCATCCGGCCTACCGCAGCGCGCGCCCGGCTCCAGCGGCATCACCGGCGCCCCGGTGCCCGAACCCGAGCCCGAACCCGCAACCGTCGCCGTGGTTCGCCGCCGAGTCCGAGCAGCCCGCGTCCGCACACGACCAACCGTCGAACACGTCGTCGTTCTTCACCTCGCGGGAACGCGCGGAGAAGACCCGCGAGGAGACCAGCGTCGACATCAGCGACATGGACGTCCTCGCCGCCGACCTCACCGCGCCCGAGCCGGAAGACACCGACAACACCGACTTCATCTACCAGAAGATGCTCTCGGAGTTCTTGGTCGACCCGCAAAACCATTGCTGTGCCGCAGGACTGGAAGTCGGTGTGGGACGACGGCTGGGCCACCGCCGCTGAAGTGGAGGACGTTCCGGTGCAGGCCCACACCGAACACGGCCTGCCGGTGCGTGCCCCCGGCGCCCGGCTGGTGCCCGGCGCCGCCGAACCGGTCGCCGCCAGCGGGCCGGCGCGACCCCGACGCGGTGCGGGCCTCCTTCAGCAGCCACTTCCGCGGTGTGCAGGCCGCCCGGTCCAGCGCCCAACCACCGCCCCCCGAGAACGGACGAGAACAGGAATGACCTATCCGCCACGCGCACACAGCAGTTCACTGGACTGGCTGGTGTCCAACTTCGCCCGCGAGGTTCCCGGTGTGTCGCATGCCGTGCTGGTGTCGGTGGACGGTCTGCTGATCGCCGCCAGCGAGCAGCTGCCGCGGGAACGCGCCGAACAACTGGCCGCCGTCACCTCCGGGCTGGCCAGCCTGGCCGCCGGAGCCGCGCAGCTCTTCGAGGGCGGTCAGGTGCTGCAGTCGGTGGTCGAGATGGCAGGACGGCTACCTGTTGGTGATGCGGGTCGGCGACGGCTCGCAGCTGGCCACCCTGGCCGCACCCAACTGCGACATCGGCCAAATCGGCTACGAGATGGCGGTTTTGGTCGAGCGGGTGGGCAACGTCGTCTCCTCGTCGCGGCGAGCCCCGCAGACTTCCTGACGCGCGATGGACGAGCTCGAGCCGGATTTGGTTCGCCCGTACACGTTGACGTCCGGGCGCACCGACACCACCGTCGACCTGCCGGTCGAAGCGCCGATCCAGACCCTGCAGTCCGCGCTGTCCCATCACTGGCCTTCGGGCGACGTGCGGGGCCGGATCTGTCAGCTGTGCACCCGCAGCCCGTCGGTCGCGGAGATCTCGGCCGACCTGGATCTGCCCCTCGGTGTCGCGCGCGTCCTCGTCGGCGACCTGGTCACGTCGGGATATCTTCGGGTACAGACCACATTGACCGACCGCTCCTCGGCCGACGAGCGTCGCGATCTCATAGGAAGGACCCTGCGTGGCCTACGAGCCCTCTGAGATTCGAGCCGCCTCGACGAAGATCGTCGTCGCGGGCGGGTTCGGCGCGGGCAAGACCACGTTCGTCGGCGCGGTGTCGGAGATCATGCCGTTGCGCACCGAGGCGATGGTGACCGACGCATCCACGGCGGTGGACGCACTGGAGGCCACCCCGGACAAGTCCACGACGACGGTGGCGATGGACTTCGGCCGCATCACCCTGGACAGCGACCTGGTGCTCTACCTGTTCGGCACACCCGGGCAGCGCCGGTTCTGGTTCATGTGGGACGACCTGGTGCGCGGGGCGATCGGCGCGATCATCCTGGTCGACGTGCGACGACTGCAGGACAGCTTCGCCGCGGTGGACTTCTTCGAGCACCGCAACCTGCCGTTCCTGATCGCGATCAACGAATTCGACGGTGCGCCAAGGTATCCCACCCAGGAGGTGCGTAAGGCGCTGACGCTGCCCGACAGCACGCCGGTGATCACCGTGGACGCCCGCGACCGCAAGTCGGCCACCGATGCGCTGATCGCGATCAGCGAGTACGCGCTGGCCGGCCTGGCGCCCAGCCAACCTTAGCGGCAGCCGGTGGAGCAGTGGGCCGACCGTGAATTCGACGGCCACGACTTCCGCGACGAGGACCTGTCGGGCCTGCAGACCGAGCGGGTGGTGTTCACCGAATGCGACTTCGGCGGCGCCAACCTGACCGAGTCGGTGCATCTCGGTTCGGCGTTCCGCAACTGCCGCTTCCTGCGGACGACGCTGTGGCACAGCACGTTCCGCAACTGCAGCATGCTGGGGTCCACCTTCGAGGACTGCCGGCTGCGACCGGCCGTCTTCGACGAGGTGGACTTCACCCTCGCCGTGCTCGGTGCCGCCGATCTGCGCGGGGTCGACCTGTCCGGCTGCCGGCTGCGGGAAACCAGCCTGGTGCAGGCCGACTTGCGCAAGACCGTGCTGCGCGGCGCCGACCTCACCGGCGCCCGCACCAACGGCCTTCGACTGGAGCAGGCCGATCTGCGCGGCGCGCGTATCGACGCGACGCTGTGGACCACCGCCGCGTGCCGCGGGGCCAAGATCGACATCGCCCAGGCGTTGGCGTTCGCCGTCGCCCACGGCCTCGACGTCAGCGGGCAGTGAGGCTCTGCGTTGATTCAGAAGTCTCGCAGGTACTTACTCGCACTTTGTCTGCGAGAGTTCTGCCTCAACGTCAGGCGCTCTTGAGCCGAATCTTCCACCGCACGAAGCTCAGGTAGCCGACGCACAGCGCGGCCAGCATGCCCATGTCGAACCACCACGCGCGCCGCGGTGTGCTCCCAATGCGAGTCCTTGGGCGTCAGCGGCCCGGGCACCAGCTTGATCAGGTCGACCGTCGACGCCGAGGCGGCGAAACCCCAGCGGGCCGGGGTGAACCAGGACAGCTGGTCGAGCACCAGGCGACCGGTCACCGGGATCATGCCGCCGGAGAACACCAGCTGGCTCATGACGGCGACGACCAGCAGCGGCATGATCTGCTCGTTGGACTTCGCCAGCGCGGACAGCGCCAGGCCGACCATCGCCGCGGTGACGGTGGTCGCGGCCATCACGACGAACAGCTCGAGCGTCGGACTCAGGAATGTCAGCGAGCCCTGTGTCGGCGCACCCTTGCCCGCGATGGTGATCGCCGTGACGATCGAGGACTGCAGGATGGCGAACGCGGCGTAGATGCACACCTTGGCCAGCAGGTAGGCCGTCGTCGACAACCCGACCGCCTGCTCGCGGCGGAAGATCGCGCGTTCGCCGATCAGATCGCGGACCGTCAGCGCGGTACCCATGAAGATCGCGCCGACGTTGAGCAGCACCAGAATCTGGCCGGGCTCGTTCGGGGCGTTGCCCATCGGATCGGGCATCCCGAACCCGACGTCGCCCGGCACCGACAGCGACAGCACACCCATGATGAACGGCAGCAGCGCCAGGAACACGAAGTAGCCGCGGTCGGAGATGATCAGCCGCATCTGGCGCCGGGCGATCGTGGAGAACTGGCGCAGCAGGCTGGTGTGCGTCGGCTCGCCGATATCGGACGGCTTCTCCTGCGGCGGCGGTGGCGGCGTCGGCCCGGTCAGCGCCAGGTAACGCTCGTAGGCCCCGTCGGGATCGTTGGCGACAGTGCTGAAGATGTCGGCCCAGTTCGTCGTGCCCATCGTCGGGCCCGATCTGGCTGGGCGGCCCGCAGAACGCGGTCTTGCCGCCGGGCGCCAGCAGCAGCACCTGGTCGCACACGTCGAGGTAGGTCAGCGAGTGGGTGACCACCAGCACCACGCGGCCGGCGTCGGCGAGCTGGCGCAGCATCGTCATGACCTGGCGGTCCAGCGCGGGGTCCAGGCCCGAGGTCGGCTCGTCGAGGATCAGCAGCGACGGGCCGGTCAGCAGCTCCAGAGCCACCGAGGCGCGCTTGCGCTGACCGCCGGAGAGCCGGTCCACCCGGGTGTCGGCGTGCTGGGTCATCTCCAGCTCGGAGAGCACCTGGGCGACCACCTGCTGGCGGTCCTCCTTGGTGGTGTCCGGCGGCAGCCGCAGCTCGGCGGCGTACATCAGCGCCTGGCTCACGGTCAGCTGTCCGTGCACCACGTCGTCCTGGGGCACCATCCCGATCCGGCTGCGCAGCGAGGCGTACTCGGCGTGGATGTTGTGCCCCTCGAACGCCACCGTGCCGCTGGTCGGGTGGGTGTAGCCGGCGATCAGCCGCGCCAGCGTGGACTTGCCGGCCCCGGACGGGCCGATCACCGCGGTCAGCGTGCCGGGGCGGGCCGAGAACGAGATGTTCTCCAGCAGCGTCTTGTTGTGCTCGATGGTCCAGGTCACGCCACGCACTTCGAGTCCGCCGGTGGCGGTGGCCGCCTCGGTCTCGGTGCGGCGCACCAAGGTGCCGCCGGCGAAGACCAGGTCGACGTTGCCGATGGTGACGACGTCGCCCTCGTTCAGCAGCGCGGTGTCCACCCGCGTGCCGTTGACGAAGGTGCCGTTGATGCTGCGGTTGTCCGCGATCTCCATCCCGCCCGGGGTCGGGATCAGGGTGGCGTGATGGCGGGAGGCCAGGACGTCGGGGATGACGATGTCGTTGTCGGTGGCGCGGCCGATCTTCACGCCACCGGGCGGGGTCTCCGTCGGCGCACCGGGCCGCAGGATCTTGAGCATCGAGGTCGCGATGTTCGACGTGCCGCCGGACCTGTTCTCGATCGGGCGCATCTGAGTCGGCGCGGCCGCAGGCGGCGGAGCCGCGGGCACGGAGACGCTCGGTGGCCGCGTCGGCGGGCTGGGCTGCACCCGCGGCGGCGCGGGCGGCGGATAGGTCGGGTGCGGATGTGACGGCGGCGGCTGCCAGGAGCCTGCGGTCGAGGCGCCCTGCGACGGCGAGGCCGGCCACGACGGTGTCGACGGCGGCGCCGTGACCCGCACCGACGATGTCTGCGGCGGGCGGCCCGCCGAACCCTGGTGCCGGCCGACTCCGAAGGTCGACGGCGGGCCCGTCCGGGTTGCCGATGTTGAGCGTCTGGCCGTCGGTGATGTCGACCGACGGGATGCGGCGGCCGTTGACGAACATGCCGTTGAGCGAGCCGTTGTCGATCGCCATCCACCGGCCGTGGTCGAAGCGCAGCACCAGGTGGGCGCGGGAGATCAGGGGGTGCGCGATGCGCACGTCGGCACGAAGGTCGCGGCCAACCACGACGTCGTGCCCTGCGGCGAAGGTGCGCTCTGAGCCGTCGTACCGAACGGTCAGCGCAGGCGCGGCTGGTCGACTCATCGCCACCAACTGTATCGGTAGCGAGGCGCCCCGCCCGTCAAGCCGGGGCGCCGGTCTCCACGCAGATCGTGCGCGAGTAGATCGTCGGCATGCATTTGTTGCAGTGCGTGCACAGCGACTTCACCGAGTGCGCGTCGCCGTCGGCCTTGATCCGGTTGATCAGGTCCGGCTCGGCCAGCAGGGCGCGACCCATCGCCACGAACTCGAAGCCCTCGGCCATCGCCGTGTCCATGCTCTCGCGGTTGGTGATCCCGCCGAGCAGGATCAGCGGCAGCGTGAGCTCCTTGCGGAACTGCTGGGCGTCGCGCAGCAGGTAGGTGTCGCGGTAGGGGTACTCGCGCATGAACTTCGTGCCGGTCATCCGCATACCCCAGTTCAGCGGCCATTTCTGCGCCGCGGCGAACTCCTTGACCGGGGCATCGCCGCGGAACAGGTACATCGGGTTGAGCAGCGAGCTGCCCGCCGTCAGCTCGAGGGCGTCCAGGCCGCCGTCGTCCTGCAGCCACTTCGCGGTCTGCAGCGACTCTTCGATGCTGATGCCGCCGCGCACGCCGTCGGCCATGTTGAGCTTGGCGGTCACCGCGATCGGCGCCGGGCCGAGCCGCTCCACCTCGCGGCGGACGGCCATGACCACGCCGCGGGCGACCTTGGCGCGGTTCTCCAGCGACCCGCCGAACTCGTCGGAGCGGCGGTTGACCAGCGGGGACAGGAACGAACTGGCCAGGTAGTTGTGGCCGAGGTGGATCTCGACGGCGTCGAAGCCGGAGTCGATCGCGAACCGGGCAGCCGAGGCGTGGGCGGCGATGACGTCGTTGATGTCGTCGCGGGTGGCGTGCCGGGCGAACTTCATCGACAGCGGGTTGAAGAACCGGACCGGCGCCAGCGCGGGGGCCTTGTTCGAGCGCGAGTTCGCCACCGGGCCGGCGTGGCCGATCTGCGCGCTGATGGCGGCGCCCTCGGCGTGCACGGCCTCGGCGAGTCGCCGCAGACCGGGAACGGCTTCCGGGCGCATCCAGATCTGTCCGCCGTTGGTGCGTCCGCCCTGGCTCACCGCGGTGTAGGCGACCGTCGTCATACCGACGCCGCCGGCGGCGATGGCCCGGTGGAACGCGATCAGGTCATCGGAGACGACGTCGTCAGGGGTGCGGGCCTCGAAGGTCGCCGCTTTGATGGTCCGGTTGCGCAAGGTGATGGGGCCGAGCTTGGCCGGACTGAACACATCTGGCGCGTTGTTCATAGCCGCAGCTGACCATGTGGTGCTCGGTGCTGTCAACGACGCGGCGTGGAACAATATGGCCCGTGGTCGCTATCACCCTGGACGGCAAGCTCACCCGCGACGAAATCTTCGTCGACCTCAAAGAGCGCGTCGCGGCGCTGACCGCGGCGGGCCGCACCCCGGGGCTGGGCACCGTGCTGGTCGGCGACGACCCCGGCTCGCACGCCTACGTGCGCGGCAAGCACTCCGACTGCGCCAAGGTCGGCATCACCTCGATCCGCCGGGACCTGCCCGCCGACGTCAGCCAGGCCGAGCTCGACGCGACGCTCGACGAACTCAACGCCAACCCGGACTGCACCGGCTACATCGTGCAGCTGCCGCTGCCGCGTCACCTCGACGAGAACGCCGCCCTGGAGCGGGTCGACCCGGACAAGGACGCCGACGGCCTGCACCCGACCAACCTGGGCCGGCTCGTGCTGGGCAAGGCCGCCCCGCTGCCGTGCACGCCGCGCGGCATCGTGCACCTGCTGCGCCGCTACGACGTGCCGATCGCCGGTGCGCACGTGGTGGTGATCGGCCGCGGTGTCACCGTGGGTCGCCCGCTTGGCCTGCTGCTGACCCGGCGCACCGAGAACGCGACAGTCACGTTGTGCCACACCGGAACTCGCGATCTGCCCGCGCTGACCCGGCAGGCCGACATCATCGTCGCCGCGGTCGGTGTGCCGCACATGCTGACCGCCGACATGGTTCGGCCCGGCGCGGCGGTCGTCGACGTCGGGGTGAGCCGGGTGGACGGGACGCTCACCGGCGACGTGCACCCCGACGTGTGGGAGGTCGCCGGGCACGTCTCACCCAACCCGGGCGGGGTCGGTCCGCTGACCCGGGCCTTCCTGCTGACCAACGTCGTCGAACTGGCCGAAGGGGCGCTGTGACCGCTCGGGCGCGGCGCCGGCTGCCGACCCGCGAGCAGGCGGTGGCCTTCGTCCGCCGGGTGGTGCGGGCGCAGTGGCCCATCGTGAGCGTCTTCGCGATCTTCCTGCTGGCATTCGTTTTGGTGGCCGCGGGCTTCTGGCGCCGCGGTTCGCTGCTGATCGGCATCGGGGCCGGGGTGGCGGCCGCCTACCGGCTGCTGCTGTCGGAGGAGCGGGCCGGTCTTCTCGTCGTGCGCTCCCGGGGAATCGACTTCGCCACCATGACCACGGTGTCCGTGGTGATGATGTACGTCGCCTCGACCATCGACCCGCTGGGCACCAGCTAGTCCGCAGCCGTGCACAAGTCGGCGCGCTTCGGCCCGGGGGCTCAGCTCGACAGCGTCGCCCGGATGCACACCGTGATGTAGGGCAGCGCCAGTCCGCTGGAGTTGGCCAGCGCGGGATGGGTGGCCAGCAGTTCACGGACCTGGTCGAGCGTGCGGGTGCGCACCTCCGCCGGGGAGGTGATGCAGTAGCTGCGCGACGCAACCAGGTCGATAAGTGCTTGCGGCGTAAGGTAATTCGTCCACTCGACGTGACGACGGGCCACGTCGGTGAACGGCTCGGGCAGGGCTCACCTCTTCGGAGAAGGGGTCGTTCTCGTGGCCGATGATGCGGCCCAGGTCCTTGACCCAGCCCAGGCGTTCGTCGCGGGTGTTCCACACCAGCCCGAGCCGCCCGCCCGGTCGCAGCACGCGCGCCACCTCGGCGACCGCCCGCTCGAGGTCGAACCAGTGCCAGGCCTGGGCCACCAGCACCGCGTCGACGCTGTTGTCCGGCAACGGGATCTGCTCGGCGGTGCCCAGCAGTGCCGGGGTGTCGGGCAGGGCCGAACTGAGCAGTTCGAGCATCTCGGCGATCGGGTCGACGGCCACCACGTCGAGGCCGCGTTCGACCAGCCGGGTGGTCAGCTTGCCGGTTCCGGCGCCCAGGTCGAGCACGTCGCGCGCGCCGGGCGGCAGCAGCCAGTCGATCGCCTCCGGCGGATACGACGGGCGGCCGCGCTCATAGGCGGCCGCCTCGGAGCCGAAGGACAGTGAACGATCGCGCTGTGACTCGGTCACAGCCGGCGCGCCCCGTCGCCGTCGGCCAGATCGAGGGTCAGCCGGACCAGATGGCCGACCGCCTCGGTCTCGACCAGGAAGCCGTCGTGGCCGTAGATCGATTCGACCACGTTCAGACCGGTGCAGCCGGGCAGCAGGTCGGCCAGTTCCTGCTGCAGCCGCAGCGGATAGAGCCGGTCGGAGGTGATCCCGCCGACCACGGTCGGCACCGGGCAGGAGCGCAGCGCGGCGCTCACCCCGCCGCGGCCGCGGCCGACGTCGTGGTTGGACAGGGTCTCGGTCAGCGTGACGTAGCTGCCCGCGTCGAACCGCTTGACCAGCTTGGCGCCCTGGTACTCCAGGTAGCTCTGCACGGCGTACCGGCCGCCGGTCAGCGGATCCTCTCGATCTTCTCCGCTGCCCTGCGCGTCGTTGCCGAACCGGGTGTCCAGCTCGACCTCGCCGCGGTAGGTGAGATGGGCGAAGCGACGGGCCAGCTCCAGGCCCGTTTCGGGGCTGCGGCCGGTGCCGTGGTAGTCGCCGCCCTGCCAGTCCGGGTCGGACTTGATCGCCGCGATCTGGGTGCTCTGCGTGCCGATCTGGTCGGCGGTGGCCCGCGCGCCGACGGCCAGCACCAGCCCGGCCCGCACCCGCTCGGGGTAGCCGACCATCCACTCCAGGGCGCGGGCGCCGCCCATCGACCCGCCGATGACCGCGGCGACCTCGGTGATGCCCAGCGCGGCCAGCGCCGCGACGTCGGCGGCCACCTGGTCGCGGACCGTGATCAGCGGGAATCGCGAGCCCCACGGCTTGCCGTCGCGGGCCAGCGAGCTGGGTCCGGTGGAGCCGCGACAGCCACCCAGCACGTTGGTCGCCACCGCACACCAGCGGGTGGTGTCGATCGGTGCGCCGGGCCGGCCACCCCGTCCCACCAGCCGGGTCGGGTGGCCGGGCCGGCGGCCGGTGACGTGCGAGTCGCCGGTGAGCGCGTGCAGCACCATCACCACGTTGTCGCGGGTGGGGGACAGCTCGCCCCACCGCTGCACCGCGATCGAGACGTCGTCGAGCACCTCGCCGTTCTCGAGGGTGAGCGGGCCGATGTCGACGACGCCGACCTCACCTTCGGCCGGCAGCGTCACGGCGCGCTCATCTGTGGCAGTCACGTCCGGCTCCGTCAAAAGGCCGCCACGGCCCGAGGGTCCGAGGCGTCCGCGCCGGCCAGCG
This sequence comes from uncultured Actinomycetota bacterium, assembly GCA_963786695.1. Classification (GTDB taxonomy): domain Bacteria; phylum Actinomycetota; class Actinomycetes; order Mycobacteriales; family Mycobacteriaceae; genus Mycobacterium. The sequence goes on from CAWBAL010000043.1 coordinate 298,380, forward strand.
ACTTGGCCGCGGCGAAACCGCGCTCCAGGTCCGCCAGGATGTCGTCGATTCCCTCGAGCCCGACGGCCAGCCGGACCAGGCCCGGCGTGACACCGGTGGCCAGCTGCTCCTCGGCGGACAGCTGCTGGTGGGTGGTCGAGGCCGGGTGGATCACCAGCGAGCGCACGTCGCCGATGTTGGCCACGTGGCTGTGCAGCGTCAGGGCGTTGACGAACGCCTTGCCCGCCTCGATCCCGCCGACCAGCTCGAAGGCCAGCACCGCACCGGTTCCCTTGGGCGCCAACTTCTTCGCCGCGCTCGTGCCACGGCGAGCTGGGCAGCCCGGCGTAGTTGACCGACACCACGTCGTCGTGGCCGGCGAGGAACTCGGCGACCTTCTGGGCGTTGGCGACGTGGCGTTCGATCCGCAGGCTCAGCGTCTCCAGACCCTGGGCCACCAGGAAGGCGTTGAACGGCGAGGCCGCCGAACCCAGGTCGCGCAGCAGTTGCACGCGGGCCTTGAGGGCGTAGGCCGGCGCCCCGAGGTCGGCGAACACCACGCCGTGGTAGCTCGGGTCCGGCGTCGGTGAAGCCGGGGAACTTCCCGTTCGTCCAGTCGAAGTTGCCGCTGTCGACGATCACGCCGGCGATCGCGGTGCCGTGCCCGCCGAGGTACTTGGTGGCCGAGTGCACGACGATGTCGGCCCCGTGGGCGATCGGCTGGATCAGATACGGCGTCGCGATGGTGTTGTCGACGATCAGCGGCACGCCGTTGTCGTGGGCGACCTTGGCGACACCGGGGATGTCCAGGATGTCGATCTGCGGGTTGGAGATGGTCTCGGCGAAGAACGCCTTGGTGTTCGGCCGGACCGCCTTCTGCCACGAGTCCAGGTCGTCGGGGTCCTCGACGAACGTGGTCTCGATGCCCAGCTTGGGCAGCGTGTAGTGCAGCAGGTTGTAGGTGCCGCCGTAGAGCCGCGGGCTGGACACGATGTGGTCGCCGGCACCGGCGATGTTGAGGATCGCGAACGTCTCCGCGGCCTGACCGGAGGCCAGGAACAGCGCCGCGACACCGCCCTCGAGGGCGGCGATGCGCTGCTCGACGGTGTCCTGGGTCGGGTTCATGATCCGGGTGTAGATGTTGCCCGGCTCGGCCAGCCCGAACAGCGCGGCGGCGTGCTCGGTGTTGTCGAAGGTGTAGGACGTGGTCTGGTAGATCGGCAGGGCCCGGGCGTGGGTGGCCGTGTCGGGCGTCTGCCCGGCGTGGATCTGCTTGGTCTCGAACGACCAGTCAGCGGTCGGATCTTCGGTTTCGGGGGTGCTCATTGGGAATGCTCCTCGGGGAGGGGACGGTCAGGTCGGGATACCGCGGCACAGCTCCGCCATGGGAATGACGAATGCCGTCGGCGATGGGTTCAGTGACAGTGGCTCATAACGGACCCATAGGTGTGCATCAGGTTTCCCTGTCTACTCCGGGGTCCGTTGTGGCGGACCCGCGCTTGCCGTGCAGCCAGTTGTGACTGCTCAACCTGGTCAATCACCCGGGGCACCCCACCGCGGTTGGAGGGTTGCCGGCCAGCGAGCCGGGGCTTGACGCTGGCACTCATGACCGAACAGAAGAGTATCGCAACTGGTGGACAGCTGGCCAGCCGGTTATCCCGGTGGTAGGTGTGACGCAGACCTCTGCGCGGATGCGATGACCACCCTCACGTAGCGTCGGAAGCAACGCGATACTGATAGCCGTCTTGCAACCAGGACCGACCACGACGCCGGGAGACCAGCACATGAGCGACGAGCAGCAGACCATCATCTACACGCTCACCGACGAGGCGCCGCTGCTCGCGACGTACGCCTTCCTGCCGGTCGTCCAGGCGTTCCTGGAGCCGGCCGGCATCGACGTCAAGACCAGCGACATCTCGGTGGCGGCCCGCATCCTGGCCGAGTTCGGCGACTACCTGACCGAAGAGCAGCGGGTGCCGGACAACCTGGCCGAGCTCGGCGCGCTGACCCAGGATCCGGACACCAACATCATCAAGCTGCCCAACATCAGCGCCTCGGTGCCCCAGCTGGTGGCGGCCATCAAGGAACTGCAGGGCAAGGGCTACAAGATCCCGGACTTCCCCGGCGATCCGAAGACCGACGAGGAGAAGGAGATCCGGGCGCGCTACTCCAAGTGTCTGGGCAGTGCGGTGAACCCGGTGCTGCGCGAGGGCAACTCGGACCGCCGCGCACCCAAGGCGGTCAAGGAGTACGCGCGCAAGCACCCGCACAGCATGGGCGAGTGGTCGATGGCGTCCCGCACCCATGTGGCGCACATGCGGCACGGCGACTTCTACCACGGCGAGAAGTCGTTGACGCTGGACCGGGCACGCACGGTGAAGATGGTGCTGGAGACCAAGGGCGGCGAGACGATCGTGCTCAAGCCCGAGGTGAAACTCGACGACGGCGACGTCATCGACAGCATGTTCATGAGCAAGAAGGCCCTCTGCGACTTCTACGAGGAGCAGATGGAGGACGCCTACAAGACCGGCGTCATGTTCTCGCTGCACGTCAAGGCCACGATGATGAAGGTCAGCCACCCGATCGTGTTCGGGCACGCGGTGAAGGTCTTCTACAAGGACGCCTTCGCCAAGCACCAGAAGCTGTTCGACGAGCTCGGCGTCAACGTCAACAACGGGTTGTCCGACCTCTACAACAAGATCGAGACGCTGCCGGCCTCGCAGCGCGACGAGATCATCGAAGACCTGCACGCCTGCCACGAGCACCGGCCCGAGCTGGCGATGGTCGACTCGGCCCGGGGTATCTCCAACTTCCACTCGCCCTCGCGACGTGATCGTGGACGCATCGATGCCCGCGATGATCCGGGCGGGCGGCAAGATGTACGGCGCCGACGGGAAACTCAAGGACACCAAGGCGGTCAACCCGGAGTCCACCTTCTCCCGCATCTACCAGGAGATCATCAACTTCTGTAAGACCGAGGGCCAGTTCGATCCGACGACGATGGGCACCGTTCCCAACGTCGGCCTGATGGCGCAGCAGGCCGAGGAGTACGGCAGCCACGACAAGACCTTCGAGATCCCCGAGGACGGCGTCGCCAACATCGTCGACGTCGACACCGGGGAGGTGCTGCTGACCCAGAACGTCGAAGCCGGCGACATCTGGCGGATGCCCGTCGTCAAGGACGCACCGATCCGCGACTGGGTGAAGCTGGCCGTCACCCGGGCGCGCGAGTCCGGTATGCCGGTGGTGTTCTGGCTCGACGTGGAACGCCCGCACGAGAACGAGCTGCGCAAGAAGGTGTTGACGTACCTGAAGGACCACGACACCGAGGGCCTCGACATCCAGATCATGTCGCAGGTTCGCGCCATGCGGCACACCATCGAGCGGGTGAGCCGCGGGCAGGACACCATCGCCGCGACCGGCAACATCCTGCGCGACTACCTCACCGACCTGTTCCCGATCCTCGAGCTGGGCACCAGCGCGAAGATGCTGTCGATCGTGCCGCTGATGGCGGGCGGCGGCCTGTACGAGACCGGGGCCGGCGGCTCGGCGCCCAAGCACGTCAGCCAGCTCCTCGAGGAGAACCATCTGCGCTGGGACTCACTCGGCGAATTCCTCGCACTGGCCGCCAGCCTGGAGGGGATGGGCAACAAGACCGGCAACGAGCGGGCCAAGCTGCTCGCCAAGACCCTCGACGCCGCGACCGGAAAGCTGTTGGACAACAACAAGAATCCGTCCCGCAAGACCGGCGAGCTGGACAACCGGGGCAGCCAGTTCTATCTCGCCCTGTACTGGGCGCAGGAACTCGCCGAGCAGACCGAGGACACGGAACTGGCCGAGCATTTCGCGCCGCTCGCCAAGGCGCTGGCCGAGAACGAGGACACCATCGTCGCCGAACTGAACAAGGCGCAGGGCAACCCGGTGGACATCGGCGGCTACTACTACCCGGACCGGGAGAAGACCACCGCGGTGATGCGGCCCAGCAAGACGTTCAACACCACACTGGAGGCGGCACAGGGCTGAGTGCACGTTGATTGAGGAGCCTCGCAGAGTTCTACTCGCACTTTGTCTGCGGGATTCCTCACTCAACGCCGCGCAGGGCTGAGTCAGGCCCCGCGGTCTTCGGCCCGCTGCTCCGGCGCCGTGTGCGCGTCGACCCACTTGATGATCAGGTCGGCGACCCGGTCGGGTGCCTCGAACATCGGAATGTGGCCTACGCCATCGAGTTTGGTGACTTCGTCGATGGCCGGGATGTGCTTGAGGAAGTGCTTGGTGAACCGCGGGTGCGGCAGTACCCGGTCGCGCTCGCAGATCACCAGGTTCGTCGGGATGCTGGTCTCGGTGAGCTCCATCAGTCCCGGCAGCAGCAGCGCCTTGAGCAGCAGCTGGTAGTAGGCCCGGCAGTGGGTGACGTCGTCGATGATCTCCAGCAGGTCGGCGTCGGACAGCCCGGCCGGGGTGGCGCTGATCGGCACGCTGGCCGCCTGCCTGGCCAGCGGCAGCCGCAGTGCCCGCTCGCGCAGCAGCAGCGCGGTGAGCCAGACCGGCGCGCCGGCGACGAACTTGGCCACGATCTCGTACTTGACCGGTGACCACCGGTGCCAGCCGCCGGCGGGCGCGATCGCGGTCAGCGTGCGGGCCCGGCCGCGGCGCTCGAGTTCGAAGGCCACCCAGCCGCCCAGCGAGTTGCCGACGACATGTGCTGTGGTCCAGCCCAGTTCGTCGAGTTGAGCCTCGACGTGGTCGGCCAGGGTGGTGGTGTCCAGGAACCAGGACCGGGTGCGGCGGGCCGCCGTTGTGGCCGGCCATCGTCGGTGCGAACACCTCGAACCGGCCGGTGTCGGCCAGCCGCGGCGCGACGTCCTTCCAGACGTAGGACGACATCATGAACGGGTGCAGCAGCAGGATCGGTTCGCCCTGGCCACCCCGGAGGATGAATTGGTTCGCGTGGGCCCACACCCCGACCGTAAAGGTGATACCGCCGGTACCGCAAGGTAGGTTTCCTCCGTGATCGTGACGACCATCAACGTCAACGGCGTGCGCGCCGCGGTGCGCGAGCGCTCGGCCGAGAACCTCGGCCTGCTGGCCTGGCTGTCGAACACCAGCGCCGACGTGGTGTGCCTGCAGGAGACCCGTGCCGACGACGAGCAGCTCGCCGAGGCGCTGGCCCCGGCGGTGGCCGACGGCTGGCATGTCGCCTCGGCCTGCCCGCACCTGAAGGGCCGCAGCGGTGTCGCCGTGCTGTCGCCGCACGCCGTTCACCGAGGTGCGAATCGGCTTGCCGGCAACCGAATTCGAGTTGCACGGCCGCTACGTCGAGGCCGATGTCGGCGGCGTGACCGTCGCCAGCGTGTACGTGCACACCGGCGAGGCCGGCACCGAGCGGCAGGTGGAGAAGGAACGGTTCATGGCCGAGCTGGCCAAGCGGATGACCGAGCTGACGGCCGACGGCCGCGAGGCGGTGGTGTGCGGCGACTGGAACATCGCGCACACCGAGCACGACATCAAAGCGTGGAAAGCCAACGTCAAGAAGGCGGGCTTCCTGCCCAGCGAGCGGCAGTGGCTGACCGACCTGCTGGAGTCCGGCTGGGTGGACGTGATGCGCCGCCTGCACCCCGACGGCCCCGGCCCGTACAGCTGGTGGTCGTGGCGCGGCAAGGCCTTCGACAACGACGCCGGCTGGCGCATCGACTACCACCTGGCCAGCGAGAGCCTTGGCGGCCCGCGTCGGTCACCGGCCGGGTCGAGAAGCCGCGCCGCCTACGCGCTGCGCTGGTCGGACCACGCACCGGTGACCGTGGAGTTCGGCTTAGGCCGCGGGGCAGCCTTCGCGGTTGGGGCCCTCGAGCGCCTTCGGGGCGTCCTCGATGGCCTGGTGCACGACGTCGAACACCTGCGGGTCCCACGTCAGTGCCGTCTTCCAGTCCAGCCCCGCGAGGTTGGACACGTAGATGCTGTGGGTGTCGTCGAAGGTGTGGCAGCGCCGGTGCGGCAGCACCGGGTCGCTGATGTTGCGGGCCAGCGCGCTCTGCAGCGCGACGAGGCCGTCATTCGGCCACACCGCCGGGTTGACCCGGCCCGGCTTGGTGAACTTCTTGCCGGCGATCAGCACGACCGGGATCTTGTCGAGCACCCCGGACTGGAATTCGTTCCAGCCGTTCTTCCCCATCAGGAACGCCTGGTTGACCTCACGGGCCGAACCGGCCATCAGCCGCTTCACCTCGTCGGCCATGTCCTTCATCGCGCTCTCGCAGAGCTTGTCACCCAGGCAGTCGGTCAGCGGCATCAGCCCGTTGCCGTAGTCGGACAGATACGAGCCCTGCCACGGCGTGCCGAGGGTGGTCAGCGAGCGCACCTTCACCGGCGAGTTGGTGGTCGTCAGCACCCGGATCGCGGCCCGCGAGTACAGCCCGCCCATCGAGTGCGCCACGAAGTCGACTTCGTTGACACCCTTGTCGGTGTGCAGCCAGTTCAGGAACCGGGCCAGGTGCTCGCCGGCGGTGTCGATGCTGCCCGTCGAGTTGACCGTCATGTTCTCCGGCAGCGTCACCGGGCACACGCCGAACGGGCCGAAGCCGGTCTGGTCGACCACCTGACCGCGCCCGGCCATCGCCGGTGAGGTGTAGACGGTGTAGCCCTTGCCGAGCAGGTATTCGCGCAGCGCGGTGTCGGTGTTGCCCGCGGCCAGCCCGGTGGCGCACGCCTGATCCGCGGTGGTGAACGGGCTCGTCGCGTCGCCCCCCGAGACGATCACCACCGCCGTCGACGCCGGGCGCTTCTGCGGCTCGCTCCCGCCTCCGCAGGCCGTCAGGATCAGCACCAATGACGACAGAAGAACGAAGAGGGTGCGCACGAAGCAGGATGCTAGCCGCCGAAGGCCACATGACAGGATTGATCGATCATGAGCACCTCACCTCGTCGTGTCGTCTTCTCCGGCGTTCAGCCGACCTCCGACTCCCTGCATCTGGGCAACGCGCTCGGTGCGATCAAGCAGTGGGTCGATCTGCAGGACGATTTCGACGCGTACTTCTGCGTGGTGGACCTGCATGCCATCACCGTGCCGCAGGACCCCGCGACGCTGCGCCAGCGCACCCTGGTCACCGCCGCGCAGTACCTGGCGCTGGGTATCGATCCGGCGCGCGCGACGATCTTCGTGCAGAGCCACGTGCCCGCCCACACCGAGTTGGCGTGGGTGCTGGGCTGCTTCACCGGTTTCGGCCAGGCCTCGCGGATGACGCAGTTCAAGGACAAGTCGCAGAAGCAGGGTGCGGACGCCACCACGGTCGGGCTGTTCACCTACCCGGTGCTGATGGCCGCCGACGTGCTGCTCTACGACACCGACCTGGTGCCGGTCGGGGAGGACCAGCGTCAGCACCTCGAGCTGGCCCGCGATGTGGCGCAACGGTTCAACGTCCGCTTCCCGGACACCTTCGTCGTCCCGGACCCGATGATCCCGAAGGTGACGGCCAAGATCTACGACCTGCAGGACCCGACCGCCAAGATGAGCAAGTCGGCGGCCACCGACGCCGGCCTCATCGCCCTGCTCGACGACCCCAAGGTGTCGGCCAAGAAGATCCGCTCGGCGGTCACCGACAGCGAGCGCGAGATCCGCTACGACGTCGCTGCCAAGCCCGGGGTGTCCAACCTGCTGTCCATCCAGTCCGCGGTGACCGGCGTCGACATCGACGCCCTGGTGGCCGGATACGACGGCCGCGGCTACGGCGACCTGAAGAAGGACACCGCCGAAGCCGTGGTCGAGTACGTCACGCCGCTCCAGAAGCGGGTCGACGAGCTGTTGTCCGATCCGGCCGAACTGCAGGCCGTTCTGGCCAAGGGCGCCCAGCGCGCCCGCGAGGTGTCTGCGAAGACCATCGGACGGGTATACGAGCGGTTAGGGTTTTTGCCGACGAGTCCGTGACCCTGCGGGGAGGCTGGCATGACAGAACCGGCCAAACCGGGGATCTTGGACCGCCTGCGGGCGCGCTACCACTGGTTCGATCACGTGATGCGCGCCCAGGACCGCTACCAGAAGTCCAAGGGCGACTTCTACGCCGCGGGCATCACCTACTACACGATCTTCGCGCTGTTCCCGTTGCTGATGGTGGCCTTCTCCGTGATGGGCTTCGTGCTGGCCAGCCGGCCGGACAAGCATGGCCGAGTTGGAGAACCGCATCAAGTCGGTGGTGTCGGGAGACCTCGGGTCAGCAACTGGTCAACCTGATCGATTCGGCCATCGACTCGCGCACGTCCGTCGGCCTCATCGGCCTGGCCACCGCGGCCTGGGTCGGGTTGGGCTGGATGAACAACCTGCGTGAAGCACTGAGCCAGATGTGGGACCAGCGTGATGGCGAGAAGGGCTTCGTGCGGACCAAGCTGTCGGATCTGCTGGCCTTGCTGTCGGCGTTCGCCGCGATCGCGGTCACGATCGGCGCTGACCGCGCTGGGCGATGCGTCGGTTCTGTCCAAGCGTGCTGGGATGGTTTGGCGTGCAAGACTTTCCGGGGCTCGGCTTCGGGCTGCGGGTCGCGGCGATCGTGGTGTCGGTGCTGGTGTCCTGGCTGCTGTTCACCTGGATGATCGCGCGGCTGCCGCGGGAGTCGATCAGCTTCCGCAGCAGTGTGCGGGCCGGGCTGCTGGCTGCGGTGGGCTTCGAGATCTTCAAGCAGGTGGCGTCGATCTACCTGCGGTCGGTGGTGCACGGCCCGGCCGGGGCGACGTTCGGTCCGGTGCTGGGTCTGATGGTGTTCGCCTACATCACCGCGCGGCTGGTGCTGTTCGCGACGGCGTGGGCGGCGACGTCGTCCGACAACCTGCGGGTCGAGCCCGTCCCGGCGCCTGCCCCCGCGGTGATCACGCCGCGGGTCGGACCCGACGAGGGTCTGAGCACCCGCCAGTGGCTGGCCGCGATGGTGGTGGGAGCGTTTGGCGCGCTTGGTCTTTCGCGGTTGTGTCGCGCCGCGAGCCGCTACGCGGGCGCGGACCTGCCGGTCGCGGCAGCTATCGGCTGCGGACCGGCTTTCGGTTGATCGAGCGCGCACCCATGATCAAGACGAACACGATGATCGTGCCGATCACCGCCACACCGATCCGCACCGGCAGCGCGTCGGCAGCCGGCAATCAGCGGCGAGGCGGCCTTGACGGCATCGGCATCGGGCTTGGGCGGCATCAGCGACGGATCGGGATCGATCAGGTTGCCGATCTTGGTTCCCGGCGGGGTGGCGAAGCCGTAGTCGAGCAGATGTGCGGCCTGCTCCCACGGCGCGATCGGCTGACGGGTGCCGCGCATCAGCACCGCCACCAGCCGGCGGCCGTCGCGGTTGGCGGCGCCGACGAACGTCTGCCCGGCGTCGTCGGTGTAGCCGGTCTTGCCGCCCAGGGCGCCCGGATAGTTGTAGAGCAGCTGGTTGTCGTTCTCCAGCTGGTAGCCCGGATGGTCGCCGTCATCGCCCGGCTTGGCCGGATGCCCGGGGAAGTTGTAGTCGCGGGTGGCGACGATGTCGGCGAAAGTCGGGTTCTGCCAGGCATACCGGTAGAACAGCCCGATGTCGTAGGCCGACGTGCTCATGCCGGGACCGTCCAAGCCCGGACGGCGTGGCCGCGCGGGTGTCGCGCGCCGCCGAGCTTGCGGGCCAGCACGTTGATCTTCTGCAGCGCGGTGTCCATGCCGCCGAGCTGCGCGGCCAGCGCGTGCGCGGCGTCGTTGCCGGAGTGCATCAGCAGGCCGTGCAGCAGGTCGTTGACGGTGTAGTGGCCGCCGACGTCGACGCCGACCCGGGTGCCCTCGGCGTTCGCGTCGTCCTGGGTGCCTTCGACCATCTTGTTCAGCGGCAGCTCGTTGATCGACTGCATCGCGGTCAGCACCTTGATGATGCTGGCCGGACGGTGCCGGGCGTGCGGGTCGCGGGCGGCGATGATGTCGCCGGTGTCGAGGTCGGCGACCAACCACGACTCGGCCGAGACGTCGCCGGGTACCGGTGGGGTGTTCGGCGCGACGATCACCCCGCAACCGGACAGGGCGTCGCCGCCGACCGGCTTGGCCGGAACCGGAAGCGGCAGCGGCGGATCGCCCGCCTCCGGCACCTCCGAGGAGTCGACGGCAGGCGGCGTCGCCACCTTGTACGGGCAGGTATTGGGGTCGGGGGCAGCGTTGGGCTCGGCCCACGCGATCGCGGGCGTGCCGACAACGCACAGCGGCCGCGGCCAGCGCGGCCGCACACCGCACCCATGTCTTCGAGGTCGCCATCGAATGGCAGATTAAGGGATTCCCGCGCCGAAACCACGCAGCCGCGCTGTGACTGGTGTGGTTATTGATGCAATTGTTAGCTTGGCAGCGGGCAGTGGGCGACCGCCGCATGCCCGATGGTGGCCAGCCACAGCCGGCCGTCTCGCTCCACGAGTCCGGTGACGAGCCCGAACTCCGGATGCTTCATGTGCACCCCCGAGACCGCCGCCCCGGTGTCGGGGTCGAACGCGACCGCCCACACCGATCGGCACGATCTGCGGCTGCAGCTTGTCGGGCAGCTTCCACAACAGCGTGCGCAGGCGCGGGGAGCGCGGCGACAGCAGATCCGCCGCGGCGTTGCGCGCCGACACCATCGCGCACCCAGATCCGGCCGTCGGTGCCCGTCGACAGGTTGTCCGGCATCGCCGGGCAGGTTCACCGCCAGCGGCGTGACGGTCCCGGCCTTCGGCCCGGTCAGCCAGTACTTGGACAGCCGTCGGGCCTGGGTCTCGGCGAACACCAGCGCCGACCCGTCCACCGTCGGGGTCAGGCCGTTGGCGAAGTAGAGGTGGTCGAGCAGCGTGCTCACCGTGCCGTCGGGGTCGCGACGGAACAAGCCGCCGTCGCCGCGGGACTCGAAGATCGCGCCCTTGAAGTGCTCGAAGGCGAACTTGGCCGTCGACTCGGTGAAATAGATTGTGCCGTCCGGCAATTCGACGACGTTCGAGCAGAACTGAAGGCGCCTGCCGTTCACCGATTCGACGAGCACCTCGGTCTCGCCGGTGTCGCGGTTCATGGCCACCAGGCCGCCCGGGCTGGTGCAGATCAGCAGTCGCCCGTCGCGGGCCACCGTCATTCCCAGCGGGCGGCCGGTCGTCCGGCCGACCACCGTGCGTCCGGCCGTCGCCGTCGATGCGGACGACGCGGCCGTCGACCAGACCGGTCCACAGCGCGCCGTCGGCGTCGACGACGATGTCCTCGGGCTGCTCACCCGGGAGCGCAACCAGCGTGAGCTGCGCCGGCCCGAACTCGGGCAGCGGTTCGACCGGCGGTGGCTGCCACCGGACCGGATCGATCGGCGGCTTAGTGCCAGGCATCGCCGCGAGTCTGCAGGTGGTCCCAGGCCTGGGTGAACACCCGGCGCAGGATCGACTCGATCTCGTCGAACAGCGCCTGGTCGCTGATCAGCGGCGGGGCCAGCTGCACCACCGAGTCACCGCGGTCGTCGGCGCGGCAGTACAGCCCGGCCTCGAACAGCTCGACGGACAGGAAGCTGCGCAGCAGCCACTCGGACAGCTCGTCGTCGAGGATCTCCTTGGTCGCCTTGTCCTTGACCAGCTCGATGCCGTAGAAGAAGCCCTCGCCGCGGACGTCACCGACGATCGGCAGGTCCAGCAGCCGCTCCAGGGTCGCCCGGAACGCCGGCGCGGTCGTCTTGACGTGGTCGTTGAGACCCTCGCGCTCGAAGATGTCGAGGTTGGCCAGCGCCGCCGCGGCCGAGACGGGATGCCCGCCCCAGGTGTAGCCGTGCGCGTACACCGTGTCACCGTCGTTGAACGGCTCGAACAGCCGGTCGGAGGCGATCATCGCACCCATCGGCGGCGTACCCCGAAGTCAGGCCCTTGGCGCAGGTGATGATGTCGGGCACGTAGCCGAAGTCGTTGCAGGCGAACATCGAACCGATGCGGCCGAACGCGCAGATCGTCTCGTCGGAGACCAGCAGCACGTCGTACTCGTCGCAGATCTCGCGGACCCGCTCGAAGTATCCGGGCGGCGGCGGGAAGCAGCCGCCGGCGTTCTGCACCGGCTCGAGGAACACCGCCGCGACCGAGTCGGGGCCCTCCATCTCGATGGCCTCGGCGATCCGGTTGGCCGCCCACTGCCCGAACTCCTTGCTCGTCGGTGTCGTGGCCTTCGGGCGCGCGGTAGAAGTTGGTGTTGGGCACCCGGAAGCCGCCGGGCGTGATCGGCTCGAACGGCGCCTTGAACGTCGGCAGGCCGGTGATGGCCAGCGCGCCGTGCGGGGTGCCGTGGTAGGCGATGGCCCGCGAGATCACCTTGTACTTGCCGGGCTTGCCGGTCAGCTTGAAGTACTGCTTGGCCAGCTTCCACGCCGACTCGACGGCGTCGCCGCCGCCGGTGGTGAAGAACACCCGGTTCAGGTCGCCGGGCGCGTAATTGGCCAGCCGCTCGGCCAGCTCGATGGCCGGCGGGGTGGCATAGGACCACAGCGGGAAGAACTCGAGCGTCTCGGCCTGCTTCTTCAGCGGCCTCGGCGATCTCTTCGCGGCCGTGGCCGACCTGCACGACGAACAGCCCCGACAGGCCGTCGATGTAGCGCTTGCCGTTGCTGTCGTAGATGTAGACGCCCTCGCCGCGGGTGATGATCGGCGGAGTGATGCCGGCCCCGTGCCGGGCGAAGTGGCCCCACAGGTGCCGATCGGCCTTGGCGCCGAGTTCGGCGGTCAGGTTCTGGCTGGCGGTCGTTGTCATCGGGTACCCCAATTGTATTGTTGTTTAACGAGTTTCAGGTAGACCAGCGTCTCGGTTGCCGTGACGCCGGGTACCGCGCGGATTTCGGTGTTGAGCAGCTCGAGCAGCTCGGCGTCGTCCTCGCACACGACTTCGACGATGGCGTCGAAGGTGCCCGCGGTGAGCACGACGTAGTCCACGGCATCGATCTGGGCCAGCTTCTCGGCGACCTTGGTGGTGTCGCCGGTGCAGCGGATGCCGATCATCGCCTGGCGGGCGAATCCGAGTTGCATCGGATCGGTCACCGCGACGATCTGCATCACCCCGGAGTCGACGAGTCGCTGCACGCGCTGTCGCACCGCCGCTTCGGACAGACCGACGGCCTTGCCGATTCCGGCGTAGGATCGCCGACCGTCCTGCTGAAGCTTTTCGATGATGGCCTTGGACATCTCGTCGAGTTGGAACGCCGCTGACGCTCCGGACCCGACGGCGCGGACGGGAAACCGACTGGCCGGTATTCCCGAGTCGCGCATGCCCATGATTGTGCACGGAATCCGTTGTTTTAAGCAACGCGTTCGATGAAATAGGTGGTCTAGACCCGTTCAGACTGCGGGAATGCGTAGCAGCGGTGCTGGTCGTCGGTTACCGTTGCCGGGTGACTGCACTCACCTCTGACAAGACCCGAATTGTGCCCAGTAGCTGGATCGATGGCGCAGCCGTGGTGACCGGCGGCACCGTCCACCAGGTGGTCAATCCGGCCAACGGCAGCACGGTCGCCGAGCTGGCGCTGGCCACGGCGGCCGACGTCGACGCCGCCGTCGCCTCCGCCCGCGCCGCACTGCCCGGCTGGAAGACCGCGACGCCCGCCGAGCGCTCGGCCGTGCTGGCCAGGCTGGCCGAGCTGGTCGAGGCCAACGCCGAGCAGCTCATCGCCGAGGAGGTCAGCCAGACCGGCAAGCCGGTGCGGCTGGCAACCGAGTTCGACGTGCCCGGCAGCATCGACAACATCGCCTTCTTCGCCGGGGCGGCCCGCCACCTGGAGGGCAAGGCCACCGCGGAGTATTCCGGCGACCACACCTCGTCCATCCGGCGCGAGGCGGTCGGGGTGGTCGCGACGATCAGCCCGTGGAACTACCCGCTGCAGATGGCGGTGTGGAAGGTGATCCCCGCGCTTGCCGCCGGCTGTTCGGTGGTGATCAAGCCCGCCGAGCTGACGCCGCTGACCACGCTGACGCTGGCGCGGCTGGCCACCGAGGCCGGCCTGCCCGACGGGGTGCTCAACGTCGTCACCGGCGCGGGTCCCGACGTCGGTACCGCGCTGGCCGGACACGCCGACGTCGACGTCGTCACCTTCACCGGCTCCACGGCGGTCGGCCGCCGGGTGATGGCCGCGGCCGCCGTGCACGGCCACCGGACCCAGCTCGAACTCGGCGGCAAGGCGCCGTTCGTGGTGTTCGAAGACGCCGACCTCGACGCCGCCATCAACGGCGCGGTGGCCGGCTCGCTGATCAACTCGGGGCAGGACTGCACCGCGGCCACCCGAGCCATCGTCGCCCGCAATCTCTACGACGACTTCGTCGCCGGGGTGGCCGAGCTGATGAGCAAGGTCGTCGTCGGTGACCCGCAGGACCCCGACACCGACATGGGCCCGCTGATCTCGCGGATGCACCGCGACCGGGTCGCCGCGATGGTGGCCGGCGCACCGGATCAGGGCGGCCGCGTGGTCGCCGGCGGCAAGGTGCCGGATCTGCCCGGCTCCTTCTATCTGCCGACGCTGATCGCCGACGTGACCGAGGACTCCGAGGTCTACCGCGACGAGATCTTCGGCCCGGTGCTGACCGTGCGCCCGCACGACGGCGACGACGACGCGCTGCGCCAGGCCAACGACACCGTCTACGGCCTGGCGGCCTCGGCGTGGACCCGCGACGTCTACCGCGCGCAGCGCGCCTCGCGCGAGATCAACGCCGGCTGCGTGTGGATCAACGACCACATCCCGATCATCAGCGAGATGCCGCACGGCGGCGTGGGCGCCTCCGGCTTCGGCAAGGACATGAGCGACTACTCCTTCGAGGAGTACCTCACCATCAAGCACGTGATGAGCGACATCACCGGTGTGGCCGAAAAGGGTTGGCACCGAACGATCTTCAAGCTGCGGTAAAGCGCGACAGTAACGCCACGGCGGGAAATCTCGAGATCCCGCCGTGGCGTTACTGTCGGCGCTTGAAGGCTAAGCCTGCGGCGTCTTGGTGAACTCCTCACCGGTCTCCGGGTTGACGGCCGTCTCACCCGGCGGCAGGTTCGACAGGTCAGGCGCGATGACCGTCGGCATGTCGCCGGAGTCGGGCAGGCCGAACATCGGCTCGACCGCCGTGGCCGGCGTCAGCACCAGGTCGGCGCTGGAGCGCCGGGACAGGGTGCGGCCGCGGAAGTAGTCCGGCGACATGAGCCACCAGATGATCATCACGACGACGCCGAGTACCAGCGCGCCGATACCGACCACCGCCACCGCGCCGTAGCCGAAGATCGTGACGTTGTTGCCGTCGTCGTCGGTGAGCCAGTCGGGCTTGGCGTACTGGATCAGGCCGTAGGCGAAGACCACCAGCAGGATCAGGCCGCCCAGCAGCGGAACCACGCCGCGCATCATGAAGTCGCGCAGGTCGACTTGGTCAGGTCCTTGCGGTAGAACCACACGCACGCGAAGCCGGTCAGGCCGTAGTAGAACGCGATCATCAGGCCGACCGAGCCGATCAGCGCCGACAGCAGGTTCGGGCTGACCAGCGTGAACAGCACGTAGAACACGATCGACACCGACGCCCATCACGATCGTCGAGACGGTGGGGGTCAGGTAGTTGCGGTGGATCTTGGCGAACGACGTCGGGCAGCGCCTTGTAGACACCCATCGACAGCGTGGTGCGCGCGGTCGGCAGGATCGTGGTCTGCGTGGACGCCGACGCCGAGGTCAGGATCGACGCCGCCAGCAGCAGCGAGGCCGATCTTGCCGATGACGCTGTCGCCGAACAGGTCCGGACCGATGGCGGCGAAGGCGTCGGCGGCGTTCTCCGGGTTGCCCAGGCCGATGCCCTCGGTGCCGACGCCGGCGAACGCGATGGCGGCAACGCTGACCAGCGCGTAGGTGGCCAGCAGCAGGAAGGTCGAGATGACGGCGGCGCGACCGGGGGTGCGACCCGGATCGTCGGACTCCTCGTTGCAGGCCACCGCGGTGTCCCAGCCCCAGTAGATGAAGATCGCGGTGAGGATGGCCGGCGCGATGACGGTGCCGAAGTCCAGTCCGGCCGGCCAGAACCAGGACAGCGACGGGATGCAGCGAGTACGTCTCGGCCTTGCCCGTGTACACCTTGAACAGCGCGACGATCGAGAACACGACCAGGACGACCAGCTCGATGCCGAGCAGGCCGTACTGGATGCGCGCCGACACCTCGATGCCGCGATAACAGATGTAGGTCATCACGATGATCCAGATGACGCCGGCCACCGTGGACCACAGCGTGCTGCTGGCCAGGTCGGCCACCGACGTCCAGCCCAGGCCGCCGACGAAGGTGAACGAGTAGGCGCCCGCGATCTGGGCCAGGTTGGCCATGACGATGACGTCGGCGGCGATGATGCCCCAGCCGCCCATCCAGCCGACCAGCGGGCCGAACGCGCGCGACGCCCAGGTGAACGTGGTGCCGCAGTCCGGCTCGGCCTTGTTCAGCTCCTGGTAGGCGACCGCGATCATGTACATCGGGATGAAGGCCAGCAGCACGATCGCCGGGGCCTTGACGCCGGCCAGCAGCGCACCGCCGCTGGCGACGATCAGGCCGAGGGTCGCGGCCAGGGAGTAGGCCGGGGCCGTGGAGGCCATCCCGACGACGATGCTGGACACCAGTCCCAGCGCGCCGCCCTTGAGGCCCTTGCTTTCGACGGATTGGCCCGGGGCAGCGGGCTCGAGCTGCAGCTCACCTTTGGCCATGGCATCTCCTGCTTGAACGCCGTACGAACGGCCGGGGACCGACCGCGTTTGAACGAGACGAGACTACGGTTTCAGTGGCAGATGCGCGCGGTAACTACGGAATTTGTCTAGCTACCAGGCCTCTGGCAATGGAATCGGTGGATTCTGAGGCCCCAGTTCGCGGATTCGTGCGTGTCGGGGTCCGTTCACTTCCGGTTGCGTCAATTCGCCTCGGTCGCCCACGGAACGCGGCAGGTCGCGCCCGAGCCGAACCCCTGCTCGGTGATGCCCAGCGCGGAGTTCATCCGCGCCCGCATGTTCTCCACGCCGATCTGATAGGTCAGCTCGACCACGCCGGCCGCGCCGAAGCGCCGGCGCAGATCCTCGACCTGCTCATCGGTGACGGTGTGCGGGTCGGTGGTCATCGCGTTGGCGTAGGCGATCGCGGCGCGCTCGTCGTCGGTGTAGAGCGGTGAGGTGGCGTAGTCGTCGATGTGCTTGAGACGGTCGATGTCCAGGCCCTCCAGTCGCATCAGCATGGCGCCGAAGTCGACGCACCAGGAGCAGCCGACCGTGCGGGCGGTCCAGTACACCGCGAGTTCGCGGACGCTGGCGGGCAGCGTCGTGGACGCCCGCTGCAGCAGGCCCTCGTGCACGGCATTGGCCCGCAACAGGCGCGGGTGGTGGGCGTAGACGGCGAACGGTTCGGGAACCTCCCCGAAGCGACGCTTGGCGTAGCGGTACATCAGGCGGGTCAACAGCGGCGCCCGTTCGGGCTTGAGTGGTTCTAGGCGAATGGTCATACCCTCTAGATGCCCGTCGGCCCGGAAATGTGACATCTCGGCCCATACCAAAAAGCCTTGACGGACTAACTAGTCCATTAGGGTGCGCAGTGTGGATTTCGACCTCGACGCCGACCAGCTGGCCTGGCTGGGCGAGGTGCGTGAGTTCCTGCGCGAGAACCTCACTGATGCCCTGCGGGCCGAGATCGCCGAGCACAATCTGGAGCATCCCGGCGGGGAGGTGGCCGCCTTCCGGCGCAAGCTCGGCGCCAAGGGCTGGTTCGGGCTGAACTGGCCGGCCGAGTACGGCGGGCTGGGACTGGGTGCGGTGCACCTGCACCTGTTGATGTCGGAGTTCGAGTACTGGGGCGCCCCCGGGCCGGATCTGACCGTCACGTCTATCGCGCCGATGATCATGCGCCACGGCACCGAGCAGAACAAGCGTGAGTTCCTGCCGCTCATCGCCCGTGGTGAAATGACCTGTGCGCTCGGGTATTCCGAGCCGGACGCCGGCACCGACCTGGCATCGCTGCGGACGCGGGCGGTTCGGGACGGCGACGAGTGGGTGATCAACGGATCCAAGATCTGGAACAGCGGTGCGCAGCGCTCCACGCACGAATGGCTTTGTGTGCGAACCGATCCCAGTGCGCAGCGGCATCGCGGTATCTCGGTGATCGTCGTTCCCGTCGACAGTGCCGGGGTGCGGATCCGACCGCTGATCGCCTGGTCGGGGTACCGGACCAACGAGGTGTTCTTCGACGACGTCCGCGTTCCGGTCGGCAACCTCATCGGCGAGGAGAACCGCGGCTGGGCCTACATCACCGGGGCGCTGGACCTGGAGCGCGGCGCACTGACCAATGCCGGCGACCTTCGCCGCGCACTCGACGAGTTGCAGGTGCTGGCCCGGATGCCGCGCCGCGACGGCAGCGTACCGATCGACAACCCGGCGTTCCGGCGCCGGCTGGCCCAGACCGAGGCCGACGTCGAGGTGGCCGGGCTGATGGGTTACGAGGCGTCCTCGATGCTGGCCGGCGGAGTGATCCCGACGGTCGAGGTCAGCGTCGAGAAGGTGTTCAGCAGTGAACTGCGCCAACGCATCGCCGATCTGGGCATCGACCTGCTGGGCGCTGAAGGCCTGCTCGCGCACCGCAACCCGGAGGCCCCGGCGGGCGGGCGTTTCGAGAAGCTCTACCGCTTCGCGCCGCTGATGCGGTTCGGCGGCGGCACCAACGAGGTCCTGCGCGACGTCATTGCCCAGCGCGGCCACGGCATGCCCTCCTACGGACGCTGACATGAAACTCGTTGCCACACAGGATGACCGCGACCTTGCGGCGATGCTGCGCGGGCTGCTCGCGGCCCGTGGGGCCGACCCGTGGGATGCGCTGGCCGCCGCGGGCATCCTCGGGCTCGGCATATCGGAGGAATACGGCGGCTCCGGCGGAACCCTTTCGGAACTGGGCGTCTTCGCCCGCGAGGCCGGCCGTGCGCTGTGCCCGCTGTCGGCATATGGCA
Organism: uncultured Actinomycetota bacterium; assembly: GCA_963786695.1. Lineage (GTDB taxonomy): Bacteria > Actinomycetota > Actinomycetes > Mycobacteriales > Mycobacteriaceae > Mycobacterium. The sequence continues at coordinate 317,296 of CAWBAL010000043.1, forward strand.
CGGTGCTGGCCGCCCATGCCGTGCTCATGCTCGGCGGGGAGGAATCCCGTCACCGGTGGCTGCCGGATCTCGCTGCCGGTCGCACCTCGGCCACCACCGCGCTGTGGAACGCCAACGACGCGGCCGATGTCACCGCCGCCCTGCGCGCCGACCGCGAACCGGAGGGGGGCTGGCGGCTCACCGGCACAGCCGATTTCGTCAACGATGCCGAAACTGCCGGCCTGGTCGTCGTATCGGGGATGGACGCCTCCGGCCGCACTCTGGGATTCGTCTGCAATCTGCGGGCACCCGGGGTCACGGTGCGGCCTTTGACGCTGATGGGCGGACACAGCGCCGCTTGCGTGCGGTTCGACGACGTGGCCGTCGACGATGTGCTCAACGACGGCAAGCCCCTAGACCGTGACCAACTGCGCCGCACCGCCAACGCGGCTGTCGCGTTGACCTCGCTGGACCTGGTCGGCGTCGGCGAGGCCGTGCTCGACCGCACCGTGGCCTACACCACCCTGCGTCACCAGTTCGGCCGGCCCATCGCCTCCTTCCAGGCCGCCCAGCACATCGTGGCCGACATGCACATCGCGCTGACGGCGGCGCGGCTTGCCGCCCAGTCCGCCGTCTTCCGGATCGGCCACGGGCGGATCGCGGTGCGCGAAACCGCGATCGCCCGAATGCATTCGGCCACCGCCGCCAAGTGGGCCACCCTCGACGCGCACCAGCTGCACGGCGGGATGGGTTACGTCGTCGAAACGGATCTGTACCTGTGGTCCGAACGAGCCCGGGTCCTGTCGACCCTGGGCGGGGGAGCCGACGTCGCCGCGACCTGGCTGGACGACGACGAGGTGAGTCGCGCGGCGATCGGAGAACGGTTGCGGCGAAAGGACGGCCTGTGACCGAGAGCCTGATCGACGCGGAGACCGCCGCGCGGGTCGGCACCGTCGCCGCGACGGCTACGGGGGAGGTTATCCGCCGCGACTGGCAGCGCTGGGCCGCCGCGGTCGGCGACGACAATCCGCTGTGGTTCGACCCGGACTATGCGCGCGCCAACGGCTACCGCGACGTGATCTGCCCGCCGCTGTACCTGCAGTACGCGATCCTGGGTGTGGCGCCGCTGTCGAGCCTGCGGCCAGACGGTTCGTCGGGCGCGGTGTCGGGCAGCCTGTCCTTCCCGCAACGCCCCGCGGCGGATGGCCGGCGGGGAGAGCACGACGTTTCACCTGCCTGCCTATCACCGCGACGAGATCGAGATGGTCCGCACCATCTCCGACATCGTCGAAAAGGAAGGCCGGTCAGGACGATTCGTGCTCGTCACCTGGCACACCGTCTACCACAACCAGAACCGTGAACTGGTGGCCGAGGCCACCACGTCGATGATCGCGCGACCATGACCCAGCTGTTCTACGACGATGTCGAACCCGGTGACGAACTGCCACCGCTGACCGTCACCGTCGACGAGACGCAGATGTTCTTCTTCTCCGCCGCCACCTACAACGGCCATCGCATCCACTACGACAAGCAGTGGGCGCGCGATGTCGAGGGCTACGACGACGTGCTGGTGCAGGGACCACTGCAGGCCGCCCTGCTGGCCCGCGCGATCACCGACTGGATCGGCGGACGCGGCAGGCTCGTCGAATACTCGGTGCAGAACCGCGGTGTCGCGTTTCCGGGGCAGCCATTGACCTTCGGCGGCACGGTGACGGCCAAGCGGCTCGACGGCGAAC